>DATMON010000001.1:0-8391 GCA_035568175.1 Chthoniobacterales bacterium
GCACAGATCCAAGCGCGCTTCGGCGATCACGACGCGGCCATCGCTGCATTGCCGCATCTCCTCGAAGTCCCGGCCGGCCTAACAATTGCAAACCTCAAACTCGACCCATTCTGGGATCCGCTGCGCAAAGATCCGCGCTTCCAAAAGCTTTGCGAAGAAAAGCCGAAATGAGTGAGGAAATTTTTTCTCGGAGCTAAAACGACGCAGCGTCATGTGATCACGTATGGCGGATGAATCCAAAACCAAGTTGCGCCTGGAAATCGCGCACGTGCTCTTCATTGACATCGTCGGCTATTCCAAGCTGCTGACCGACGAACAATCAGAAGCACTTCACGAGCTAAATCAGATTGTCCGCAACACCCAAGCTGCGCGCGATGCCGAGGCTGCAGGTCAGCTTACTATTTTGCCGAGCGGCGACGGCATGGCGCTCGTTTTTACAGGTTCGGTTGAAGAGCCAGCCGAGTGCGCCCTGGAGATCAGCCATGCTTTGCGGGCGCAGCCGAGTCTGCCGGTGAGAATGGGAATTCACAGCGGTCCGGTTCATCACGTGAAGGACGCAAACGAGCGCGACAACATTGCCGGCGTAGGCATCAACATCGCGCAACGAGTAATGGATTGCGGCGACGCGGGTCACATTCTCGTCAGCAAACGCGTCGCGGACGATCTCGCGCAACAGCGTCGTTGGCAGCCTTATCTTCATGAACTAGGTGACGTCGAAGTGAAACACGGAGTGGTTGTGTCGTTAGTGAATCTTTACGCCGAAACCATTGGCAATCCCACGCCACCGACTCGATTCGGGA
Organism: Chthoniobacterales bacterium; assembly: GCA_035568175.1. Classification (GTDB taxonomy): domain Bacteria; phylum Verrucomicrobiota; class Verrucomicrobiia; order Chthoniobacterales; family UBA10450; genus AV40. The sequence goes on from DATMON010000001.1 coordinate 801, forward strand.
AAGGACGCGGCAAGAGTTCCCGCTCCGGAGTTGGAACAAGCAAAGGACTGTCTCCCCTCGCCCGCTCGATCTTTATCGTCGTAGGTTTACTCATCCTGCTGGCCATTGTGTCGGTGATTTTCGCGCCCGCGATCATGCGCACACTCGATCACAGGCAAGCGATATCACCACCTCAGGCTCCAGCCATTCCGTCGCCTCCGAGCATCGGCGATACGATTAAAAGCGAAGTCACCAAGAAAATTAACGATGAGTTAAAGGACGCACTTTCTCGTAAGAAAGACGCCGAGAACGCCGTGAGGGACGCCCTTTCTGGTAAGAAAAATTCCGCGACCGAGCCATCGACCACAGCGATCCCGGAAAAAAGCATCGCCGTCCTTCCCTTCGAAAACCTAAGCGATGATAAATCCAACGCCTATTTCGCCGAGGGCATCCAGGACGAAATCCTGACGCGTTTGTCCAAGATCGCCGCTTTGAAAGTCATCTCGCGCACTTCGACGCAAAAATATAAAAGCGCCCCCGATAACCTGCGTGATATCGGGAAACAATTGGGCGTTGCCAATCTGTTGGAAGGCAGCGTCCAGAAAATTGCCAATGCCGTGCACGTGAACGTGCAGCTGATTCGTTGTTCGACGGACGAACATCTTTGGGCCGAAAGTTATAATCGTAAACTCGACGATGTGTTTGGAGTCGAAGGCGAAGTGGCCACTGCCATTGCCGATCAACTCAACGCCAGGCTTTCGCAGAGCGAACAGAAAGCAGTTACGGCCAAGCTGACGCAAAACGCGGCGGCCTATGATGCATATCTGCGCGGAGTGGCTTTCCAAAACCGCGTGGACGGCCTAAGAACGAACTGGGTGAAATCCGCAGAAGCTTTCGCTGAGGCGGTGCGGCTCGATCCTGACTTTGCGGTCGGCTGGGCCCAGCTCGCCCGCCAGGAATCTCTCGTCTACAACAGCGTCAACCATTCGCCGGACCATCAGGCCGCCGCGCGCCAGGCACTCGACAAGGCAATGAAGCTCGGGGCGGACTTAGTGGAGACGAAAATAGCTCAGGGCTGGTATCAATCCTACGTCGAGGCTGACTACGACGCGGCCGCAGCTTCCCTTGAACAAGTGCGCCGACAATACCCGAATAATTCTAACGCTAGCGAAGTGCTAGCCGCGGTGCTACGACGCCAGGGCCGTTGGGAAGAAAGCCGGCGACTTTTCGATCAAACTATCGAACTCGATCCACGGAACGTTTTTCTCCTTGCCAATGCGGCGCTCGCTGGACTGGAGACCCGCGACCCCGCTTACACACAAAAATATATGCGTCGCGCTCTCGACCTTAGTCCGCAAAACGCGACGCTCGTCTCTCAGTTGGCCGTCAGCTACCAAATGAGTGGTGACATCAAACAGGCTCAAACCGTTCTCGATTCGGTCCAGCCACAGGACGGCGATAGCTTCTACTTCGGCGTCTTAGCCAACAACGCAATCTACTTGCGCGATTATCAGCCGGCGATTGCCACCTTCCAATCACACCTGAAGAACTTGCAGACCTCGGATTCCTACTTTCCTAACTATGAAAACTACCTCGCCGATCTGCAGCGCCACTCCGGTAACATTCCAGCTGCTACCACAACCTATAGGAAAGCCAAAGCTGATGCCGAGGAGCTATTGCGCTCTCAACCCAAAAATGCCGACCTGCTCGATACTCTAGCCTGGGCTGAGACTTGGCTGGGCGATAAGTCCTCTGCATTGAAGCACGCGCGGGAAGCTGTCGTGCTTATGCCTGCATCCAAAGAACCAAGAGTGGGTCCAAGCTACGAAGACACGTTTGCTCGCATCCAAGCCCAGCTCGGCGAGAAGGACGCTGCCATCACAGCTCTGCAACACCTGCTCGTCACTTCCTACAGCTCGCCGGTAGTGACACCCGCCCTGCTTCGTCTTGATCCCGACTGGGATAATCTTCGCGGCGATCCGCGCTTCCAAAAACTTTGTCAGGAGCCGACGAAATGAACTTCGGCAATTTTTTCGCGGAGCTCAAGCGACGCAATGTGTTTCGGGCCGCGGCCTTTTATGCGGCCAGTTCCTGGCTGCTGGTCCAAATTGCAACGCAGGTTTTTCCGTTTTTTCACATTGCCGAGTGGATCGTGCGCTGGATCGTGGTCGCGGCCGTGATCGGATTTCCGTTCGCGCTCGTTTTGTCGTGGTTCTACGAATGGACACCCAAGGGTCTGCAACTCGAGAGCGAGATCTCGCCTGACGAATCTGTTATTCGCCAAACCAGCAAGAAGCTCGACAAATGGATCATCGCGATCCTGGTCGTGACTGTGGTGCTGCTGCTGGCCAATCAATTCGTCTGGCACAAGGGCGCGGCCGAAGGCACGACGAGTTCAGATCAATCGATCGCCGTGCTTCCGCTCACCAACGAAGGCGGCGCGAAAGATGAACAGTATTTTTCGGACGGCCTATCGGAGGATCTCATCACCGCGCTCTCGCAATTTGCCGGTTTGAAAGTGATAGGTCGCAACTCATCGTTTCAATTCCGCGACAGCAAGGACGATAGCAAAACCATCGGCGCGAAACTTGGTGTCGCCCATCTGCTGGAAGGGAGCGTGCGGCGCGTGGCAGATGCCGTCCGCATCAGCGCTGAGTTAATCAACGCCGCGGACGGTACCACTCTTTGGTCTCAACATTACGACCGTCCTTATAAAGACCTATTCAAACTCCAGGATGACATCACGACGGCGGTCGCGAATGCGCTCAAGGCAAAACTACTGAACACGAACGACGCCGCTGCGCAAAGCGACCGGCCGCCGAGCGGCAGCCTCCAGGCTTATAACGCTTTCCTTAAGGGAAACTTTTATTTTCAGCGCAGCACACAGGACTATCTTCGCAAGGCGATCGATTCTTACCAGACCGCGGTTTCGCTCGATCCGAAGTATGCACAGGCCTATGCCGCGATGGGCTCCGCTCAAACATTCTATGGTGACTATTTCACCGGTGCTCAAGCACAGCAGATCTTTGCCGTGGCTCGCATGTCTATTAATAGCGCGTTAACCTTGAATTCAGATCTTGCGGGCGCGCACGTGGCGCATGCTCTGCTTTTGGCTTTTGCCGACCTCGATTTCGTCGGCGCGAGAACCGAGTTTGAGCGAGCCGTACAGCTCGCGCCTAACAATCTGGACGCCGTGGCGTCTCTGGCGCAAATGCGCGCGGCATTCGGACATCCAGAAGCCGCCATCGAACCAATCCGCCAGACACTGGCAAACGACCCACGGAACGCCGGCTGGTATGGATTATTGGCGAACGACCTAATGGCAGTTGGGCGCCTCGACGACGCTGCGCAGGCAACCCGTCAACAAATTGACTTGGGAGGTACCGAGGAAAGCGTGAAGTCGCGATTGTGCACGATCGAGGTACTACGCGGAAATGCGGCCGCCGCCCTTGAGAAAGCAGTGCAATTGCTTCCCGGAAAATCTCGCGATTTCGCCCTGGCGAGGGCACGGCAGATCGGCAACGATGCGGCCGCAGCATTGGCGACGCTCCAAACGTTGATCGATCACTATGCCGATACCGATGCGTATCGTATCTCCGGCGTTTATGCCCTACGCAGGGATCCCGACGATATGTTTAAATGGTTGGATCGCGCCTGGGCCGGTCGCGAGAATGCCGTCTGCGTGGTCTATTACGACCCGTTAGTTTTGCGCTACAAAGACGACCCGCGTTTCGCCGCCTTCTGCCAGAAAATCGGATTGCCAACTCCCGCTGAAGTAGCGGCAAGACTGAAGTCATGACTGACGCCACTGAACAACGCAAACTCGCCGCCATCATGTTTACCGACATGGTCGGCTACAGCGCGCTCTCGCAACGCGACGACAAGCTTGCGCTGGAGTTATTGGAGGAACATCGGGAGCTGCTGCGCGAAATCTTTTCCCCCTTCAACGGCAATGAGATTAAGACCATCGGTGATGCTTTTCTGGTCGAGTTCCGAAGTGCGTTGGAGGCGGCGCAGTGCGCCATCGAAATTCAGCGGACACTTGCAAAGCGCAACGCCGATATCGTACCTGACCGCCGCATCGATGTCAGAATCGGCATTCACATTGGCGACGTGGTGCATCGAGGCGGCGACATGTATGGCGACGGAGTGAACGTAGCTTCGCGCATCGAAGCGCTGGCAAAAGCGGGCGGGATTTGTGTGTCGATGGATGTGGAGAGGCAGATTCGCAACTTACTGGAAGCGCGATTGGAAAAGCTGGCGCCAACCGAATTGAAGAATATTTCCGTGCCGATGGATTTGTTCCGCATTGTTCTGCCTTGGGAGCAGCGAACTGCATCTTTGGCGAGATCCGAGTCCAAACCAACTTCGCGGAAATTGGTACCGACCGCGATCGCGCTCGGCTTATTATTAGTGATCGGCATCGGTTGGTGGTGGACGGCTCGCAAACCTCTGTCCGCGCCCAGGCAACCGGTTAGTGGCACAAGGGATCAATCCGCAAACATCCCGGAAAAATCGATCGCGGTCCTTCCGTTCGACAGTCTCAGCGAGGACAAGAACAATGCATTTTTTGCTGAAGGCGTGCAGGATGAAATTCTCACCCGGCTCGCCAAGGTCGCGGATTTGAAAGTGATCGCGCGGACTTCGACCCAAAAGTTCAAAAGCGCTCCCGAAAACCTTCCGGACATCGCGAAGCAGCTGGGCGCGATGAACATTCTCGAAGGCAGCGTCCAGAAAGTGAACGACCAGGTGCGGGTCAACGTGCAGTTGATCAATGCCCTCACGAACGCCCACCTTTGGGCGGAAATTTATGATCGGAAACTGACCGACATCTTCGCGACCGAAAGCGACATCGCGAAAACGATTGCTGAAACATTGCAGGCTAAGCTGACCGGTTCGGAAAAAACTGCGATCGCGAAAAAGCCGACTGCCAATACCGAAGCTTACGAGCTCTACCTCAAAGGCAGATTTTTTTGGAACAAGAGAACGGGCGCTGATTTGCGCAAGGCGATCGACTATTTCAACCAAGCGATAGCGAAAGATCCGAATTACGCCCTCGCTTATTCCGGTCTGGCCGATTCCTACTTGCTTCTTCCGGCATACGGGGCTGGTGCTCCAAAAGATTCAATTCCTCAGGCTAAAGCGGCGGTGAAGAAAGCGTTGGAACTCGATGACACGCTGGCCGAGGCGCACGCTTCTTCGGGTAGAATACTCAGTGGCTTCGATTTTGATTCCCAACAGGCAATTAGCGAGTTTGAACGTGCGCTTCAGTTAAATCCAAACTACGCAACTGCCCACCATTGGTTCGGTTCCGGACCTGTGCTGGCGCTCGGGCGATTCGATCAATCCATTGTCGAGGCGAAACGTTCAATCGAACTGGATCCACTGTCGATGATCAATAACGCTGATTTTGGTAACGATTATTATTATGCGCGACGCTATGACGAAGCCATTGCTCAGCTTCGCAAGACCATCGAAATCGAGCCTCGTTTCTATCTGGCCCATTATTATCTGGCCCAGGCGCTTCAGTTGAAAGGACAGCTTCCCGAAGCCATCGCTGAATATCGTAAAGCGACCGAGTTGGATGACGATCCGTTTGCGTTGGCGTTGCTAGGACAAGCCTATGCTCGATCGGGGCAGACCGACGACGCAAAAAAAATTCTCGCACGACTAAACGAAGAAGCGAAGTCACGCTACGTCGCCGCTTACGGTATCGGAGTCGTGTTTCTTGGAATGGGCGATAAAAACCGCGCGATGGACGAGCTGGAGCGTGCTTATCGTGAGAACGACGGGAACGACATCTACAACATCCGGGTCGATCCCCTACTAGACGATCTCCGCGGCAATCCTCGATTCGAGGCACTCGCCGAGAAAATTATTCCGGCCGCGCAGTTTCGCGCGACTTCAAAGTGAAGATCGACAACTTCTTTTCCGAGCTGAAGCGGCGCAATGTTTACAAAGTTGCCGTCGCGTATGCGGTAGTCGCGTGGCTTACGATTCAGGCGGCGTCTATTTTTCTTCCAGCGTTCAATGCACCGCAATGGGCGATGCAAATTATCATCCTCATCTTGGTTATCGGGTTCCCGATTGCGCTGGCGTTTTCCTGGGCGTTCGAGATCACGCCCGAAGGAATCAAACTCGAATCCGAGATCGAGCCGAACAAATCGATCGCGCGACGCACCGGGCGAAAGATTGTTGCCGTAACGACGGCGCTGGCGGTCGTCGCAGCCGGCCTGTTCGTGTATCAACTGGTGCGCTCGAGATCATCAACCCCGGCTTCGGCCCCATCGGCAATCATCACAAGCAAATCGATCGCCATTCTCCCTTTTGACAACCTAAGCGACGACAAATCGAATGCTTATTTCACCGAAGGCGTGCAGGACGAGATTTTGACGCGGCTCGCAAAAGTGGCCGACCTCAAAGTGATTGCCCGCACCTCGACCCAACGTTTCAAGAGTGCCCCGGAAAATTTGCCCGATATCGCGAGGCAACTCGGGGTGGCGAACATCCTCGAAGGCAGTGTGCAAAAGGTGGGCGATCAGGTCCGGGTCAATGTGCAGTTGATCAGCGCAATGACTAACGCACATCTCTGGGCCGACATTTATGACCGCAAACTGACCGACATTTTTGCGGTCGAAAGCGACATCGCGAAAAGCATTGCCGATACTTTGCGGGCGAAATTGAGCAGCTCGGCGGAACACGTGCTTGCGTCGCGACCAACTGAAAACCCCGAGGCGCATGAGCTTTACTTGAAAGGCCGCTACTTTTGGAATCGACGGACCGGCGCAAACCTGCAAAAGGCTGCCGAATATTTTGAGCAAGCGATCGCCAAGGATCCAAAATATGCCCTGGCATATTCGGGGCTGGCAGACTGCCATGTGCTGTTACCAGCTTATGCGGACCTCGGCAGCAATCCGCGCGACGAATTGCCGAAAGCGTTGGAGGCTGCGCAAAAAGCAGTTGAGCTCGATGACACTCTGGCCGAGGCGCATACTTCTCTCGCCCGAGCACTGGCATCAAATCTACAACTCTCGGCCGCGATGTCAGAGTTCAAGCGAGCCATCGAACTCAACCCAAGCTATGCTACGGCGCATCAGTGGTTCGGGGAATGCCTGCAAAGTGAGGGACGCGTTGAAGAAGCGCTGGCTGAGCTGAAGCGAGCGCAAGAGCTCGATCCACTATCGCTCATCATCAACTCGGTCTTAGGATTTGCGTTCGATACTGTAGGGAAAAGCGATGAGGCAATCACACAACTGCGCAAAACGATCGAGATGGATCCGAACTTTGCCAACGGACATGGCATGTTAGGTAATGTGCTGGAACATCGGGGCCAGCTAAAGGAAGCGCTCATAGAATACGAAAAATGTTCCGGTTCCGACCCTATCGATCTTGCTAATCTCACGGCCGCTTACTTTCTCGCTGATAGAAAACAAGAAGCGCAACAGCTTTGGGATAAGCTAAAATCTTTGTCCGAACGACAATATGTTCCGGCTTATTCGATGGCGATCGTTCAATTAGCGTTCGGCAGCAAAGACGAAGCGATCCGCTTGCTCGAGAAGAGCTATGAAGATCGTGCGCCCTTCGACTCCGCTGATCTTGGCTGGATACTTGT
>DATMON010000002.1:0-15886 GCA_035568175.1 Chthoniobacterales bacterium
GCTTGCTCTGGTACTGCTGGGTTGAGGTGCGCGAGATCACTTTCAAATCCGCAATCTTTGCCAGCCTGGTGATAATCTCGTCCTGAATACCCGATGCGAAATACGCGTTGTCCGGATCGCGGCTCAGATTGTCAAACGGCAGCACGGCAATCGATTTTGAGGAAACCTCAGCCGACACGCTTTGCTTCGTCGACGCGGTGAAGCGGCCAAGAAAGAACAGGCCGGCTGACAGCGCTCCCGCGATCAAAACCACGTAAATCCACGCGTGACTTCGCGATCGTGGCCCGGGAGCGGCATCAGCAACTTCAGTTCGCTTCAGACCTTCCGGTGTCAGCTCAAACGCCCACGCGATCACGAGCGCGATTGGAAAACCGATGACAATTGCAAGCACGACCAGGCGAATTCCCCAGTTCGGAATTTCGAAGAATGGGAAAACCTGCGTTGCGACTTGAATCAACAGCCAGGCGACGACCGCGTAGGCGACGGCAACTTTGTAAACGTTGCGCCGCTTTAGCTCGGTGAAGAATTTTTCCAGATTCATCTCGGACGAACATTTGCCCCCGCGATCTTGGTTGTACACTTACAAAGCGGCCAAACAAGATTACAAAAGAGCGCAGCCAACTTGCTTAATGACACGAAGCTATCGCGCTATTTCCTAGACCGCGGTCGCGGTTTCCCATTCATCGTGAAACGCTGAAACTCTGACAACTGAAAAGCTGAAAGACTGAGGTCGGAACCCGAGAAACTACCGAACAATGTTATGTTGTAGCCGTAACGTCTTCCCAGTGGGCGGTTAACTGTGCGAGGTGGTTAGTTACAGTCGACAACTCACGGTTGATCGACACGGCGCGCCCGCCCACTTCATAGACGGCCGGATCTTCGAGAGCGGCGACGAGTTCTTTTTGCTGAGCCTCCAGCGCTGCGATTTGCATTTCGATCTCGTGTAATCGCTTGTCCTTTTCACGCTTCGTCTTGGAGATCGCGTTGCGCGCCTCGGCTTCGGCGCGCTTCTGGCCCTTTTGTTTTCTTGAACCGGGAGCGGTTTGCTTTCGGATCTGTGACTTCTGACCGTTGACCTCTGGCGCATCGCGGCCAGCCGTGAGAGCGAGCTTGGCCGAGATGGCCTTCGACTTATCTATATAGTACTGGTAATCGCCGGGGTAAGCCGTAAGCCGACCTCCGGTCCGAGCCGGACTGGCACTTATGTGCAGAACGCTCGTGGCAATCGCGCGGATGAAATGGACGTCGTGGCTGATGAAGATGAGCGTCCCGTGATATTGTTTAAGCGCGGCGATGAGGGCATCGATCGAGCCGACATCGAGATGTGTCGTCGGCTCATCCATCAGCAGGAGGTTTGGCGGATCGAGCAGCAGTTTGACCAGCGCCAATCGCGATTTCTCTCCACCGCTCAGGACCGCGACCGGTTTGAAGACATCGTCGCCGCGAAAAAGGAACGAGCCAAGAACAGTGCGCGCGGTTTGTTCGGGCACAGGTTTGGGCGAGTCCAACACACTCTGAAGGACGGTGAGCTTCGGATTGAGCACATCGATCCGGTTCTGAGAAAAATAGCCGACGCGAACATTGTGCCCGGGTTCGCGCGCGCCGTGTTGCACCGGCAACACTCCGGCGAGCAATTTGAGAAGAGTCGATTTGCCCGCGCCGTTCGGGCCGACGAGCACCGTCCGCTGCCCGCGCTCGGCCTGAAAGTTCAAGCCGCGATAAACGACAAGGTCGGCATAGGCATGATCGACATCTTTCAGCGTGATGACGCGCAAACCGCTTCGCGGCGGCTGCGGGAAATGGAACTTGATCGTTTTACCGCGTGCGACCGGCGCCGCGATCTTTTCCATGCGATCGATCTGCTTCAGCTTGCTCTGCGCTTGCGAGGCTTTGCTCGCCTTGGCGCGAAAGCGATCGGCGAACAATTGCAGCGACGCGATTTCTTTCTGCTGATTTTTGTAAGCGGCTAATTGCTGTTCTTCGCGCGCGGCTTTCTGTTCGACGTAGTTGTCCCAGTTGCCGCGATAACGAACGAGTTTCGAGTGCGCGATCTCGACGACGCTGCCGACAAGTTGATTCAGGAATTCGCGATCGTGCGAGATCATGACAATCGCGCCCGGATAATTCTCTAAATATTCCTGGAACCACTGGAGCGATTCAAGATCGAGATGGTTGGTCGGTTCGTCGAGAAGAAGGAGGTCGGGCTCCATCACGAGAAGCCGCGCCAGATGCGCGCGCATAATCCAGCCGCCGCTGAGCGCACACGCCGGTCGATCGAAATCTGTCTCGCGAAAGGCGAGTCCTGCGAGCACGCGCTTCGCCTTTGGTTCGAGCTGCCAGCCGCCGTGCTCGTCGAAAACGTGCAAGGCGCGATGATAAGCCGCGTCGTCGGATCCATTCCCCGATTCGTGTTGTTTGATGATTTTTTGCGCATGAACAAGCTCCGGCGTCGTCGCGAGAGCCAGCTCGAGCACGGTTTCGTCGCCCGCCGCCGCGGTCTCCTGAGGAAGAAATCCGATGGTGGCGCTCTTTTCGAATGCGATCTGTCCGCTATCGGGAGAGGTCTCGCCAAGAATCAGTGAGAACAACGTTGATTTGCCTGCGCCGTTTGGTCCGACCAATCCGATCCGGTTACCGCGATTGACCTGGAGCGAGACTTCATCAAAGAGCAGTCGACCGCTAAAAGATTTGCTGAGTTGAGAAACAGTGAGCATTGCGAGAACGCGCAGTGTTCACCCGCTGCGCCCCCGGCGCAACTTGGGGGGTCCGAGGTGCGAGCCGCAAAAGTCAGAGATCAGATCTGACCCTCACTGATACAACGCGAAGAATTTGCGGATTCGCTGCAAAAATGCTCCCTGGGTCTTATGCAAACGCTCGCGCAAAGCTTCTTCGCTGGCTTCCTCACGCACGGTATCTAACTCGATCCGGCGCCGAGCCAGTGTTTTAGACAGGCCTTCAACTAGTTCGGGCCGGCGGCGCAGCACGGCCTCGAAAACGCCCTTGCCCAGACGGTAACATTTCACATCGGTTTTTGCGATAACCGTGGCGGTGCGCGGTTCACCCGTCATCATTCCCATTTCGCCAAAGTAATCGCCCGGGCCGAGCGGGGCGACGTCCTGGCTGTTGCCGTCCACTGTCACGCGCACATTGGCTTCGCCCTGGCGAATAATATAAAGCCAATGCGCCTCAGCTCCCTGCCGCGTCAGCGCTTCGCCTTTGACGAACGGCGCGTCAATCATTCCGGAAGCCAGCTCTCGTTTCTCGTCAGCCGTTAAGGGGTCGAACAATTCGACCGTGGAGAGCGCGTCAATGCGGCGTTGCATCTCTTCGCTCTGCTCGCGCTCGAAAGATCCCTGTTCATCCGTTAACCGGATCGATTGCGTCGGAATCGAGAGCGGAATGTCGGCCCGCTGCAATGCCGCATAAATTCGGGAACGAATTAGAGAATCGATCGGATCGGGCTGACTGAGGTCAGTGAGCCAGTACCGCACGGCATATACACCGTCGCCATTTTTATAATCGGTGATCAGGCAATGGATTTCCGGTGTGGCTGCGACGCACGAGATGGGTTCGGCACGAAGCGCGGCCTCCACTATTTCGATAACTCTGGTGGGCGATTGTTTGAGGTCCACCGCAAAGTAAACCCATTGCCGGTGTTGAATTGGAGAAGCAGAGCGACGTCCGACCAGCGTCACCTTTGTTTTCATTAACTGACTGTTGGGGATAACGATTGTGTCCCAGTTTCGCGTTTCGACCGACGTCTGCCGCCAACGAATTTCTTTAACCCTGCCTTCCAAATCATCGATCCGAATCCAGTCGCCGGGCCGAATGGTTCGTTCCATCTGGAGGGCCATCCCACCCATGACATTGCCGAGAGTGTCCTGGAGGGAGAAACCAATCACCGCTGTGATGACGGCAGATGTGGCAACAATCCCGCGTAAATCGACGCCGGAACGTGAGAGCAAAATGATTGCGATGACGATGTAGGCGAGTCCGAGGAGAAGGTCTTGCGCGATGTGCGGCGGTTCGAGGTGCGCCGGGCGCAGGACGACTGCGAAAACAAACACGCTGACCACGTTGATAATGGCGACTGCCAGCATGAACAAAGCAGCGCCGCGTAACGTGAGATAAACGGCGCCGGCACCCACCGATGATGAAAGAATCGCGCCAGCTGCAACGAGGCCCGCGACGGCCAGCCCGAACAAGATCAGCGAATTGCGAATTCGCAGCCGTTCGGCCGGTTGTAGATAAGAAAGAAGCGCGGTCGCAACAACGAAGCCAACGATTAGCCAATGGAACGCACCGGGTATTCCTGCCGCCCGTTCCGCGTTTTGCCACCACGTCATCACTAGTAACAGTCTAGAACACTGCCCTTGCTGAGCCGATCAAATTCAGCGTGTCAGAGCAATAATGGTCAACCCTGTGGACGCTTCGCGGTTTGATTATTTCGGAGCGAGCGATGCGACCCGTCTTGGCCGAGGCTACGGCCCGGTTAGAAACGAAGAAACTTACTTGGGCGCAAGCGAAGAAACGATTTTTTCGAAACGCGGATCGCCGCGGAGCGGATCCCAGTAGGGAAGGAGTTTGAGCTGACCGTAACTGATCGTGCCCGGCACGCCTGTCACGATTGCGAGCTGTTCGCAGGCCAGGTCTTTCTCGCCGACCCAGGCCGCGATCATGGCGTAATATTCGATCATGTGTGCGCCGTTGATGGAGTCCTTCGCGATGGGAAGTAGTTCGATCGCGCGGCGTCCCTCACGCAATGCTTCTTCCTTTCGCCCGAGGCCCGCATCGATCAAGCCCAGGACGCAAAGCACCGGACCGTAGTTGGGCTGCTCCTGGACCAGCTTTTCCTGTTTTGCTCGCGCAAGACCGAACGCAGCCCGCGCTTTCATCTCATCTTTCATCATACGAGCGGTAATGCCTTTGCAAAACTCGGGGCCGAAAAGAACAGCGTCATTGCCAAATGGATTTTCTCCCAACGCCGTGAGTGCGTGTTCCGCCGCAGCGGCATCGCGCTCAGCCAGTGCGCACGTCAGCCAAGTGTCGGCGACTTTTTTGATCGCATCAGGATTTGTTGCCAGAATTGAATCAATGGTCTGATGCAATGGACGGGTATCGGCTTTCCAGTCCAAGTCGACCGATAAGCGGGCGACTTTGGTTTCGATATCATCCGGCTTGATTGCTAGCGCGCGATCCAGTGGCGCAGCCATTTCACGGTAGCGACGCAGATTATTGTAGCTCAGGGCGATTTGCTGCAGCGTGAAGAAGTTGCGCGGGTCGAGCTCGAGAGCTCGCTGAAGATGTTGCAAAGCCTCCTCATTCTTGCCTTGCCGGCGCGTGATGTAGCCAATCAGTTCAGGAATACGCGTGTCATTGGGCAATGTGGCACGAGCGATCTCAAGTTCGGCGAGCGCGCCGTCGTAATCGAGATATCCACGATACAAATTCTCTGCCCGCGCAAGGTGAGCTTCTCCGGCATCGGGATGCAACTGAAAAGCATGTTGAATCGCAGCTTCGGCCAACGCCAGCCTAGCGGGCGTATGATCGAGCCCAAGAAAGTAAAGCTCGTCATGAGCGTAGGCCAACTGACAATAAGCTTGGAAAAAGGATGGGTCGTGCCCGACTGCTTGATTTAAGAGGTTAACCGCTTCCAGCAGATTCGGCCTGACGTTGGCGCTGAAGCTTACCGAAAGCAGCAGAGTCTTGGCGCGGCTGTAGAGATCAAACGCGGCGACATCGGATGTCGGCCGCTGCTCGATTGCCGTCTTTTCCCTCGGCGAGAGTTTCGCCTGGAGTTGGTCGGCGATCGCTTTGGCGATCTCGCTCTGGATCGCAAATACATCGGCGAGGTCACGATCGTAATTCTCGGCCCACTGATGGGCGTCGGTGCGCGCATCGATCAACTGGGCATTCACGCGCACTTTGCCGCCGGCGCGCTGCACACTGCCTTCGAGCAGATGCGCGACGCCGAGCTGCTGGCCAATCTCGCGAAGATTACGCGGCGTGCCGCTCTTGTATTGCATCACCGAAGTGCGGCTAATCACTTTTAAATCGGCCACTTTGGCCAAATCGGTCAGGATTTCATCCTGCACGCCGTCGGTAAAAAACGCGTTTTCCTTGTTGTCACTTAGATTTTCGAACGGAAGCACCGCGATGCTTTTCTCGGGAACAGTGGGTGGCGCTGAAACGGGCGGCGCAGGAGTGTTTAGTGTAGTACTTGACGAGCTTGTCGCCGGCTTGTGGGAAAAGAACCAAATCGCTCCACCGAGAATTAAAACCGCGATGATTCCACCGGTGATAAGTGGAGTTTTTGATTTTGCTGCTGGTTTCGTTGTCGAGATGGCGGCCGCCGCAGTCGGAGTTTTCGCGAGCTTCGCCGGCGCTGCCGGGTTGCCCACTTCGTCGGTGTAGAGATTAACCACCGACACAGTCACGTCGTGTTTGACCTGGTATTCACCGAGCTCGTGCAAATGCGATCGCCATTGACGATATTGCGCGAGGTCTTCGGCGACGCGTTTCGAGAGAAGGATATGACCGGCGTCGCCGCAATCCATCACCCGCTGCGCTATGTTGATGCCGCCGCCGGCGATGTTTGAACGGTCATTCACATCGGTGACGGCGCTGACCGGGCCGCTGTGTATCCCCATCCGGACTTGAAGATCGGGCCGGCTTTTCAACGCTTTGCTGATTTCCAGCGCGCATTCGACGGGACCATCCGGTGTTGTCGAAAAAACCAGCGCCATGCCGTCGCCCGTGGGAATGCGTGTCAGCTGTCCGGCCGCTTCGGCGGTGCGAAACGCCTCCGTTCCGCGCACGATCTGGTTCAACTCTTGGAGAGATTCGCGCTGCTCGTTAATCAGCAGCTTCGAGTAACCAACGATGTCGATGAAGAGGACATGTGCGATCTCGAGTCGAATGTCTGATTCAATGGCCATGGAATTGGGCGGGGCGCGCACAATGTCGCCAACGTCGATCCTAAATCAACGGTATTTGAGGAAAAACCTTCCTATTATTTTGTTCGGTCGGTATGAGCTAGGTACTTTCGGAGGTCGAGCGTTACTGTCTGTCCGGTTCGGACTCCGCATGCACGCCCGGACTTTTGTCGCCTCGCTCATGTTCGGCGCCGGCAACGGTTTCGCCATCGGTTGATTTTCGGCGCGGAGTTTTCGGATGTTCGTCGTCAATGTTGACGTTCCGCGAGCGCGGCAGGCTTTCGGGATGGTTCCGAACGAGAAATTGAATCAGGCCTTCGCGCACGTCGCAGCGGAGATCGCCGAGTTTTCCCGGATCACTTCCACTGATCAACGCGCGCACTTCGATCGTGCTTGGTTTGGTGTCGGTTACCTGAAGTCCGCAAACTTTTCGGTCCCATTTTGGATGGTTCTCGACCAACCGTTTCAATTCTTTGCGCAGTTCGCCTAAGGGCACCTGATAATCGAGATAAAGAATCACCGTGCCTAGCAACTCGGTCGATACGCGGCTCCAGTTCTGAAATGGTTTTTCGATGAAGTAAGTGATCGGCAAAACCAACCGCCGCAGGTCCCATGTTCTGACGGTTACATAAGTGAGCGTGATCTCTTCGATCTGACCGAACTCGCCTTCGACAACGACGATGTCGTCGATCAAGAGCGGTTGGGTCAGCGCGATTTGAATACCGGCCAGCACGTTGCCGAGCGTCTTCTGCGCCGCGAAACCGAGAACGACGCCCGCGATTCCGGCCGAGGCCAGAATGCTGGTGCCGAATTGCCGAACCGGATCGAAGAGCATCAGGATCGAACCAGTCGCGATGATGACGACGGCGGTGACGAGGATTTTGCGAATCACCGACACCTGCGTGTAAATCCGGCGGGCGGAGAGATTGTCCGGCACATCCATCCGGTGCCGGCTCAACAGCGCCAGCTGCACGGCATTGACACCGCGAACAATCAGGACCGAGAGCGCCATGATGAGCAGAATGCCGAAACCTTTCTGCGTCACCCAAGTCCAGTTCTCCGGCAATCTTAGCAGCGGCAGTAAAAGAATGATGCCGAGGAGTGGCACCGTCAGGCGAAGTGTATGACCGAGGATGGGAACGATCACTTTGCCAAGCAGACTGTCCGTCTGTTCCGCCCACTGGTTCATCCGTTTTTCGACTGCTCGGATCGCGCGGAAAATGAGCCAGAGGAAAGCGATGATCCATCCGGCGTAGAGAACGGCGGTGAGCGTGCCGGCCCAGAACACGCGAGTCGGCCGCCCAACGATGGCGGTGACGATTGGCATCAGCGCAAATCCGCCGCCGCACACCACCAGTAAGAAAGCGAAAGGTTTGCGAATCGCGGATGCGCTCAGCGCCAGCCACGATTGGTAGCGGTTCGATTGAATCTCGCCGGCGCGGCGCCTGACGATCCAAACGAACCAGCTTGCGACGAGGCCGAGCAGAAAGAGTGCTGCGGCGCAACTCAGCAATCGCATCCACGTGACGCGATCGAAAACCGTTCGCTGCAAAAATGCGCTGCCGGAATCCTTCGCGATTTGATCGAGCCACCGGCTATAATCCGCGCCGGCCCGGTAAATCTTCGAGCGCTCGGCCATCGCGCGTTGTGCGGATAACTCCGAGACAGACTGCGTGAGCGTAGCAGCCGTAGACACGGTTTCGACTGGAGAAGGCGCCGGCGATGGGCTCGGCTCTGCCGCTTTGATCCAGCTCGAACTGAGACAGCCGAAGCAGATCAGCGCGCACAAAATTCTCTTCATTATTTACCATTGCATCGATGCATCGCGCCGCAACGGGCCAAAGAACACTAAAACTCGGAGTCGTCTGTCAGGCGATATGTAGTTGGATGAAGTGGTTTTTCTTAGGGATTGCGATAGCGGTTTTTGTCACGTGGATAGTTTTCCACGTCGTGCTGGCGATTCCTTTGGGCGTTCTGAATATGCTCTGGATGATGGCCATTCTGTTCGTCGTCCTTGGTGGCGTACACCGGCTCGAAAATTGAGATCGTAATCTGCGGAGAAACGGCGCTGAATCCGGAACTGAAAGATGTCGATTTAGGAAATTGCTTTTATCGCTGACCGCGTAAATCAGTGAGTATGGCAGAGGGTGACGTGCTACCGACATCACGAGTCGATTGTTAAAAAAGAAATGAAAACAATTACGTTCCTAATTCTTAGCGGCGGCTTCTTTCTTTGCGCGAATTCGACGCGCGCGCGGATCGGCGAAAGCGAATCGCAAATAGACCATCGTTACGGCAAGCCGGCTGGCCAATGGACCGACTATGTCGGATACAAAAAGCTTTACCATTGGCATGGCTTCGACGTGATGGTCACTTTTGTCGACGGCGTGAGTCAGAGAGAAATGTTTAACAAGACCGAGGGTTTTTTAGATGCGCATGATGAAAAGCATCTCGCCAAGATCTCCGGCGCCGACCGAAACGGGATTGTTTTCGACAAAGAGTCCGGAGCGTTTACGACAAAAGAGTTCGAAGAGAAATATCTTGCCGCGCGAAAAGCCGCTTGGGCGAAATCGGAGCAGAAACAATAAGCGGAGAGAGCGACCGACTTGCCCGATCGAACGCGTACTGACTACCAGAGCGGCGAATTTGGCCAGCGCTTAGCGAGATAACTGTCGATGCCCCAACTGCGGCCAGCGCGGCCGAAAAATAGCAGGAACGTGATGAAGATGAGCGCGGCGTCTTCGCTGTCGGGCGACCAAAACATTCGGCCTTCGGCGAGCATATAATTAAGGAATAGAAACATCGCGATTGTCGATCCAACGCGGGTGAGCGTTCCACTGAGCAACGAAATCGCGGCGAACGCTTCGCCGATCATTATTAGATAACTGAACAAACTGGAATGGGGGATTACGACCTGTTGGACGAAGTGAAGATACGGCGCGGATGCGCGGCGCGTTGTTACGCCGCGAAGAAATCGAAGCATTTCGTCCGCGAATGGATTGTCGCGCGTCAGTTTGCCGAGATCGGAGATGAACAGAATTACGCCGACGTAAATGCGCGGGATCACGAGCAACGCGCGCGGAACGGTCCGAGTCGATTCCGGTGATGTTTCGGACGACGCGGAGGTCGTCCCTCCATTATTCATTGTGTTGGTGGCTTGGGTTTTAATTCCCAAAGAACGTTGATGATTTTCCAGTCGCCGTTGAATTTCGCGACTTCGAGATAATCGATCCAATCGGATGCCACGATTTTCACGACCGCGGCGTTGTTATAACGATCGAGAATCGTTATCTCTTTCAATTGTCGATCTTGCGGCGTCTTCTTTCCCCCGCCGTCGCGGGTGCGTTGCACAAGCGCCATCGCGCCCATGTGATTGAATTGGTTGCGTCCTGTTTTCGGATCGATCGCGATCATCCGCTTGGCCAACTCGGGATGAAGCGCGTGTTCCATCCGGGCGGCATCGCCGGCGTACCAACCTTCGATGTAATCGAGCGCCGTCTTCCTAATCGCGCCGTTTTCATCCGGCGATTTTTCCTCCGCGATGGCAAAGCCATGCAGAAAAAAGATCGAAGCGATTAGGGTAGGGGCGATTGACCCAATCGCCCGCGGGCGGTTCGGTGAACCGCCCCTACCTGCTGTTTTTTTCATCTGTGATTGCTCTTCGATTTCTCTTTGGGTGTTTCGCGTGTCGGAAGTGGCGGCGATATTGCCCGGGTGCAATTTTTAGGGCGCGCTGGAAAACGTTGCGCATCGAATTGACGTTTCCGAAGCCGCACTCGCCCGCGATCGTTTCCATGCTGTTTTGACTTTCCTCCAGTCGACGGCGGGCTGCTTCGACGCGGAGACGTTCGATAAATTTCGCCGGCGTGGTCTTCATTTCTTTAGTGAAGACGCGGGCGAAATTGCGCGGACTCATCGCCACCCGTTGCGCCAGGACCGGCACCGTCAACGGTTTGTCCAAGTTATCGAGCACCCATGACTCGAGCTCACGCAACGGTTTTCGGTCGGTTAGTTGCAGCGACAACGCAGCACTGAATTGCGATTGTCCACCTGGCCGGCGGAGATAGAGCACGAGATTGCGCGCGACCTGCAGCGCGAGCCGCGAACCGTGATCTTCTTCGACCAGCGCCAGCGCGAGATCCATTCCGGCGGTGACCCCGGCTGACGTGTAAATATTTTCGTCGCGAATAAAGATTGGGTTCGGATCAACGTCGGCGCGCGGGGCCCGTTTGATCAGGATGTGACACCAGTTCCAGTGCGTGGTGGCCCGGCGGCCATCCAGCAATCCCGCACGGGCGAGGAGCATCGCGCCGGTGCACACGGAACCGACTCGCCGCGAGCGTGTCGCAATTGTCCGTAACCAGCGCACTGCGGCGGCGTTGACCGTGTTCTGCTCGACCGCATCGCCACCGGCCACAAGGAGCGTGTCGACCTTTCCACGCACGTCGCGAAATGTTTTGTCAACGCCGAAACGCAATCCGCAGTTTGCCATCAGCGATCGCTGTGAAGAAATGCTGACGATTTCAATTGAGTAGATTGGAGGCGCACCAGGATTTTGCCGGCAATACATGTCCGACGCGCGAGCGAAAACCTGCAACGGTCCAACGAGATCGAGGATTTCGGTACCCGGCCCGGCCACGAACACGATGCGTTTGGTTTCTGCCATCTCAACCACTCAACTTCTCAACGACTCAACGTGCTTGATCACTCGTCACTCGTCACTTGGTTACGAACTTCTCAGGTGCGGCGTCGAACGTTTTCTTGTCGTCATTCGAACAGAAATAATAGTTCGTGCCTTTGTAGACAGACTTCGGCGAGATCTTTGGATCGACATCCATTCCGCAGACTGGGCAGACCGGATGTTCGGCAGTGGAAACAGGTATGACGGCGTAAGTTTGGTTCGAATTTGGGTCCTTCCAGCCCTGGCCCTGATATTCCATGTTGTAGGCGGTTTTCGCTGCGACTTCGCGGCCGTAGTAGCGCTCGACTACGCGCAATGCGAGATCGATTCCGGATGAAAGGCCACCGGACGTCGCCAGGTTGCCGTTTTCAACAAAGCGCGCGCCGCGCTTGAGCTCAATCTTGGGAAACTGCATCTCGAAGCTGGTAAACGCGCTGTGAAATGTGGTTGCGCTTTTGCCGTCGAGGAGACCGGTCTTCGCCAGAACAAATGCGCCGGTGCACACCGACATGGTGACGTCGGTGTTTTTTGTCGCCGTGCGGATCCATTCCAGCATCGCTTGGCTTGGCTCACTTTGCGCGGGAATGACGACGACCTTTGGCGCGGGCGCGTTCGCGAAGGTGTAGTCCGGGACAATCTTCATTCCGCCGCCAACCGTGATCGGCGCTATCTTGTCGGAAACCGTGTAAAGGCGAAACGGAGCGCCCTTGCCGGGAATATTCACGTCACGGAAAACTTCCCAAGGTCCGCCGAAGTCGATTACGACCGCGCCTTCCGAGATAACGAACGCGACCGGAATGGGCGGCGACGGCTTGAGTGAATCGGTGTCAGGATTACTGGTCGGAGCCGCGGCCAGGAAAATCGCGACGGGAACCAGCAGTGCTAGTATTGTTAGGATTGCCTGTTTTGAGTTTGATCGTGCATTCATGCAATGATCTTCCTTTTATAACCATTTGGCAGCAATGACAACAATCATCATATTTCTGCCAAGTGGCTACTTTTCTCTATCCTTTGATTTGCGGATGTCGTTCTTCGGGCAGGATCTGAGATTTATTTGCGCAGACAACGCAAGTTGCGCTTTCTAATCCAGCTGCTGGAATGTTGATCGGTTGCTGCACGAGTTGCCAAATCGCAAAGATGGCGCCCAGCATCAGGGTTGGATGGATTGTGAGCTCGAGCAGGTCGCGCTTTTTTTCTTTCGAGCGAATCAGAAGCGCGTAAGTGGACTCTTCATGTTGATCTTTTGGTTGATCTGTCGTCGGTAGTTTTGCATTCATGCAACCACGTTCCGGCGGCAGAGGAGTGGCCGCGATGACAATGGTCATCAAATTTCCGCCACACCAGCCCGCGGCCCATGCGGCCGCGGCCATCTGCTATCAGGCGGCGAACCCCGAATCCAGCGTGGTTCGCACTGAGAAGCTACACCTTGAAAACGGAAATTCAGAAATCAGCGGAACTGCTAATCATTCTTCGCTACACTGTTGTTGTGGATCGAGAGCCGCTCCTAAACATCGGTGACTATGCCAAGGCTGCGCGCGGCGCATTGGCCAGAGACGTCTGCGATTATTACGAAGGCGGAGCGCTGGATGAAATTACGCTGCGGGAGAACGTCTCCGGCTGGGAAAAACTAAAGCTTTACTACCGCGTGCTCGCTGGAGTTGGTCCGCGCGAGTTAAGCACGACCATGCTGGGGCAGCCGGTCTCGATGCCGATTGTGATCGCGCCGACCGCCTTCCATAGACTCGCTTGCGCGGAAGGTGAGATCGCGGCGGCGAAGGCGGCCAGGGCGGCGGGGACGTTGTTCATTCTGAGTTCGCTCTCGAACACGGCAATGGAAACGGTTTTTGCGGAAGCGGCGAGCCCGCGCTGGTTCCAGCTCTATATATATAAGGACCGCGAGATCACGCGTGCGCTGGTGCAACGAGCAGAGGCGGCCGGCGCGGAAGCGATCGTGCTGACGGTGGATGCGCCGGGTCTGGGCACGCGGGAACGGGACTGCCGAAATAAATTTTGTTTGCCCGACGGTTTGGCGGTCGAGAATCTCGCGCCCGCGGGGAAGGGGAACATTCCAAAAGTAGCAGGCTCGGGACTGGCGGCCTATGTCCGAGACAATTTTAAATCAGACCTGGGCTTCGACGATCTTGATTGGTTATGCAGCTGCACGCGATTGCCGGTGGTGGTAAAAGGCGTCTGCCGCGGTGACGATGCGCGCCGCGTCGCAGAGCACGGCGCAAAAGCGATTGTGGTTTCTAATCACGGCGGCCGACAGCTCGACACCGCGCCCGCAACTTGTGAAGTGCTCCCATTTGTTGTCGCTGCAGTGGGCGATCGCTGCGAGATTTATGTCGATGGCGGAATTCGGCGCGGGAGCGATGTGCTCAAAGCGATCGCGCTTGGCGCACGCGCGGTGTTGGTCGGCCGTCCGATTCTGTGGGGCTTATGCGTCGCCGGTGAGCGGGGCGCACTTCAAGTACTGGAAGTTCTGCGGTGCGAACTTGATGAAGCGATGTTGCTTTGCGGTTGCACGACGCTCAGCGATATCGACGCGTCTCTGTTGCGACCGTGATGCCTCACAGTCAAAAGCTGACAGCTGAAACGCGGAAAGCTGAAACGGTTGAGCTCAACTGGGAATTGCTTTGCACCCCGCTGCGACGTCAATTCCTGATTATGAAAAGATTAACGCTGCTTTTTTCTACCGCGATCGCTGCTGTGATTCTCAACTCATGCGTGTCGAACCAACCGGCGAGTTCGACAACAACGACGACGACAACCACAACTCACCAACAAGGCACGGGGCTTCCATCCCAAACGATGGAGCGGCACGGCATGTGAAGAGCAGGTAGGAATCAGAAGTCAGGGGCGAAGCTATACGCCCGCGACGGATCTTCATTTCTTTGCGCCAATAACCTTCTGCACCAGTGCGTCGAAACGCGGGTCGCCGCGAAGATCGTCGAAGAATGGATCCACTTTGATGAGAGAAATGTAGAATCCGGCATCGTCGTAGCCACGCTCCAATTCATCGATGGCGTCCGCCTTGCTGCTTAACGCCGTCAGAACAATCGCCAAACCATAGGGGGAAACGTATTGCGATTTTGCCTGTTCCCTGATGCGGGCGAGAACCTTTCGCGCCTCGTCCGTTTTTCCCTGGCGAGCATACGCCTGGCCCAACATGGCGAGCGAGTATTGATCATCGTTGTATAGGTCGGCTGATTTTTGAAATTCAGCGATCGCCTCGGTGAGCCTGCCCTTAAATTGCAAGGCTCCCCCGAGATAGTAATGGGCCGCCGCGAAACGCGGATCCATTTCCAAAGTCTTACGAGCCTGCGCTTCCGCTTCGTCGTAGTGGCGCGCATTAAAATAGATCCAGCAGAAATCTGCATTAATGATCAAGGAGAGGGGATCAAGCTCGATCGCGCGTTTTCCTTCGGCAATCGCCCGACTAGACTGGCCGATTGCCATGAGCGGAAGTGCAAGCCAATGGTGCGCTGTCGCGTAATTCGGATTTAACTGAATGGCGCGCTCCAGTTCGCTAATCGCACCGTTCACGTCAAGTTCGAGGGTGGCAAGTAACCCTAATGATGCGTGGGCCTCGGCAAGCGAATCATCCAGTTCGAGCGCTTTCTTTAGAGCGGCTCTGGCGGGCAGAATTGCCTCCTTCGGAGAATGAGTGCCGTAGGCGGAAAGAAGCAGATTAGAATCGGCCACGCCGACATATGCGAGCGGGTAACCAGGATCCTTCGCAATCGCTTGATCGTAATATTCGATCGACTTGCGCAAGTCCGCCCCGGTCCGCTTCTCGGCAAAGAATCTGCCTTTGAGATAAAGCTCGTAGGCTTCCGGATTCACCGTTGGTGTTTTGGCGATCGAGCTTTTCTCAGAGCCGGTGAGTTTTGCCTGCAACGTCTCAGCGATCGTTTTTGCAATCTCGCTCTCGACCGCGAAGATGTCGGTCAGTTTGCGATCGTAGGTGTCAGCCCAAAGATGCGCGTCGGTCAGAGCGTTGATGAGCTGCACATTCACGCGCACCTGATCGCTCGCCTTCTGCACGCTGCCTTCCAAAATGTGGGCCACGCCAAGTTGCTTCGCGATCTGAGGAAGATTGTCCGGCGTGCTTTTGAAGTGTTGCGTCGATGTTCGCGAGATCACTTTAAGGTCGGCGACCTTGGCCAGGCGTGTGAGAATTTCATCCTGCACGCCTTCACAAAAGTAAGCGTTGTCCGGATCGCGACTGAGATTGTCGAACGGCAGCACCGCGATCGATTTGTTCGGA
>DATMON010000003.1:0-138452 GCA_035568175.1 Chthoniobacterales bacterium
GTCGTTGGTCAGCGCTTCTGGTCGTTTGGTGAACATGCCGTGCGGCGTTTGCCCAGAGTTGGTATTCAGGACACGCAACCCGCCGACCAGCGCCGTCATTTCGGGCGCGGTCAATGTTAGCAACTGCGCCTTATCAATTAAGAGTGCCTCGGCCGGGATCGTGTACTTGCCTTTGAGATAGTTGCGGAAGCCGTCTGCGATCGGCTCTAGAACAGCGAACGATTCGATGTCGGTCTGCTCCTGCGACGCGTCCGTGCGTCCCGGTGTAAACGGCACCGTCAGGTTGAGGCCGGCGTTTTTCGCCGCTTGCTCGACACCAGCGCATCCACCCAACACGATGAGATCGGATAGCGAGACCTTTTTGCCGCCAGACTGCTCGCGATTGAACGCGCACTGAATTTCGTCCAATTTTTTGAGCGCGCTGCCCAGTCGAGCGGGCTGATTGACTTTCCAATGCCTTTGCGGTGCCAAACGAACACGGGCGCCGTTCGCGCCGCCGCGTTTATCCGAACTGCGGAAAGTGGATGCTGACGCCCACGCGGTCGAAACCAGCTCGGAGATGGTTAGACCGGACGCGAGGATCCTGGCCTTCAGTGAGGCGATGTCGTGCGCATCGATTAATTTGTGATTCACTGCAGGCACGGGATCCTGCCAGATGAGGTCTTCTTCGGGAACTTCCGGATCGAGATAACGCGCGCGCGGTCCCATGTCGCGATGCGTGAGCTTGAACCAGGCTCGGGCGAACGCGTCGGCGAGCTGATCCGGGTGCTCCATGAACCGTCGCGAGATCCGTTCGTAGGCCGGGTCGAATCGTAGCGAGAGATCGGTAGTTAGCATGGTCGGTCGGTGCTTCGTTGATCGATCGTGTGCGTCCGGCACCGTCGCAACGGCTCCCTTGGCCACCCATTGATGGGCACCGGCGGGACTTTTCGTAAGCTCCCATTCGTGGCCGAACAGGTGCTTAAAAAACCCGTTACCCCACTTCGTCGGCGTGGTTGTCCAGGTGACTTCCAACCCGCTGGTGATCGTGTCCGCACCTTTGCCCGTGCCGAAGCTATTTTTCCAGCCGAAGCCCTGTTCCTCGAGGCCTGCAGATTCCGGTTCAGGCGCGACATGCGATGTCGGGGCGGCGCCGTGGGTTTTGCCGAACGAGTGACCACCGGCGATTAAGGCCACGGTTTCCTCGTCGTTCATCGCCATGCGACTGAAGGTTTCACGGATGTCATGCGCCGCCTTCAACGGATCTGGGTTTCCGTCCGGACCTTCGGGATTGACGTAAATCAGACCCATCTGCACGGCGGCGAGCGGTTTCTGGAGATTGCGGCCGTGAATTTTTCCGTCAGCATCGTCGTCGGAGATGGTCACGCCGCCTTCCTTCACGACGCCTTCCGAACCGTGGGCGTAGCGAATGTCGCCGCCGAGCCAGGTTAATTCAGACCCCCAGTACACGTCTTGATCCGGCTCCCAAACGTCCTCGCGTCCGCCACCGAAGCCGAAAGTTTTGAAGCCCATTGTTTCGAGAGCGACATTCCCGGCGAGAATCATCAGGTCAGCCCACGAAATCTTTCGGCCGTACTTCTGCTTAATCGGCCAAAGGAGTCGACGGGCCTTGTCCAGGCTGACGTTGTCTGGCCAACTATTAAGAGGCGCGAAGCGTTGTTGCCCTCTCCCGCCGCCACCGCGGCCGTCACCGGTGCGATAGGTGCCGGCGCTGTGCCACGCCATGCGAATGAACAACGGGCCATAGTGTCCGAAGTCCGCCGGCCACCAATCCTGTGAGTCGGTCATCAGCGCCGCGAGATCGTTTTTGACCGCACTGAATTCGAGACTCTTGAACTCCTTGGCGTAATCGAAGTCTTCGCCCATCGGATTGGACTTGGTCGAGTGCTGGTGCAGGAGTTCAAGCTTCAACTGGTTAGGCCACCAGTCGCGGTTCGCGTTGCCGCCGTTGGCGGCGTGGTGGAAGGGGCATTTTGCTTCGGTTTGCATGGATGTTTCTCCTTACGTCGGTTAGGGCTGAATTCAGTGTGAGTCTCGTGGGCGCGCTTCTATCAATTACCGGCGCGTGGCATGATAGTTGAAATACTTGTTTCCTTGGATCACCATAGGACCTGCCTATGGAGATGCACCAGTTGCGATACGTCGTAGCGGTGGCACGTGCCGGTAACTTCTCGCGCGCGGCGGAGCAATGCCACGTCTCCCAGCCGTCTTTAAGTCAGCAAATCCTTAAACTCGAAGAGGAACTCGGCGAGCGATTGTTTGACCGGATGAAACGGGAGGCCAGGCTCACACCACACGGCGAGGCGTTCCTGCCCCGCGCGCTCAAGATTCTTGAGGAAGTGGACCTCGCCAAGCGTGAAGCGTCTGATGCGCACGGCTTGCTGCGCGGCCGACTGATCGTGGGTGTCTTGCCAACAATTGCGCCGTATCTACTGCCGGATTTGCTTGTGGCCTTTGCGAAAAAGTTCCCCGGCGTAGAAATCGTGGTGCATGAGGACACGACCGCTCAGTTGCTCAAGCTCGCGCACGCATGCGAAATCGATTTCGCGCTGGCAAGTCGACCGATCCAGGACGAGCGGATGGAGGTAAAGGATTTGTTCACCGAGGAATTGCGAGTGGCCTTGCCGCGGGGCCATTGGTTAACACGCAAACGTACCGTGAGCCTTGCTGACCTCGAACATGAACCTTTCATCGTAATGAAGGAAGGGCATTGCCTCGGCGATCAAGTGCTTAAGTTTTGCGAACGGCGCGACTTGAAGCCGAAGATGGCGTTTCGCAGTGCTCAGCTGGAAACGCTTCAAGCGCTTGTCTGTTCCGGGATGGGTATCTCGCTCGTTCCTGCCATGGCGGCACGAAACAAGCGCGCGGACTTGCCTGAGTATCGTTCGGTTCTCGGACCCAAGCCCGAACGGAAGATCGTGGCGCTCTGGCCCAAGCAACGTCCCATCGGTCGTGCGGCGAGCGAGTTCTTGAAACAGGTTTCCGCGAGATCCAAAGAGTTGAAACGTTAGGTTTCGAATGCCATCAACGATATCCGATTATGTCGGTCCTGCCCGTAACGATGTTTCCGCTCGCGCCAGCGAACGGTCATCTCGTGCTCGCGCATATTTCGAAAAAATGCGCAAACTTTCGATTCGCCCAACGATGCCGGAGCCGATTAGGCAAGCAACGAAGCGGACGTATCGGCTTTGGAAAGAAAATCCGCGCGCGTCCCGCGTTACGTTTCAAGAAGGTGCACGACGTTTAATCGGTTAGGATTGGACTCCCTTGCGAAGGATCGAAATCGAAGATCACGAACGTTTCGGGCGACCAATAATCAAATATGCCATCGGCCCGAAGCGACCAACTCCCCATATCAGCCAATCGTTCCCGTTCGCGCAGGTAAAATTCGCTTTGCTCGAGATCCGTGAGTGGCCCTTGCCGCCGCTCAGATCGAGTGCTCGGGCTGTCGCGTTTCACGTTGCCAACTTTCTCTTGCGCAGGTTTAAAATTGTAGACGCCAGGACAGCTCGTGGCCGGTCGCAATAGCTTCCGACGGGGCGCTGCTCAATCTTCGTCGAAAGTTTTTCGAGAACCTTTCCGGTGCTCGAGTTCCCGTCGACAAATCTCCACCTCACTCATTCGGCGCCGTTTCGCTAATCCTGAAAGCATTCTGCATAGACATATAGCTTTCTTGCCTAGGCTGATTGTTTTCCGGCGAACGGAAATTCCGCGAGGTAAAGCAAAAGCCGCCACGCGGTAAAACGTGACGGCTTATTGTGAAATGCTGCTGCTTGTTAGGTTTTGCTGATTTGTTGGCGAGTTACTTGCGGTGCAGTTTTGTCCAATTCCAAATAGGCTTACAAACCTTCCACGAGGAAGCCGTGTACCACATTGCTCGCGTCAATAGCCTCTCCGGTGATTTGTTCTGCGTTGCTGTTGTCCAACGGGATGGTGCCCTGGCCAGGACCTGTCCCCATACCGGGAACATCGAACGTGCTAAATTTACCTTGCTTATCGAACAGGAAGCCGTGATCAACGCCGCTTCCGTCGAGGTAATTTCCCGCGATCGTCCCATTGGTGTTGTTGCTTTCCGGGAGAGTGCCCTGGCCAGGACCTGTGCCAGCGGCCGGAACATCGAACGTGCTGTAGATACCATTCTTAGACCGCGTGAATCCATGAAGCACGCCATTTGGGTCGACGAAGACTCCTTCAACGTCCCCGTTCGGAGTGAGGCCGACGCCGAATGTGCCATTGCCGTCGCCCGAGTTGTCAGCGCCCGGGGCATCGATCTGAGTGAAGGTGCCGTTGGTACCGCGCAGAAAGGCGTGACCGACGAAGTTTGCGTCAAAATAGAATCCCGTGATCTCACCCGTTGCATCGATGGCGTTGGGGTTGGTGAATATGGAGCCCGGGGGATCGAACTCGGTGATTTTGCCGCCGGAAGCGCGCACGAAGCCATGCTGGACTGAGCTTGCGTCCACGTAGAATCCGGTGATCGCGCCTGCTGGGTTGATGCCAGCGGGAGTGAATTCTGAGGGGAAGGTCCCCTGGGGAAACGGTCCTGTGCCCGCGTCCGGAGCATCGATCTGGGTGAAGGTGCCGTTAGCGGCACGCACGTAACCGTGACATCGGCCGGTATTGTCGCTGTAAAATCCCGTGATCTCCCCAGATGGGTTAATGGCGTAAGCACGCGTACCCTGGCCGGGTCCGATGGTCCCACAAGAAAATGAACAAGTGCCCGCGCCCGGATCGTCGAAGATTGTGAAGGTCCCGTCGGGAGCGCGCAGGAATGCGTGTCGGGCAGCGTTGGCGTCCCGGATGAATCCTGTGATCACCCCTAACTCGTTCATGCCATTAGCGAAAGTACCCTGACCTGCGGCTGTGCCTGCGCCGGGCGCATCGAACGTGGTGATGGTTGTCTTGGTTCCACCAGCATTCACGGAAAGGCACAGCCCCAACGTGCAGAGGACCAGGCAAAGCGCCGTTGGTAGACGCTGGTAAACATTGGATGTGTAAACAGATCTAACGATTTCAGTGGAAGTGTTCGATAATTTATTTTTCATCTAGTCAGGTTGATGCATTGGAAAGTGGCCGGCTATAACCAGATCTCGCTAAAAAGGCAGACCAGTTTCACTTGTTCCAGGAAGCAAGGGCTTTGCGGCGCGCAGCATCTCTTGAGAAATCA
The DNA here is from genome assembly GCA_035568175.1 of Chthoniobacterales bacterium. Taxonomy (GTDB): domain Bacteria; phylum Verrucomicrobiota; class Verrucomicrobiia; order Chthoniobacterales; family UBA10450; genus AV40. The sequence continues at coordinate 5,168 of DATMON010000003.1, forward strand.
TTCTCTGGATGCGAAAGTTACGTTGTGAAAATGAATGGCGCGATCTACGGGCGCACGTTCTCATCGGTCCCAAAGCAGCGCCGCCGTCGTTTAGTCATGTCGTTCGAAATGGTGCGGCTGGATCGCGCGTCGTCCGAGCCGCTTTACCAACAACTGTATCGGCAAATCCGAGAAGAACTTGAGACCGGCAGTTTTGATTCAAGTGCTTCCCGTGTGCCTTCCTCACGAGGTCTTGCGGTAACTCTCGGAATTTCGAGACTGACCGTAAATCAGGCGTTCTCAAAGCTTCTCGCCGAGGGATATCTTCAAGCCCGGGAACGGTCTGGTATCTTTGTCGCCGATCATTTACCGGCAACTTTTCTGAAGGCCGCCCGGCCGGCGACAACCGCGCGCACCGAGCGCTCTCCGCGTGTCGCCCGACGAGTGACCAGAATGACAGATTTTCGCAGCGGCCGACAACTCGATGTCGGCGTTGGCGGCCCGCCGAGCGTCACATTCGTCGCGGGGTTGCCGGCCGTGGACGAATTCCCGATTGCGGTTTGGGAACGCTTGCGCGAGCAGGTTTTGGCAAAAAAGGGAGCGCACCTATTGCGTTATGCGTCGAGCCGCGGCGAGATTGAGCTACGGAAAGCAATCGCTGCTTACTTGTGCGACTTCCGCGGCGCCGATTGTCATCCCGACCAAATCGTAGTCGTGGGCGGCATGCAGCAGGCGATGCTGGCGTGCGCGCTCGCGTTAATCAATGAGGGCGAAGTGGCATGGATCGAAGATCCCGGGTTCCATCAGGCACGTAATGTCCTCGCTTTTGTTGGGGCCAAAATCGTCCCGCGCCCGATCGATCGCGAGGGTCTGGTAATCGGGAAGTGCTCACGGCAAAATTCTCCCAGACTCATTTTCGTCGCACCGTCGCACCAATTTCCCCTCGGTGTGACGATGAGCCTGAAGCGGCGGAAAGCCCTGATCGAGTTCGCAGAGTCGCGCGACGGCTACATCCTGGAGGATGATTATAATTCCGAGTTTCGTTTCGATGGGCCGCCGCTGCCATGTCTTCAAGGTTTGGACCATGCCGGCCGGGTGATTTATGCCGGTACGATGAGCAAGATCCTTTACCCATCGTTGCGCCTCGGTTTTGTGATCGCACCGCCACAACTTGTCGACACCCTCGTCAAGGTGCGTGCTGTGATGGACCAGCACTCCCCAGCGATTGATCAAGCTACCCTGGCGCGTTTCATCACCGAAGGATTTTTTCTCAGCCATGTGAAACGGATGCGCGAACTCTATGCCCAGCGACGCGTATTCTTTATCGAGCAATTCCAAAAACGGCTGGGCGACTATTTCGAGCTGGAAGTAACGCCAGCCGGGTTGCACTTCATCGCTTGGCTGCGACGCAAAGAAGACTTTTCGTTATTCATGCGTGCTCGTCAGGAAACCGGCGTTTGGCCTCGGCCTCTATCTTTCTTCTGCATCAAGGCTCGCTTGGATCCGGCATTCGTCTTTGGATTTGCGGCCTGGTCGCAAGCGCAAATTGAACAAGGTTTGGCAAAACTGGCGGCGGCGGTCAAACAACTGAAGCAGCGTGGCGTGGGAAATGGTTCATCGTTTCAAATCGAGCCTTTCTCACCTGGTGGTTCATACTGGCCGTCGACAACTGTCCGATCAAATTAAGTGGCTAACGAAGATTGGATTGAGCAAAACAGCCGCCCTCTCGAACCAACTCGACGATCAGAAAGACTTGTGGACGCAACCGGACGCTTGCGGCTCATTCGCGAAGCGCGCCATTGTCCACGTGACGAGCAGCTCCTCGAGTGGTGCACCGGGCTGATCAATCGTGAAGTGGTCGCGCCCGGCGAATGTCCAATACTCGAGTCGTTGACCCGCAGCGCAGCGTTCTTCGACATAAACGTCGGTGGCAGCCGGCGGCACGACATTGTCCGAGAGGCCTTGCGCGATCACGACGGGAGCGTTTATCAGACCGTCCGCCGTGTTCTGTTCAATCCGAGCTTGAAGCGCTTTGTTCGAACTCGTCGCCAATGCTGGACCGTCGAACGTCGCCGCCAATGATTCGATCCGTTCGGAATCCTCCGGCGGGAGAAAGTCGCATAAGTTTACTATCTGACGCGCAGCATCGAGCGCCTCGGGCCGAATTGCTTGCTCGAATGTAATGTCAGGGTAGAACCGGCTGTACGATCGCGCGAGATACGCTCCAAACCGCTTGTCCACCGCAACGTCTAACTCGAGAATGTTTCTGATATTCGCCGCCGGTGCGATTGCCACGACGCCGAGAATTTCGATGTCCGGCGCGTAGCGCGGAGCGACAATGCCGGTCCAAAGCGCGGCGTGGCCCCCCTGCGAGTGACCCCACACCACAACGCGTTTGTCGAGGGTAAGCTCGGACATCTGCCGCGCGGCGCGAACCGCATCGAGCGTAGCGCGCGCTTCGCCTTCGCCGATCAAGTAAGGATGCGGGCCACCCTTTTCTGTAAAGGAGTAATCTGTCTCCACCACGACCCAGCCGGCCATCACGATCCGGTCGCGTGCGGGGATGCCCGCCGTGGGCGCCGACAAAAGCGACGGCATGCATTTTTGCAGTAGGCCGGTCGTTGCGTGCTCCCACGCTACGACAGGACGTGGGCCCGCGGGAGAATCGGTCGGCGCGAACACGGTCGCAACCGCCGTCGCCGGTGTGCTGTCGTCCACAGTGGTTGCATAAAGGATGCGCCAGCCTCGCATGCCGGCTGGCAGTATCACGTCTTTGAGCGGCTCGTTTCGCACTAGCGCGCCAGGCTGGTGCCGCAGGTCCGACGGCGGATCGTAGAATGCATCCGGCGCGTGCGCAGTAATGGGCGCGCGGATGCCGTGGGGGGTCGGCGTGCCGCTCAACTCTGCTGACGCTCGCTTAGGCCGATGGCAACTAGCTCCCGCGAGCAAAACAAGCAGAATTGCCAAGCCAATCGAACGACGTCCGGCAATATTCATAAGCCACTTCCCCCGACAAGCTGTGACCCGCTGTCCATCAGGCGAGCGAGACGCCTTAACTCGAACTAGATTGCAGCTTGCAGCCTATTTCTGGGTTCATCAAGGCTCTGGTCGGCGTATTTTGAAAGACTGCACCGCCGAAACTTCGAGTGCTGCCATTATTACGTTAATTATTTATTCGAGGACTATCCTTATCAGCCTGGCACAAACTCTACACTCGTTAGGCCAATTTGGGTGCAAGACTGACATCTGGTCATTCACAAACTAACGTTTCGGCCACGCGCGCAGTGCAATTTGCGCTACTCGGCGCAGTTGATCGGGACTGGCGCCGTCGGCTCCCTGAACCGCCATTCCGTGCAGCACAGTCATCACGTAATGGGCCAGTTCGGCTGGGTCGGCGTTTGGCGGAAGGTCGCGTTCACGTGTTGCTCGCTGAAGGCGACGACGCAACGCAGCTTTGGCTGCGGCGCGGAGCGCGCCTATTTCCTTCCGAACAGATCCCGCCGCATCTCCGCACGCCAGCGCAGCCTGGACCACAAGACATCCTGCTGGAGTCCGCGGGTCACTCGGCATGTTGGCCGCGCCGAGGAAAATTTGTTCGACAACATCCCGCGCCTTCGCCGCCCCTAAAGCCTTGCCAAAATAGGCGAGCGGTCCGTTCATGTACCGATCAAGAACCTTGCGGAAGAGCTGCTCTTTGTTGCCAAATGCAGCGTAAAGACTTGGCCGATTAATGCGCATGGCCCGTGTCAGATCGGAAAGCGAAGCGCCTTCATAACCTTTGGCCCAAAAAACGTGCATGGCGCGATCCAGGGCCGCGTCAGGATCGAAAGTGCGCGGTCGTCCGCGAGGTGCTGCGGCAGTTTCTGATTTCATACCGATAGGTAAATAAATCACTTGACAGGGTTTTGTCCAGTGCCGAGTTTTATACCAATAGATACAAAATAAACCATGAACATGATTGAGGAGACAAACAATGACTAAGAAACTGGAAGGAAAGATTGCGCTTATTACGGGTGGCTCGCGCGGCATTGGCGCCGCAATCGCCAAACGCCTGGCTTCAGACGGGGCGAAGGTCGCCATCACATATTCGAAAGGCGCCGATGCAGCCGCGTCGGTGGTCAAGGAGATCGAACGCGACGGCGGAAAAGCGATCGCGATTCAGGCCGACGCCATTGATGCCGACGCCGGCAAAGCCGCGGTCGAAAAGACCGTGGCGACGTTCGGCCGCCTCGACGTGCTGGTAAACAATGCCGGCACCGCCATTCCGAAAACGTTTGAGGAGACAACGCTGGAAGAGATGGATCGCGTGCTCGACATTAACGTCCGCGGCGTGTTCATCGCGACGCAAGCGGCGCTGAAGCACATGAAGAGTGGCGCTCGTATCATTATGATTGGTTCGTCCTTGGGCGAGCACGTCGTCGTGCCGGGCCTCGTCCCCTACTCGGCCACAAAGGGAGCCGTGAAGATATTTACTCAGGCGCTGTCCAGAGAGCTTGGGAGCCGGGGCATCACGGTCAACAATGTGCAGCCGGGTCCGATCGACACGGAATTGAATCCCGCCACAAGCGAGTGGGCAGTGCCACAGAAGGCGGCTACAGCACTCAACCGCTTCGGGCACGTTGATGAGATCGCGGCAATGGTCGCGTTTGTCGCCGGTCCGGAATCTTCATACATCACTGGAGCGAATCTTACCGTAGATGGCGGAATGAACGCCTGAATCAAAGGAGAAATGATATGCGCGCAATGAGGGCGGAAACATTTAGTAGTTATCAAGGGCTGAAGCTCATCGAACTTCCCAAACCAGCGATCACAGATGGGAAAGTACTCGTGCGAATGACCGCGGCCGGCGTCACGCCGCTCGATCATACGATTCTCTCCGGCAAGTTCCACGGCTCGAAGGCGCCGTTAATCCTGGGCAACGAAGGAGCGGGCGTCGTCGAGGCGGGAGGCGGAACGGACTTTCCGGTCGGCTCACGCGTGATGTTCTTCGGCGCCTACGGCGCTTTTGAGGACGGAACTTATAGTGACTGGGTTGCCGTACGGAAGGAAGACCTTTGCCTGATTCCTGACAATGTCGACGATGCAAGTGCCGCAGGTATTCCGGTCGCGTATCTCACCGCACAGGTAGCTCTTACTCTGGCTGGTTTTCAGGCAGGCAAAACTGTTCTGGCACCAGCGATCGGGGGATCGATCGGCAATGCAGTGACGCAATTGGCGCGCGCCTCGGGCGCAAAACACGCCATCTCAAGCACGACCAATCACGCCAAGGCAGAACAGGCCAAGGCTCTCGGATTCAATGAAGTCATCGATACGTCGTTGGAAAAGTTGGGGAACGGCGTGCGTCGTATCACGAGCGGCTACGGCGCAGACATTGTAATCGACGGAATCGGTGGTGAAGTCTTGAGCGAGGAGCTCGGAGTACTCGCGTTGGGAGGAAGCCTGACAACGCTGGGCTATTCCGCAAGCCGCGAGACAACCATTGACGTGACAAATCTCATCGTGCCACAGGCCAGCATGCGGGGTCTCAATATGTTTGCTCAGCCGAATGCAAGCATCAGGGCCGCCTGGAAAGTTATTGTCTCGCTACTTAAATCCGGTGCGATCAAACCGATCGTGGCTAAGACCTTTCCGCTGCTAGAAGCAGCGACTGCTCTTCGTTACTTAGTTGAGGGCCGCCCTTTCGGCAGAGTCGTCCTTACAATCTGAGGAATGTACGATCATAAAGATAAGGTCCGAGCAGAAAAGGAGACGAAACATGAAAGAAAAACAGATTAAACTTCCGGGTGCAGATCACCCTATTTCCATCCAGCGCAATCCTGCTCGCGTTGTCGTGTCCGTTGCGGGCCGAGTGATTGCGGAGAGTCGTAACGCATTGACCCTTCGGGAATCGGATTATTCCCCGGTTCAATACATTCCGCGTGAGGACGTTGATTTCACTCAGTTGGAACAGACAGATCACGCCACCTATTGTCCGTACAAAGGCGATTGCACTTACTACAGTGTTCCTGCTGGAGGAAAGAAGTCGGTCAACGCGGTGTGGACCTACCAGGATCCGCATCCCGCAGTTGCGGAGATCAAAGGACACGTCGCGTTCTATCCGGAACGAGTCGATGAGATAGCAGAGCAACTTCCAACTACGCGCGAATCGTTAAGGAGCGGCTAGTCTAAGGACGTACCCTTTATGACTAGTCTTACCAACAAGACGACGCTTGTTACGGGAGCCTCTCGCGGAATCGGTCGCGCTACGGCATCCGCGCTTGCTGATGCCGGAGCGCACGTCCTGGTTCACTATGGCCGTTCCGTGCAGGATGCGGAATCTCTCGTAGCCGACATCCGCTCAAAAGGCGGAAGCGCGGATGCGATCAGGGCGGACTTGAGAACTCCAGACGGAGCAACATTGCTGGCCAAGGAAGTTCGCGCGATCGTCGGCGAGCGATTGGATTTGGTCGTGCTAAATGCCGGGATCAGCAAAGCTGCGACCATCAAGGATCATACGGTGGAGGATTTTGACAATCTCTTTGCAACGAATGTCCGAAGTCCGTTTTTTCTAGTGCAGCAACTCCTCCCGCTCCTCGGTGAAGGCTCGAACATCATTGTGATCTCTTCTCTCGGAGCCCGTGCCGTAGTTGGGAACCCGGGTTTGGGCAACCCTTCGATTCTTGCCTACGCCTCGACCAAAGGAGCATTAGAGACTCTGGTTAAGAACTGGGCTGCCATTCTCGGCCCGCAGGGCATCCGTGTAAACGCGGTCGCGCCGGGCGCGATCGACACGGACATGTCAAGTCTTACGAAAACCGAGGCGGGACGGAACGTGGTGCTCGGAATGCAGGCGCTGAAGCGAATCGGTAAGCCGGAAGACGTTGCAGACGTAGTTGCATTCCTGGCGTCGGATGCAGCGCGCTGGATCACTGGTGCGAGCATTCCGGTAGACGGGGGATCGAAGCTTTAAGACGGCAGAGTGAATTGTAACTGTTCCGAAGATGAATGCTCCAATTTTACGGTAACGAAAAGATGAGGACATTATTATGAGTCAGACGATACAGGAGAAAAATAAGGCGTTAGTGCTCGACGCCTTCGACACATTGTTCAACAAGCGGGACTACGCGGCCGCTGAACGGTATTGGTCGCCCAACTATATACAGCATAGCGCGCACATCGAACCGGGTCGCGAGGGTCTTTTCAATCTCATCAAGAGCCTTCCACCAACCTTGAAGTACGAACCGGGAACGATTGTGGCTGAAGGAGACTTTGTAATCGTGCACGGACGATTTTCCAACTTCGGACTGCCGGTGAATTGGATTGCAGCGGACATTGTCCGCATCGAGGACGGGATTCTGGCCGAGCACTGGGATGTCATCCAGGATGAGGCCACGCGTGCATCGTCCAAAAGTGGTCTTCCCATGTTTCGCGACAAGTTCGGTGTGAACTGAACTGGCGGGACATACGACATATATATAAGTACGGATACGAACCCTCCGATCGGTCACTTTCGAAATCGGGTCGGCGTCGGCTAAAGAGAAACCTCAAATGATCCCGCCGAGGCGGGAGTACCGAACTCCGTAGGCTCCGGGAAAAAAGGAAAAACGGGCGCGATCGTCGATTTTTGATATCGACGCAACACGTGCCGAGTCAGAGAAGACCTTTCCTTACGCGCCGGCCGTTCCAACCGCGATAAAACCTTTCCAGTTCCGCATCCGGAACGCGAGAATCATGAGCAAGATTCCAAAGACGACCGCCCAGGCGCCAATCAACCAGATCAAGGCGAGCGCTCCGGCACCCGGTTGAAACAACAGCAGGACGCCGAACACGATGGAGGCGATTCCCGCCAGAACGAGCAGCCATTCGTTGTTGATGGTTTTGCGTAGCCTGACCGCGGCCACCAGTTCCATGACGCCGGTCGCGATCGCCCAGGCCGCGATCAGAATTAGTAAACCGAGCGCAGTGATTCCGGGCATCACAAAAGCGAGCAATCCGGCAAGGACACCGAGCAATCCGCCGAGAATTAAACTGCCTACTTTCGGGTAACCTTTCGGCGTTTTAGCCGCCAGAACGAGCGACAAAATGCCGTTGACCAACGCGAATGCTCCGAAGAGCCAGACCAGCGTAATCAAGGTCGCGCCTGGCCACATAAATGCCAGGACACCGAACAACACCGCCACTAAGCCGCGCAAAGCGAGCAGCCACCAATTCAGCTTTAATGTGTGAACCATCGTGGTTGCTTCACCTGTTTGCATATTACCAGTTCCATTCATTTTCATTTCCTCCGAGGGTTGGACTTTATACTTTTTCTTCGAGGGCGAATTGTTGAGGCGCAACAAACGGCGTCCGGCTGCGGCTGAAACAACTGGATCTTGTGCGACCTAGTTGGGGAACTTGCCATCGTGGCCTCTTTGTACTTGATCGGCGTTGGTTCGATGCGCGCGTGTCCCAATATTTCGACGCGTGCGCTCGATAACCCGTCGCAATTCTCACTCACGCGACGTTGACTTCAATTTGCTGCAGTTTGCACGGCTTCAGCCGGATTCGCTTATTTGCGTCGCGCGAGGATTAGAATACCGCGCTCGGCCTGCCACCAGTAGCCGAAGGCAAAGCCGAGTTCAGGAGGCGGCGGATTTCTCCGATAAATCTCGGCCAGCGCTTGTTGATCGTACTTGCCGAACTTTTCGCCATGCGGGATGAAACGGCCATAGAACTCCAGGGCCCAGCCTTTGCCAAACGCGCGCAGCGGAATCCCCGAATCGTCCTGGACAATGAAACTGCTGTGATCGAGTAAAAAATTGCGGACACCGGAGAATCCTTCGCCGTGCATCAAATAGGACGCGGCCTTGATCAAACTAACTCCCGGCCCACGCGCCGCGCACCACCGCAGGAACGCGTTATTGCCTCCCGATAGATCGGTCTTGAAGTAATATAACGTTTGCGATCGGCCACCGTGACTAAACGTGATCTTCACGCCTTCGGCCGGGCTGTGGACAAACGAAGTGTCGAGCACGGTGCAGCCGAGTCGCGCCAGAAATACGTAAAGAATCGGAAGCGTTCCGCCGAGATTGCTGCGCCCAAGTTCCGACTTCATTTCCTCGGTCACAAAATAATGCGTAATCAACAACGTGCTCATCGCGTTGCGCAACGCGCCGAGATTCGCGTTCAGCATATCCGCGTTCATGTGTGAAAGGTCCGGGACCTGGCCAACTGGTTCGAGACCGGCGAGGATGTAAGTATTTGCGTCGGGAAAAAATGAGTAGGCGTAGAGAAAATCCGGCCCGCTAAACATGTAATACATTGTGCCCGAACTGCGGTAATACTCGCCCGCGTGCGAACTCATCCAGGAAGCGATTGGGCCGAGTTGAAAATACTCCTTTGTCTTCCACGCCTTATCCATGGCGGCTGCGTGCCCTTGCCAACCGGGGTTTTGCGTGAACGACGCAAGCGCACCGGTTACTGGAATGCCAGCGAGCAACCGCGCGGTCTCGTCGATGCTGGCGCCGTTTTGTCCACAGACTGAGGCGCAGCTTCCGACGAATCCGAAAGCCAGCAGGACCTTACAAAGGATACGTCGTTTCCACTCTCCGAGGGAATTGCCGGGATTCATCCGCGTGCTTTTGCCAGATACTCAACTAATGAGCAAGGCTCGCGTCATACGGGCGGTTACCTCAACCTCATCAGAAATGAAACGAGATGCCGCCGCGGAATCGGTAATCTGGAACAACTTGAAGCGCGGTATTGTCAATCAGAACTGGGAGATCGCTCTCGATTTCCGCGCTCCAACGCCCGCGGGATGCCACGATTCGCGGCCCCAGAAACACAGAAGTGATTCCGGTATCAACTGCCGGTTTCCCCCGGAATCGATCCACGTCCTTGTGCTCGCCCGAAACGACGAATTGCAGACCTATAATCGTCTGCGGATTGCGCACGAAATAGTAACCGGGCCCGCCATCCCACCCGAGATCATTCGCAAAGTGGTATTGATGCAGTCCGTCTCCTCGGAGCGTGAATTGAACATTGGCCTGACCAAAAAAATTCTTGAATCGAAGCGATGTTTGCTCGCCGAAAATTCCATCATACGACCCCGTTCCAAGCGTCAGGTCGTGGCCATGAATTCCACTTGGCGGTGCACCGGGAATGTCGATTTCGTGAAATTCTTCCTCGATTCGGCTACTGTCTCCGGTCGGAAATTTCAATCCGGTGAGCAGCACCGCCGAGATCGTAAAATCAGGCTCGTGCTCGATTGCGATTGGATTCTTTCCTGAAACATCGAACTCCCTGGTTCCGGGAGATGCGTAGCGAAAAGCGACTGCTTTCAGCAACAGAGAGATATCGCCAAGTCCGCTTTCCGTTCCGCGATCGATCGCGAAGCCTTCTGGTCTCTTAAATTCGCGATAGATGAGCGGAACGTTGAGCTGAAGTGCAAACCGATCGTTAATTGTATAGCCGCCGACCAGTTGTGTGATCGAGCTATTCTCATACTGGCCGGTTGGATTCTGGCCTTCGCGTCCATTTATCAAAACCGTTCCGAAATGGGTGAATTGTTCGCCAACGGCACTGTAAAATCCATTCCACCACGTCTTCGAAGCAGCCGGCTCCATTCCGGGCATCGCTTCGAGTTGCGGTGTGTAACAGCCGCAGAGATCACATGCCCGACTCGTTGGGCCATAAGCGGTGAAACTGAATAACAAAAGCAAACGTAAAATTTTCATTGGCTTCCTCCGGAAATGAGAACAGCGTCGCGATTTTCGCGGCGGCTCTCGCGTTGTAGGTGCGCGAGGCTGCAGTCCGTGCACACGCACGGACGCAGTCGACTCGATCGCCAGTTAGCTCAGAAATGAGCGCGGAGGCGGAGCGGGTGGCGAATGTTCAAATTCGTCGATCGAGCAATTGCTCGCGGCGTAATCGAATTCGACCGATCTCGGCAAAAGCTGAAAGGTTCGAGCGACGCAGACGATGTCGATCTTCGAAGGAGGCGATTGCGCGCCCGACTTCTTTTCCGAAGCCGCACCTTTGTTCACGACGTGACAAAGTGAACACGGATGCGCTCCATCGAATGTCTGCTCGAGGGCCTGACCAAGGCGCGCGCATTTCGAGTATTGGACCACCATGGCAGTCCACGCCAGAGATTGGAGCGCAATCCAGTGCAAGCCGATCGCGCAACAAAGCGCGAGAACCATAACAATGCGGCCGATGCAGTGAAGCACGTCACCGATGCTATTCGTCCATTGCCCGTACGTCAAACCACCGAGATCAAACAAGCCGATCTCGGTGGTCGAAAAACTCAGTTTCGCCTAGCCACTAGAATTTATAATTCAGACCGCCGCGAATGATGTTGCCTTCGGCTCTGGCTTTCCAGCCAAAGTCACCGACGAATCTTGTGCCGGAAGCAAAATCCGCCCCGGTGAAGTTCTGCTCATCGAGTTTGTAGTAGAGATACTCAGCCCGGATCGTCCAGTGGCAACCGAGCATGTACTCGATGCCGCCGCCGCCGGTCCAACCCCAGTCGAACTCGGTTTTGTGCGCGTCGATCGTTCCAGTACCACAGTTGCCAGTAAAGCAATCATCGAGAACGCGGTTTTCCCAATTAACGCCGATGCCGCCACCGGTGCCGTAGATCAACCAGTGACCAAACGCGACTCCGAGACGGCCACGAATCGTGGTGAAGAAGTCGCTGTCGCTCTTGCCCAAAACATCGTTGCGCCCGCCGAAGTTGTCGGGCTCGAGTCCGCTGCCCTCGATATTCATGTAACCGCCTTCGCCTTCAATGCCGAGGACAATCCAGTTCCACTGATAGTTGTAACCGATCTGACCGCCACCAACGACTCCTGATGAGCTGTATCCCCAGGGCTTGCCGGTAGTATCCAAGGTGCTAAAAGAGTTGTACCCGTCAACGTCTGTGTTCTCGGCGTGGCCAAAATTGCCGCCGACATTCAGACCAACGTAAAAGCCGGTCCAATTGCATTCCGGCAATGGCGCCGGTGCGACTTGCTTCATTTCCTTTCCGCTCGGCACTGCCTCGGGGCCGGCCACAACGGTTAACGCCAAAGCGGCGCACGCACAAAATAGAATAGATAGGCGAATTAGCTGTTTCATGCGGCTACGTTTAGCAAGATGAGAGCCGCGTCAAACGATTTTTGCGTAGGGCTTCGCCCAGAAGAAATTAGGCTCGGGCCTCGCAGTAGATCACCGAGGCCAAGAACTCAGCCTGGCCTTGGTGAAACACCTCGTCGTTTCTTTCGGCCTAACGACTAGAATTTATAATTCAAGCCCGCGCGCACGATATGCCCTTGAGTTTCGGCATCGAATCCATATCTCGTCCCACCAGAGACGCCACTGAAGTGGTCGTCGCCCAAACCGAAGTAGAGATATTCGGCCTTCGCCGTCCAGTGCTTGCCGATCATGCGCTCGACTCCGCCGCCGACGGTATAGCCCCAGTTGAAGTCCGTGTTGCGCGCATCGATTACTCCGCCTCCGCACGCGCCGGTCGAACAATCGTCGATGAATCGTTTCGTGTAGTTCATCCCGATAGCGCCGCCAGTCCCGTAAACCAGCCAGCAATCCAGCGCGACACCAATACGCCCACGCAAGGTCGTATAAAAATCGCTGTCGGTTTGTCCGCGCGAATCATTGCCGGGAGAGCCCGGTTCGACGCCGTGACCGTGCAAATTCATGTAGCCAATGTCGAATTCGGGACCGGTAACCAACCAGTGCCACTGAAAATTGTAACCAAACTGCATGCCGCCGTTAAATCCCGACTCGCGATATCCGAAATCGTGATGAGCCGCTAAATTCCATTCATCGAGATCGTTGGTTTCACTGTGGCCGAATTGGCCGCCGGCGTGCAAACCGATGTAAAATCCGGTCCAATCACAAAGAGTCGGAACCGGTGCTGGCGCGACTGTCTCTTTTCCACTGTAGGATTCAGTCCCCGCAAACGCCATTGTTGCCAGAGCGCAGCAGGCTGAAAAAAGAATTGTCGGACGAATTAGCTGTTTCATGCGGCTAGGTTCAGCAAGATCAAAGCCAGACCAAAAAAAATTCGCCTGTCGCTCGTATCGGTTTTCTCCCTAGCCCTCGGACCTAGCGCGTGAAGGCGCCGTTGCCTTCGTCGAAATAAACGGTGGAGCCTGCGCGTGACACTTTCAGATGTTGGCGCCACGTCCCTGTCGGAAATTTTTTCGTCGCTTCAATCGTTTCGGTTGTTGTTGATACTGCCGGAACTTCGCCCGGCGCCATCGCTTCGAGCAAAACGCGGCCATCCATCGGGCTCGAGGATTTGAATCCTAAAATCTGTAGAATTGTTGGCGCAAGATCGACATTTCCGCTCGCGGTCAAATCCACACCGCCGCGACGAAAATCTGGTCCCGCCGCGATCAACATATTATGCATATCGGACTTGCTTAATGTCGCGTGCGTCCCCTTCCCCGCCGCACGCTGCCAGTCGGCATCGATCATTCCCGCGACCCCGAATTGGTTTTTGTTTTCGTTCCACTGAAATGAAACCTCCACATCGGGCGCGTGTTCGTTATCGATCTTCGCTTTGTCGAGCGTGAATGTTCCCACCATCGGTTCGCGAGTGAAGATGACTCCGGTAAAATCCGTTTGCTGCAAAAATTCCACCAGCCGACGCGTAACCGCAGCGTCGTGACCAGTCACGTAAAATAAAACTGTGCCGCCATTGCCGACGATGATGATTTGCCCGTTCTTCGGTTCGCCCGTCAGCTCTGTCACCGCATCAAAACCCGCGTCCCGTACAATCTTCGGAAGGTCAATCGAGCGCGCGATGGTGGAAAAACCGTGATCGGACACGATAAAGATGTCGGTGGTCGATGTTGCGTTACTTCGATCCAGCGCCGCGAGAACCCGCTCGAGATTTTGGTCACTGGAGTTTATCGCGGCGAGCGCCGCCGGCGCGCCCGGCGCGGTTTTGTGTTCGGTGTCATCAGGTTCGCTTAGCCAGAGCAACGAAAATTGTGGAATGCCTTTCTCCCAAAGAACATCAGTCAGCGCTTTCGTCGTCCAGGTATCACGATCAGCCGGTTGGGTCGCTGGAGGAAACGTTCCGAGCATTTTCACAATCTCGGTGATGGCCTCGGCGGGCGCCGATTCGCCGGCGAAAATATCCTGTCCACTCCGAGATTCTGCCTGCCGATCGAACAACAAGCCGACAGTTTTAGCGCTAGCGATCGCGGTTTTTCCGCCGCGCTTATGGATTAATTCGGCGATCGTTGAAACTGCGATGTACTTGCCGCCGCTGAGCTCGTCGCCTTTGCGAACGACCCGCGCATTTTCGACGTCGATTGATTTTTTGGAGTCGATCCGCGGGAGATAATCATGGTTCACCAGGATACTGCTCCGATTTGGGTAAACGCCGGTGTTGATGGCCGTGCCGTTAACAATCGTGGCGCTTGGGAAGACCGAGTGATGATTTCGAAAAATCACTCCGCTTTGCGCCAGTTTCCAAAGCGCCGGTGTGTTCTGTTCGCTGACGAAATCCGGACGCATTCCGTCCCAAACGACGACCACCACATGTCGATCAGGTGACAGCGTTGCCGCGAAAGCGCTGGTGAATCCCGAAATACCCAGGACGAACGAGCACGCGAACAAAAGGAAACGGCCAGGAAGGCTTCGCATTTGTTTATCATAGTTGAGTTTGCCAAACTCAGCGATTGAACTTTCCAGTCACGCTTCTGTCTCACCGGAGATGAAAGCCGCTGTTTTCGCTATTGCTCTAATGCCGCTTGCCTCCGGCGCGGCTGAGCCCCCGCTTCTCCCGACGACTGAGGGCACAACCTGGAATTACGACCTGGTGCAGGAAAGAACCAGTGACGATCTCGATTTAACAGAGCCGAATGAGGAAGAGCATCTTTCCGTTAGCTATCGTCTCGGTGGTACCGAGAAGATCGACAACAAAGACTTGCGACGACTTGAGATCTATCGCGGCGAAACGCTCGAAAGCGTCGATCTCATCGCCGTCGAGGAACGCGGGATCATTTGTCCGGCCCGGACCGACGCTCAAGGCGCGATCACAAAATTAGTTCCGCCACAAATCATGTTGTCCGCGCCGTTGAAAAAAGGAAGGAGTTGGAACTTCGATGGGGCGATTGCAGACACGCAGGTAAATCAACGCTACCAGATCGCCGGCGAAGAAGATGTCGATGTTCCAGCGGGAAAATTTCATGCCTGGCGCATTCATTGTGAGCAGACTTTGCCGGCGCCGGCGACAATCGATCGCTGGTTCGTGCCCGGAACTGGATTTGTTAAAGTTGTAACGAGAATCAATGGCCCATCCGGTCTTCTCTTGCAGAAGACGGCGCTTGACCTGAAGGAAAGGCCAAAAATCACGTCTGCGCCGCAAAAAAATGCGACGCCTCAGTCTGAGAAATTTTCCGCCGGTGTTTCAAGCGAACCAACTGGAGAATCCAAAGCGGAACTTAAGGCAGACACACCCGCGATTTATGCGCGCTGGCGCGGCCAGGGGCTGCCCGATTACGCTCAGATTCGCGCCGTCTTTATCGCCGAAAACGTCGCGGACGTAACGGCCGATTACGAGATCGACGACTCCAGCAGCGTCGCACCGGCCCCGAATGCAAAAGGCACCTTCACGCTTTCAGAGCCCGAAGGCGGTTGGGCTCCCGGCAACTACCGCTTGGAATTTTTCGTGGACGATGCCCTGACCGAGACGGTGAAATTCAAAATCTTGAAATAGGCCGATCTCGCCAGATTTTTGAATCCAAAACAGCCGATGGCCTCGTCTCATCAGTAAGAGCACTATTATGAATAAGATAACGATCGCTTTCCTCGCCGGCCTGATTCTTTCGGCTGCGGGCTGCCGCTGGGGCGGCATTGTGGGCAATGGTCACATTGTCACTGACACACGTTCGGTCGGCGATTTTTCCGAAATTGAAGCCGGCGGCGGCTTTCAGATCGAGTGGCGCAGCGGTCCGCCATCGCTCAGCATCACCGCCGATGAGAATCTTTTGCGCTACATCGACAGTCAAAACATCGACCATCGGCTGCGGTTGCACTCGCATGGAAATATCTGGTCGCGCCACGGGATCAAAGTCGCCATCTCCAGCTCGACTCGCTCGGGCGCAACATTGACCGGCGCAGCCCGGCTCACGGCGAATCAACTTTCTGGACACAGTTTCGCGGTTGAATCAACCGGGGCAGCCAAAATCACCCTCGACGGCAACGTAGATGACCTTGTGACTGACATGACCGGCGCCAGCAAATTGGAAGCAGCATCTTTGCAGACCAAGACCGCCGAGATCTCGTCAACCGGCGCATCGCACGCCGAAGTCGCCGTCAGCGAAACACTGAAAGTCTCCATCACCGGCGCAGGCAAAGTGATTTATGCCGGCAATCCGCCGACTGTTGAAAAACACATCACTGGAGCCGGATCCATTCGTCACAAGGAGTAATCATGTCGCTCGTCCTAGTCCTTTGGGTTTTGATTCAAAACGCGGCCGCGGACTAAATTGGTAGGGGCGGTTCACCGAACCGCCCGCGGGCGATTGAGGTCAATCGCCCCTACCTGCTCTGTCGCGCGAGCTTATCTAGCCGATCCACGGTCCCAACAATGTCTGCTTCAGTTGTTCGCGGATTGATCGTGCACAAGCGCAGCGAAACGGCGCCGCGCAACTCAGTTGACGTCAGCAAGGCGTAGCCGTCCGTCATCATGGCATCGACAAGTTGCGTTTGAAGTTCGTCACTCTTTCCAAAACGAAAACAAACCGTCGCCATCTGCGCGGGAGAAAGAATTTCCCAGCCTTTCCGTGCACGCAGCTCGCGTTCCGCGAGTTCGGCCAGCTCGAATCCGCGCGTGATCGCCTGACGAAACGCGGCCAGGCCGAAAGCTTGCAACGACAGCCAGATTTTGAGCGCGCGAAAACTTCGCGTCAGTTGAATCCCGTAATCGCATGGGTTGATTTCCTCAATCTCCCGATAAACATCGCGCAGATAATCGGCCTTAATCTGAAATGCGGATTTCAACAGCGCGGCGTCGCGCACCAAAACGCAGCCGCACTCAAACGATTGAAACAGCCATTTATGCGGATCGAGCGTCAGTGAATCGGCGCGACCGAGACCATGTAAAAGCGCCCGGCCTCGTTCGGACAAAATGGCGGCGGCTCCGAAAGCGCCGTCGACATGGAGCCAAAGTTTTTCTTTCGCGGCCTGGTCCGCCAATTCCGGAATGGGATCGACCGCGCCGGTATTCGTTGTTCCCGCGTTCGCGACGATGCAGAAGGGACGCAGACCTTTTCTACGATCGTCTGTAATAGCCGCACGCAGATTTTTGATGGACAAACGAAAGTCCTTATCGCTTTCGAGTTTCCGAATTTGCTCCCCGGCAAAACCGATAACACGTAACGCTCGTTCAACCGACGAATGCGTCTGGTCCGAGAAATAAACAGTCGCGCCTTCGACTCGATCTTGCAGCAGCGCACGACGCGCAGCAAACAGGCCGGTCATATTTGCGACGGAGCCGCCGCTAACGAACAAGCCGCCAGCAGTGGTTGGCAATCCGCAAAGTCGACCGAGCCAACGAACAACTCCGAGCTCGAGCGCCGCCGCCGCCGATCCGCCGAACCAGGTCCCATTGAAAATATTGAAACCCGCCGCGAGCGCGTCCGCCATCGTGCTCACGAAATTGTTCGGGCCGGGAACGAACGCGAAAAATCGAGGATGATCGACATGTAGGTTGTGCGGAAAAACGTCGCGCTCGAGTTGGGCGAGCAATTCGTTCGGATCGCGTCCATTTTCTGGCGGGTCGCAATCAAACAACGAAATTAGCCGCGCCGGGTCCGTCTTCGCGCCGACGGGTCCATCTTGCACGCTCGCAAAATGATCCGCCAAAAGATCGACAACCCGATATCCAAAGTCCCGCATTTCTTCGCGCGAAAGCGCAATGCGCGAGCGATCAGACGACGAGTGGTTCATTTCTTTGCTCTCTTGTTTTAGGACGGTGCGCGCTTCTGACCCGGCTCCATTGGCCGGTCAAAGTCATCGCCGCGTTTATGAGCGAGACATGCGAAAATGCCTGTGGAAAATTCCCGAGTTGCCTCTGCGATCTCGGATCGTATTCTTCCGAAAGCAGCCCAAGATCGTTTCGGACGGAGAGTAAACGCTCAAAAAGCTCACGCGCTTCCTTTTTGCGGCCGATGCCATGCAAACAGGAAACCATCCAGAACGAGCAAGGCAGAAACACACCTTCTCTCCCCGGCAATCCGTCCACACCTTCGTCTTCAGGTCGATAGCGCAGCACGAATCCGTCTTGCATCAGTTCGCGTTCGATCGCTTCGATCGTTCCGCGCACTCGCTTGTCGGTAAACGGCAGGAATCCCGCAAGCGGCAGCATGAGTAAACTGGCGTCGAGAGCGTCCGACCCATAATACTGCGTAAAGGCTTTCTTGGTCGGACTGAATCCGCGCGCGCAAACTTCCGCATGGATTTGATCGCGAATCTTTCGCCACCGCCCGACGCGATCCCGGGCCGTGCAGCCGCATTCCTCCACCAGCCTAACAGCACGGTCGAACGCCAACCATGCCATCATTTTGGAATGGGTGAAATGCTTGGGACCGCCGCGCACCTCCCAAATTCCTTCGTCCGGCTTGTTCCAATTCGACTCGAGAAAACCCATCAACGCGACTTGCAGGCGCCAATCGGTTTCGCGGTTTTCGATTCCGGCCTCGTGCGCCCGGTACATCGTGCTCAACACTTCGCCATAGACATCGAGCTGAAACTGATTGGAGGCAGCGTTGCCGATACGCACCGGTTTTGAATTTTCGTAACCGGACAACCAGGGGATCTCGAACTCGTCCAGACGACGTTCCCCGCGCACGCCGTACATGATTTGCATTTGCTCGGCGCTGCCGGCAATCGCGCGCAAAAGCCAGTCGCGCCAGCTCTTTGCTTCATCTTGATAACCGGCACCGACCAGAGCAAGCAGGGTGAGGGTCGCATCGCGCAACCAGCAGTAGCGATAATCCCAATTGCGCACACCGCCGATTTCTTCAGGCAGGGACGTGGTCGCCGCGGCAACGATCCCACCGGTCGGCGCATAAGTCAGGCCTTTGAGCACGACAAGGGAACGAACAACTGCGTCATCCCACGGAGTTTTGCGGTGGCAACGCTTCGTCCATTTCTTCCAATATCTTTCTGTGTCACGCAGCGCATGGTTCGGAGTCACTTTTTTCGGAGGCTTCGAATGCGACGCGAACCAGGTGAGGACAAACGGAATGCGCTCGCCTTTTTTGACGCTGAATTCGGCGACTGTGGTCATATCTTTGCCCCACGTTTTGACCGGCGTCCGCAAAATGAGTCCGTTCGGACCGGCGATCGCTTCCAATCCACCGTGCGCCGTTCGGACCCACGGTATGGTCCGCCCGTAATCGAACCGGATGATCAACTCCATCTGCATCGCGACTTCACCGCGAATTCCCTCCACGATGCGAATGATGTCCGGATTTGCGCCGCGCGGCGGCATGAAATCGATCAAACGCACCGCGCCCCTTTTCGTTTCGATTTTAGTTTCGAGAATCAGGGCATCTCCGCGATATCGGCGACTCGTTGTCTCGATCTTTTCTTTCGGCCAAAACCGCCAATGGCCATTGTCGCGTGTGCCTAACAACGACGCGAAGCAGGCGCCGGAATCGAAGCGTGGAAAGCAAAGCCAATCCACACAGCCATCGCGGCTAACCAGCGCACCGGTCTGCGTATCGCTCAAGAACGCGTAATCCTCGATCTTCGTCGTCGCAGCGGCCATTACCGGGCAATAGACAATCATTAAGTTGTCGCGCAATCACGCCTGACACCCGACGTTGAACGCTTGTCACTTACGGGTACGATGCGAAAGGGCATCGCCTCGAAATTTAAGATCGACAATTACAACATCGACAATCATGGCCGCTGACACACTTTGCTGGACAGACATCCCGGTCACCAATCTTGATCGCGCGATCAAGTTTTATTCCGCCGTTCTCGGTAAAGAGGTTCGCAAGTTGTCTGAAGGCGGAATCGAGTACGGCCTTCTGTCGCACGAAGAGCAAAATGCTTCCGGTTGTCTTTGCATTCGCAGCGATAGTGGAGGAGTCGATAACACGCCTTCGGCAAACGGACCGCTGATTTACCTTTCGGTCGAAGGCCGTTTGGATGAAGCGGTCAAAGCTGCGCGAGCCAGTGGCGGAAAAGTGTTGCGGGCGCGACAACAAATCGGCGAGCACGGCTTCCGCGCCGTTGTGATCGATTCGGAAGGCAACCGCATCGCGCTGCATTCGACGGCAGCATAAGTGACGCACGGGCGGATCGAATACAACCGGCAGCTTGCTGAAAATCGTGTACTAATTGATGGGAGATCCACGAAACGTCGCGCACGCCAAGAAAGTCACCCAAGAAAAGCATCACAAGGGTGACGCCGCTCACTCGCACCAGCCAGCGAAGAAGACACAACAGCTGAAGGAAAAACAACCTGCCGCTGCGAAACCAGAACAAAAACCAGACGCGGCGAAGCTGGAGAAGTCGCTTGCCGTTCTCGCGAAACTCAAGGAATTGGAGTTCCACTCCCGCGCCAACATCGAAAAGCTGGCCGAACTCAGCTTGACGATCGAAGACGAACTTAAGCAAAAAGCTTTCGTTGAATCCATCGGAGACGTTTACTCCGCCCAAGAAGCTTTCCACTCCAAGATCGCAGCCCTGATTGAAGGTTACCAGGCAGAGTGTGACCGTTTGAAGCCGACCGGATAATAAGCATCAGCGGGAAATCGTCAGGGTGTAAAGCAGCCCGAGCACCGCGCTGGCGAGCACGACCGGGATGACGTCGATCTTATAACGGAGCATTGCGACAAACGCCGCGGCGCAAAGCGCGATCGCGAACCAATCGATGACTCCGGCGCTCGGGAAGAAAACGTGAAGGGCAAACCAAACAGCGAGATTCAGTATCACGCCCACGATTGCAGCAGTTATGGTCGAGAGTGCGCTGGTCAGTTTCTCGTTTCCGCGCAGTTGCTCAATGTGCGGACCGCCGACAAAGATCCAAAGAAAGCACGGGGTAAACGTGGCCCAGGTGGTAAGTAGCGCGCCCAAAGTCGCCGCCAGCAGCGGTGGCAAACCTTCCGGATGTTGCCACGCCCCCATGAATCCGACGAATTGCAAAACCATGATCAAAGGTCCGGGCGTGGTTTCGGCCAGACCGAGTCCGTCCATCATCTGGCCCGGTTTGAGCCAACCGTAATGAAATAACGCTTGCTGCGCGACGTAGGGCAGGACCGCGTAAGCGCCTCCGAATGTCACGACCGCCGCTTTACTAAAAAACAATCCTTCCTTGAAAAGCGTGCTGTCCCAACCGCGGAGAATGCCGGCGACGATTGTCGGACCGAACCACAACCCTAAACAGACAAACGAAATCAAGAAGCCGCGACGTAAACTTGGCTTCGTGTGCGGCGGCGATTCCTGTTCGTCGCTGATGACCGACAACTTCGAGCCCCCTTCATCGCCGGTGCGTGTCTTAAATTTACTTTTCCAGAATAAGCCGCCCAGAAATCCAATAGCGCCGGCGCCGAGCACGATGGCGGGAAATGGCACTTTGAGAAAATAAATCGCGGCGAACGCGAGCACCGCGAGTACCCACATGACTTCGTTCTTGAGCGCTTTCCGGCCAATGCGGATGACCGCGACCAGCACGATTGCAGTTACCGCAGGCTTCAGTCCGTAAAAAATCGCGGCGATCCAGGGTAAATTTCCAAAGGCCGCGTAAATGTAGCTCAGCGCCCAGAGGACGAAGATCGATGGAACGACGAACAACGCGCCCGCGACGATGCCGCCTCTGATTTTGTGCAAGAGCCAGCCGATGTAGATCGCCAATTGTTGCGCTTCAGGGCCGGGAAGCAGCATGCAAAAGTTCAACGCGTGGAGAAAGCGCGCCTGGCTGATCCATTTCTTCTTCTCGACCAGTTCGGTTTGCATGATCGCGATCTGGCCGGTCGGTCCGCCAAACGAAATGAATCCGAGTTTCAGCCAGAACCGAAACGCTTCGCCGAACGACGGGGCACGATGTCGGTGTGGCATTATTTGTCGATCTTGTGCGCGACCGCCGGCTTCGTTCATAGTTTCGCTAATGTAATCGAAATACAGTCATGCTTGGTATTCACGATTTCGGATTATTTCTGACTGCGGGCGTGTTGTTGAACCTGACGCCGGGACCGGACACCCTGTACATTCTAGGACGCAGCATCGTGCAAGGCCGCGAAGCAGGCATTGCTTCCGCGCTGGGAATTTCTCTTGGCAGTATTTTTCACACCTGTGCTGCTGCGCTGGGACTTTCGGCAATCCTCGCAACCTCAGCGCTCGCGTTCGGGGCGATCAAATTACTCGGCGGCGCGTATCTGATTTTTCTTGGTATCAAAATGGTTCTCAATCGACGCAAACATTTGAGTTTGCCGTCCAGCTTTCGGCGAAACACAAGGGCGGCGGCATTTCGACAAGGCGTCCTGACTAATATGCTGAATCCCAAAGTGGCGCTTTTCTTTCTCGCGTTTCTGCCGCAGTTCATCGATCCGGCATCGAACATCAAGGTCTTGGCGTTTCTGATCCTCGGCTTCACCTTCGTCACCACCGGCACAGTCTGGTGTCTGATCCTGGCGTGGTTTGCGTCAGCTTTCAGCGAACGATTGCGAACGAACGAAACGATCGCGCAGTGGCTCAATCGAACTGCCGGCGCGCTATTTGTTTTTCTCGGTCTGCGTCTCGCGACTGCGAAGTGACGATGTTCGCCACGGCGAATCCGTCTGATGGCGGATCGATTTTGTCAGACAATGTCCTGCGATCGCATCGATCAGTTTTCTGCGCGTAAAGCACTCCTGAAATTCGAACAACTCTTGCGACCAACCGGTCGAAACTAAATAACATGAATACACCAAAGTTGTTCACAATCGCTGCGGTCAGCGCCGGACTCGCTTTCGGCGTTGTCGCGCAGGGACACGAAAAAGAGAAAGAAGAAAGTATCAGCGGTTCTGATGTGCCCGCCGCAGTGCAACAAGCCGCCGACACACAGGCGAAGGGTGGCAAGATCGTTCGCTGGGAAAAAGAGGGAGCGAACTACGAAGCAGTCATCGAGAAGAACGGGAAAGAATGGGGCTTCAAGTTCGATACGAACGGCAAAGTCGTGAGCAAGCACGAAGAGGGCAAAGAGCACAAAGAAAAAGGCGAGAAATACTAGGCGAGAAAATGTTGCAGTTCTGCCCCGATAAAATTCGGGGCGGAACCGGCGACGTAAAAATGACAAAACTGCTGCTTCTCGTTTGCGCGGTCTGCTGCACAAACATCGACATCGCTTCCGCTGGGCTCGACACGGCAAAGATCGATCAGATCACCGGCCTGAAAGGCAAGTTGAACGAAAAGGACGGCGTTTACAAAGTCACGTGGCCACGCAACGACGTGAAAGTTGTGGTCGATGGTTGGACGATGCCGCCGTTCATGGGGCTCGGCACATGGGCGGCGTTCACCGAAACGCAAAACGGCGCGATGGTGATGGGCGACACCGTTCTTTTCGAAGATGAAGTGAATCCGGCGATGTCCGCCGCGCTCGACACCGGACTGAGCGTGACCGCTTTGCATAACCATTTCTTCTTCGACCATCCAAAAGTTTTCTTCATGCACATCGAGGGTGAAGGGGGCGTCGAACAACTGGCCGGAGCGGTGAAGAAAATGTACGATGCGGTCAAAGCGGTGCGCGGACCAGACCCTAAACCGACTGAGTCATTCAAGATGGCAGAAAAAGCGCCGTCGCTTCCGGAGAAAAATTCAATCTCGGCGGAACCACTAAACAAAACTTTCGGCGTCAGCGGGGATGCAAGTAACGGAATGATTAAGTTCACGTTCGGCCGACCGGCGACGATGCACGGGGTTAAGATCGATAATACGATGGGCGTGAACACCTGGGCCGCGTTTGCCGGAAGCGACGATAACGCAGTAGTCGATGGCGACTTCGCGGTAACGGAAGATGAATTGCAACCTGTTTTGAAATCGCTCGTAAAACAGAAGATCGACATCGTCGCGATTCATCAACACATGACGCACGAGCAACCGCGGATAATGTTCTTCCATTACTGGGGCCGCGGTCGCGCGAAAGATCTGGCGGAGGCAATCAAGAGCGCGTTCTTTATTGCTGGCCTGCAAGAAGTCAGCTCGCCCATCAAAAATTGAAGTCGTGCTTTGGCGGGAACTCAGTTCGCTACGCGCTAGCGCTGCTTTGGTGTTATGGCATCGCCGCGACTTACGCGCAGCCGTTCAAACTTCAACAAACAATCGCATTACCCGGGGTCGAGGGTCGGATTGATCATTTTGCCTTCGATCCTCTCCACGAACGATTGTTTGTCTGCGCGCTCGGCAACAACAGCGTCGAAGTTGTCGATCTGCACAAAGGCCAACGAATCCATTCGATTACCGGGCTCGGCGCGCCGCAAGGTGTCGCTTATGTTTCTGAACTTGATCGCCTTCTCGTTGCCAATGACGACTGCGGCATTTGCAAAATCTACGATGGAAAATCGTTTCAGCAGCTAGGCGAGGTGGACCTGAAGGATGACGCAGACAATGTTCGCTACGACGAAGCCGCCAGAAAGATTTTCGTTGGCTTTGGCAGTGGCGGAATCGCGATCATTAATGCGTCGGACGGCAAGCAAGTTGGTTCAATCAAACTGTCTGCGCATCCCGAAGCTTTCGAACTGGAGAAACGCGGAAGGCGAATTTTCGTCAACGTTCCAAACTCTCGTGACGTCGCAGTGATCGATCGCGACCAAGGTAAGGTCGTTGCGACGTGGAAAACAGATTTAGCTTTCGCAAATTTCCCAATGGCGCTCGATGAAACGAATCACCGGCTATTTGTTGGCTGCCGGCTTCCATCAAAGCTTCTCGCGCTCAATGCGGATTCAGGCGATATCGTCGCGAAGATCGACATCGCCGGCGACCCCGACGAAGTTTTCTACGACAGCAAGCGTTATCGCATCTACGCAATCTGCGGCGCCGGCAAAATCGACGTCATCGAGCAAACTGACGTAAACAACTACAAAACTCTAACCAAGATCGACACGGCGGACGGCGCGCGCACCGGTCTTTTTGTTCCGGAGCGAGATACTCTATTTGTCGCGGTGCCGCACCACGGACCGCAGCGGGCCGAAATCCGTGCTTATCGCGTCGAATAATTTCTTAACTCGGCACCTTGTGTGCACTTCTTTCAAAATGCGCTAGCAGTGCTGAATGCACTTACGTTTACTGCCTGTATTAATTGTAATGTGGTGCGCGACAGTTGTCGCGGAAGAGCCATACAAATTTTTGAACGAGATTCCGATCGGCGGCGAAGGCGGTTGGGACATTCTTACAATCGAATCGGCGACGAGCCGGCTTTACCTATCGCACGCGACGAAGGTCGTCGTGGTCGATCTTAACAAGAACACCATCGCCGGCGAAATTGCCGACACGCCGGGTGTTCACGGCTTCATGCCCGTTGCCGAATTCGAGCGCGGCTTTTCCTCAAATGGAAAAGAAGCGAAGTCGAGCGTTGTCGACCTAACAACGTTGAAAACAATTTCAAAAGTCGACACTGGTGAGAGCCCGGATGCAATCGTTTACGAACCGCAGCATCACGAAGTTTACATATTCAATCACAAGGGAAATTCCGTAACCGTAGTCGATGCAAAGGAGGCGAAAGTTGTCGCAACGATTCCGCTCGGCGGCGGCCCGGAGTTCGCCGTCGTCGATCAAGCGGCGGGTCGCGTTTACTGCAACATCGAAGACAAAAGCGAAGTCGCGGTGATTGATGTTGCGAAGCACGAAGTTGTCGCTCGGTGGCCAATCGCGCCCGGCGAGGAAGCGAGCGGTATTGCGCTCGACGCGGCGCATCATCGGTTGTTCTCCACTTGTCACAACAAAATGATGACAATGCTCGATACACAATCGGGCAAAGTCGTCGGCACCGCGCCCATCGGCTCGGGCGTAGACGGGGCGGCCTTTGATGATTCGACGCAACTGGTCTTCGCCTCCTGCGGTGAAGGTGTAACCAACATTTTGAAGGAAGAAACGCCGGACAAATTGACCGTCGTCCAAACCCTCAAGACCGAGCGCGGGGCGCGAACCATGGCACTCGATCCGAAAACGCATCGGATTTACTTGCCGACCGCGCAATTTCAGCCGCCACCTTCGCCATCGCCGGGACAATCTCCGGCGCGGCCGACGATTGTTCCGAACACACTGAAGTTGTTAGTTTACGGACCAGCTGAAACGGCCAAGCATTAGGCCGTGCGACGATCAGCGATCGCGATCTTTCTCGCCTGCGCGGCGCGCGCAGTGTTCGCGCAGGGTGGACCACCGATGATCACCGACGACCCCGGCACGCCGGGCAACGGAAAATGGGAAAACAACTTGGCTATCTCTTTTGAGCATCGATCGAACGAAACGTCGTACAATTTGCCTGAGATTGATCTGAACTACGGCGTCGGCGAGCACATTCAGCTTACGCTGCAAACGGAGCCGGTGTTGTTGAAGCGCGAAGATCATGGTCCGATCGGCGGCCTCGGCGGAACGGAAGCGGCAGTGAAATGGCGTTTTCTCGACGAAGAAAAAAGCGGATTCGATATGTCGATGTTTCCGAGAATCATTTTCAATATTCAGTCGTCATCGGCGCGGCGCGGTCTGGCGGAAGACGGCACGCGTTTTCAAATTCCGTTTCAGGCGGCGAAAACGTTCGGACGTTGGCATATCGACGGAGAATTCGGTCCGCTCGCGAGCACAGTCGGCCGAAGCGAACTTCTTTACGGCGCCGTCGCAGGTTACGACTTGGCAAAGCCGACAATGTTAATGGCGGAACTTCATGGCACGTCGCGAATAAATTTCACGCGCGACGTGCTGACGGTGAACTTTGGTCTGCGTCACGCGTTCGATGAGCACCGCATTCTGATTGTTTCGCTGGGCCACGAAATTGTTTCGCCGGAAGATCAGCTTGCGTTGATCGGCTATTTCGGCGTGCAGTTGGTTTATTGACGGAATCAGTGCGCTTTTGACGCCGGCTTTTGCGGGAAAATCAAAATCAGAGTGATGATCACGACCAACAGCGCGAGGGACGCGGTGTAACGACTTAACGCCAGGCCGCCTTGCGCGTGCGGCTTGTCGAGAAAGTCGCCGACGACTGCGCCGAGCGGGCGAGTCAAGATGAATGCCGCCCAAAATAAAATGACGCGTGAAAGGCTTGTGAAGTAGTAGAGAAGAGCGGTCAACAGAAGTAGACCACCGAACACCGCGGCGGCCCCGACATAGCCCATGTCCTTGGTATCGGCGACCCAATCGCCGAGCGCCGTCCCGAGTGTCTGCGAGAACATGATCGTCACCCAATAAAACACCTCGACCTTCGGAGTATTCACCGTTTCGATCGATATGCTCCCGGTCGACCAACGCCAGATCAGAAGCGACGCAATCACGAAGGTCAGCAAGATCGTCGAACCGCCGGTGTAGCCGATGCCGACCGATCTGGTGCAATAATCGGCCAGGGTAGTGCCGACTGTGGTCGTGGCGACGATCGTCAGCCAGTAGAGGAACGGGTGAAATTTCTTCGCTCTGATTTGCACGACGACAGCGGCTACGAAAATCACACCGAAAATTGCCGTTCCGATCAGATAGCCGGTGCCTTTGGCTTCGTCCGTCGTTTCGCCAAGCCACGACATGGTGACGGCATCGCCACCGGTCTCGCCGAGCGTGGTCGCCAGGATCTTAATGACCCAGAAAAGAAGCGTTACCTGCGGAACTTTGCTTAGGACGGTCGAATTTTCCGAAATGCGATTATGCATGGTTAACTTTTGGAAGAGCGCGCTAATCTAGAACGCATGGGCACGGCAAAACAGTCGCAAACACCTCGCCCAGTTTGCTTGAAAAATAGATGTCTTCCGGCCAAAACTCGTGCGTGCCTTCCTTGAAATCCTTGGCTGATTTCTTTGGGCTTAAGCGCAATCTCGTAGTTCTGCTGCTCGCCATTTTCATGATTGGCGCAGGCGAAGAACTTTGGATGCGCTTCGTCCCCAAATACCTGCAAGCACTTGGCGCGAGCGTCTTTGTCATCGGTCTCTACGATGCGTTTCGGACATTGCTCGGCGCGGTTTACGCCTATCCCGGCGGAGTGATTGTCGATCGTTGGGGACATCGGCGCGCGTTTCTCACTTTCAACATCGTATCGATCGTCGGCTACGCGCTGGTGCTGTTGGTGCCGCACTGGGCAGCGGTCATCGCGGGAATGTTTCTGTTTTTGTCTTGGAGTTGCTTCTCCTTGCCGGCAACGTTTTCACTGGTCGCGGCCGCGCTGGAAGCAAATCGCCATTCCATGGGCATCGGCGTCCAGTCGGTGATCAAACGATTGCCGATCATGGTCGCTCCGTTTTTTGGCGGAGTGCTGATCGATCGCTTCGGCGTAATCGGCGGCGTCCGGATCGCGCTGGTGATTTCGATCGTTCTTTCCGGCGCGACGATTTTTGTGCAACGGCAGATCAGCGACGAGCCCAAAGAGGAAACGACGGGACAACGTCTGACCTTTTGGCAGAGCTTGCGCGAGTTCAATTCACCGATGCGGCGGCTGCTGTTGAGCGACATCCTGATTCGATTTTGCGAACGCGTTCCCTACGCCTGGGTCGTGATCTTCGCGATGGACTACATCGGCGTGAGTGCCAAGGGAATTGGCCTGCTCACGACGGTGGAAATGCTGGCGGCGACGCTGTGCATCATTCCGGCATCGCATTACGCCGACCGATACGGCCGCGAACCATTCGTGATTGTGACATTTATGATGTTCACGCTTTTTCCGATCAGCTTGCTCATCTCGCATGCATTTCCATCATACAGCTTCATCCTGCTTGTGGTTGCCTTCGTCATTCGCGGCTTCAAGGAATTCGGCGACACCTCTCGCAAGGCACTCATCATCGGTTATTGCGAACCGGCTCGCTGCGGACAAATGGTCGGCGCCTACTATTTAGTCCGCGATTTGATCGTTAGCGTGGCGGCAATTTTCGGCGCGTATCTTTGGAGCGTAAATCCAAACGTCAATTTTCTCGGCGCCGCCGCCCTCGGAATCGTTGGCACGATCTTCTACATCAAAACGATCCGTGACCAGCGGGAGGAAGCACTCGAAGACATGAAGGAGGAAATCTCCCGACGCCGATTCCGGTAAGCCGCGAGTTACTTTGGCACTTCGCTGGCATCGCCCAAATATTCCCAGCGCTGGAGTGAAATCGGAACGTTGCCGTTTTTCCAAACGAAGTCGTGGAACGCGCGCAGGCTGAACCGATCGCCCTGCTGCAATCGCGCGTCGGCCAGAAATTTCACGATTTGCAGCTTGCCGATTTGATAGCTGATCGCGCCGCCCGGTCCGGTCGCAAAAGCGGTCGCTTCTTCGCGGGCGGTTTCCAGATCCATGGGCACCTTGTCGTGAAGATACTTGGCGGCTTGGTCGAGAGTGAACTCGCCGAGCGCGAGCTTTACATCCACTTCCACCCGGAGGGCGCGCAGGCGCATAAAATTGTAAATGATCTCGCGGGTGTGCGGGCTGTCGTCGAACAATCCCGCTTGCAGCATCATTTCCTCGGCGTAAAAGCCGATCCCCTCATTCGCGGTCGACGCATAATAATGGCGACGAATCGGATTCTCGTGTTTCCAGGAAAGGCAAAGCTGAAAATAATGGCCGGGAATTCCTTCATGAACACAAATGGGTCGCGGGTCCTCTGCGGTGGCTCGCCAGAAGTAGCCAAGCTTTGCTGACGGTTCCGTTACATAGCGAATACAATTCTGATTCAATCGCGAAGGCGAAGTGAAGTCATCCGTTTCGCCGAAACCCTGTAACGCGCGCAAAAATTCCGGCATTGGCCGCAAGGTGTAATGCTGGAGCCAATCGGGAACAGTGACGATGCCGTGCTCGCCCAGAAATTTCCGGATCGACGATTCCTTTGCGGCGGCATCCTTGCCCCATTCGTCGATGTTTTGCGCAAGTTTCAGGGGCGGAACATCCCGGTTCCGCTGGATTTCGAATGTTTCGAAAGCGACTGCGCGGTCCCATTCCTGCCGGCCCGCCGCCAGCAACTGCTCTGGCGAGTAAGGCAGCATCGCGACGTTGCGGAGAAAGAAAACGTAAGCGTCGCGGCCGAGCGCAGTTTGGTTGGGAAGTGACGGGAGCAGTTCTTGCAAGTAAGTCCGGTATTTTTCCAACGCGTCCGCCGCACGATCAGTTGCAGCGTAAAGGTCGTGCTCTTTAACGGTTGTCGATCTCGCCAGCGCGCCGGCCATTTGCTGCAGATGCGGTCGAATGTTCTCGAGCGCTTGAACGGCCACTCGCGCAAATGGCGCTGGCGGCTTCTCCAAATTTTGTTTCGCTTGTTCGAGAATGGACGGAACATTGTCGATCCGCGTCAGGATTTCGCGCGATTGCGCATCGTCGTATGGCGCTGGAACCGTCAACGCTTCCACAATCGGCGTCAGCGTTTGCCCGATATAAAAAGTCGGATCGCGTCGCCAGCTCGGGTTAATGTCGAGCTCCCACCGCACCCGCGATAAGGCCGAACCAATTAAGCGGTAATCAACCTGTCTGGCGATCGCCCACGTGTGGGAATCGAATTTTTGCCAGCGCGCTTCGAATTCGCTCAGCTCTTTGCGTTCACTGTCGATTTTGGCGTGCGACCAGTCGCGCGTTCCGCCCGGGCGCTCGATTCGATTGACATCATCGCCGGTGAATGGCGCGTATCTGGCGCGCCATGTCCAAAAATCAGCCGCCAGCTTGTCGAGCGCGTCGGTTTGTTGCGCGTGAAGCGTCTCGGCAGCGGCGGCAATGATAAGTAAAATTGCGCAAAACCTTTTCATCTTTTCGGGCTAATCCGCTTTTTGACGAATGGTAATCACGGCCGGCGTGCGCTCCGGACGATAAACTGACGCGCCGTAAAAGATTGCCGCCGTTTTCGGTCGCGCGTAGCGGATTTTTTGCAACTGCACGTCCCAATGCTCTATATAAGAGCAGTTCACGGTTTTCGTCGTGCCCGGAATCGGAACGTAACGATTCTCCGTCAGTGTGAGAAAAGCCGATTCGCCCGGCAACGGCACCGGCGCGCCCCAGTTTGGAGAAAGTCGGACAAAGCGCGGCCCGTTTAGATCGAGCGCAAAAGAGGTATCGCCGTCGGTGCCGTTCAAATGCAAACCGAAGAACGCCACCCGTAACAAACCATCGAACAGGAATTGATGATCCGGATTTTGTCTTTCATGCAGTATTTCATAAGCGCCGAAGAAGCCGGGCAGAGTCCCGAAATCCGCCTGGATTCCGGTTTTCAAATAACGCAGCACGTAATGTTTGCCATGCCGCTCGCCATTGGCTCGATCGTCCGGATCGCTCGGGTCTTCGCGCAGAATCAATTCCACCGATCCGTCCGGCGCCTTGTAACTTCGCCGCTCGCCCATCATTCCAGCCGCGCTCGGAGACGGCGATGATTCGGGTGACGCATTGGCGGGCGATGCCGAATCGGTCGGCTCCGGTGTTTCACGGTTTGTAAAATACGTCGAAGTCTTTGCTTGGTCGTACCAATCAGGAGCCGAGTCGAGTTTCATTGCATCACCGCCGAGCGGACGAACGCTCCAAAACTCCAGTGGGCTACCAGTCGTTTCCCGCGTAAAGACAATGATCTCACCCTCGGGCCCGAATACCGGATCGACATCCTGTCCGGAGTTGTCGTTGGTGAGCTGGCGCAGGAACTTCCCGTCGTCTTTATATAGATAGAGGTGCGAATGGCTCGTCCCTTCGGCCTGCAAATAACGGATCGCGATTACGATCTCGGACGCAGCGCGCAGATTGATCGCCAGAAGTAAGAATGCTCCAACGATCAAGAGCCGCGAGGTCACCTTCATCAGCGCAACGGCAGCTCAATCGCGCTCGCGTGCTGTGCATCATGATAAACTTTGACGTGAGCGGT
This sequence comes from Chthoniobacterales bacterium, assembly GCA_035568175.1. Classification (GTDB taxonomy): domain Bacteria; phylum Verrucomicrobiota; class Verrucomicrobiia; order Chthoniobacterales; family UBA10450; genus AV40. The sequence goes on from DATMON010000003.1 coordinate 37,105, forward strand.
GCGCGCATCTTTCGCGGTTTCATCGGGGACGACTCCGCCTGAATTGTAATTTTTCTGCCAGAAGATTGAATTGGGCGAATAAACGACCAGACGAAGCCGACTGCCTTTCATCAACCGCCGCGCCACGAACAATCCGGGATCGAAGTCGCATTTCACGATTTCGCCAGGCTTCACGAGCTTGGCTTCGCGGAGCGACTCGCGATAACGCAACCGGCGCAGATCATTCCAAAGACTGATGCTCGTGCCATCCGGTTGAATTTCGTAAAGGTCGGCCTCCAAATCCGTGTCGGGCGTGTCGATCGAAACCCAAAGCGAAACTTTGGGGCAACCGACGAGCGGCGTTTCCTTCGGCAACGGATCGGTGTGATAGACGAGGCCGTCCTTGCCAATGCAGAGCGCGAAACTTTGATCGATACCCGCAGTCTTATCCTTCGGCTCCACGCCTTCGACTTCTTGGCCGCGATGCGTGTCGAGCGGATCGTTGATGAATTGATCAACGCCTCCGCTTGGTTGCGCCTCCGTCAGTGTGCCCGACCGAAAAACGCCATTCGCGTCGCCGTTTTTCGAATCGAGATAAAGCGTTTTCGGATTCGCAATTAGGTTTGCGTAGTTGTCGGTGTATTTCCATTCGCCATTCGCGCCAGTGTTTCCGGCCGCGAGCAAATAATACGCGACCTGATTCTTCAGGAACTGCGGCTTCCCGCCGTTTTTCATCGTCCAGTCGTACCATTGCCGATGCAGATCGTTAAGATCGACCATCGCACCGGGCCCGAATTTCACGCCGCCCACTTCATCAGTGGGCGTTCGCGTTCCGGCGTGATCCCAGGGCCCGATGATGAGGAAATGCTTTGCGCGCGCGTCGGGAGACGCGTTCGCCATGTGGTCGCGATAGAATGTCATCGCGCCGAGCTCGTCGCCATCGTATTGGCCGGTAATAGTCAGAATCGGCAGCGATAGTTTCTTGAACTGGTCCTGCGTCGGCACCATCGCGTCGTAGTACGCGTCGGCGGTCGGATGCTTCAGGATGCGTTGAAAGTTTTGCGAAGGATTGCCGACGAACGAGTCGAGCGCGCTGAATGCGATGTGTTTCTTGTAAGCTTCGAGAAATTTCGTCCGCCAGAATTTTGAATCGCCAAAAAGATTCTGCTGGCCCGCCTTGCCGCTGGTGAAGGTGAACCACTGCATATCGTAAGTTTCGCCAATGTTATCCAGCGACGGATAATCAAGCGGCGGATGCGCGGCCGCGGCCGGAACAATCGTGGCCAGATGCGGTGGGAATTCTTTGGCCGTGGCCCATTGATCGAAGCCCGCGTACGAACCGCCCCACATCGCCACTTTTCCATCACAAAACGGCTGCTGCGCCAGCCATTCGACTACGTCATGACCGTCGCCCGGCTCGTTGGCGAACGGCTCGAATTCACCGGCCGAATTACCGCGACCGCGAACATCGACCAGCGCAAATATGTAACCGTGCGACGCGAAATATGCCCCGCGCGCATGATACGAGTCCGAGATGTACGGCGTTAGAGTGAAGACGACGGGCGTTTTAGGCACTGAGCCGTCCGGCGTTTTCGGCAAGTAAAGCGTCGCGTTCAATTCCACTTTGTCCCGCAACGGAATTTTCACGCCCCAGCGAATGTCGTAATCGGTCGCAGGCGCCGGCGTAGGAGTTGTTTCTGCTTTCGGTTCTGGAGATGGACCCTTAGGCGGATTCGTTTGGGCGCTGACCGATGGAAGTATCGGCACCGTCACCAAAACGAGAATCATGAGCGCTCGGTAGCAAGTCGATGTTTGGAGCATGAAACATTGAAGCCAAAGCCGATCTGTTAAACAAGACCGCAGGCGGTCCTTCGCATAGCCTTGCTTTGTGCCCGTAAAATTTCTATACCGCGGGAATGAACGTCCCTGCTTTTTATCGCCTTTATCTGCGGCTTATATTCATAATCCTCGTCTTTTTCAGCTGCGCGATTGGCGCTCGCGCCGCCGATAAAGTCATCGTCATCAAGGCAGCGCGTTTGTTTGATGGCAAATCAAAGACGCTTGTGCAAAACGGCGTCGTCATTGTTCAAGGCAACAAGATTGTCGATGCCGGAAGCAATTTACCGGCGCCGGCTGATGCCCAAGTCATCGACCTTGGCGATGCCACGCTTTCGCCCGGGTTCATGGACGGGCACACGCACCTGACACTCGATTTTTCCGGGAACTACAACGAGCGCCGGCTGAAAGAAGTCGACCTGAACGTTTCCGAGCAGGCGATCATCGCGACAACTCATGCGCGCGCCACAGTGGAAGCTGGATTCACGACTGTGCGCGATCTCGGCAGCCGTTTCGTTGGCAGCAAAGAGTTCGTCGATGTCGCGCTGCGGAATTCGATTAACAAAGGCGTGGTCGTTGGTCCGCGAATGCTGGTTGCGACCTTTGGAATCGGCGCGACCGGCGGACATTTCGATCCCACCTCTGGATTTCGCGACATGCTTTTCGGTCACGAGCCCGATTTCAGTCAAGGAATCGCGGATGGGCCCGATGCGATTCGAAAAGCGGTGCGGTTTGAAGTGAAAAACGGCGCGGACGTGATTAAGGCCGCCGTGTCGGGCGGAGTGCTTTCACTGGCAGATGAAGTGGACACGCCGCAACTCACGCCAGCGGAAATGGTCGCACTGGTCGATGAGTCTCATCGCTTGCGCAAGAAAGTAGCGGTTCACTGCCACGGTGACCAGGCCGCGAAGGAGGCGATCGAGGCCGGTGTCGATTCGATCGAACACGGCTCGTTCATGAAACCGGAAACGCTGACGTTGATGAAAAACAAAGGGACATATCTCACGCCGACGTTGATGGCGACGGAGTGGATCATGAGCAAGATCGACAACTACCCGCCGGCGTTGCAGGCCAAAGCGAAAGCAGCTTCAGCCGCGCGGTCGGACATGTTTCGGAACGCGGTGAAGATGGGAATTAAGATTTCGTTCGGCACCGACGCCGCGGTATTTCCACACGGCCAGAACGCAAAAGAGTTTAAGGTGATGGTCGATCTCGGAATGCAACCGATCGATGCGCTCAAAGCTGCGACCGGAAATACCGCCGATCTGTTCGGCATTGCGCAAAAAACCGGAACCTTGGAAAAAGGAAAGCTCGCCGATGTGATTGCCATGCCGGGCGATCCAACCGCCGACATCACCGCGACCGAACGCGTCTCCTTCGTGATGAAAGAAGGGAAAATAATCCGCAACGGTCCGCCGAGCGTACCGCCGGTTGCAGTCTCATCCGATCTTGAGCCCGAAATTCCCGCTGACTAGGCAGATTCCCTTCAGCGATTAAACGCGACCGCAACCCTGGCCGAATCGCTCGAACCGTTGATGAAGTACAAGGAAACGCCGCCTGCGGAGTAAACCGGATAGAACGTGTAGGGCTGTCCCTCGATAAATACCGGAGCGTTCCAATCGATGACGATCGGGCGTGAGGCCGAGTAAGAACGGACCGCGACGGAATCGCTGAAGTTAATCGAGCGCGTATCGCGAAAATCGCCGCGCCCATTGTACAAGGTGCCGCCGCTCCCATTATAGGGAGTGTACCGCCAGTTACGGACGCCATTCGTCGGGTACCAATCCTCGGTGAACACTTCGCCTTCGCTTTCGAAGGGGATGCTTCTGTAGACGACGGTCTTCGTGCCGACATTGTCGATCATAGCCGGCTGGATGTGATCTTCGCCGGCGAAGCGGTACGAATAAAACGCAACCTCGTAATCCAGGCCGCCCCACCGGCTTAAATTGATTGACTGACCAAACGCAACATCAAAAACTTCAATACAGCGATCGGGACAGTTCGTGGGGCCTTGCTGCTGCGGTGTATTTTCGTGTTCTCGAGAGACCGTAGCTTCAGCCGCAGTCGCTTCCTCTTTCGAGGCAACGAGATTCGAATCGCGAAGTGATTTTATAAGCGAATCGCTCGCGCCCTGTGATTTGAGAATGCCTTCCTGGGGTTGAGTTAATCCGTGGAGAAGTTTTCGCTGGGCAACGTCATTTTTAATGTCGGTCTCGGACTCATGCATTCGGACCATGAGCGACAGTTCGCTGAAACCGATGGGTCGGGCGAAAAGGTGACCGGCGGCAAGGAGGAAGGCGGCGAGGATCAACAATCTACCATAATGAATTGGGCTTTTCATAACCCCGAGGTTTTACCAAGATTAGTAGGTATTTTGCAAGACTAAAGAGTTGTAGCCGCCGGTGTCCTCACCGGCAGATTCATATTGTTTTGCCGCCAGAGACGGCGGCAGCTACAACGCGGCCTAGAGTTTGACAGGCGACGACGCTGCTTTATTGTGCGCCTCCCGATTTACAGCAGGAGAGCCAAAAACTCGCCAACACTGCACAAAATTATGCAACAAAAACGTAGCAAACGTTATCGCGTCGCCGCCGAGCAGGTAGACCGTAAAAAATCCTACAATCTGACCGACGCGGTCGCGACGCTGAAGAAATTTCCGCCGACAAAGTTCGACCAAACGGTGACGGTTTCGTTCCGGCTTGGAGTAGATCCGAAACAATCGGATCAAATGGTCCGCGGCACGTGCGCCCTTCCACACGGCAGTGGCAAGCACGTGCGCGTTCTCGTATTCGCGGAGGGCGCAGCGGCAAAAGCCGCCAAAGATGCCGGCGCCGAGCACGTCGGCTTTAAAGATTTGATCCAAAAAGTTCAGGAAGGTTTTCAAGATTTTGACGTGGCGGTTGCCACACCGACCGCAATGGCCGAAGTGCGGAAGCTCGGAAAAGTTCTCGGACCGCGCGGTCTGATGCCGAATCCTAAAGCTGGGACAGTTGCAGAAGACACGGCGAAAGCAGTTCAGGAAGTCAAAGCAGGCCGTGTCGAATTCAAGCTCGACAAAAATGGCAACGTTGCCGTCCCGGTGGGAAAATTTTCATTTGAAGAAAAAGCGCTGGTAGAAAATGGCAACGCCGTGATCGAAGCGGTCGTTCGGGCGCGTCCGGCCACGGCCAAAGGCCGATATGTTGACGCAATGACTTTAAGCGCGACAATGTCGCCCGGCCTGAAACTCGATCCGTCGCCCTACTTGGCCGGGCAAGCCGCATAAGATCGAGTCCGAGCCGGACTGCCACTAACTATGAGACCAGAAAAAGCCAACATTGTTTCAGATCTCTCCGAAGAGCTGAAGGAGTCGTCCTTCGTTCTGGTGGCTGATTATCAGCACATGAACGTGGACGATTTCAGCGAGCTGCGGAAACGGCTGGCCGGCGCGGGCGCTGAGATTCACGTGGTAAAGAACAGCTTTCTGAAGCGCGCGATGACGGATTCCGGATTCCCGGCCGGTGACGGTAAACTTACCGGCCAGACCGCGGTCGTTACCGGCAAGAAGGACGTGGCACCGGTAGCAAAGGCATTCAAGACTTTCGTGACCGAATTCAAGAAGGCGATGCTGAAGCTCGGCTTCATCGATCGGGCAGCCGTTTCCACCGCCGAGCTCGATGCGCTTGCCGATTTGCCACCCGAGAACGTTTTACGTGCGCAGTTACTCGGGTTGCTTTTGTCTCCCGCGACGCAGCTCGTGAGAGTATTAAATGAGCCCGGGTCGTCACTTGCGCGGCTGCTCAACGCGAAAGCAAGCAAAGGCGACGCCGCAGCAAAAGAAGAAAGCGCTCCCGCAGCGGAAGCGACCGCCGCGGCGCCAGAATCAGCCGCTCCTGAATCTAAAGAAGTGCCTTCATCGCCGGAGACAAAGAAAGACGAATCCCCACCGACGGAGGTAACGGGATGAAATTTTCGCAACGTCACGACGACGTTTGCGAGCGAGAAACAAAAACTTGTCCGGGTCGGCAGCTGTCGATCTTAATTCTTCGAAGGCTTTCGGAGGCGGCAATTGGAGGAAAAAAATGGCAGCAGATATAGAAAAGACAGTCAAGGATCTCAACAGCTACTCAGTGCTTGAGATCGCAAAGTTAGTGAAAAAGCTTGAAGAGGACTGGGGTGTGAGCGCGGCCGCACCGGTTGCGGTGGCGGCAGTTCCAGCTGGCGGCGGCGGTGCGGCAGCACCCGCGGCGGAAGAGAAAGCCACTTTCGACGTCATCCTGAAAGAAATGGGCGCGAACAAGATTGGTGTGATCAAGGAAATTCGCGCCGCAGTGCCGGGTCTTGGATTGGCCGAGGCGAAAGCGTTGGTCGAAGGCGCTCCCAAACCGATCAAGGAAGGCGTGACCAAGCAGGAAGCCGAGGAGATCAAGAAAAAGGTCGAAGCGGCCGGAGCGAAAGTCGAAATCAAGTAAGCTCGTTGCAGCCACGGCACTCTGTCGCCGTGTTTTCGATTTCAAACCGGGGGCGTCCCGAGAGAGCGGGGCGGCTACAACGCCGCGCGAAATGTCTTGCGTGGCGGCCGTTTTGGTCTAGTCTCGGTTTTTGTTAGAAGTAAGGGAGACTTATTTTTAACCCTGCAGTTGGTGGTAAAAACGAAGGTTGCAGCAAAACGGTGGTGTCTATTTGACAAGCCGCTGTTTTGAGGCAACTTTTGCACTCCTCGCTCTCCGGTGACGCAGTAGGCTCTTGTACCAAGCGGCCGCAATTTATTGTGGATCGGCGCGAGAACAACCCCGTGGCCTGGTGATTATGTCAGAACGAAATTCGGAACGCATCCACTTCGGAACAATTAAGGAAGCCATTGAGCCTCCAAACCTCATTGAGGTTCAACTCAACTCTTACGTCGATTTTCTCCAAAAGGACGTTCCATTTGCCAAGCGTAAAAATCACGGTCTCCAAGCCGTTTTCCGGGAAGTATTTCCGATCGAGAGTTACGACGAAAAAGCCGTTCTCGATTTCAGCCATTACGAAATTGGCGACCCGAAGCTGACCGCGCTCGAGGCCCAGCGCGAAGGTCAGACCTACAGCGCGCCGCTTCACGTCACCTTCCAGCTCCGCGAGGAAAAAGGCACGAAAGAAGAAAAAGTTTACATGGGCGAGATCCCGCTGATGACGCCGCAGGGAACCTTCGTCATTAACGGCGCCGAACGCGTGGTTGTTTCGCAACTACACCGTTCGCCCGGTATTGCGTTTGAGTCGACCATCCACCTCAACGGCAAGGTGCTCTACAGTTTCCGGATCATTCCGGATCGCGGTTCGTGGATCGAAGTGCAATTCGATACCGCCGATCTGCTTTACATTTATCTCGATCGCCGCAAACGGCGTCGCAAATTCCTGGCCACAACCTTTCTGCGCGCGCTCGGCTACGGCTCCGACGAGGAAGTTATCAAACTCTTTTACAACATCGAGAACCTGAAGTTGAGCGAGAAGCTCGACGAAGAGAAACTCGCTACCAAAGTTCTGACGGCGGAAGTCCGCGATGGTGAAGTGACCGTTGCCCGCGCATTTGAGCCGCTCACCCTCGCTACCGTGCGCCAGGTCATGGGCCTGGGGATTAAGGAAGTTAAGGTCATCGACATTTCCAACGACGACACCGTCGTCAAAGCACTGCGCAAAGATCCGGCGCACGACCAAGAGGAAGCGCTCAAAGACATCTACCGTCGTTTGCGCCCTGGCGATCCGCCCACGGTTGCTAACGCGCGCGCGCTCTTGAAGCGTTTGTTTTTCGATCCAAAAAAATACGACCTCGGTCGCGTCGGCCGTTACAAAATCAATCAGAAACTCGGGATCGATGTTGATCTTACCGAGCGGATTTTGACCGACAAAGATTTCATCGCTGCAATCAAATACTTAATTAACCTCCGTCGCGGCGAGGGTACGCTCGACGACATCGATCACCTCGGCAGCCGCCGCGTTCGAACGGTTGGCGAACTCTTGGCCAATCAGTGCCGCGTCGGTCTCGCCCGAACGGAACGACTCGTCAAAGAGCGCATGACTTTGTTCGACATCAATGTCGACGGCATGACGCCGCAAAAGCTGGTGAATCCGAAAGCACTCAGCGCGGTCATTCGCGATTTCTTCGGGCGCTCGCAGCTCTCGCAATTCATGGATCAAACGAATCCGCTGGCGGAGCTGACCCACAAGCGCCGTCTGTCCGCGCTCGGACCAGGCGGATTGAGTCGCGATCGCGCCGGATTCGAAGTACGCGACGTGCATCCGTCCCATTATGGTCGTATTTGTCCGATCGAGACACCGGAAGGTCCGAACATCGGTTTGATCAGCTCGATGTCGACTTTCGCGCGGATCAATGAGTTTGGCTTCATTGAAACACCATATCGCAAGGTCACCAATGGCCGGGTCACGGACGACATCGATTACCTGACTGGCGATAAGGAAGAAAATTACCTGGTGGCGCAAGCGAACGCGGCGGTTGACGGCCGTGGCCATTTCACTGGCGAGAAAGTCTCGGTCCGTTATCGCGGCGACTTCTTGGAAGTCGAGCCGTCGAAAGTCCACTACATGGACGTGTCGCCAAAACAGCTTGTTTCAGTGGCGGCAGGATTGATTCCGTTCCTCGAACACGACGATGCGAACCGCGCGTTGATGGGTTCGAACATGCAGCGCCAAGGCGTTCCGCTGATCGTTTCGGAAGCCCCATTGGTTGGCACCGGTTTGGAAGGCAAAGTCGCTCGCGACTCACATGCGGTGCTGATCGCGATTGATAGCGGAAAGGTCGCATCAGTTACAGCCGACCAGATTATCGTCTCTAAAGACGGCCATGTTCCAGAGCATCGGAAGAGGATCAAGACCGATCCCGAAGACGGACTTTACGTTTACGAACTGCGCAAGTTCATGCGCTCCAACGCCGGCACGTGCGTGAACCAAAAGCCCATTGTGAAGAGAGGGCAGCACGTCAAGAAAGGGCAGATCATCGCCGATGGACCGAATACGGAACACGGCGAGCTCGCGCTCGGACGCAACGTGCTGGTCGCGTTCATGCCGTGGAATGGCTACAACTTTGAAGACGCGATCATGATCTCAGAGAAGGTCGTGAAGGAGGACATCTATACCTCGATTCACATCGACGAATTCGAGATCGGCGCGCGAGATACCAAACTAGGCCCCGAAGAAATCACCCGCGACATTCCAAACGTCAGCGAGGAGGCATTGCGCAATCTCGGACCGGACGGAGTCGTTCGCGTCGGCGCGGAAGTGAAGCCGGGCGACATTTTGGTCGGCAAGATCACGCCGAAAAGCGAAACAGAACTGGCGCCGGAAGAGCGATTGCTCCGCGCGATCTTCGGCGAAAAAGCCGCTGACGTGAAAGACACGTCATTGACCGTTCCATCGGGCACTTATGGCATTGTGATGGACGTCAAGGTTTCTTCGCGCAAGGAAGTGTCACGCGAAAAACTTACGCCCGCGGAAACGAAGAAGCAGATCAAAGCGATCACCGAAGAGCACCGGCGCAAGAAAGAAGAGCTGACCGAACAACTGACCGATTCGCTCTCGAACATTTTACTCGGTGAAAAAATCCCGCTCGACGTGGTCAACGCAGAGACGGGCGAGATCATTATTCCAGCCAATCGCAAGATCACCAAGACGCTCCTGCGCAAACTGGCGAACGTTTACGATCACATCGAGATCGATCCGAGCCCAATCCGGAATAAGATCCGCGAGATCATCGGGCACTACGAACACAAATTCGCGGAGCTCGAACTCGAGCGTGAGCGCTCGATGGACCGGGTGGAAAGTGGCGACGATATCGATCCCGGCATCATCAAGCAGGTCAAAGTTTACATCGCCTCAAAACGGAAACTCTCGGTCGGCGATAAAATGGCCGGCCGTCACGGAAACAAAGGCGTCGTCGCGCGTATCGTGCCCGAAGAAGACATGCCCTTCCTCGCGGACGGAACGCCGGTTGAGATCGTGTTGAATCCGCTTGGCGTGCCGAGCCGAATGAACGTCGGCCAAGTTTTGGAAACCCACCTCGGCGTCGCAGCCAAGGCGCTCGGTTTCAAAGTTGCGACTCCAGTCTTTGACGGAATCAAGGAAAGCAAGATCCGCGAGTATTTGAAGGATGCGCGCAAGAAAGAAGGTTTCAGTTGGGTCCAGGAAACCGGCAAAGCGAAGTTATTCGACGGCCGCACTGGCGACGCTTTCGATCAAGAAGTCGTGGTTGGCTACATCTATATGATGAAGCTCGGCCACTTGGTCGCGGACAAAATTCACGCCCGCGCAGTTGGCCCGTATTCACTGGTAACGCAGCAGCCGCTCGGCGGAAAAGCGCAATACGGCGGACAACGTTTCGGCGAGATGGAAGTCTGGGCGCTCGAAGCCTACGGCGCGGCTTATACACTGCAAGAGTTGCTCACTGTGAAGTCCGACGACGTCCAAGGACGCACCCGCATCTATGAATCGATCGTCAAAGGCGATAATTCGCTCGAAGCGGGCACACCTGAATCTTTCAACGTGCTGATCAAGGAAATGCAGAGTCTCGGTCTCGACGTCAAAGTCGGCGGTCAGGCTCCGGCAACAGTCTTTGAGCATCTGGCGTAATTTTTAACATCGACATCTATATTTTGGAGAATCAATGAACGAACATTCCTGGCGTGAGTTAGTGGGCGAAGAGCGAGCGGTCGGTTTCGACCAGGTCGCGATTGGCGTGGCCTCGAGCGACACGATGCGATCGTGGAGCAAAGGCGAAGTCAAAAATCCGGAGACGATTAATTATCGAACGTTTAAACCGGAGAAGGGCGGCCTTTTCTGCGAACGAATTTTCGGTCCGACCCGCGATTGGGAATGTTCTTGCGGAAAATACAAGCGGATCAAGCACAAGGGCGTGATCTGCGACCGTTGCGGCGTTGAAGTGACGCTGGCGCGGGTGCGCCGCGAACGCATGGGCCACATTGAGTTGGCCGTTCCGGTTTCGCACATCTGGTTTTATAAGTGCATGCCGTCGCGCATCGGTTTGATGCTCGACATGAGCGCACGCCAGCTCGAGCGCGTTATTTATTATGAGGACTACATTGTCATCGATCCAGGTAAGACGCCGCTGCAACGGGCGCAGCTCCTGAACGAAGTCGAGTATCGCGAAGCACAGGAACAATACGGCGAAGATTTCGTGGCTGGAATGGGCGCGGAAGCGATAAAGAAGCTTCTCTCCGAGATCGAGCTCAACAAGCTGAACAAAGAGTTAGAAAAGGCGATGGGTGCGACCAAGAGCAAACAGATTCGCAAGAAGCTCGCGAAGCGACTCAAACTCGTGCAGGGCTTCATGTCTTCGCACGCGCGCCCGGAGTGGATGATTCTCGACGTGCTGCCGGTGATCCCGCCAGATTTGCGTCCGCTCGTTCCGCTCGAAGGCGGACGGTTCGCGACTTCTGACCTAAACGATCTCTATCGCCGCGTCATCAACCGGAACAATCGTCTCAAGAATTTACTCCAGCTCAAAACGCCGGACGTTATTATTCGAAACGAAAAGCGAATGTTGCAGGAAGCGGTGGACGCGTTGTTCGACAACGGTCGCCATGGCCGCGCTGTTACCGGCGCCGGCAATCGACCGCTCAAATCGCTGAGCGACATGCTTAAGGGCAAAGGCGGGCGTTTCCGTCAGAATTTGCTCGGCAAGCGCGTCGATTACTCGGGCCGATCGGTGATTGTGATCGGACCCGAACTCAAACTGCATCAGTGCGGTTTGCCGAAGAAGATGGCGCTGGTTTTGTTCGAGCCGTTCATCATTCGGCGACTGAAAGATCTCGGTTACGTGCACACAGTACGGAGCGCAAAGAAAATGATCGAACGCCAGACGCCCGAAGTCTGGGACATTCTCGATGAAGTGACGCGCGGACATCCAGTGTTGCTCAACCGCGCGCCCACGCTGCATCGGTTGTCGATCCAGGCTTTCGAGCCACAATTGATTGAAGGCGAAGCGATCCGGATTCATCCGCTGGTTTGCACCGCTTACAACGCTGACTTCGACGGCGACCAAATGGCGGTGCACGTTCCGCTCTCGGTCGAGGCGCAATTGGAAGCGCGCATGCTGATGCTGGCGCCGAACAACATTTTCTCGCCGTCGAGCGGTAAACCGATCACGACGCCGTCGCAAGACATCACACTCGGCTGCTATTACATGACGCAAAATCCGCGCGGGGCGGTGAAAAAGGACGGCCATCTGCCGCTCTTCGCCGAGCCAGTTGAAGTAGAATTCGCCATGGCCGAAGGCTCGGTCAAAACGCACGACCGGATTCGCTTTCAAAATCCGGATCGCGGTCGCCAGACAATTTTTGGCAACGCCGACGCGAAGACGATCGAAACGACAGCCGGCCGGGTAATCTTCAATCAAATTTGGCCGAAGGAACTCGGCTTCTTCAATAAAGCGGCGGGCAAAAAACAACTCAGCGACATTATTTGGCGCTGCTATCAGGTTGCAGGACCAGCGGCAACGGTCGCGACCCTCGACAAGCTGAAAGAGCTTGGTTTCACCGAGGCGACACGAGCGGGAATCTCGATCGGAATTTCGGACATGATTATTCCGAAGGAAAAAGAGACCGAGCTCGAAAACGCTTATAAACAGATCCGCCAGGTCGAGCAGCAATATCGCAAAGGCATCATCACGGACGGCGAGCGTTATAACAAGATCATCGACATCTGGACGCACGCCGGCGACGAGATTTCGAACGTCATGTTCCGAACTCTGGAACACAACGACGGGCGCAAAGAATTGAATCCAGTTTATTTGATGGTGGACTCCGGCGCGCGCGGAAATCGCCAACAGGTGCGTCAGCTCGCTGGCATGCGCGGCTTGATGGCGAAACCGAGTGGAGAAATTATCGAGCGACCGATCACTTCCAACTTCCGCGAAGGTTTGAGCGTGCTCGAGTATTTCATCTCGACTCACGGCGCGCGCAAAGGTCTGGCCGACACCGCGCTCAAAACTGCGGACTCCGGTTATCTCACCCGTAAATTGGTCGACGCGGCACAAGACGTTATTATCAACATAGAGGATTGCGGCACCGTAAACGGAATCGTCGTCCGCTCGATTTACGAGGGCGACGAGGAAGTTGTCGATCTTGCCCAGCGAATCATCGGCCGCGTCAGCTGCGAAACGATCGCGGACCCGGTGGACAAGAAGAAGAAAATCGTCAAAGCCAATCAGCTCATCGATGAGAAGATTGCCGCAGACCTACAGCGCATCGGTGTAGAGAGCTTAAAGATCCGCTCGGTGTTGACCTGCGAATGCGGTCGGGGCGTTTGCGGAATGTGTTACGGACGGAACCTGGCCACCGGCCAGTACGTGAAAATGGGCGAAGCGGTTGGAATTATTGCCGCCCAATCAATCGGCGAACCAGGAACGCAGCTGACGATGCGGACATTCCACATCGGCGGAACGGCGAGCCAGACTTTCAAACAGCCGATCATTAAAGCGAAGAATGACGGCGCGGTGCGCTTCAACGATTTGCGAACGGTTCAAGCGCTCGATGGCAGCTGGATTGTCTTGAGCAAAAATGGCTCCATCAGCGTACACAACGCAGAAGGCCGCGAGCTCGAGCGTTATAACGTGGTTATCGGTTCGATGATTTCGAAGGACGACGGCGCGCATGTGAAAAAAGGCGAGACGTTCGTGCAATGGGACCCGTACAACGTGCCGATTCTGACCGACAAGAGCGGCAAGATCGAATTCCGCGATATGATTGCGGGCGTTACGATCAAGCGCGATGTCGATGAAGCGACCGGCTTGATGGGCACCGTCATCATCGAGCACAAAGAAGATTTGCATCCGCAAATCGTCATCGTTGGCGACAAAAAGGAAGTGCTCGCCAGCTATTCGATTCCAGCGGGCGCGCACGTCATTGTCGAAGAGGACCAAAAAATTCGCGCGGGCGCATTGTTGGCCAAGACGCCGCGAAAGGTTGCCAAGACGAAGGACATCACCGGCGGTTTGCCGCGCGTTGCCGAATTGTTCGAGGCGCGCCGTCCAAAAGACGCGGCCGAGATCGCAAAGATCGACGGCATTGTCGAAATGGGCGGGACTGTTCGCGGTAAACGTCGACTGATTTTGAAGGACCCGGAGACGGGCGCGGAAGAGGAACATCTCATCTCGCTCACCAAACACATCATTGCCTTCAAGGGCGATTTCGTGAAGAAAGGTCAGCAGTTGACCGAAGGTCCAATTGTGCCGCACGAAATCCTGGAAGTCTGCGGTCCGCAGGAATTACAGGAGCACCTTGTCAACGAAGTGCAGGAAGTTTACCGGCTCCAAGGCGTCGAGATTAACGATAAACACATCGAGATCATCGTTCGTCAGATGTTGCGGAAGGTGAAAATCACCGATCCAGGCGACACCTCGCTGCTCTGGGGCGATCAGGTCGACAAGCTCGACTTCGAGAACGAGAACAAACAGGTCGTCGATAAAGGCGGTAAACCGGCGGAAGCCGTCCCGGTGTTGCTCGGCATCACCAAGGCATCGCTTGAAACAGACAGCTTTATTTCCGCGGCATCGTTCCAGGATACGACGCGCGTGCTGACCGAAGCCGCAACGCTTGGCAAAGTCGATCGTCTGCGCGGCTTCAAAGAGAACGTCATCATGGGCCACCTGATTCCGGCGGGCACGGGATTCCCGGCGCATCGCGAAGTCAGACTCGTGGAAAAGGGCGAGCCAATCGGCGCACCGGCCATGGACGAAGCCGAGCTGCAACCGGCGATCGGGTAAGATCGACAATATCAAAATGTGGAATGTCGAATTGGCGCGAGCTGATTCGACATTCTTGTTTTAGGACATGTCGATCGTAACCAAAACCGGTGACCAGGGCGAGACGTCACTCATGTACGGCCGGCGAGTGCCGAAGAACGATCCTCGCGTTGAAGCGTACGGTTCGGTGGACGAATTGACCGCCGCGCTCGGGCTCGCCCGCGCCATCTGCGAGGACAAATTTGTGGCCGATGAAATTTTCGCCGCCCAAAAAGATCTAATCAACGTCATGGGCGAGCTCGCCACCGTGCCCGAAGATCGAGAACGATACTTAAAGGATGGCTTCCATTTGAGCGACGCGAAGATGGTCGATCGCGTCACCGCGGTGATTGTCGACCTTGAAACGGACAAATCGCTCTATCCCAAAGACTGGGTCATTCCCGGCGCCAATGCCGTTTCCGCGGCTCTCGATTTTGCGCGAGTGACATGCCGCCGGGCAGAAAGACACGTCGCGACATTGAAAGATCCGAACGCCGAAATTCTTCGTTATCTCAACCGTCTCTCCGATTGGTGCTGGTTGCTTGCCAGGTACGTGGAGAAGCGGCTAAAACAACCGGACAACGCCTCTAGCCAATGAAGAACTTCTCTCGGATCAGTTTCGTGGCTGTCCTGATAATGTCCGAAGCAAGTGTGACATTGACCGCTTCAGGTCCGCCGCCTGGCGCCACGTCGCCACAAACATTGGGCCCGTCGGATGCACCGGTGACACTTGAGATGTTCGGTGATTTTCAATGTCCTCCGTGTGCCCGAAGCGAGCCAATGGTGAAGAAGTTACAATCCGAGTTCGGGAACAAACTGCGCGTCGTGTTTCGCCACTTCCCGATGGACAAGCATCAGAATGCGGTGTTAGCCGCGTGCGCCGCGGAGGCGGCCGCACGCCAGAAGCACTTTTGGGAGATGGCCGATGCTCTTTACCGTACTCAATGGATGTGGGCCGAAGCCCCTGCCCCGCGTGTCGTGTTAATCGACCGTGCCAAGGAACTGGGATTGAATGTCCCCCAGTTCGTTGAAGATTTAGATGCGAGCGAGCTGCGCGAGCGCGTCGTTGCCGATCAGACCCGCGGGCAAGCGCTTGGTGTCAAATCTACTCCGTGGATTTTTATTAACGGCTATTCGGTTCCAAACGCCGAGTTTAACGAGAGCGGCATTCGCGCCGCGATCCAGACGGCGTTAGCAAAAGGAGGCTAGTGACACGGCGGCAGCGGATCATCATGCTGGTTGCCGCGTTGGTCGCGGTTGTCGGCTTGGCTGACAGCGGTTACCTCACCGTAAAACATCTGCGCGGCGATTACGTCAGATGCGATAGCGATTGTTCGGCCGTGCTCGGGAGCAAATATGCCGACGTGGGCGGGGTGCCCGTCGCTGGAATCGGAGCGATCGCCTATGTTGGTGTCCTGACCGCGGCCATACTCGCCACGCTGGGTTACAACAAGGCGCGATACGCGGTTGCTTCCATGGCGATTCCCATGGCTTGTATAAGCCTCGGGCTGATCTACGTCCAGGCCTTCATCATCCATTCTTTCTGCAACTACTGCCTCTTATCCGCGGCCGCTTGCATCACTCTGGCAGTCCTCGTTCTCACAGAATGGCTGCTCCGTCGTCGGGCTCGGTAGAGATTTCCTACTCTTGGCAAAAGGCTTGAAATTGCAGTTGCGACATTGCTTGTCTTAGAGCATCTTCCCCGTCCGCCGTTCCCCCTCCTCCGCGGCGCGATTTTTTGTATGGCAAACACAGTTGAATTAGTGCCTGAGCTTTTGGAAGCGGGCGTGCATTTCGGTCACCAGACCAAGCGCTGGAACCCGAAGATGAAGCCGTTCATCTTCCAGCAGCGCAATCAGATTTACATCATCAATCTCGACGAAACGGTGAAGCAACTTCATCGCGCAACCGAATTTCTTCAGGAAGTGGCGCGCCGTGGCGGAAAAATTCTTTTCGTTGGTTGCAAGAAGCAGGCGCAGGAAGCGATCAAAGAAGCGGCGCTAGCGAGCGGCCAGTTTTATGTGAATCAGCGCTGGCTCGGCGGCACGTTGACGAACCTCGCCACCATCCGCAAGAGCATTGGACGTTTGCAGTACATTGAGAAAATCGAGCAATCACCGGAATATAAAAAGATGGGCAAGCAGGAACTGGCGGCGCTGAACCGGGAAGCGGCCAAGCTGCGCCGCAACCTGGAGGGAATTCTCGAAATGGCGCAGTTACCCGATGCCGTAGTCATAATCGACACCACTCGCGAGCAGAACGCGGTCAATGAAGCAAAGCGCCTGAACATTCCAATCGTCGCGATCGTCGATACGAACGCCGATCCGGAAATGATTGATTATCCGATTCCGGGAAATGACGATGCTATTCGCGCCATCCGGATCGTGCTGCAGAAACTGGTCGATGCGATCGTTTCGGCAAGCGGCGAAGCCCGCATCCGAGAACAAATCGAAATGGCCGGCGTTTCCGCCTAACGAGCGGCTAACGGCGCCCGTCGAATTGGAATTCAATGAAAGTTATGGCCGATATCGATCCGAAACTTGTCAAACAGCTTCGCGAGAAAACCAATGCGGGAATGATGGACTGCAAACGCGCGCTGGCGGAAGCCGAAGGTGATCTGGCAAAAGCAGAAACGATTTTGCGAACCAAAGGGATCGCGAGCGCAGGGAAGAAGGCTTCACGCGTGACGAAGGAAGGCATTGTCGCTTCTTACATTCATTTGCAGGGCAAAGTCGGTGTTCTGGTGGAAGTGAATTGCGAGACCGATTTCGTGGCCAAGAACGAAAATTTCCGCGGTTTCGTCAAAGATATCACCTTGCACATCGCTGCAGCGCACCCGCTCTACGTCGGCCGCGAAGATGTGCCTGGAAAGTTGATTGAGGCCGAGCGCGAGATTTACAAGGCGCAGGTTAAAGGCAAGCCCGCGAACGTGACCGACAAAATTGTCGATGGAAAGCTCGACAAGTTTTACAGCACGGTCTGTTTGCTCGAGCAGGGCTTCATTAAAAATCCCGACGTCACGATCAAAGATCTGCTCAACGGAAAAATTGCAGAACTCGGCGAGAACATTGTGATTCGCCGGTTTACCCGCTACCTCATGGGCGAGCCGCTTCCGGCGGAAGCGTAATATCGTTCTGTCATCCCGAGCAAAATCCGTTTCATCCGCGTAATCCGCGGTTAAGTTGAAGCGGTGGGCCTGAAGAAATACAAAGCAAAGCGCGACTTCTCGAAGACGGCTGAGCCAAAAGGCGGCAAGCCGCTGCCGAAACAAGTGCGCGGCGCTTCCCGATTTCTCATTCAGAAACACGACGCGCGCCGTTTGCATTACGATTTCAGGCTGCAAATGGAGGGCGTTCTCAAGTCATGGGCGTTGCCAAGAGGTTTGCCGTGGCAACAGGGCGAGAAGCATCTTGCGGTTGAAGTTGAAGATCATCCGATCGAATACGGAGACTTCGAAGGAGTGATCCCACAAGGCCAGTATGGCGGCGGCACGGTGATGCTTTGGGACCGCGGCGCCTATTACGTTTATGGCGAGCAGCCGTTGAAATCACTGCGCGAGGGCAAACTGCATCTTGTTCTGGCCGGGGAGAAAGCGATAGGCGAATGGACACTAGTCCGCATTCGCGGCCGCGATGGTGAGAAAAATCAGTGGTTGATCTTGAAAACAGGCGGAAGCGCCGAGCCGCCCTCGAAGAAAGCTGAGGATCAGTCGGTCAAGACCGGCCGGACGATGAAACAGATTGCGGAAGAGCGCGATGCAGAGTGGGAATCCAATCGGGAAGAAAAAAATCCGAGCGAACGATCGAGATTGAAGTCGCGTATCAAAGCGGCGCTTAAAAAAAAAGACCAAAAAATAGCAGGACGCGACGACGCCAAAAATGAAAACATCCGGTCCGGGTCCCAGCTGCTGAAAAAGTTACCAGCGTCGAAACCGCGGTTCATCGAGCCGATGAAAGCGCGGCTCGTTGATGACCCGCCGAGGCACGGCGATTGGCTTTATGAATTAAAGTTCGACGGCATCCGCGCCATCACCGTTAAGAACAACAGCAAGACTTCGTTAATCTCACGAAATGGAAATAAGTTGGACGCGCGTTTTCCTGAAATTGCCGAGGCGGTAAAGAATTTGCCGGTGCGCGAATGCGTGATTGATGGCGAAGTAGTCGCTCTCGACGATGAAGGTCGCTCCTCATTTCAATTACTGCAGGCCCTCGAGATGGAAGGGCGAAAAGCGCCTTTGCGCTTTTACGTTTTCGATTTGCTGGAACTCGAAGGGAAAAGTTTGCTCGGACTCCCGCTCGAACAACGTAAGCAAGTTCTCGCCAAACTTTGCGGAACTGTCGGCGATCCAATCCGCTATTCCGGAGAGATCAGTGGCGACGTGAAATCGTTGCTCGGAGAAGTCCAACGTCGCGGTCTGGAAGGTTTAATCGGGAAACAACGCGACTCCGTTTACGAACCGGGACGCCGAAGCGGCACTTGGATCAAGCTCAAATGCCTCAACGAACAGGAATTTGTGATTGGCGGTTACACGCTGCCGGCCGGATCGCGCAAATACTTCGGCGCAGTTCTGGTCGGCTATTATGAGGGCGGTAAATTAAAATTCGCCGGCAAAGTCGGCAGCGGCTTCACCTCGAAATCGTTGTCGATCTTGGACAAGAAATTTCGCGACGAAGAGCGAGAGGATTGTCCGTTTGTCGATCTTCCGTCCAAACAAGGAGGAGACTGGGTGCAAGGAATCACGCCTTCCATGATGAAAAAACTGCATTGGGTAAATCCGAAGTTCGTCGCCGAAATCAAGTTCGCGGAGTGGACACGGGACGGAAAACTTCGCCAGCCAGTTTTCCTCGGCCTGCGGGAAGATAAGGACGCCACCGAAGTAGGGCGCGAAGCCGCCTAGCTCGGAACGATTCGTGCTCGGGGATTCGTCCAATGTGGAAGTTATTGACAATTGTTCACAATTGGCGGAAATCGACAGTCCCTCGCCTAGTTTAACAAGCAAAGGAGATTGATTATGCGTCCAACCTGGAAAGGCAGTATCAGCTTCGGCCTGGTTTACATTCCGATCGCCGTCTATCCGGCAACCCGCGAAGAAAAGCTCAGTTTTCGGCAGCTGCGCAAAACCGATCTTAGCCCGATCAAATACAAGAAGGTCGCGGAAGCCGACATGAAAGAAGTGCCGGCCGATCAAATCGTAAAAGGGTTCGAGTACGAGAAGGGCCGTTACGTCGTTCTAAGCGACGAAGATTTCGAAAAAGTGCGGATCGAATCCACGCACTCGATCGACATCACGGATTTTGTCGACGTTGATCAGGTCGATCCAAAGTTTTTCTATAAGCCGTATTTTCTCGAGCCGCAGAAAGGTGGCGAAAAAGCGTACGCCCTTCTGCACAAAGCGTTGAGCGGAACGGGTAAGATCGGCATTGCCAAAGTCGTAATCGCTAACCGCGAATATCTGGCGGCGGTAAAGCCGGACGGATTGTTTCTCGTCCTCGAGCTGATGCATTTTGCGAGCGAGGTGCTGACCCCGGAAGAATTAACTCGTCCAAAAACGGAGTTGAACGACAAAGAGCTGAAGATGGCGAATGCGTTGATCGAGAGCATGTCTTCGGACTGGCAGCCAGACAAATATCGCGACGAGTATCGCGATGCGGTCATGGAAATGATCGAGTCAAAGGCAAAGAACAAAACATTGCCGGCGGCACCAGCTGCGACACCGCGGGGCACGAACGTTGTCGATCTTGTTAAAGTTTTACAGGAAAGCATCAACCGGTCGCAATCCGGGCGGGTAAAGCGGGGCGGCAATGGCGCAACCGGCCGTCGAAGATCGACATCTTCCCTGGTGAAACAAAAGCGCCGCGCGGCAGCGTAGTCAGTTAGACTCGGCGTTCGCCTGGACGTGTTGAACCATGGCGACGGCGGCCATGAGTATCACGCCGGCGACGACCTGATGGGGCCGCAGCGTTGCGTGAAAGAATCCCCAGGTGATACAAACCGCGGCGAGCGTTTGCATCATCTCGAAATAACCGGCTGTGGAAGCGCGCGTAAGACGTAATCCCTCAAAGTAAATGAGAAGCGGGACACCGCCTGAGATTGAGCCGAGCAAAATGAGCAAACCGATCGCTTTGAAGGCGTGAGTTTGCGCAAGAGCAGGCCACAGCGTCGTGCCGTGAAGTTTGCCGTAAACGAGCAGGATCAACGTCATGCAGATCAGTCCAACGACGATCCGCATACTGGATGCAAGTCGAAGCGGCATACCCATCATGACGCCGCGACCGGCGACGGTTGAACCGCCCCAGAAAAACGCGCAGATCAAAGCGTAGCCAGTGCCAATATTTAATCCGGCGCGCTCGAACGAAACTGCGATGAGCGCGGGATACTCGACGGAAAGAAAAATGCCGGCGAGGATGGCGATCGCAGCATAAAGAAAAAAACGCGGCGCGAGGCGATCGCCGAAAAGGAGAAACGCGCCCAGGGTTGAAATGACCGGCTGAATATTGAGGACCACATTGACGACCGTCGGATTTCCGTGTTTGAGCGCGAGGGTGAAAAAAATCGTGCCGACTGCTGAGCCGGCAAAGCCGGAAAAGAGCAAATAGCCCCAGGTCCGGATGTCGATCTTACGCAGCTGGCCGAGATTCGGCAGAAGGAGCGGCAGGAACATGAGAAGGATCAGGACGTGTTCCCAAAAGACGATTACGTCTGCGTCGAATAATTCGTTCAGCGGAATGCGCCACGCGCTCTCGGTTCCCCAAAGGGCCGCGCCAAGGCCGACCAACCACGGACCGTAATTCACGCTCCTTGCCGTGCGATCTTTCATGCGGACGGGTCTACAGTATTAGCACGATCAGGAATCCCAATTTCAGCTTCGATTAGGCTTGGATCTTTGGTTCGGCGGAAAATCATCCATACGCCAACGAGCACGACTGCAGCGCCCAATAACGACCAAAGCGGAAACTTTTCGCCGCCCAACGCCCAACCCAGCATGACTGCGCCCGGCGGCGTGATCAGCGAGATTGTCTGCAAATTCGTGACCGTCATGCGCGGCAGGAGCCAGTAGAGCAATAAAAAGGTCAGCGACGAACCAATGATGGCGAGATAGAGCAAACAGAAGATCGACATCGTGCTCCAATGGAAATGCGTAGGATTTCCGTCCACGGCGAAACCCAGAATAAACAGTGGTATGACACCGAAAATCATCTGCCAGGCAGCGAGCATGGCGGGCGCAATTTGAATTGCGCGCTTTTTGAGAACGACATTTGAGAACGCAGCGCCAGCGCCGCCTAGTGAAATTCCAATACCGCCCCAAAACGCGAGCACGCCGCTAAAGCTCAGCAAGCGCATGCAAATTAGCGCGACGCCGCCCAGCGCAAGCAGCGCGCCCATGAGTTTTTGCAGACGCAACGGCTCATCCGGCAACATCCAGTGGGCGAAAATCATTCCGAAAATCGGGATGGTGGCCTGCAACACAGCCGCAAGACCTGATGAAACGTAGAGCTCGCCCCAGAAGAGAAGCGTGTAATTGAGCGCGAACATTAGAATGCCGGTGAATGCGAGCACGACGTAATCGGCCCGATAACGCGGCAGAAGCGGCACCCGACCGGCAGAGACCGCGGTAAGCACGATGATTGCAACTAAGAATCGAATTGCGACGAAAGAAACCGGCGGCAGATCACGCAGTCCGATTTTGATCGCGAGCCAGGTGGAACTCCAAACGATGCAAAGTGTGAGCCATGCCGCTGGAATTCGCCAACCGATGCGTTGCATTCGCGGCGATATTCGCGCGAATCGTCAATGCCGTAAAGGCACAGCCTTGCGCTCGGTTTTCACCAAAACCGAGCCGTCGGCTTCCCTAGACCAACTCGCAAAAGCTCGTGGCCTCCCGCCGCAAAGTTCGCTCCTGCGAACCGCTTGTTGCGGGGCAAATCCGCGTTAGCGTGTGAGACGTGAAAGTTAACGTGATCGTCAAACCGAAGGAAGCGGTGCTCGATCCGCAAGGAAATACAGTGCGCGATGCGATGCGGCATCTCGGTATGCCGGAAGTCCGCAGCGTCCGGATTGGTAAGTATATGGAAATCGAGGTCGACGGAGAAGATGTCGATCTGGAAAAACGGTTGCACGGTCTTTGCCGCGACCTTCTTTCCAATCCCGTGATCGAAGACTACGAACTGGTGAAGACAAACGGCGAACGCAAAAAGTCGGAGATCAGAAAGAAGAAGAAATGAAAGCGTTGCGATATTTTTTCTGTGTGGTGCTGCCACCGTTGGCGGTATTAATGACCGGACGGATCGCGAGTTTTTTTCTCAGCATCCTTTTGACCCTGCTTGGATGGATCCCAGGAGTTATTCACGCTGCACTGGTGGTGAATGATTATCACGAAGAGCAACGCGCCAAAGGATTGACTCATTAGATCGACATGAAGTTCGCGGTCATCCAATTTCCCGGATCCAACTGCGACCAGGATTGCGTTGCCGGCATTAATAGCATCGAAGGTCTGCAGGCTGATTATGTCTGGCACAAAGAGACATCGCTCCGCGATTACGATGCGATCGTTTTGCCTGGCGGTTTCGCTTACGGCGATTATCTGCGTTGCGGCGCAATCGCACGTTTCTCGCCGATCATGAAGACGGTGATCGGCGACGCGCGCGCAGGGAAACTCGTGCTTGGCACATGCAACGGTTTCCAGGTTTTGTGCGAAGCCGGTCTTCTTCCGGGCGCGCTCGTGCGTAATCGATCACTTCGATTTGTTTGCGAGATGGTGACGCTCCGGGTGGAAGTGCCAGATTCCCCATTCACTCACGGCTCTCCGGAAGGAACTCTGCTCCGAATGCCCATTGCTCATGGCGAGGGATGCTATTTCGCGGACGACAGGACACTGCATGATCTAAATCACAATCGACAAGTAATTATGCGCTATGCCGATGATCGCGGCCGAATTGTTCCCGAAGCGAATCCAAATGGTTCGATCGAGAACATTGCGGGTATCTGTAACCGGGAGGGAAATGTCTTCGGGCTAATGCCACACCCGGACCGAGCTTGCGACGCACGGCTTGGAAGCGCCGATGGCGCGAAGATTTTTCGCTCGATGATGGAGACCATCGTCGAGCAGCACGCGCGCGCAGCATAAGATCGACATCGTGAGTTTCTTCTCCCCGGACTGGTGACGAGAACTGCAGAATCACCCTCAGAATGGGGCAAATTTAGGGGAGTTCCAGCTAGCCGTGTCTGTTAATCAAACGGACACAAGTGTAAACAAAACTTACACATATCGGAGCCTTGGAAGAGGCTCTCCCCAGGTAAATCAGGGTGGCACCTCCGTTGCTAAACCTTCTGGCAACAACCTTACTAATATGCTTCTTGAAAAAACGTTTCATATGAGCCAGCCGCTGGCCGAAGCCAAGGCCCGGCTGACTAGCATTCAATCCTATAAACGGCAGTTTCTGATGGTAACCAAGGCGACGGTGACTTCGTCAAAAACGGTGGACTTCAGTTTTCGTGGTCCGCTCGGTTTTGAAGCTCGCACCACGCTGTTGGCGGTGGATTGCGATTCCGAGGACCAATTCGCTTTTGAATCAGCAGGCGGAAATATTGAAGTGATGGGCTTGGTTGATTTCAGCGAGATCCGGCCAACCTGCACCGAGATCACACTTGCGATTCATTACCGCATCAAAAACCGCATGTTCGCGTGGCTCGATCGCCACTTGCACTTCGTCGATACGTTTGTGAACGCGGAATTGCGCAGTATCCGGGCGCACTTCGAAGGCATCGCTACGTCCTACGTCGAGCGCATGCCGATGGTTCCATTGTTTGAGACTGCGGCGGCCGCATAAGTTTTCCAGATAGGTCCAATCAAAAGCACGGGGCTTCGGCTCCGTGCTTTTTGTTTCTATTTGATTCGAACCGCGTGCGTTTTGTCGAGACGCAGGATCTGCCCTGGCCGCAGCGAGATTTTCGATTTTGGATCGGCAATTTTCTTGCCGTCGAGTTGCACGCTGCCCTGTTTGATCAATCGACTCACCTCCGCGCGTGACTTCTTGATGGCGAAACCTTGTGAATAAGCGGTTGCAACGACCGTCACCGATTCATCGGCAATCGCTGCAAATGTGGGAAGGTCGGCTTCGTCTAAACGCTTCTCGCTAAAGCGCGCGTTCCAATCGGCAAGCGTTCTCTGCGCGACCTGAGCCGAGTGATAGGTTTGCACAATCTCAAAGGCGAGTTGCTTTTTTGCTTCAAATGGATTCGCGTCTTTCGGCAGCTCGCGTCCGAGCACGACCTCATAATAACGCACCATCAATTTGTCCGAGATGCTCATCAGTTTTCCGAACATGTCCGTGGCTGGCTCGCTTACACCGACGAAGTTCCCAAGGCTCTTGCTCATCTTTGTCACGCCATCGAGCCCTTCCAGGATCGGCATGGTTAGAACAACCTGCTGCGCCTGGTTTTCCTCTTTTTGGAAATCGCGCCCCACTAAAATGTTGAAGAGCTGATCAGTCCCGCCGAGCTCTACGTCGGCCCGCACCATGACCGAATCCCAGCCCTGCATTATCGGGTATTGAATCTCGTGCGCGTGGATTGGCTGTTGATTGTCGATCCGTCCGCGGAAATCTTCTCGCTGCAGCATTTGTTGAAGTGTGACCCGGCTGTTCAGCCGAATCACATCCTCGTACGACATGGCGCGGAACCAATCGCCATTGCAAACGGTCTCAGTGCGACCAGGATCGAGAATCTTGAAGGCTTGCTCCCTATACGTCTGCGCATTGTGGGTCACCTCTTTATGCGTCAAATGCGGTCGCGTTGCCGACCGCCCGCTCGGATCGCCAATCATTCCGGTAAAGTCGCCGATAATCAGAACAGCTTGATGTCCGAGGTCCTGAAATTCCCGCAGCTTCCTCAGCACCACTGCGTGACCGAGGTGAATGTCGGCTGTCGTCGGGTCGACACCGAGCTTGACGCGAAGCGGCCGCTCGAGAGCCAGCTTTTCGCGCAGCTCAGCTTCGCTAATGATTTGCGCAGTGCCTTTTTTTAGAAACGCCAGGGCCTCATCAGGTCGCATGATTCACTATGGAATAGTGCAACTGCCGAAGCGCGCTATTTATTTTTATTCAACAGCTCCCGCACCTGGTCGATGGTCATTGGCGGATTCTGCCGATCCAACGATTTTTGACTTTTGCCCTGTTCCCGAAACTGATGTTGGTCCGCAAATATTCGGCTGACGTTAGCTTCGAGAGAAACATTCGCCCTGTGAATGTCGCGAACGGGCGATGATTCCACCGGGCCGCGGATGTTGGCGCTTCGATATTGTGTCGAGGAAACTGTGCGTCCCACGCTGGTTGAGCGGGAAGGATATTCCCTGGTGGTAAGCGTGGGCGTATCGGCGAATGATTTCTCCACACGGTTTGGCTGCAGCAAAAATGTTCCAACACTGCTGCGACGCTGGACTATGGCAGACCCGACGACAAATCTTTTGCCCTGAGCGTTGTTCTGAAGCTCCATGTCCGGCCTAAGCAGGCGATCGACCAGGCTGGGCTCCTGCTGTTGCGCCCAGCTTGCCGAAAAACAGAAGCAGGTTAGACAAATTGTCAGCCGCGACCGCACGTCTCTTAAAGTCGTAAAGCGGAGGTTCGCTTGTAAAGCAAATTATGACCAGCAGCCGATCAACCTGCGACGATGAATCGGCTTTCGCTCACGATTCTTCTCTCGACGGCTTTAGCGGCCAAGAGCTGCACGCAAATTCGCGGCGCCCGCCGGCGCGGGCGCACGCCCATTCAAAATATCGTAAGCAGAAACAGGGCGTCCATAGTACTCCTGATTCGCTCCCTTGCGCGTGCCAATCACAGCGCCTTCCAGCGAGGCGCCGATAAAAAGGCCTTTCGATTTACTGTAGGTATAAATTGCCGCTCTCGGTGTCACGTCGGCTTCAGCCGCGCGTCCCACTGGTCCCGCGGCAACGCTCGCATCCGCGCCCAGGGTCACGTTTCCTCCTTTGGAGAATGCGCGAACGGCGCGTTCATTGTTAAGCACGATGACAAAATCGGTGACTTGCGCACCGATCTGCGGCCCGAAACCGGCGCCGCCGGTACCGATGAATGACGGGCCGGACCAACCATGCCCGGTTCGCGCTACAACCACGCCTTCGCCAGCTTTCCCACTGAAAAAGAAGCCAGCTTTGACCACACTGATGATGGCAAGGCCACGCGCATTTCGGAGAATGCGCGGCGGAATGCCTTTCTCAGGAATATGGCGAAACTCGCGGACCGTGACGGCCGAACGATCGACTGTGTCTTGCTCGGTCGCGTTCGCCGCGATCAGTGATAAAGAAGAGATTGTTAGAATGAGGAATAACTTTTTCATTGGTCTACAAGTACTTCGTCAGCTTAAGGCTGCGTGGACGTGTCTTTTCGACGAAAATGTCGATCTTCCACGATCGTTAGGCAAACGCCGGTGACCATGGAATTGGACGAAACCTTTATGCAAGAGGCGTTGCGTTTGGCGATGAAAGCGCGCGCAACGGACGAAGTTCCAGTCGGCGCGGTCGTTGTTCGGCAAGGCAAAATTATCTCGCGCGCATACAATCAAGTCGAGCTGCTCAAAGACGCGACGGCTCACGCCGAAATGCTCGCATTGACCGCAGCCGAGGCCGCTGTCGGCGACTGGCGCCTGACTGACTGCGATCTTTATGTAACCAAGGAACCTTGCCCAATGTGTGCCGGGGCGATTATCCATACCCGAATTCGGCGGGTAATTTTTGGCTGCCCGGACGTTCGCGCCGGAGCCGCAGGCACGGTAATGAATTTGCTCCAACACAACGCGCTCAATCATCGATGCCAGATCACGAGCGGCGTTTTACAAAACGAGTGCGCTTCAATTCTGCAGGATTTCTTCCGCGAAAAACGCGCTACCATCGAGGACGACGCCGCTAGGTGAGTTCGTGCCGTTTTCCGGAGGCGCCTCCTAGGAGTCTAACCTACACGGCAAATCCATGTTTCCCTGGCATACTCCAGCGAGCGACCGGACTTTTTACTTTATAAGCGCAGCTGAAGTCGTTAGTCTTGAAGGTCGTGAGTAATGCTGCTCCCGGCAACGGATTGGATGCGACGGCGCGCGAATTAACGGTTGGTCAAAAACTGTTCAACCGCTACACCCTCAAACGGACGCTGGGCCGCGGTGGAATGGGCATTGTCTGGCTGGCGCGCGATGAGGAATTAGAGCGCGACGTGGCGCTCAAATTTCTGCCAGACCTGATTATTCACGATCGTGCCGTGCTCGGTGATCTGAAGCGTGAGACGCGGCGGAGCCTGGAGCTGACTCACAAGAACATCGTTCGGATTTACGATTTCGTGCATGACGATGTGTCAGGCTGCATCTCAATGGAGTATGTCGACGGGGATACCCTGTCGAAT
This sequence comes from Chthoniobacterales bacterium, assembly GCA_035568175.1. GTDB lineage: Bacteria > Verrucomicrobiota > Verrucomicrobiia > Chthoniobacterales > UBA10450 > AV40. Next base: position 65,086 of record DATMON010000003.1, read on the forward strand.
TTGCGGGCGGACAAACCGCACAAGGTTTTTGAGCCCAAAGAATTGAAGGAGTGGGTAAGCGAGCTTTGCGATGCGCTGGACTATGCTCATAATCATGCACGCATCGTCCATCGCGATCTCAAACCTTCGAACTTGATGGTAAATCAACGAGGCGATCTCAAAGTCGCCGACTTCGGCATCGCCCGCAGCTTGAGCGACTCGATGAGCATGTTGACGACCGAAACCGGGAAGAGCGGCACGCTTCTTTACATGAGTCCGCAGCAACTCGATGGCGAACGCGGTGATCATCTTGACGATGTCTATTCGCTCGGCGCCAGCATTTACGAATTGCTCACGAGCAGACCGCCATTCTATTCCGGCAACATCGATCGGCAGATACGCGAGAAAGTTGCGCCCTCCATGACGCAACGGCGTAAAGACCTTGAGGTTGAAGGCGGACCAATTGATGAAGCCTGGGAAGAGGTTGTGCGAAAGTGTCTGGCAAAAGATCGAACGAAGCGGCCACAATCTATCACCGAAATTGCGCGGCAGCTCGAGGTTCCGTCGCCAAAAACGCGTCGTGGCGCGCACGATGCCCCGGCTCAACCGGGTAAGTGGGGCAGCGTAATTGGAGCGGTAATGATTATCTCAATGATCGCGGCCGGCGGCTGGTATTTCGGATTTTATCGCAATTTCACCAAAGCGCCGACGGCCGTGACTAGCGAAGTAGCACCGGCCGCAGCCCAACCGGCTTCGACAACTGCCGCCGCACCTCCAATCCCGGCGGCTCCTGCTGTAGGTGGTTTCGTCGTAGATACGTCGCCTTCTGGCGCAACAGTAACGCTTGCCGGAAAGGATGTCGGTAAGACACCGGCCACATTCAAAGATATTCGTCCCGGCAGGTATCCAATGCGCCTCGTTCTTGATGGCTATGACCCAATCGAAAAAGAAGTGGAGGTGAAGGAAAACGAATTTACAAACTTGGGTAGCATTACCCTGTCGCGCGCAAAAGCAGTAATGGAGCTCAGCAGTGAGCCGTCGGGCGCCAAGGTTTTCCTTAATGGTGCTCTTATCGGCACAACCCCGATGCGACGCGAGGACCTGACACCGGGCGAGGCAACCTATGTCCTCTTTCTTGAGGGTTATCTGCCGCGCGAAGTCAAAGCCAGCCTCGATCCCAGACAGATCTTTAAAAAAGAAGTGCCCTTGATGGCAATCGCATCGATGTATGCCGGAACAATTCACGAGAAGAACAATTACAATTCATTCACGCCCTATAGCGTGCCACTCACGATCACACTGGCCTCCGATCTCAAGTCGGGCACGATGACGCAAAGCGGCAAGCGTGGAGACTTCGTGGTGCGATTCAATGGAGTGTGGGAGGGAACCGAGTTGCACGCCGTCACCGGCGACGTGATTTCGCAACCTAGCGCGATCAAATGGACCCCGGAGGCGTTTACGTTGCGCTTTGCCGAGGACGGAAAGCGAGGGTCCTACCTATGTGTGGGGGAAGGAAAAACCTATTCCGCAGACTTGTCGGCAGAGTCGGCAAACGCAGCCACGGCGAGTTCAATTTATAAGGGAACAATTGATAAGTACAGCAGTTCGCCACGACCGCTCACAATTAATTTATCCGCTGACCGCAAATCCGGAACCATGACCCAAAGCAGCAAGTCCGGCGACGTGGTGGTGCGATTCAATGGAGTGTGGGACGGCGCAATATTGCACGCGGTGACCGATGAAGTACTCTCAAAGCCGGCGAACATTAAGTGGGACCCCGAATCTTTCACATTACGTTTCGAGGCTGGCGGGCGAAGCGGCAGTTACGAGTGCAAGGCTGAAGGGCACACCTATACCGCACAGCTATCTGCGCCGTGACGCCATCGATCTTGCGCAGAGCGCCCTGCTATCTTGTCGTCGTTGCGTTGCTCTTATTAACAGCGCATCGACTTCCCGCACCGATTTCAGAAGAGTCAACTCCGACTCCGCTGCCGGAACAGCCGCCTTCGCCGTCAGAGACCGCATCAAATTCGTCGTCTATCTCAGCTTGGCCAGGCGAAGTATTCCCAGAAACTCGGATCCGTGTGTTGAAAGCAGCAGATGTCGCCTTATGGGACACCGAAAAGTTACGCTACGCGATTAATGAAATGTACGCCAGAGGTGGGTATGATTTTCGAATACCTGAAATCAAGCAGATCTTCCTACGGCTCCCTTGGTACCGCGAGCGCTTGGTGAATGGCCGGACTCAAGACGAAGCTTACGCGCACCTATCGGCGCTGGAAAGAACGAATCTCGAGCTTCTACAGGGCACTCGTCGCCAAAAACAGTAGTCAATGAAACCTCTCATCGCGTCCTTAGTGCTTGCGCTTTTATTCCACCTCGCGATGGCGGAGAGCTCGCGTGAATCCTCGGACGATGCACCGAAAGCAGCGCGCATGTTTCGCGTTTGTATTGACCCTGGCCACCCGAGTGAAAAGAATGATGGACTCGCGTTAACAAATGGTCTGCGAGAAGCTTCAGTGAACTGGCAAGTCTCGGTTTTATTACAACGGGAGCTTGAAAACGACGGCATCAACGTGGTGATGACGAAGAAGAGCGAAGGCGAGTTTGTGACGAATGAAAATCGAGCGGCCATCGCAAACGGAACGCGCGCCGATCTATTTTTGCGCCTGCACGCTGACGCCGGCAGCTCAACTGGATTCACCATTTACTATCCGCGTAAAGAAGGCTCGATTCACGGCACGACTGGGCCGGGCGCAGATGTACTGAGATCCTCGGCGGCGGCAGCCAAGCTGTTCCATCGATCATTTGCCGACGCGCTCCATGGCAAATTGCGAGACAATGGTATTCGCGGTGATGAAGAGACTCTTATCGGCGGCCAGCAAGGCGCGTTGACAGGCTCAATTTTTAGCAAGGTGCCGACGATTTTGATTGAGATGGTATTCCTCACCAATCCGGCCGATGCTGAATGGATCAAACAGGAATCAAACCGGATCGTGATGGCAAGAGCTCTCGCGGCGGGCGTACTCGCCATTCGCAGCGGGAATAAAGAACCTTGAGGTCAAATTTTTCATCATCGGCTGAGCCTAACAACGGTCAATCGATGCAGCAGCCGTTCAGGCTGTGGTTTGCACGTGCTCAGAAGACGGCTGGATACGAATGCGATGGTAACGGGCGAAGGTTCAGCGCACAACTTTCCAGACCATCAAGCTGATGAATGTCGCGATTCGTTGTCTTATGGTTGCTGGTCTGCTCACTGTCAGTGTGCATCGGCTGCCAGCGCCGATTTCTGAGGAAGAAAAACCAACCCCGGCTCCGCAAGAGGAAGCGCCAAAGCCGTCAACGAAATCGAAACGGAAGGCCGGAGAAAATTCTCAAGCGAGCAAACCGGCAGAAGCAACGAAGCCGAAGGAACCGTCGAAGCCAAAAGAACGTTTTGCCGGCACTTGGAGCGGATCGATCACAGAGTTTGTCTGGGGAACCTTTGACCTCACCCTTGTCATAAACGCTAGCGGAACGTCAGTGGTGATGCACTCAAAGTTTGGAACCGAAAACCACGCCGCCACCTGTGATGGAACCACGGTGACGTGGCGCCAAGGCGTCTTTAATGAAGTCGTTTGGACTTTTTCGCCCAATAGCGACGCGACCGCTGCAGTGAGCGCTAATTCACCGCTCGGCATTCACAGCAACACAACTTTGCGAAGAACATCCACATCAACAGCCGTCCCACAACCTGTCGAAAAGATTCCGACCGCCAAGCCGGTGCCGGAAAGACCAGGCTTCGTCTACAATCCGTTCGATCCGACATCGCGCGTTTTCATCGACGTGCGCGGCAAACCGTCCGGCTCAAAGCTTGTCGATCCAAAGTCGGGCAAAACCTTCATTGTTCCGTGAAAAGGTAAGATCGACATGCGCGCGACCGCACGATTTTGTTTCGTTTGTATTTTCCTATTCGCCGCCACCTATCGGCTTCCGGCGCCGATTGTTGAAGAGGAAAAGCCGACGCCAGCGCCAGCGGCAAAGCCGAGACCAAAGCGTACAGCAGAGACAAAATCAAATCGGGCTGTACAAACATCGACTACCAAATCCACTCCAACTCCCGTACCCTCAAAAAAATTCGCTGGCACTTGGTCGGGCATCATGCCGGAAGTTCCGTGGGGAAATATTCAAACGGAATTGATTGTCGATCCAACCGAAACAACGATGGAATGGCGGGACAGCCTCAGCTCAAAGCACGGAACCGCGAAAGCAACTCTCGCTGGCGAAACGCTGTCTGCGCTGTTTCCCGGCTGGCCTCGACCCGTTTGGTCGATTACTCCCGACCCTGGCGGCAAGACTGCGCACGTGCGACTGCAAGCATTTATGAACGACGACCACTCAGTGTTTAGAAGAGTTTCGCAATGAGCCGAAAGCTCGTCGTCGTTCTTGCGTTGTTGCTGATCTCGGTACATCGGCTTCCCGCGCCGATCTCGGAGGAAAATCCAACGCCTGCGCCGGAGCAATCCGCTAAACCGAAGGTCAAGCATTCGAAGCCGAAAGAAAAAAGCGAGGGCGACTCTGGCAAAGCCAAGTCCGAGTCGGAATCCACACCGCGCCCCTCCGGAAAAGCTCGGAACCTGGATGGCCCAAAGCCAATATTTCCTCCCGAAGCAGCGGGATTGCATCTGAGCGGAACCGGGAAGTACCTGCTCCAGTTCGATCAAAATACCGGACTGGTTACTGACGTCATAGTCAGCCAGTCCGCCGGCTCGCCGCTGCTTGACAATTCTGCCATCGCCGCCTTTCGGCAGTGGCATGAAGATCCGCACTGCGCCAAGGAAGTTACGATGACTATGACGTTCGGGACTACGCAGCAAACGGCCGAATAGTAGCTCCAACTATGAGCAAACCAGGCATCCTATTTGTGCTCGGGCTTGTATTTCTTTGGGGTGAATCGGCTTCCCGCTCCGATTGTTGAAGAGGAGCAGAAACCGACGCCAACCGCGGAGCAATCGGTAGTGCCAAAACCAAAAGCAAAACAATCAAGAAGTCCCGATAAGAACGCTAACAAATCCAAGGCGCAAATTTCTGGTGCCACGCTGGAAAGACAACTCGAAAACAATCCGTTTCAAGGTCGATGGGTTGGAACAGTTGACTTAGGTATTTACGGGAACATCGCTTTCACACTCACGGTGGATTCTGCGTCCACAACCGTAAATGAAACGTCCTCGAAACTCGGAACTCACAGCTGCGCTGCGCAAAGCGACGGGAAAACGCTCAGGTGGAAAAGTGGCCCATGGTTTCAAGCTGGCATTCGGACGTTGACTCCAAACGCAGATGGCAAGACGGCTGTTGTGACTTGTAGCAACGGAATGCTCTTTAAAACGACGTCCGTTTTTAACAGACTGTGAGATCACGTTGCCAAAAGCGCGCCGCCTTTTGGAAGTGGCATCAAGATCCACGCTGCGCCAAGGAGGTCACGATGACTTTCACGTTCGGGACCACCAGCAACCTGCCGAATAGTAACTAGCGCTAATGAACAAAGCAGCTATTGCGATTGTGCTTAGCCTTGTATGTGTCTGCGTGAATCGACTTCCCGCTCCGATTGTTGAAGAGGAGCAGAAACCGACGCCAATCGCGAAACAATCGGAAGCGCCGAAAGCAAAAGCGAAACATTCTACGAAAGCCAGACCTTCGGATGCAGAATCCTCCATAAAATCAGAAGCGCGTCCGACGGCTACTCCTAAGCCTGCCCTTGAAGGGCCGGCGCGATTTGCCGGCACCTGGAGTGGAAAAGTTAAGCAAGGCGTCCTTGGGCACATTCCGTCAAGCGTGACTGTCGATCCAACGGCAACTTCGGTTGAACTAAGCCATAACTTAGGCGGCACAAAACGGCCATTAACTATCGATGGCAACACGATCTCATGGAAGACCGGTGTGGTAGGGGAAGTTAGATGGACTTTAACGCCCAATAGTGATGGACAAACGGCAGAGTTAACGATGAAAGGCCTTCTTATGAACGACTCAACCACTTTTCGCAGAGGCTCTGCCGCAACCACATCGGCATCTCAAACCACAACACAATCACAGCCGCGGACAACATCGACCACAACTAGCACCGAAGTTTCAAGCGCAGCTGGCGGATCGATGAACGGTCCACGCCCAAAATATTCACAAGCGGCCCGCGACGCACATCTCAGCGGCACCGGCACCTACTTGCTACATTTCGATACATCAACCGGAGATGTTACTGATGTAACAGTAACTCAATCGAGCGGCTCAGCGGTCCTCGATCAGGCAGCAATCGACGCCTTTCGCCAATGGCACGCACAACCCGACGGAAAGAAAGAATTTCCGTTAACGATTACCTTCCCGTAACAAGGCAACATGCGGACGCAGTCACTTAAGGCATTCGGGCTGGCGATCCTGGTCTTGGTCTTTTCTGCGGAGCGAGCTCCCGCGCCAATTGTTGAAGAACCGACGCCGCGGCCTGTGACAAAGCCAAAGACGGAATCGAAATCGGCGCCGGCAGCTGAGGCCGGAATGAATAGCCGATCGGTGCAGGTTGTTCTGACCGAGAACACCAGAGCTGCAATCCTTTATCTCAAGAGCTATGTCCAGACCTACGAGAGCATGCCCTTGGCGGGGAAAAGCGACGTGCATCCCGACGAAATTCTAGAGCAACTGCGGCAAACTTTATCCACGCGCTTCAGTAACGTGTCGATCTTGAGCGGAGGTTCGCATTCACGAAGCGGCGGTCTGACCATGCTTTTTGATCTTCAGGCGCACGTCGGGTCGATCTCATTCACAGCCAACACCGTTTCCTTCATCGCGACTTTCAAGACCAGTTCCGGCCGGACAATTCAAACGATCTCGGCCTCCGGAAAATCAACGATCCCCTATCCCGCATTCGGTACGCAATTCCCCAAGGCAGTTTCTCGGGCCTTCGCGGATTTTTCTCAGAAGTTGAATGCGACTCGATGAACCGGCTTGCCGCTCTACTCTTCGCGGTCATCGTCTTGATAATCATCGCGCCTCGCCTGCCCGCGCCGATCGTCGAGGAACCAACGCCACAGCCGACAGCGGCGGCAAAGGCAAAAGCCGAATCCAAGTCATCAGTCGCAAAACCGGCTCGAATAGAAAGCGGCATGAGCAGCCGGTCAGTGCAAGTGGTCCTGACCGAGAACACAAGGGCGGCGATCCTTTATCTCAGAAAGCGCGTCCAAGAATATGAGAGTCAGCCTCTTGCCGGCAAAAGCGATGTGCACCCGGATGAGATTCTGCAGCAACTTCGACAAGCCTTAGGGACTCGGTTTAATAACGTATCAATCCTGGACGGTGGTTCGCCTTCTCGAGGCGAAGGCTTGACCATGATATTTGATCTTCAGGCGAAGGTCGGGACCATTTCCTTCACCACAAACACCGTCTCCTTCACCGCAACTTTCAAAAACGGTGCCGGACGAACACTCCAGACCATTTCGTCATCGGGAAAATCGATGGTTCCTTATCCTGGTTTTTTTGGTACTCAATTTTCCAAGGCGACTTCCAAGGCGTTTGCAGATTTCTCTCAGAAGTTGAATGCGACTCGATGAAACGGCCTGCCGCTCTATTCTTCGCGGTTATCGTCTTTTGCTTCAACAACTAAAGAACTCGAACTTGCTTTCGAAGCCTTTGAGTTCGTGGGCGCCAGCCGGTTCTGCTTTGATGAGCTTGCCGAGTTTTGACTTGGCAGATGCGCTGACCAGCAGCGATACGTTTAAAGAGCCAGCGAGCTTTTCCATTCGAAAGACAAAGTTCACTTCCTTGCCCATCAAGCTTTCCTCGCCCATCGATGGCATTCCGCCGACCGCGACGAAGCCAAAGTGCAAGGCAAGGCGAAAGCGAGGTTCGTTGCGGGCTTGAGCTTCTTTGAGTTCCCTCACAGCGCCACCAATCATTTTCGACGCGCTTGGGCCGTCCCGCCAATACGCCAGAAATCCGTCACCCAGATACTTGTCGATGGTGCCTTCATGAGTTTCGACGATTTCCTTGCAGGTCGCGACCCAACTGCCAAACATGACCGCGAGTTGGTCGCTGGTTAAGCTGCGGCTCAACTGTGTGAAATCTTCAATATCAGCCACCAGCAACCAGCATGGCAGGTTTGCAATTTCGCGGATGGTTCGTTCGGCATACGTGGTCCGATAATCATCGCTGATCGATTCCGGCTGATGGAAAATAAATATCTTATCGCCGATGACGACCTGGTCGTGATCGCTGAGCCGGGCCGGCTGCTGAAGGCGGCGATGGTTTAAGAACGTTCCGTTGCTGCTTCCCAAATCGATCAGCCAGAATTCGCCGATGTTTTGAACGTTGATGATCGCGTGGCGGCGCGACACCTTATTTGAATCAATCACGATACTGTTCTTGGGGGATCGGCCCAGGGAGCAATCGCCGATTATGGGGAACTTTTCTCCGACAGTCTCCAGCCACACTCCTTTGTTCTCTGATTGATCTCGAGTTGGCTGCTCTGGCCCCCTCGTTTGTTCATCCGCCATTGCTAAACGTTATAAAACGAATTGGCGAAGATCGACAACCGAAAACTCTGCCGGCGGGATTAGTTTATCCTTTATTTCTTTACTTTAAATAGTTAGGCTGAAACCGTGAACGTAGGAGCTGCCAGCGGGCCGCTGGACGCGACGCTGCGAGATTTTGTCTCTGAGCAAAAACTATTCAACCGCTACACGCTGAAGCGCATTTTGGGACGCGGGGGAATGGGTGTGGTCTGGCTGGCGCGGGATGATGTCCTTGAGCGCGACGTAGCGCTCAAATTTTTGCCCGAATTGGTAATTTTCGATCGCGCGATGCTGAATGAGTTGAAGCGCGAAACCAACCGCAGCCTGGAACTCACCCACAAGAACATCGTCCGGATTTATGACTTCGTGAACGACGAAAATACGGCCTGCATCTCCATGGAGTATATCGATGGGGATACGTTGTCGAACATCCGCGCCGACCGCGAAAGTAAAGTTTTTGAGACCCGCGAACTGGGCGATTGGACAAAGCAACTTTGCGACGCGCTTGATTACGCCCATACTCACGCGCAGGTCGTTCACCGGGATCTCAAGCCTTCGAACCTAATGGTGAGTCAGCGCGGTGATCTCAAAGTCGCCGATTTTGGCATCGCTCGCAGCTTAAGCGAATCGGTCAGCATGCTAACAAGGGGTCAGCACACGAGTGGCACACTGGTCTATATGAGCCCGCAACAGCTCGATGGCGGGCGAGGCACACCGCTCGACGATATTTATTCGTTCGGCGCGACCATTTACGAATTACTCACGAGCAAGCCGCCGTTTTATTCCGGAAACATCGATCGCCAAATTCACGAAAGAGTTCCGCCGCCGATGAGTTCCCGGCGTGAAGAACTCGACGTCGTGGGTGGAGAGCCAATCGATCCACTGTGGGAGGAATTAGTAGCAGCCTGTTTGCAAAAAGATCCCGCGCTTCGCCCGCAATCGACGCCTGAAATCGTCGAGCGGCTCGCGGCGACGGCACCGCGTAAAAGCGGTTGGCTCACATTCCCGACGTCGCCCAAGACCCGTCCAGCCACATCCAAGACCCGCACTAAGACCGTCCCGCCGCGAATAAAACGCGTACGCGAGAAAAAATTTCGTCCTGCGCTGGCCCGAACAATCGCGACGGCCAAAAACAAACTTCGCAGCGCGGGCCAGACATTGGCCGCAGGGACGACGGAAGTATTCCGAGCTGCTCGTGCCGGCGCCGGATTGAGCGTAAACCTCCTTCTCGATGGCGGGCACGCATTTTTCACTCTAACCAAGGAAACCGCTCGCGGCGCAGCTATCGTGGTGATTCCGGCTGCGGCAGTTGCGGCCTGTGTTTGGTATTTCGCGATTCGGCCGCCACCGCCGCCGAAACCACAGGTCGTCCAACCATCGGTTGCGATCCAGCCGAGTCTACCGCCAAAAGTTCAACCGAGCGTCGCGCCGACGGAATCGCGGGTGGCCGCAATCGCACCAGTACCTCCTCCCGTAACGCGAACGCCGGAAGCAAAACCTCCTCCACCTGCCGAAGGTGGTTTATGGGTCGACACAACTCCTGCCGGAGCGAAGGTGATCGTCGATGGCGGCTCGATTGTAAGAACAAGCCCAGCAACGTTTTTAAATCTCACGGTTGGCAGACATCATCTTCAGATTGTGCGGCCGGATTACATAACGGCAGACAGAGACGTGGAAGTCAAAGAAGGTGAGATCGTATCTCAAGGAGTGATCATGCTTCGCTCTTCAATCCCACCGCAGCCCGCGACAACGCCGACTGTAATCCAGGAAGTGGTAAGCAAACCGGCACAAAAGGAGAATGAACAAAAGGTCGCGACTGCGAAGAAACCAACGCGCAGCAAGCAGCCTGCGGCTGCGCCCACCGAAAAGCCGGCGACCGTAACGCGGCAAGCTGCGACGACTTCTCCTGCGCCGACGAAGGTCATCTCCAAGCCCGCAGCCTCTCCGCAACAAAAGCCACCGCGGCCGTTTGAAGGGGGAGTTCCCGGCGGTTAAAAGGATGGACTGGGCGACGCGAAGTCGTATAGTCCCATTAACGTGAAATACTCTATCGTCGGTTTTCTGGTCGCGGCAGCCCTGGCTACGTCGTTGCCGTGTCAAGCGGGAGATCGTTCAACCGCTAAAGAAAAGAAGACTGCGAAATCTTCTGCGCCGGCGAAGCAGCCAAGCGCCCAGTCAAATCAGCAACCTCAGGTTGCACAGATGAATCCCAGAGGCACGGCATTTTGCCATCGCGGAGATCAGTACTGCATTCGCATCGCGGCTTCGCCCTGGTGGCCGAACGCACCCGGGGATTAAGTTGCTAAATGTCGCGCAAGCCTTTCGGCTTGCGTCCTGACAAGTTCTCGCAGACGACACGACACCCGCCACCGCCGCAATTAGCTATGGCATGGAAGACGCCTGCCACTACAGCGGAAGAATTAGAACGTCGCTGTAAGCTTCACTCCACCCCAAAACTCATTGCGGTCGGTGCTCGGAGTAGGATCAGAAATGTGGTACGAGTACCAAGCGAATGGCGTGATATACACATTCAAATCGGGCGGCGCACACGGCACATCCGAAAAACCCATCAAATGGAGCACACGGATCGGAATGTCCAGTCCAAGCTGCGCGACATTCCAACCGGACAAACTGCGGCCTCTTACTGCGTCCTTTTTATTTATGGGGTCCACAATCGGCTCGGTCCGATCATGGAAACTGGCAGAAATAACACCCTGCGGATTAAGACTGAGCCACTCAGTAACCGCAAAGTTTCCACGCAACCTTCCTTCGAGATAACCCCCCAGCTCATCGTTACGCTCTCTACCGCGATACGCAGGAACCGTGGGCAATCCTCCGACAAGGCCAGGAGGAAAACCAAGTTTCTCGAATATCTGCGCAAGCGGCGCGCCGAGCACTGCCGGCTCGGAGCCGTCGTTTACCACCGTTTGATAATAAGTAATTACCGGCTGCAGATGAGGGATCTTCGAACTGGATAGCGTGAGATAAAACCGGTCGAATTTCTCATCCTCGACTGTTCGAAGCGGCCCGACGTGGAAGGCGCTTCCCAGGGGAATTGGGGGAGCCGGAGGCACCGTTATGGCAATATTGGTAAGATCGACAAATGTTACCGCCTGCCGGTCAATGAAAAATCCGATGTTGCCAACCGCGATATCTATCCAGCCGAAGGACCGCTGGTATTGAAGGAAAATGTCGATCTCATTGAATCGATCCTGGATTGTGTGCGGGCTGACACCACTGGAAATAGCTATAAAGCGTGGACCAATAGGGAGGGGATTGGCAAAAAGACCGGTACCAAATGCATTCGCTCCGCCACCGCCGCCTTCACCGATTGAAAAGCTATCCGAGTGCGCGGTGCCAAATTGATGAATACCCGTAACACCGAAAGTAAAACCCCATCGGCTCACCTCGAGCGTAATGAGACCCGCGCCATCAGCGTCCGGGGTTAAGTTCGTGCCCCGGAAATTATATTCAGACATGTATCCGACGTCGAAAGCCCAGGTCCAACAAACGGGCTTTTGCTCCTCGACCACATTTTTGGCCGACTTGTACTCACCGGCCATCGTCAAATTTTGCCCCGGATCGGACGCGTCAATGTTTTTGGCGGTTGGAATTTCAACAATCGCGCTGCCCTCCGCGTATCCCAAATGAGCTGCGCAGCAGAGCGCAAACAGAACCGACAGCGAAGCCCACACTGGTACTTTAAATGTCTTCATGTTTCTCCTAGTCATCGTCGGCAGCTGCCGCGGGTTTGGGGGCAGCGCCAATCGGGGAACCGGTGTAACTAATCGTCGACGTAGGGTCAAGCCTTGTTTTGCTCTCTTGTTCGACCGGCAACGACGTTGGGCCAGGACTCGATCGAGCGATCAAATCGTGACGGCGATTTATAAAAAGCGCCGAATTCGAGCCCGCGAGCGTGTCCGATCCAGCAGCTCCACCCTAGGAAAACCGGCCGATGGGAGGTTAGTTTATCCTTTATTTCTTTACTTTAAATGTTTAGGTTAAAGTCCGTGAACGTAGATGCCAGCGGGCCGCTGGACGTGACGCTGCGAGATTTTGTCTCCGGACAAAAACTATTCAACCGCTACACGCTGAAACAGATCCTGGGACGCGGGGGAATGGGTGTGGTCTGGCTGGCGCGGGATGATGTCCTTGAGCGCGATGTCGCGCTCAAATTTCTGCCCGAATTAGTAAATTTCGACCGCGCGATGCTGAACGAGTTGAAGCGCGAAACCAACCGCAGCCTGGAGCTGACCCACAAAAACATCGTCCGGATTTATGACTTCGTGAACGACGAAAATGCGGCCTGCATCTCGATGGAGTACATCGACGGCGATACGTTGTCGAACATCCGCGCCGACCGCGAAAGTAAAGTTTTTGAATGCTGGGAGCTGGGGAACTGGGCAAAGCAACTTTGTGAAGCGCTTGATTACGCCCATACCCATGCGCAGGTCGTTCACCGGGATCTCAAGCCGGCAAATCTAATGATCAATCAGCGCGGTGACCTCAAAGTCGCCGACTTTGGCATCGCCCGTAGCTTGAGCGATTCGGTCAGCATGGCAACGATGGGCCGCCACACCAGCGGCACTTTGGTTTACATGAGCCCGCAACAGCTCGATGGCGGGCGAGGCACATCTCTCGACGATATCTATTCGGTCGGCGCCACCATTTACGAATTACTCACGAGCAAGCCGCCGTTCTATTCCGGAAACATCGATCGCCAAATTCACGAAAGAGTTCCGCCGCTAATGACCTATCGGCGTGAAGAACTCGATGTCGTGGGTGGAGAGCCAATCGATCCAATGTGGGAAGAGGTTGTGGCGGCGTGTTTACAAAAGGATCCTGCCCTCCGTCCACAATCTGCGATCGAAATTGTTGGGTTGCTGACAACGCCCGCTCCCAAGACTTCCCGGGGATTGTCGGCATGGCTTCCATTCCCGTCGCGAAAGACTGAGCAAAGACCCACGCAGTGGCCGACGCCGCCAACCCGCAAGACAGCTCCCTCAACCGGGCTGCGCGCCGAAGTTCCATCAGTCAAGACCCGTCCGAAAACGGTGGTCGTCCGCGCGCCGCGCGTACCCAAGCAAAGATTTCGCCGCGCCGCCATGGCCGTGGCGGCAACGCTGTCCGCGGCGAGCCTGGCGATGGTTCGCGGTGCTGCCGCAGTCGTTATCGTACCGAGCAAAGTAATATTTCACGGACTTCAGGCGACCTCTCGCGGCGCCATCTTTGCGATGGTCAGCCTCGGTAAAGCGCTCCGCGCTATCGCGGTCGCGCTAATTGCAGGCAGCAATTTGCTATTTCGCGGAGCGGGGATTGCAGTGCTCGCGCTGAGCAAGGAAACTCTTCGGGGCACGGCGCTCACGATAATCCCGGCAGCTGTGCTGGCTGCTTGCGTATGGTTTTTCGCAATTCGCGAGCCTCCGAAGAAAATCACTGGGCAACCACCACCTAAAATACAGACTGCAGAGCCGCAGAAGACGCAGCCCGTTTCATCTCCAATCCAGTCGCAGGTGGCGTTCGTCGCACCGGTCCCGGCCCCTGCCGTGCAGAGCGCACCAGAATCAAAATCTTTGCCACTGGCCGAAGGTGGTTTATGGGTCGATACCACTCCTGCTGGAGCGAAAGTGATCGTTGATGCCGGCTCGGTTGTAAGAAGAAGTCCAGCGACGTTTTCAAATCTTGCTGCTGGCAAACATCACCTTCAGATCGTGCTGGACAATTACATGACCGAAGAACGGGACGTGGACGTCAAAGGCGGTGAAGTCGCATCGCAAGGAATCGTCCTGCGAGCGAGAACAGAACCGCGCCCCGCACCGACCCCTAACATTGTCCAGGAGCCGCCGAGTAAGCCGGCACAAAAAGAAAATGAAGAAATCGCCGTTGCCAAAAAACCGGTGCGCAACAAGCAACCTGCGCCAGCGCCCGCTGAAAAGCCCGCGCCCCCCGTAGCCCGCCAAGCCGCGGTGAGACCGTTCCCGCCGGCAAAACCAATCTCCAAACCCACGCCGATCCCGAAGTCGAATGAAGAACAACCAAAGAAACCGGCATTCGGGGAGACGGCTCCCGGTGGCTAAAACCAATCGACTAATGCGTGCACCGCGCTATACTCTCTACATCATGAAATATTTTATCGCAGGCATCATGTTTATTGCGGCAGCCGCACCGTGGCTGCCATCTGAGGCCGGCGACAACTCTGGCGCCGAGAAGAAGACTGCCCAGAATTCCGCTGCAGATAAGAAACGCGCAATAGAGGCGAACCACCGATCTCGGATTGCCAAGATACATCCAGAGGGTACTGCATTCTGCCGCCGCGGAGATTGGTACTGTATCCACGCAGCGGCTTCAGCTTGGTGGCCCGGTGCGCCTGGGGAGTAAGAAACTCTTAAGTTTGCTGGGGCAAGGACGCGACAGTCCATTTTTCTGCTGATGCGCTGGCGTCGGTCACGATGGTGTGAAAATCGGGCCAACACTTCGACCCTGTAAGACAGCGCTTAAAGAAATTAGAATGTTACTGCAAACTTTGCCCCGCCCCAACCCTCATTTCGCGCAGTGCTCGCCGTAGGAGGCGAAATATGATAGGAGTAAGCTCCAAACGGCACGAAACTTACTCTTACATCGGGTGCCGCCCATTCAGTGCTCGAAGAACCTAGAAAATGAAACAGATGGATAGGAAACTCCACTCCGACCTGCGCATTATTAAAACCTGTCAAGCTTCGGCCTCGTATTATGTCTCTGAAATCGCCCATCGGATTTCTTACCGCTTCGTTCCGATCATGGAAGCTGTAAGAAATAAATTCGTACGCATTAAAATCTAACCAGTCGGTAATCGAAAAAAATTCTCGCAATCTTCCCTCGAGATAGCCTCCAAACTCGTCGTTACGTTCGTGGGGCAACTCAAAATCATAGGGAAAAGGGGCGTTGACAGCTCGCCCAGGGTGCAGGCCCGGATCACTACCTTGGCTGATTACCGTTTGGTAATAGGTAACCAGCGGCTGGATATGAGGAATCACCGCGGTAGCAATCTTAATAAATAGTCGATCGAATTCCTCGTCTTGAATCGTTGGTACGGGTGCATCCTCAAAGCCTTCAAAGAATGTTTTGGCACGTCGATCAATAAAAAAGGCGATATTACCAACCGTCACATCAATCGGGCCAAATTCATGGTGGTATTGCGTAAAGACGTCAATTTCATTAAACCTACTTTGGATCGTCTCCACACTTTCCAACAAATGGGGGGTTTTGTGCGATCCGCCGCTTTCCCCAAGTGAAAAGCTTGGTGCCCTTGCCTCGCCGAGTTGATGGATTCCATAAAAGCCGAGCGTGAAGTTCCATTTGGTCACTTCTACATCACTAAACAGGACTCCGTGCGATTCAGGGGTCAGATCCACGCCGCGGAAATTATACTGCGTCATGTACCCATCCTCTACGTACCAGTTCCAGAAAGCTGGTTTTCTCTCCTCGACCACGTTCTTGGTCGATTTGTACTCGCCCGCCATTGTCACGTCGTTGTCTAAATTGGATTGAGACGTCGTTTGAGCAGTCGGGATCTCAATGAGGGCGGACCCGTGCGCAGTTGTAGGAACGTCGACGGCTTGGCCGCAGGCGAAGCGTCCTGCGCAAAAAAATGCACCAACCAGCAGGGGAAATCTCCGCAACGTAAATTTCATGGTTGAAATGTTTCTCCTCTCGTGATTGCCCCTCGCCTAACGAGCACGAGCGCAATCGGACGACCGGTTTAACGAATCGGCAGTGTGGGGTCAAGCCCTGTTTTTAGCTTTTTACCAAAGATCTGATTCGACGTTCTCCGCCTCACTTCTGCGGTTCAAGAGGATGAATGCGCGCCGCCTGGCTCATGTCGGTGGCAAATGTCCCCGTGTGATAATTGTGGCAGAGGAGACAATTATCTCCGGCAATGCGAGCCGTGTGGCATCGGCCACATTCCATTTTCGCCAACGGCGCGAAATTACTCTCGAAATGCGATGGATCGTTTGCACCCGGATTCGCTGCATCCGGGGGTTGAAAGTACGTGTTGTACTTTGAGGCAGGATTAAGAACGTGGCAGGTTTGACAGCCCTTTTCCGTCATCACGCTCAGGTGCGCGGTATGACTGAATTTTGTGAAAGGATGCGCATTGGGCTCGGAGCGAGCGGCGGTCCAATTGACTCTCTGGGCTCCGTTCGAAATTACATCGACAGTGTGACACTTGCCACACGAGCCCGGACCCGAGGGCGTGGCCAGAGTCTGCAGAATTCCCGAACCAACCGAGGGCACAATGCCGGCAGCATTAAACCAAGCGGTAAGAAATGGATCGGCGTGTCCGGAGGGCCGGTAAGATAATGTAAAGCCATCCTTGGCGCGAAACCATCCGGCTGCCATCCAGCTCTCGTCGGTTGCGGCTTCGCTTTCCGGTTTCTGTTGAGACGGCGGCCCGCCACCAGGTTTTGGAAGGGGTGCCGCAGCGGCCACTGCGCGCTGCTTCCCAGATTTTCCCCGCGGAGGAAAACGGCCGGGCGGAGCGGCAACCGGCGAAGGCGCGACCGGTGCACCTCCGAGGATATCATCGCCGACAGGCGCAGGAGGGCTCGGGTTGACAGAAGGCGATTGGTCTTTCGACGGTTCTCCACCACCCAAAATATCGTCGCCGGGTGGCGGAGCAGCACTTGGTTTCGCCGGGGTCGATTGTTCTTTCGACGGTTCTGCACCACCTAAAATATCATCGCCCGGTGGCGCAGCAGGGCCCGGTTTAGGAGGAGGCGATTGTTCTTTCGAAGGTTCTGCGCCTCCTAAGATATCGGCATTGGACGGTGGCTGTTTTGCTTTCTTTGCGGGCGCAGAAATTGGCGGCTTTGGAGGAGCGCGTGGTACGGGCGGAAGCGGCGGCAGAACGCCGCGGCGATAATCGGAAACTTCGCGAAGCAGATCAGGCATCCATTCTTTGCGCCAGGAAATGAGACCGGCGCGGGGAAGACCGCCAGTTAGCGCCGTGAGCTGGACTGAAGTTTGCCCGCGGGGAAGTCCTTCTTGAAGTCTCTTGATCAGAAAGGCCTGACCTTCGGCTTCGAAGTCATAAAGAAATTCCTTCACCGCCCAAGCAAGCCGGCTGGCGGCCGCGAGTTGCTCAGGTGAGGCGCTGCTAAGGTCGAGCAAATCTTTGCCTTTGAGTGTAGCGAGTAACTTGCCTCCCGATATATCGGCGCCGAGCAGTAGTTCCATAAACGGAGTCAGCTTGTCATCGGCATCTTTTGGCCATTGCCCGATGCTGATCCCGGCTCTGGCCAAAGAAATGACATCGATCCCCGGCACCCGGAAAAAAGCAACGGAACTAGACTTGGCGATATTGTCCGCATGACAAACGGCGCACGATTGTTCGAAACTGTTGACGATCATCTTCCCACCGGACACAGCCGGAATGTGGCAAGCCTGGCAGGAAGTGGGCGCCTTCTCTTTGTCTGCGGGAAAATATCCCTGAATATGACTAGCGTGGTCGAAGAAAATGCGCGTGCGCCGCAGATAAGGATAACTAGCAAATTCTGGGTGGCCTTTGGCAAGGCTAGCGAACTGGACCTGATGGCAAACCTGGCATTGCGTTTTGGAAAAATGAGCAATGTTAAAGTCTTTACCGTGATGCTCCTGGTGGCAGGTTGAGCAGGCCAGGTCAGTCGATTTCATCCGACTAGTGTTAGCGACGGCAGTCCCGGCCCGGAGTAGAAGCGGTGGCTCTGACTTCTCGGTCTTCGCTCGCGTCGTGAATGCGCCCAACTCGGGGGCGGGCGCGCCATGCGGCGAAAATGGCTGCAGACCAAGCGAATGGCATTTCAGGCAAAGCTGGCTGTCCTCCACTGCTCTTTTCTGAAAAATGTCCAGGTGCGCAACCGACTGGGAGTTAGATTTTTCCAGCGTGTGGCAATCCTCGCATTCGGTGTATGAGGTCGCATGATGAACACTGAGCGCGCCCGGACTGGTCAATTTTCGACGTCCCTTTCCGGTGAAAACGAGCAGTAAAACGCTAAGAGTGAGAGCAACCAGGAGCCAAGTGAGTTGCCCACGCGTTCGGCGCAACGACGGCTTTGGCTGGCAGGGCGGAATGGGGTGCGCGCAGTCGCCATTTGGAAGCGGACCTTCGGGGCACTTGCCCCCTTGCGCTTCAGGCCGAGTGCAGAGCCAGCGATCGCCGCTTTTCGATGGAAGACATTCCCCGGTGTGACGGCAGCGTCCACGCTCATCCGGACCGAGCGGGCACGGGTGTCCCTCATCCGCATGTCCGCAAATCCAATCCTGGTTTGGACGCGCGTAGCGATTTTTTTTGAAGCTAAGTTGATCGAGCAATCGCCTCATGCGTCAAAATCTTCCGGCGTAGATGATGGCCAGAGCAGCGTGAACGAACGCAAGCAAGATAAGGCTGTAGGTAAAAGGAATGTGCACGTAAAGCCAGAGCTTGAGCAGGCGCTGGGCGGCATATTGGAAGTGAACATTCTGCGCGGTTTCGATCCAGTCGCGCATTTCGGCAGCGATCGCTTTTTCGGCGTCGTCCAAGTAGCGATTCAAGGCGGTCAATTGCTTGAGCAACCGGTTCACCCGGCGGTCGATCCCGCCCAAAGCGTCAAAGGCGCCGGGGAGACGTTGAAAAAATGGACGCAGCTCACCAAGATAAAAATCGGACAGAGTGGACGATTGAGTTTCGGTTTCGGCTTTGCGAATGAGCGCTTCGACATTTGTCTGAATCTCGCGCCGGTAAGCGGGGATGCGCTCGTAGATGAGCGGTTCACCCGAGAGCAACAACCGCGAAGGCAAAAACCGACTAATGAAAATGCCGAAAAAGCCGCTGAAAATGACCACGCAAAAGACGACCGCAAGAACGGTCTCAAGCGCGCCGCGGGGCGGAGAGAAATGGACATGGAGGAGGAAAACGAAGAAGCAAAAGTAACCGGCGTAGATGTGGATCTGCAGCCAGGTGGAGGCGCGAATGAGCGGAAGAAAAGCCAGCTTTTTGCGCGCGTTGAAAAAAGTCAAACCGAGCACGACAGCGAGCAGAAGAAACCCCGAATAAATCGCGGAGTCACGCAACGAAATCTGCAGGACCAGATTGAGCACCCAGGCGATAGCCGAAGCGACAATCAATCCCGCAGTGAAGCTGACTCGGCGCCGGAGGAGGGGGCTCACCTCAGCGATTGATCCATGTTGCCAGTTTGTCCACATCTCGCATATCCACGCGGATAAGCGCGTCATGCGGACAAGCGCGCGCACAGGCAGGGCCGCCCAGTTGATCGATGCAGAGATCGCATTTGGTAGCCTTCATGATCGGAGTGCCAGCCATTTCATCGAGGATGAAAAAGCCGGACCGATCTCGCGTCTCCACCATTTGGATGTTGTCATACGGGCAACTGTTCGCGCAGGTCGCGCAGCCAATGCAGGTGTCATCGTTGATCACAACCTGACCCTGGAACGATTCGCGATGGATCGCACCAGTGGGACAACCGATCATACAGACCGGATCAACGCAGTGCATGCAGGCGTTCGCGACCATAATGCCATTCATCTCCCGCCCATGGCGGACGAATCGCGGGTTATTATTGTGAGTCGACGCACATGCGCGCACGCAATCGTCGCAGCGGGTGCAGCGATCCAAGTCGATCAGCATCGTCGCAGTGCCGTTAATTGTGCGGTTGTCCACGAGAAACTCCAGCATGTCGGGGCCAAGCTTCATGCTGATTTCTTCCTCGAGATCGACCGCCAGTTCGTCGCTCGGCTGGATTTCGAGCCGCTGGAGTTCTTCTGCGTTCAATCGCGGCAAAATGTGTTGCTGAACAACGGCCGTCGGAATCACGAGTAAATCGACATAGCCGATTGCGCGCAGCGTGTTCTGAAGTGGCACAACGTTAACCCTCTTCCAACTGGAGGCGATCTCTTCCAAACCGATAAACTGGCCCTTGCTCAGGTAGCGAAGTGTTCGCTCGCCATGATTGTATTTGCGACTGACTCGCGCGAAGCCGCTCCGAATCAGAAAGATGCCATCCGGGTAATCGCCTTCGTGACAAATGAGCGGCTCCTTGGCGAGACGCCCGCCGGACATGTCCTCATCTCCGGTGTGATAAGAGGATTGCCACTCGAAATCTCCATAGGTTTCGAAACGGGTGGAGTCGAACACCTCTTTGAAAGCTTCCGGGGGGAGATCATTCAGGAAGGGCGTTGCCCGAAGATGTTTGTCGAGACTTCGCTCACGATAAAGTTGATCCAGCCGCGCTTTCCATTGTGGAGCGTGACGACGGATTTCCCGCAGCCCCTGCCAGCGAATTTCCAGCAATTGCGTCCGACCGTCGGCGATGACAGTGGCCGTGCGCGGCGTGCGCCCGAGCGCGGCGATCTCGCCGAACATTTCGCCAGCTTCAAGCCGGGCCGTGTGGTTTTCGCTTAGGATCCGCGGCACATCCTGAAGAAAAATACGGACCTCGCTCGTCTTCTTTTCGCTCCTGCGGGCCTTTACTTCCGCGGTGGCTGTTCCGGTTACCTTGCGTTGCGCATAGTCGCGCACCTCTGGGTAGCGCGGTCGTTCCCAAAGTTGCGCGACCGATTGAAAAAAGTTTTTTTTCTGCGATTCCCGACGTCCGAGCATCCGGGCCGGCAGAGAATCGAGGATCACCTGCACCAAACCAGTGACAATGAAGAAAGCGGAGTTCCCGTAATCGCCTTCGCGCACGACGATGTCACCATCGTCAAAGCGGCGCAGCTGCGCGTCATTCAAAAGAATGCCCCGGAGCGGAACCGATGATGGGAATTTGCTCTCGTCGATCCGATTGAAGGGAGGATGCTTCATCAGTAGGTCGACATCGGCTTCGGTCATGTCCTTGCTGAAAGGGACATCCCAGCGCCGCGGTTTGGAAATTCTGACCGGTTCTTCAGCCATGAAAAATATTCTGCGAGTAAATCACTCTTGGACTGCTCGGATTGACGTTACACACCGGCGTCCGAGAAATAAATCAACTACCCCCCTTTTAGAAGAAGTTCGGTCCGGTCTCGACCGTCCGCCTTCGGGAAGATCCCCGCCCGCTGAGACAGCCCCATAAGTCAGGGTGAAAAGACAGGGCCTTTGTATTCCGACGGAGGAGGAATTTGCGGATCGACCGCAGCGAGGTCACTTCCTTTATAAGTGGATGAGATTTTTTGAGCGAGTGTCGAGATTTTGTTCGCCGCGTCAGTGAGCGCCGCTTCGTTGTTCAGCTTCAAAGCAACGCCATCAGCCGTCGCGACGATCTCTTTTAGCTCGTCCTTCGGCACTACCGCAAGAATCGCTTTCACCTTTTCTTTCGCCGCCACCACCCGCTTCGCCATGTTCACCGCGTAGACTGCTTTCTCGGTCGACTTGGCCACGCCGCGCATGCTGTATTCCAAATCCACCACCCGGCCGACGACATAAAGCATGCGTAGTCGATCCGGAGTATTCGGAACGTTTTTTGCGCCGCTCATGAAATGGTGACGCACTTCTCCTTGCGACCAGGAGACGAGCTCGATTGGACTGCCCGCCGCGTGGCCGCTTGTGTTAACGAGCTTCTCGTTCGGAATGGTGTGACACTGAAAGCAGTTTGTTGCCAGCGCGTAAACGTCATCGGGCGCAATCCATCCCATTTCCTTTGCTTTGGCCTGCATCGATTTGACGTTGTGCAATCTCACCCAATCCTTCGCCGCGCCGTGGCAAAGTTCGCAGGAAACACCTGCGATCGGCTTGAGCTCCGCCCCGCTGCCTTGCGAGGTATAATGGCACTGAACGCAGGCGCCTTCGCTCTTGATGCGCTGCACGCCCATTTTACCGGCGATCTGCATGGCCGAGGGGCGGCGATGCAAATCTTCGAACGTCTTATAGTGGTGCGTCTGCTTCCAGGCGGTGAATTCCTGTTTGTGACAATTTCCGCATGATTCCGGACCGAGAATTTTCGTCGGATCGGCCGCGGCCTTGACTTGGGTAATCATCCAAGTCGAACAGAGCAATCCTAGCGTGATTTTCCGAACAAAGATGGTTTGCATATAACGTTCTAAAATACTGCGGTTAATGCGTAAGCCCTTAAGGGCACTATCTTTTTTTACCCACGGGGAATGCAAGGCTTTTTTTGGGAAAAGTGTAGAGTTTTGCCTTGCATTTAGAAAGGCCAAAGCTCAAAACGCCTAACCGCACCCCCTACTACGGTGTGCGCACGCAGTTCCGGAAAAGATGAAGGACTAACCGACATAGGCTTCAAAAAGCTTCGTTCCATGGCGATAAATTCAAATCCCCGTTCTTTTTTTCGAAGCGTACTTTTGGGATTAGCTTTCTCCGTTGCGTTTGCTGTCAGCACTCAGGCCCAACCTAAAACCGCTGCTTCCCCGACGGCCACCGTTAAGCCGGCAAAGTCGGATGATGATCTTTTAACTGAGTCGCCAAAACCCGCGGGATCACCGGCAAAGGCAAAGTCGGATGACGACCTTTTAACTGAGTCGCCCAAACCAGCAGGATCACCGGGCGCGGCAAAGTCTGACCAAGACCTGTTGAACGAGGAGACCCCTGCGAACAAATCCGACGACGAGATTTTGGACCCGCTGAAGCTGCCGGTCCTGGTGCCGAACGGGCCGATAGAACCTCCCCCCGAAGAGCTTTCTCCTTTGAAAAAGCAACTGCCTAATCCAGTCGATCCGCATGCGGAGTTGTTTGCGAAAAGCCATTACCCGAGCGCCTCGGAATGCATGGCATGTCATGAGACAATCTATAACGAATGGCGCTCCTCCAACCACGCCTACGCTTCTATCTCGCCGGTCTTTCACAAGTTCGAGCAAAAAATCAACGACCTTGCCCAAGGAACCATCGGCTACTTTTGCATGCGCTGTCACTCTGGCGTTGGCACGTCGATGAACGAGCCGCGCTCCATGCCTTTGTGGCTGAAACCGGAGGTGTCGCGTGAAGGCGTTACTTGCATCGTCTGCCATCGGGTCAATGAGCAATACACCAAAGTAAACGCTGAGCGTCGAATTCTTCAGGGCGACATCTTTCAGCCGATGTACGGCAGCCGCAGCGGCGCTGGAGTTCAGGGAGTAGTCTCGAATCCCGATACGTATCACATCAAGACGAGCGCTGATCAGCCGGGCCCGGGTATCAACATCCACCGTAAAGGAATATACTTTGAGCCGATCACCAAATCGGAATTCTGCGTTTCCTGCCATCAGGTCGCGGTCCACCCAGGGATCAAACTCGAAGTGGTCTGGGACCAATACCGTTCTTCGCCGTCGCTTTTAAACGGAACGG
Source organism: Chthoniobacterales bacterium (assembly GCA_035568175.1). Taxonomy (GTDB): domain Bacteria; phylum Verrucomicrobiota; class Verrucomicrobiia; order Chthoniobacterales; family UBA10450; genus AV40. Next base: position 88,864 of record DATMON010000003.1, read on the forward strand.
CCTGCCAGGATTGTCACATGGGGAAGGAACCTGGCCTTGCCAAAGGCTACGCGACGGGAGCGTCCGCCGTGATCAACGGCCTTCCAGTCAATCCCGGGGGAAAGCACGCCAACCATGCCTTTTATGGACCCGGCTACCCAATCGCGCATCCCGGAATCTTCCCGCACAATCCCAAGGCTGCCACGTTCGCGATCGCGACTTGGTTGAAGTTCGATTATCGCGCGGGCTGGGGAACCGACGCTTTTGAAAAGAATGTGTCGAAGGATACAAAATTCCCGTCTGAATGGGAAAGTCCGGACGACCGTTTTGCCGCGCGCGAGATCATTAAGGAAAACCTCGCCATGCTCGAACAGAAACGAGCATTGCGACAAAAGGTAATGGAGAATGGATCGCACATCGACGGGCCGTTTTTCAAAGGCGACCTCCAGGCGGGCAGACGCCTCGCTTTTTCCTACAAGATCAGAAATGTGAATCTCGGCCACAATATGCCATCGGGTTCGCTTGGGGCGCAGCCGGAAATCTGGGTGAACGTGGCGTTATGTAATCCACAGGGGAAACGAGTGTGGGAATCCGGCTATACCGACAGCCACGGCGACATGTGCGACCTGCATTCACGCGACGTGCGCACGGGAAAGATTCCCGACGACCATCAGCTGGTGAATCTGCAAACAAAATTCCTCACCACCAACATCAAAGGCACTGATCGCGAAATGTATTTGCCGATCAATCTCGACATCGACCAACTCCCGTTCATTCGCCCGGCTGGCGTTCCAACGAGCGTTATAAATCATCCACCCTTTGTTCGGATGGAAGGGCGCAGCATTCCACCACTCGGGACACGGGTCGCGTCTTATTCCGTCCCGGCCTCCGCCATGTCGATACCGGGGAAATATAAATTGTCGATTCGCCTTCGCAGCCGCGCGGAACCGATTTATTTCATGGATTTCGTTGAATCTACCAAGGAGATGGATTTCGCCATGAATGAATGGATGATCGACATCCATCGCTACACCGTCGAGTTCGACGTCCCAGCCAGGAAGTAACGAGCCAGGTAACCAAGCTTTCGAAATCCGTCGCCGTGTCTTCTCCAACCAATTTTAGGAACCTAATCAGACGATCGATCTGGCTGGCGATATGTGTTTTGGTTTTCACCAGCTGCGTCAGGTCAGCCAGGAATGACTCCACTGAGTCTACCACTCGATCGGTTGATGACGAAAACGTCTCGAAGTCCGTCGACGAGCCGCTTGTCCAAACCGCTCAGGAATCTTCCGCGGTTCAGCTTCCAGGATGGCAGGAGAGCGGAAGCACCAATGAGGGGAACGCCGACAAAATTGTATCGATGCCCGAAACGAGACCCTTGGCGGAGGTAGAAAAGTTCGATTCAACTCCATCTTCTCAGAAGGTCCAGCCTTTGGTGGAGACGGCACGAGAATCCTCCACAACTCAGGTGCTGTCGCCAGTCCGCGAAGGTAGGCCAAAACAGAGCACTTCCGGCAAAATCGTGTCCATGCGGCGAATCAAACACCCCGCTGACGGAAAAGACTTCGATTACAAGGCCGCCGCGATCAGACCAGTCACGCCTGCGACCCCTTCGGAGAACCGTTTCTCTTTCTTTGGGCTCATGCAGCGGGTTGTTTCGCTTTCTTTAGAGATGGATCCGCGGGCGCATCTCGTGTCGGATAAAAATCCGGTCGTTCCGTTTAGCCCCGACCCGACCTACACCGCGCCTTACGATCCGGAAGCACAGCTTGCCATCTACGGCGCGAAGCATCCCAATCCCACCGCCCGCCCTCTGATCGAAGCAGGACGCGAACTTTATGGACCCGGCGTATTTGGACCCGGCATTAATCTGTTAGGCGACAAAAATTTAGTTTTCCCACAGCTCCTGATGTATGGCGATTGGCGCAGCGCCATCGCTTATAACGATAACGGCGCGATCGAGAAGGGACTAACCGCGACAAAGCTGGATATCGATATCGATTTTAAACTCACCGGCACCGAGCGCATCCACCTCTTCGTCACTCCAATTAATCGCGGACCGCTCTTTACTCGAGTCGAGTTTGCGGGCGATCAACGACATTCAGGTGTCGAGATCGATGTCGAACCGCAGGCGCTTTTCTTTGAGGGCGATCTGGCGCGGTTATGGGCGGGATTTAGCGACCAAGAAAACAAGGCCGACATTCCCTTCACTATTGGACTGATCCCCTTGCTCTTTCAAAACGGCATCTGGCTTAACGACGCTTTCACCGGATTCGCCTTTACCATCCCGGCTCGCAACAGTCCGATGCTCGATATCTCAAACGCCGATATCACCTTCTTCGCCGCGTTCGACCAAGTCACCACCGGGGCAATTCCGAACGATCATAGTGCGGACGTGTTTGGCGTCGCCACCTTCGTCGAGGCCATGTACGGTTATTTCGAGTTTGATTATGGCTACACGCTCGGCCGTAAAAAATTCGACGATCTGAGCTATAATAACTTGAGCGCCGCCTTTACTCGCCGCTACTTCGATGCGGTTTCAAACAGCGTTCGCGTGATTTACAATTTCGGCCAGGATCCTGACAAGGGCCATCCGCGCACCGCGGATGGCGTACTCATTCTCATTGAAAACTCTTTAATCACGCCTCTTCCGCTGTCGCTGGTCCCGTACTTCAACGCTTTCGCCGGCTTCAACAAACCTCAATCGCTCGCTCGCGCCGGCGCCGCGGGCGGCGTCCTCGTAAACACGGGCATTCTGTTTGAAACGGACAACCTGACTGGTTTTCCAACAATGGACGCAACCGGGCACGACACCTACGGCGGCTCTCTCGGTCTGGAATATCTCTTCGATTTACACCAGCAGATCGTTTTCGAGATCTCAGGTCTGGGTGTTTTTGGCGACGCCAAAGATCGCACGGCGAAAGGATCGCAGCTGGGCTTTGGCATTCGTTATCAATTGCCGCTTAATAACGCTTGGCTTTTCCGGGCCGACCTGATGGTCGCGGAGCGGGACGATGATCAGAATCTTTTCGGCATTCGGTGTGAACTTCGCCGCAAATTCTGATATTATTGGGTCATGGTGCTGCTAGGTCTCGAGGCGTTAGGAGCCATTTTGCTCGTGCTGGTGGCGGGACAAACGTTTATTTTCTTCACGACCTCGTTCCGTCGCTTCGCCCACCAGCGCGCGGTTGACAATCTTTCTTACGAGCTTCTGCGGGAGCAGCTCCTAACCGCCCAGGCGCTGCGCAAAAAAACTGAAGAGCATGTCGCGCCTTGGAATGGCATCCGTAAGTTCTCCATTCAGAAGAAAGTGATGGAGAGCGAGGACACTTGCTCTTTCTACCTCAAGCCGCACGACCGCAAGCCGCTGCCGCCCTTTTTGCCAGGACAATATTTGACTTTCGAACTCCGTATCCCTGGCCAGAGAAATAAAACTGTCCGCTGCTATTCACTCTCAGAAGGACCGGTGCCCGATTTCTATCGGGTCTCGATCAAGCGCCTGGACGCGCCGCCGGGCAAGGAAGGCGTTAAGCCCGGACTCGTCTCTAATTATTTTCATTCGACGCTGAAAGAGGGAGACATTGTTGACGTCCGAGCACCCGGAGGACATTTCTGCCTCGATCCGACGGAAACGGGCGGCGTCGTTCTGATTGGCGGCGGAATCGGTATGACGCCGATGCTGGCAATGCTAAACACGCTCGTGGCGATGGGTTCCAAGCGAGAGATTTACTTTTTTTACGGCGTCCGGAACCGCGGGGACCACGTTATGAAGGAGCACCTCGAAAGAGTTGCGCGTCAAAATCCAAACGTGCACCTGTCCGTCTGCTACAGCAAACCGGAAGAGAGTGACAAGAAGGGAGAGGATTATCATTTCGCGAGTCGCATTTCGGTCGATCTCTTGAAGCAGGTTCTTCCCTCCAATAATTACGATTTCTACATCTGCGGCCCAGGACCGCTGATGGAGAGCCTAACGACTGGATTGAGCGAGTGGGGCGTGCCGGATAAAAATGTCCACTTTGAAACATTTGGGCCTTCCAGCGTGAAAAAAGTCGCCGAGGCACCGGCGGCGGCGCAGACACCCGGCCAGACGTTTTCGATCGAATTCAAAAAATCCGGCAAAAAGCTTCCTTGGATCGCTGGCTGCACGAACATTCTTCAACTTGCGACGGATAACGACATTCCCATCCCCAGCGGTTGCCGTGCGGGCAGTTGCGGTACTTGTCAGGTGGCGGTTTTTTCCGGCGAAATTGCCTACGTCACCCCGTCAGATTTCGTTACCGAGCATGGCACTCGACTGACCTGCATCGGTGCTCCAAAAGGCGATGTCATTCTCGACGCCTGATAGATGAGGTTCATTCGCTTGTCAGGGCCGGCACTCGGGGCCGCGCTAATCGTGTTCTGTTTTCCGGGCTGCGATAACTCGAAGATCGAAGTCTATCGGGTGGAGAAGGAACACGATCCGCAATCGGCGCAGATGTCCGAAGCACCCGGTGGAGCAAGCGGCAGCGGTACTGTGACCTGGCAGGCACCGGCCGATTGGGAGGAGCAACCGGCTAGCGGTCCGCGACGCGGCACATTCAAAATTCACGGCCAAAATGGCGGCGAGGCCGAGCTCTCTATCACTGCTTTCCCTGGCGATGTCGGTGGCCTGCTTGCGAACATAAATCGTTGGCGTGGCCAGATTCAGCTGCCGCCATTGGCAGAGCCTGACCTTGCTCAGGTGGCAACGCCCCTCTCTGGCCCGAGCGGCAACATGTTATTCGTCGACCTAGTGAGCGCCGATTCAATCAAGGGCGGCAAGAAATCGAGGATTCTCGGAGGGATTCTCCCACTGGATGCCGAGACGTGGTTTTTCAAACTGAGCGGCCCGGATGAAATAGTGGCTGCGCGAAAAGATGAGTTCAAAAAATTCCTCGAAACTGTAAAAACTGAAGCGCCCCCGTTGCTTGCATCGTCCGCTGAGAAATCCGGGTCGAACACCAATGCGCCGACACCACCTGTTTTGGCTGCGACAACGGCCCAGCCGGATTACAAGGCGCCGCCGGGCTGGATCGCTCAGCCCCTCTCACCAATGCGCCTTGCCAGTTTCAAAATCACGGGGAGTAACGGTGCTGAAGCGGATGTTTCCCTTGTGTCGCTTGCGGGAATGGCGGGAGGCGATCTGGCCAACATCAATCGCTGGCGCGATCAATTAAAGCTTCCACCTCTCTCCGAGCATGACCTTGCTTCGGTCAGCTCACATCTAAATATGAATGGCCACGATTTTCTCGTCACGGATTTGGTCAGTGCTGAACCGCTACCACCTTCAAATCATAAAGTGCGGATTGTGGCTGCCGCTGCGCATGAGGGCGAGCAAACGTGGTTTGTAAAGATGACAGGGGACGTCGATCTTGTCGGGGCGCAGAAAAATCATTTCCTCGATTTTCTCCGGAGCCTCTCGCTTGCAGGTGCCACCGGTCGGGACGAGTCGTCTGCTCAATAATAAAATGGTTCGTTATCTCAAAGCCTGCGGGCGTGTGCTCTCCTCTTTGCGGCTAACCGTGGTGCTGCTCGGTTTGGGCATGGTCCTGATTTTCTTCGGCACGCTCGATCAAGTCCACCTCGGCATCCATGCGGCTCAGGCAAAATATTTTCGCAGTCTCTTTGTTTTCTGGCAGCCTGCGGGAGGCGGTTGGAGCATTCCGATATTTCCCGGCGGGTATTTGATTGGAACATTGCTGTTTCTGAACCTGGTCGCCGCGCACGGCACCCGCTTTAAACCGACTCCAAAGAAGATCGGAATTTTCACGATTCATGCCGGCGTCGTCGTGTTGCTTTTAGGTGAGTTACTCACTGGGCTTTTCGCCAAAGAAAGTATGATGCGGATGGACATCGGCACCGCTCAAAATTACTCGGAAGCACCGCGCGAAGCGGAGTTGGCGATAATTGACACCAGCTCAAAGGATGACGATCTCGTGGTGGCGATTCCGCAGTCTCTTCTCGCCCATGCCAATATCATTCAACATCCGGCGCTCCCGTTCATGTTGAAGATCGTAAAGTTCATGGCGAACACCGCGCTCGTCATGCGTTCGCAAGCACCCGATGCGCCAGCTTCTCTTGCCACTACCGGCATCGGACCCAACGTCGTCGCGACTGAAATTCCGAGAACGGTCAAGCAAGATGAGCGCGACCTAACGACCGCTTTTGTCCAGATCAATACGGTCGAAGGACCACTCGGCACCTGGCTGGTTTCGAACGCACTCGGCATGCCACAATCATTCAGTTACGATGGACATACTTATGAGTTGCGCATGCGGCAGAAGCGTTACTACAAACCATTTACGATCAAGCTGCTGGATTTTCGCCACGACATTTATCCCGGCACGGACATTCCGAAAAATTTCTCGAGCCGCATTCGTCTGCTCGATTCAAGACAGAAGGAAGACCGCGACGTGCTTATCTATATGAATAGCCCACTGCGTTACAGCGGATACACTTTTTACCAAGCCGGGTTCGATAATAACGACAAGACCAGCATTCTCCAGGTGGTGAAGAATCCGACTTTTATTCTGCCTTATATTGCCTGCGGCCTGGTCGGCGCCGGCTTATTGACTCAATTCTCAATGCACCTCATTGGATTTCTTCGCCGAAGACGCCCATGAAGTTGTGGAAGAAATTAATGCCGTGGCTCGTTGCGGCATTCTGTCTTTATTTCCTGGTTGCGTTCATTTTCGAAGGCGAACCGAAACCGGGATACGCGCTGCGGGAGTTTGGCCGCTTTCCTGTGCTCCTCAATGGCAGGATCAAACCACTGGACACTGTTGCGCGAACTTCCCTCCTTATTCTTTGTGGAAAGCAGTCGCTCCGCCTTGATGATGGCAAGTCGCTCTCGGCGATCGAGTGGTTAATCGAGTTGATGACTCGCCCCGAGCTGGCCGACGACCGCAAGGTTTTCAAAATCACAAATCCAGATACGCTTGGCGCGCTCGGATTGCAGGGAGAGGAGAGTAAAAACTACTCTTTCTCGCAACTCGTGCCGCGAGCACAAGACATTGAACGTCAGGCTGAGCTTGCCGGCAATGTCGAGGAACAATTGCGGACGCCTTTTCAGCGCGATGTCGTCAAACTCTACGAACGGGCCACGCTCTACTTCAGATTGAAGAACAGCTTGGAGGTGGCGGACACCGATGATTTTCAGGCTGAAGTGGAGGCCTACAAAAAAACGGTCAGTCTTGGAGTGCCGCTTATAAAGCGGGCGCGAAACCCAGAGCCAGGCGAGGCCGGAAGCGAGGCGGCTCAGCGTTTTTCGTTTCTCGCGCAGAGCGCTTACTTCTTCCCGATCCCACCGCCAGGACCGAACGGTAAACCGGAACAATGGAAGAAAATGGGTGACAGCCTCCTCACCGCGACAAAAGACACCGGAATCCCCAAGCCCACATTGGCTTATGCGGCGATGGCCACCGGGTACCGCAAGGGGGACGCGGCCGCCTTTAATTCTGCCGTGGACGAATATCGTGCCTGGTTACGGGAGCACGTCGGAAAAATTCCGCGCACGGCTCGACTCGAGGCTTTTTTCAACGCCTTCGCTCCTTTTTACAAGAGCATGACGCTTTATGTGCTGGTCTTCATCCTTGCCTGTGGTTCCTGGCTGATTTGGCCGACTACACTTGGACGCTACGCTTTCTACCTGCTTATCTTTAGCTTCGCGATCCACACCATCGGTTTGCTTTTTCGCATCTATCTGGAAGGCCGGCCGCCCGTGACAAATCTTTACTCGTCGGCCGTGTTCATCGGCTGGGGCGCGGTCCTTCTCGGAATCCTTCTTGAGCGCTTTTACCATAATGGAATTGGCAGTGCCACGGCTTCGATCCTCGGCTTTCTCACCCTACTCATCGCTCATCATCTCTCGCTGGATGGCGACACGATGGAGATGATGCGCGCCGTGCTCGATACGAACGGCTGGCTCGCGACCCACGTCGTCTGCATTACGCTCGGTTACGCTTCCACTTATCTGGCCGGGTTCCTCGCGCTCATCTATATTATACGCAGCGTTTTCACATCATCGCTCGACAGCGAGACCGCTACCTCTCTCTCGCGCATGGTTTACGGCATTGTTTGTTTCGCGACCTTGTTCAGCTTCGTCGGCACGATCCTTGGTGGCATTTGGGCTGACCAATCGTGGGGCCGTTTCTGGGGATGGGACCCGAAGGAAAATGGAGCGCTCCTCATCGTGCTTTGGAACGCCATTATTCTGCACGCACGCTGGGGTGGGCTCGTTAGGCAACGCGGCCTTATGGCCATGGCCGTCTTTGGAAATATCGTGACGAGCTGGTCCTGGTTCGGCGTCAATATGCTCGGAATCGGTTTGCATTCGTATGGGTTCATGGACAAAGCCTTTCCCTGGCTTATCGCCTTCATGATGAGCCAGGTAGTCATGATGGCCCTGGCCGCGCTGCCGCTCAAAAAGGCCGCTGCCCAGCAATAAAACTCCGCTCACCGGTGTGGCCTGAATGTGAATGTGCGCCGTGCTTGCCCCCGTTTATTCTTTATCGCGCAGTAGGCAATAGTTAATGTGACGATGTGAGTGAAGAGCCTTCCGGCCCCGCACTTGACGTGACACTGCGTGAGTTTGTTAGCGGCCAAAAAGTTTTTGGTCGCTACATATTAACGCGGGTCCTTGGCCGCGGTGGCATGGGCGTCGTTTGGCTCGCTCGCGACGATAAATTGAGCCGCGACGTTGCTCTCAAATTTCTCCCTGAGCTGATCGTTCACGATCATGCCGTGCTCGACGATTTGAAGCAGGAGACAAATCGAAGTCTCGAACTCACCCACAAGAACATCGTCCGCATCCACGATTTCATTTATGACGAGAAGTCCGCCTGCATTTCGATGGAGTACGTTGATGGCGAAACGCTCTCAGCGCTTCGTGTTAAGAAAGAGCATAAAATTTTTGAGCCTGACGAAATTGCTGGATGGATTGACCAGCTCTGCGAAGCGCTCGATTACGCGCACAATCAAGCATTCGTGGTGCATCGCGATGTTAAGCCGGCTAATTTGATGATAAACAAACGCGGTCAACTCAAGGTTGCCGACTTCGGTATTGCACGCAGTCTAGCCGACTCGGTGAGCATGCTGACCAAGGAGCCACGCGGCACGAGCGGCACACTTGTTTACATGAGCCCGCAGCAGCTTGACGGTGAACGCGGTAGCCATCTTGACGATATTTATTCTCTCGGTGCTACGATCTACGAATTGCTTACGAGCAAACCGCCTTTCTACTCAGGAAATATAGATCGCCAGATTCATGAGAGAGTTCCGCCTTCCATGGTGCAGCGGCGAAAAGATCTCGCGATCGAAGGACGCGCCATTTCGCACACGTGGGAAGAAATCGTTTCCTCCTGCCTCGCAAAAGAGCCAGCACGCCGCCCGCAATCGGTCACAGAGATTGGTCGTCGACTGGCCGGCTCTGCGCCAAGAATCCAGCGCACAGCTAACATATTCTCCAGACCATCAAAAAGAACGGCCGTGATCGTTGCGTCCACAGCGCTTTGCGTTGTCGCTCTTGTCGGATTGTACTTCGTAAGTTACAAGCTGCAGGCACGGCGAGACGTTGCAAGAACCGAAGAACCGAAACCAGTTCCATCGCAATCCAATGCGCAGCGCAAGACTGGCCAGGAAGACTCTGTCGTCTACGTGATTGGACAACCCGGTGTAAAAGTCAACACGTCGCCCACGGGTGCAACCGTTACACTCGGTGGTCTCGAAGAGCGGAAAACGCCCGCAACCATTAAGGCGAGCCCGGGCAGGTATTCATTGTTTGTCGAGCTCGACGGCTACAAGCCTTTCGCCCAACAGATCGAAATCAGGGAAAAACAGCTGACCGATTTGGGGACAATAACTCTCAAGCCTAACAACGGTACCGTTGAGCTAACCACGGTTCCGGCGGGTGCGAAAGTTTTTCAGAATGGCGATCAGGTCGGAGTAACGCCTTTTCATCGTGACGATGTTCCACCTGGGAACACTACTTTCATCCTTATTGCGGACGGGTATCTGCCGCGTGCGGAAGAAATCGTAATTAAACCAGGTGAACCGAACAAATCGGAGATAACGCTGCAAAGGCCGGATGAGACTTACCTCGGTACGATCGCAGACATGCCGATTGTCATAAAATTCGATAGTGATCGCAAATCAGGTTCGATTACCAATCATGATGATGTAATCGCAAAGTTTTCAGGCTCATGGTCTGGGTCGCTTTTGCGCGCGACCATTAACGAGGCGCTTACGGAACGATCAAACGTCTTGCGATCTGCTGAATCCTTCGTAATCCGCGTCTCCGAAGACGGCAAAGTGGCCGCTTATAAGCTAATTGATGGCGAGAAAACTCTCAGCGGCAGTTTGGCCTCGGCAATGCAGGTGCAAATGTCAAAATCGCTGCCGAAGGCGTTGCAGGCGGCACTCGTTGCGAACACAGCTCCTGTTTACAAAGGCACAATTTACGAGGAAGGCTTCCATGACGGTCGGCCCCTTACGATCACGCTCGCCTTCGATCGTAAATCCGGCACCATGACCCAAAGCAGCAAATCCGGCGACGTGGTGGTGCGATTCAATGGAGTGTGGGACGGCGCAACATTGCACGCTGTGACCGATGAAGTGCTTTCAAAGCCCCAGAATATTGAATGGGAACCCGAGTCTTTCACTTTGCGTTTTGCGCCGGATGGAAAGAGCGGTTCGTACGAAACTAACGCCGGTGGACACCAATATACCGCCGACTTAACTTTGGGAGCCGAAGGCGGTTTGCTTAGTCGCCTCGAGGGAGCCGAAGGCAGTTTGCTTAGTCGCCTCGGGCAACCAAAGGTTCAACCGAGTCCAGCGGCTGCTACACCTGCGACAACACTGCCTTCAACGTCAAACGAAGGATTTGTGGCAGTGCCGCCGAAGGCAGCACTGAACTTCGCAGCCGTGACCAAGGAAAAGCCTTACGAGAATAGCCTCGGAATGAAATTCGTTCCTGTTGGTGAGGCACACCTCTTGTTCAGTATTTGGGATACGCGCGTAAGCGACTATGAAACCTTTACTAAAGAAACCAATCGCCAGTGGACAAAACCGTCTTTTCGGCAGACTCCAAGCGATCCGGCTGTGAATGTGAGTTGGGAAGACAGTCGAGCCTTTTGTGCATGGCTGACAGAAGTGGAACAGAAAGCAGGTCGGCTAAATAGCAAACAGTCATATCGACTACCTACAGACGCGGAATGGAGCTTGGCAGCAGGCGACACCAAATATCCCTGGGGAAATCAATGGCCCCCTCCGCGCGGTTGCGGAAACTACTCTGCCTCGCTTCACGTAGACGATTATAAATTCACATCGCCTGTCGGCAGTTTCCCTCCCAATGCGACCGGCCTATACGACATGGGCGGCAACGTTTGGCAGTGGTGCGAGGACTGGTACCGTAAAGAAATGAATTCCAAAGCTGCCCTCGATAATGATCCGAGCCTTAAAAAAGACGCGGATGGCAAGACCCTGCGCGTCGTTAGGGGTGGCTCTTACTTCGTCGGCGCGGAGATTGACCTTGAATCATCACTTCGTGTGGGCGGCGGCTCATCCAACGGTCGAAACGCGAATAACGGCTTCCGCTGTGTGCTCGGTGAATCACAATGACCGTCCACGAACGACAAAACACGGCACATTTTTACAACGTGCGTGGAAATGTGAACGATTTCGGAAACGCTGGTTTCTGACACACCGGCCAATCATCCGGTTGAGATTTTCAACTGATCTACCATCGGAAAACTCTTGCCGGATGCCGCCCTAGTTTGTGCTTTATTTTCGACGCCGAAACAGTCAGACTCATGCTTGTGCAGCTAGAAGCGCCCGGCGACTCGCTCGATGTGACGAGACGAGATTTTCTCGGTGGACAAAAAATCTTTGACCGCTACACCCTCAAAAGAATTTTAGGTCGCGGAGGGATGGGAGTCGTTTGGCTCGCGAACGATGACGAACTGGAGCGGGAGGTGGCGCTCAAATTTCTACCTGAGTTGCTGGTCCTCGATCGAGGCGTGCTCACAGACTTGAAGCGAGAAACCCGACGCAGCCTCGAGCTGACCCACAAGAACATTGTCCGCATCTACGATTTCACCAATGACAAGAGTACTGGCTGTATCTCGATGGAATATATTGATGGCGATACGCTTTCCAACCTCCGCGCCGACAAACCGCAGAAGGTGTTCGAGCCGGAAGAATTGAAGGAATGGATCGCCCAATTGTGCGATGCGCTCGATTACGCGCACAATCTCGCGCGCATCGTTCATCGCGATCTTAAGCCGGCGAACCTGATGGTAAACAAAGGCGGCCAGCTGAAAGTCGCCGACTTCGGCATCGCTCGCAGCATGAGCGACTCCATGAGCATGCTTACGATGGACCACGGGAAAAGCGGCACGCTGCTTTACATGAGTCCCCAGCAACTGGTGGGCGAGCGCAGCACTCACCTTGACGATGTTTATTCCCTCGGCTCGACAATCTACGAACTGCTGACAAGCAAGCCGCCCTTCTACTCCGGCAATATCGAACTTCAAACCCGCACAAAAATTCCAATCCCGATGAGCGAACGGCGAGAAGAATTGGAGATCGACGCACCTCCGATCAACCAAACGTGGGAGCAAGTCGTTGCCCAATGCCTCGCAAAAAAGCCGGCCGATCGCCCACAATCAGTCGCTGAAGTCGCCGAACGTTTGGATCTGCCGTCGACGACGACGCGCCGGACCACACAGGTTGTCGCCAAACCGCCACCGCCGAACCTGGCCGCCGGCATCGTCGGCATTGCCGTTATTGTTTGCGCAATCGCAATGGGAACTTGGTATTTCGTATCCCATCGAGCGGCAGAGAAACAAAACAACCGCGCTGCCACCAGTGCGCCCGTCACTCAAGCAAGTGTTCCGCCTGTCACCCAAGCAGCTGTTCCGCCTGTCACCCAAGCAGCTGTTCCGCCTGTGACCCAAGCAAATGTTCCACCTGCGCCCAGTGCCACGCCGGAGAGCAGCCAGCCGCCCTCAATTCAGAGACCCCAGGCTGTGCCCGTAAACGATTTCGGAGGAAGCTAATTTATGAAACGCATGATCCGATACGCACTTTTCCTTGCTCTAATCACGGCTGCTCCAAATCGGATTTCCGCACAGGCCTCAGACATTATCGGCGGTATAGCGGGCGCATTACTCAACGCCGCGGCCAATGCTCCACGAAACACTGCGACTCCGGTTCCTGCCCAGCCGGCGAAGCAATCTGCGCGGCCGGTGCGACGTCAGACTCCTTCGTCCGCCCAAGTCGCCAAGCCGCGGGCTTCGAAGTCCAGACCGTCCGAGACATCCGATGTTGATGCTAATCCACCGCGACGATTCGACGGAACATGGCTGGCCACGCGATCGAAGGTTACTCCCGAAGGCGAACAGGTCAGCCAAATATTTACAATTGTCGTCAAGAATGAAAAGGCCACCAAGACGCTTGACGCGACGAACACCTCCGCGCCTGACAAGCCGCTTTACGAATCGGCCCACGAGTTGCATAGAAAATGGACGTATAGCTCCACAGACTTTGCTGCTCAAGGTTCCAGCCTGACGGTTCAATGGTCGGCCGGGCAGCTTTCCGATTGGACGCCAGGAATTCCAAACGACGTCGTGCAGAACTACGGCAACCCCAATTCGGAAACATCCGTTTACACTCTAAAAGGCGACGAGCTGACCAGAGTCAACGATCCAAACGGCATTACTTATCGCCGCGTGAAGTAAATTAATCGCAAAGATTTGGAGGACACCCGCCCGTGTCTCCATTTCTTTGGCTTTGGCACCCATCGGACTTTCTGCTTTGTCGCCGGTTTCTCCAATTGTTAGACTCGCGATGCGAGTGGCGAACCTTCTGGCGTTGGCCTGGACGCGGCGGAATGGAAATCGTCCGGCTCGCGCAGGATGAACTGCTGGAGCGCGATGACATAAACCCGCTCCTAGCTCGACGACGTGTGAAATTAAGAGACGTGGAGGAAGCGGATCTAGTAAAAGCTGACGGTACCGTTGGGTCGATTACCGAGTCATTCGGGCGATGAGCATGAGCGAGAAGAGCAAGGTGCGGTTTGCGTGGGCTATTTTATGCCTGCAGTTGCTTGTGCCAGCTCTGGTTGTTGCGCGATCCATTTCGCGGCAGGTTCCGGAAGCAAGCCAGAATGATCCGGGCGTTCAGGTTCTGCAGATTGGTGATTACTTCCATTTCTGGTCCGCCGGAAAGGCGATGCTGAGCGGCGGCGACATTTTCTCTGTTCAGCACGGGCAGAATTACATCTACCCGCCGCTGGTTGCATGGCTTTTTCAGCCGCTGGCGATGCTCGATCAGCGGCCTAGTGTCTATATCTGGCTTGCGATGAGTGTTTTCATTCTTGGCGCGGGTGTCGTGATATTGACCAGAGAACTCGCTCGTCGCATGCACTTGCCCGGCGGATGGCACACCGTGCTTGTAGCATGCGTTGTTTCACTGGCGTGCCTGATCGACAAGGTGCTGGGGGAGTTCAAGCTTCAGCAGACTGACGGCGTCATGCTGCTCTGCATGGCACTGGCATTGAAATGGCTGGATAAACGTCCGATTCTCGCGGGACTCGCATTAGGTTTCGCCGGCAATATCAAATATCTTTCTCTCATTCCTCTTCCTTGGTTTGTGGTCCGCGGCCGCTGGATGGCCTGTGTGTCAACTCTTTTGAGCTTTATCGGATTTTTGTTTCTGCCCGCGGTTACGCGCGGCTGGGAACGCAATCTCAGCGATCTCAAGGTTGCGTTTGCAGCATTGATCGAAGCTTTTGGCATCAATGTTGAACATCTGACACGTGCGACATCGAATCCGATCACATGGGAACGATCAGTCTCAATCACGAGCATGTTCTTCCGCCTCGCGGAAAAGCTATCCCTGGGACCTGGAACAGCGGTCGCGTTGATTGGGCTGGTCGCCGCAGGCTGCCTTGTTATTGCGTGGATTCTGTATGCACGGCAACAGCTGTGCTTCTGGTCTATTAAGCCTCAGCAGCAGGCTGTCGTTGGTTATGAGTGGGTAGCTTTGACGGTCGCGGCATTGATTTTTGGGCCACAGACAACCAACCGCCACCTCATCATGCTTCTGCCATTGTTTTTACTCGCGTCACTCCTTTTGGTGCGGCCGAAGATTCAACTTGCTCACATTGCAGCAACGCCGAGCACATGGTCTCTCATTCTGGCCGGTATAGCAGTCGTGCTTGCACTAGTCTTGCCGCCGGGAAATGCAGGAAACTATGCGGCGGTCAATGCATGGCGATCGGTTGGAGGTGTGAGCTGGATTTCCCTGGTATTTCTTTTTGTGACGCTTGGGCAAGGCCTCAAGTATCAGCAAACCGTACCGGCACCTTCTCTACCCTCATTGTGACACAAGTAGATACATGTCATCGCCAGTTTTCTGGCAATTTTACACATATGAACTGATTGAAAAACAAGCTCAGGCTCGCCAAGCTTGATGATGTGTTCCTCGAAGAACGGATAGGAGGTCTCGGTCGATTGTTTGTCAAACGGAACAGTAGCCACTCCGCGCCCATTGAGAGAAGGAGAAACGCCACCACGCAGAATGTGGCGCATTACCAACCGCTCGCCTTCCGCGCAATTTTGCTGGTTTATTCGACTGGTGCTACAGCTTTACGAACATTGTTGTGATACGTGAGATTAGCCCGTTTGGATAAGTGACGTTGGCGGTTCGCCCATCTGGATTCAGGGTCAGAGTTTGCGAACCGGCGTGGAACCAACTTCCGCCGCTCCATTTCAACGTGTTGCCCTCGCGTGTAGCTGGGCACGAATAGGTGCCATACTTCTGGGAGCTTTCTGTAACGGTTGTGCCAGCGGCGTCAATTTTCAGCGTGAAGTTGCAATGACCAGAAAATCCAAGATCGGCAGTTCCAACCCACGTTCCATCGAACGGGTTGCGTTGAGGAGTAGCCTTACTTTGCGGTGGTGAAGGCGTTTGTCGTTTTGTTGGCCTCTGAGAATCTTCGCTCGTATTCTGCTTGATCGTTCGTTTGGGAGCAGGCGTAGGCGACTCCTCCGAAATCGGCGCGGGAAGTCGATGCACCGTGATCAAAAGCAGCGCGACAGTAAGAAGCAGAGCAACCGACTGCTTCATGGTGACGTTTTGGAGAAAGTCGCTGATGAATGAAAATCGCCAGATTGAAAAATCATGAGTGCGGTTTTTCCATCGTTATTGGGGGTAAAGGTACGAACTCCCGAGCCGTATTTTGTCTTAACACTCCATTGCATCGTCTTGCCATCGCACGTTGCGCTCCAAGTGAACACGCCGAGCCTAGACGTTGATCGAACCACAGCCCCCGACCCGCTAATCACCTGGGTAGATTGAATATTACCGACGGAACCCCCCAAGTTTTCCGTTCCAACCCATGTTCCATCGAATGCGTTGCGTTGCTTTGTGGAACTCTCCGAACTCTCACTCGCGTTTGGCTTGACCGTTGGTTTTGGCTTGGCCGATTGCTCCGGTGCGGGCGTTAGACTTTCTTCCGAAATCGGAGCAGGAAGGCGATGCGTTGTGCTCAGTAAAAACCCAGTTGTGAGACAGAGCAGGAGGGATCGCTTCATTGAGTTGCTGGGTTGAAGCCCAACCGAGAATCATTTCAAGTTCCAAATCTTAAGTCAATTCAACGGCAGCTTGAGTGAAATTGATCATCGCTCCGGGTAGGCGTTAGCTCCAGCGCTCAATGCTGACACTGCAGAACACAAATCCAAAGCTGGCTGCCTCGCTAGGACTCGAACTTACGCCGAAAACCCGCCTTTCCCTCGTATGATCTCGGCTTGGAGGTGGTCGTACGCGCAAATACGCACACAAAAAGTCTGGTTTGGCAGATGAATGTTCCGCGCTAGCGGTGATGCGGTGCGCCAGACGCTCGACGACGGGTCGCACCGACTATGACCAGCCGCGCATTACTTCAAAACCTGCCAGCCCACTCGACACGAACCATTTGTGGTATCGCGGTCGAATAAATCGCCGCTGCCAGAAGTCAAACTCTTTCACAACAAAGAGCACTGGGTAACCAAAGAAAAGGACAACTATGCAAGAAAGTACATTAGCGAAAATATTGGCCGTGGCTTGTAGTTTGGGTCTGGCGACAGCATTGGCTCAAACTTCAACGACGGTCACGACCACCAAGGACGCGGCAACAGGGACTGTCGTCACTGAGAGGACGAGCACAACCGACACGTCCGGGACAATCACCGAATACACGCCGGGAAGCGAATATTTCACGTTCCGGGCAGGAACGACCGGAGCACCGGCGCGGTTTTATTATACGAACGACGCCCACGTCTTCGACCCCGAAGGCCACCCCCTGAGTTGGTCGGTGGTGCGACCTGATATACCTGCGACGGTTTATTACGTGCGCAAGGGTGATCGGATGATTGTTCGCAAAGTTGTGTTGAGCAAGCCAGCCGTCGTCGAGAAAGAAACAACTATCACGACTACGACCGAAAAGCGGTAATCATAGCGATTGGCAGTTAATCAATTCGAAGCGCCCGTGGAGAAATTCGCGGGCGCTTTTGTTTTAATCGCCGCCTCCCGAAAAGCCGTTTGAAGCAGCGGCGCAAATGGAAAGGAGCTGCCTGAAGATTCAAGGGCCGAAGGTTACACGGTCACGGGTGGGAAATGACAATCAGTTCCGGGTGAAAATTTGCCCGCGATCATGTCGCTGGCGATGAAAAGAGACGAGAAGTTTGAAGATGCCTTGGCGAAACTAGAATGCTGATTGCTCTGGCGTGGATTGAGACCGTCGCGACTTCCGCGAATGCCTTGTTGGCGTGGGCGTTGGGGTTGGTGTTGAAGAGACTGTGGACGGCGCTATGGGCACTTGCTGTAGTGTCGGCGCAGTCGGAGTTGTGGGAGGCGCAACACTGGTACGGGCTTGCGGTGGAGCGGTGACCTGCGTATTGGCGCGATATCGGCACGGTCCAACAAAGATACCTACAACCGTCACAACGATCCCTGCACCTGCGATCCACTGAGTCCGATTATGCCTGCGCCGATCAAATTCGCTCTGCAAGCAAGTCAGTTGTTCCGATGCTACTAGGTTTTCGTGCGAAGGTGCATTGGGATCATACTGTGACTCCAAGAAAAAGGTCTGATAATCCTGCAACTCACGAGATGACATTCGACGCAGCGCTTCTGGCGTCTTTGTCTGGTCTACCTTCCTCCAAAATAAAGATCGGTCGAACACGGGAGAGCTAGTTCTAGCATGATTTCGCGGGTTAGCTCAACAGGGAGATCGCCGCCTCCCGAAAAGCCCTGTGGGGTCAATTGAGAGACGGCGTTTGTTCCCCCCAGAACAAGAGAGAATCGTAACCGGCGACGCCACCACAAGCAATGATCCGGTATCGCCAATTCCATTCGACATGTTGTTCTCAATTGACTATGTTCACGCGAACATGAATACACGATTGGGCTGGTTTTTTCCAAGACGGCGCATTCGCTACCCTCGCCCTCAACAACTCGAACTCACCTTATGGCCGAAGCGGCAGATCAAATCAGGAACGTTCTGGAGAGAATCCGCGACGATGCGCAAAAGGCGCTGAAGTTATTGGGCAGTTCGCCGGATCAACGTTCGCTTGCATGGGCTGATCGGCATAGACCGACTTACTCGCGATGTACACTTCTCACGCAGACATCACCCAGCTAATGTCCACGATGCGGAGCGGCCCGGGCTTGGCCCGCCAGCCCACAAACGTTTGCATAACCCTCGTGTCCCTTCTCGGGCCCATGCTCTTTAAGATTGTAACGGCAGCAACAGTACCTTGAGAATTTACCTCCAACCGATAAACGCCCACGGCTCCAGGCCGGGCTGCGACCCAAGGACACGGAAAGTATGTAAATATTTGCCGCGCATCAGCGTCTGAGCGAACCATTAGGTGGGTGGCCCCTTTTGGGAGCGAAGCGGCGGCGCTGCCCACTTGTGGGAAATTGGAATTGATGTGCAGTGGCCTTCTAGCGACGCCGCGGTTAATTTCCGGTTGCCTGTACCCCCCATCGGTCCCGTGTCGTAGCATGGATTGCGATTGGCTTGTCCCCTGTGCTAACGAGGATGTGGCAGTAACAAGAAGTCCGAGCGACGAAACCCCACACAATACTGTTCTTATACTTCTAACGCGAGCAAACTCAGCCCCGGTTCTGGAAAGCGTGGCGACGAGGGGACGAGTGAGAACTTGAAAGTACGGGAACGTTTTGAAGGTCGGTTTCATAGTTTTCATCCTGCCGGTTGGAATCTGGAGATCGCATTAAGCGGCTTTCCAGCGAAGGTGCGGCTACACAAACCCATTGATTCCCGACCGAAGATTCGTTGAAACGTCGGTGACGTAATCGGGGAATGACTAACAAGTGGACAAATAAAGTCGAGCAAATAACGCGCAAACGCGTGAGACAAAGCCCTACTGACAGCTTCCTCGGAGAACTATGACACTGCAGAACACAAATCCAAAGCTGGCTGCCTCGCTAGGACTCGAACCTAGACAAAGAGATCCAGAATCTCTTGTGCTACCATTACACCACGAGGCAAAAGCGCGGGGACAAGATCTAAAGCCGAATTTGCACGTTGCGCAAGCGGATCGAAAACCGTCGCGCCCGCAATTAATCCAAAGTCATTTCCGCACCTTCGCGCGCGCCTTCGACCTCAAGATAACTTTCACTTTTCGCGGCCAGCTTCCGCGCCGTCTGGATCATCTTGTCGATCATTTCGTCATCGTGCGTCGGGTCGTGGTGGAAAAGAATGAGCTTTCGAACGCTGGCATCGATTGCCAGCGAGATGGCCGTGCTGAGCGAGCCGTGGCCCCAGCCGATGTGCGCCTGGTATTCCTCGTCCGTGTATTGAGTATCGAGAATCAGAATGTCGGAGCCCTGAAGAAATTTCACCAGTTCGGCGCGGTCTTCGCCCGCGCGTTTCTTCGTCTGCTCCGGGCTTAACAGATGCGATTTAGCGGAGTGCAGTTTGAAAGCTTCGTACGGTTCATGATCAGGCAGGAAAGCGATCGAGCCTTTGCTGGTGAAAAGTCGATAGCCGACGCAGACGCCGGGATGATTCATGAATTTTGAACGCACCCGCACTTTTCCGATCTTGAAGTCCATCGACTCAAGCTTTTCAATTTTGATTTTTCCCGGCAGATCATAAAGAGCGACGGGGAAGAAAGGTGTTGCCATCTGCCCTTTCAGAATTTCGCGCAGACCGCTGCCGGTCCCGTCGTAACCAAAAATCTGGATTTCGTTCTTATCGTTGTAAGAAGGCACGAAAAAAGGAAAACCCTGAATGTGGTCCCAATGAACGTGGGTAATGAGGATGCTGAGATTAATCGGGCGCGATCCGAATTCATTCTCAAGTGCCACGCCGAGCCCTCGAATTCCCGATCCGGCATCGAGCACAATAAGCTCGCCGTCAGCGCGCACTTCCACGCAGGTGGTGTTGCCACCGTAGCGCACGGTCGCCCGGCCCGGAACTGGAATCGAGCCGCGGACTCCCCACAGCTTCAGCCGCGTAGACGATCCCGATGTCTCCGACATAGATAACCGGCATCGAATGTGTCACGCAACTGCCCGGAAACCAAGAGTTTTCGCATGACTAGGTCCGCAGTCGTTAGGCTGCTAAAAAAAGCTGCCCCGAAATCATTTCGGGGCAGCCTAAGGGAAACAGCAAGCTTGTTTAAGCGCGCTGCCGACGAAGTAATCTCGAAAATACAGCCGCTACGCACACACCGATAATTGGAAACAACGCCGTCGATTCCGGCACCGGCACAGAAACGCTTCCGATGTTGGAGACCTTTGTCCCTGTGGGATCGTTGCTCTTGGTGGCTTCGGCAGTGAATTGGCCGGTCTTGAGTTGGTTGGTGCTGGTGACGGCTGAGAAAATTCCGAGTGCAGCCGAACCGGAAATCGGCGTTGTGCCGGAGTAGGTCCACGTCAGATTCCAAAGGTTTGGGTTGTCCGTTGGCGTGGTCAGTGGGGCCGTCGGTCCGAGTAACGACGTGGAAAATGTCCAGCCGGCGGGCTGGCTCGTGGTCGTGGGCATGATCGAACTGAAATCATAAATCGTGAAAAAATCGCCGTGATTTATTGTCTCATCAACGGTGACATTGGCCGAGTAATTCCACGTGAAACTCGGGCTTGAGCCAGTCACCGACGATAATGTCGGAATAATATCGCCGCGCGCGATGAGAACCGCTGACCCGAGTAACACCAACCCTAAAACAAATGACTTTCTCATAACTTTTCTTGTGAGGTTGCGGCGATTTTGGGGAAAATCGGACCTCGTGTCAACTCTAATTTAGGTTGATCCCCCGCCGGGCGTGGCCGGGCAAAAAAGCCATCCATTCGCAGGATTGCGCAGGATTAATTAGCGGTAGCGCGCGGGTCCCCGCTCTTAATATTGCAGGGGATGAGCGGGGCGGGAAATTCACAGGGTCGGGCCAAGGGGGCGCTGCACCCTTTCGGGCGACCCAACCTGCGCCTGCGGTGGATTCTAATTGTTGTTGGCTTGCTCTTGCTGGTCGTTGTCGGAATAACGACCTACCACTGGTTCAAGATTAAGCGGGCCGATCGCTTTGCCGCTGCCGGTGACGGGCTGGTCGCGGCCGGCAAATGGAATGATGCCGCGGTCCAGTATCGCGTTGCCCTGGAGTTGGATCCTTCGAATTACTATGGATTGAGCGGAGCGGCGCGGCTCGCTTCCAAAGCAGAGCGTCCCGAAGCACTCGAGCTCTGGCAGAGAGTCATGACGCTTCCGCGATGCACGACCCGCGACCGCGAGGAGTACGCGGACCTGCTCATTACAACGAATCGACTGAATCTTGCCGAAAAAGTGATCGACCCATTGCTGAAAGGCAATCCGGACACGAAGACGCTGCAGCTGGCCACGCGTTATTCCAGAAAAATCGGCGACGATGTGAAGGCCATTGAGTATGCGCGCATTGCCAACAAACGCGCTCCCGACGACAACGGTCCGCGTTTTCAGCTGGCCGAGCTTCTCGCCCAGTCGACGGATGCGGCCGAGCAGGCAGAGGCCCGTAAAATTCTTTGGGAGCTTGCCGCCAAACCAAGCGTCTATAAGAACGCCGCCGTTGAAGCTCTTGCCACGGCACCGCAACTAACGACTGATGAGCGAAATCGGCTCTTGGCAGAACTGACTGCCCTAGCCCCAAAAACGATTAAAGACGATTTGCTTGCTGCTGACCTGCGCTTTCAACTCCATCCAGATGACGCCGCACGAATTTATCATGAGATTGTTGATCGTTGGCAGAATGGAAAGGCCGAGGAAATTGTCGATCTTGCCCGCTGGTTAAACGCCCATCAGCAACCCGAGCTCGTCCTCGCGACCTTCCCACCTGAACGCGCGTCGGAAGACAACCAGCTGTTTCTCGCGCGATTGGATGCGCTGGCTAGTCTGCAACGTTGGAACGATATCGACGATGTTCTCAATCGAAGCGACGTCACGTTGGATCCTTCGGTGATTGAAAGTTTCCACGCGCGCACGGCGCAAGAACGCAACGCCGCTTTAGATGCCGAGGTGCATTGGAACCACGCCATTTCGCTGGCCGGGACCGATCCATACAAATTGCGTTTCGTTGCCAATTTTGCCGAGCAAAGCCAGGCCACTGCTGCGGCGCTGAAAGCATACGAACAACTCGCCCGTTTCCCCGAACATGCCGACTTCGCCTACCGCGGCTTACAACGTGTCAGTCAAAAGACAGGCGAGACCGCCGCGCAACGCACAGCGATGTCGAAAATCTCCGCGCGCGCGCCGGACGATCCGAACGCGACCGATCAACTTGCCTATCTCAATTTGCTCCTCGACGAAGATGTCGATAAGAATTTCGCAATCGCAAAGAAACTAACTGAGCAATATCCAAACCGACTGTCATATCGTGTCACCACTGCGCTCGGTTATCTTCGCCGGCACGATTCGGCATCGGCCCTGGCCCAGTTCAAGGCGCCTGTTCCGATCGATTGGAAACGGACTTTGCCAGCGTGGCGCGCAGTTTACGCTGCTGCGCTTCTCGCCGGCGATCGCACGGATGAAGCGCGCGACGTCATCGCGACGATTCCGCGGGACCGGCTGAATCCGCAGGAACGTGAACTGATCGAGCCGACCGAAGAAGCGAAGTAGCGCGGCGACTAAAGCAAGCTCACCCCGAAAGGCGCGGGCCCTTTTTTCCAGCGCAGTTCCGGATGCAAATTGATTTCCTCTGCGGGAATATCGAACCCGACCGAGCGCAATAAATAGGAAACGCCTTCCCGACTCTCCATTGTTTCTTTCAGACTGCGCGCAAATAGCTCTACGTATTCCTTGTAGGAATCGAGTGCGAGCTTGCCTTGGGCAAAATGGTCGGCCAGGGCTTCATCGTGGTAATCGATCAAATCAACCAGCGCCCGCCGCAAATCGATCCGCACTTTCGGATCGATCACAACCTTGAACGGCGTCGCGGACGGATCCGCTTTCGCCAGACTTCGCGTTTTGGGTCCGCCTGGCTCTGGCCGGACAATCTGAAAATCGTGGCTCTCGTCCATGTCGATCTTTTAATGCCAGTCCGGTTCGGAGATGTCGATCTTGTAATAGATCGGCAAGATTTTACGCGCTAAATTCTTGCGCCAGCCAAAATTAAAAGAAGATCGGAATGATCAAGATCGCGACGATGTTCACAACCTTGATCATCGGATTGATCGCGGGTCCGGCGGTATCTTTATAAGGATCGCCGACGGTATCGCCCGTGACCGACGCCGCGTGGGCAAATGAACCTTTGCCACCGAGATTTCCTTCTTCGATAAATTTCTTCGCGTTGTCCCACGCGCCTCCGCTGGAAGTCATGGCAATGGCGACGAACAATCCAGTGACAATCGTTCCGACAAGTAAACCGCCCAACACGACCGGCCCAAGCGGTTTGATGACTGCGACCGCAACCACAAAGACGAGCGGCAAGAGCGCCGGGACAATCATTTCGCGCAAAGCCGCTTTGGTCACGATGTCGACGCAAGTGCCGTAATCGGGTGTGTCCTGACCGGTCAGAATTCCCGGCTTGGCTTTCAATTGCCGGCGCACTTCGCGAACGACCGCGCCTGCGGCTTTGCCTACGGCATCCATGCTAAATGCCGTAAAAATGAATGGCAGTAAACCGCCGAGAAAGAGGCCGATGATTACTTTCGGTTCGGTCAGCGTAAACTGGAAGACAAACGGCTCGCCGTTGCGCGTAACGTGTGCTTTCAATTCCTCGACGTAGGATCCGAAGAGAACGAGCGCGGCCAGTCCCGCAGACGCGATCGCGTATCCTTTGGTCACGGCCTTCATCGTGTTGCCAACGGCGTCCAGCTCATCGGTGACTGCGCGCACCTCTTTCGGCAAATTGCTCATTACCGCGATCCCGCCCGCGTTGTCGGTAATCGGGCCAAATGAATCGAGTGAAATGATGATTCCAGCCATCGACAACATCGACATCACCGCAATCGCAATTCCGTAGAGGCCTGCGAAATGAAAACTAAGCAGAATGGCGATGCCGATAAATCCAACCGGCAACGCGGTCGCGTGTTGGCCGACGGCCAATCCAGCGATGATGTTTGTGGCGTGGCCCGTCTCCGACGCGCGCGCGATTTTTTGCACCGGACTGTAACGCATCGACGTGTAGTAATTTGTGATCGCGACCACGACCGCGGTCATGACCAAGCCGATCACGGACGCTAAATAGAGTTGCGTGGGCGTTCGCGTTGCGCCGGCGATCGTCAAACCGGTTGGAAAGAGATAATGCGTTGCCGGCCAAAACAGAATCGCTGAGACAATGGCGCTGGCTAAAACGCCGCCCATCAGCACAGCCGCAGGTTTGCCGTTGGCAACGTTCACAAATACCACTCCGCAAATCGCGCCGAGCACCGAAATCCCGCCGAGCACGAACGGATACACGATCACTGCCGGATTTCCAGCAAGCGTAAGCGCGCCCAACAAAATGGCGCCGATCAAACTGACCGCGTAAGTTTCAAAAACGTCCGCAGCCATACCGGCGCAATCGCCGACGTTATCGCCGACATTGTCTGCGATCGTTGCCGGGTTGCGCGGATCGTCCTCTTCAAAACCTTGCTCAATTTTGCCGACCAGATCCGCGCCGACGTCCGCCGCTTTGGTGTAAATGCCGCCGCCCAACCGCGCAAAAACGCTGATCAAACTCGCGCCAAGCGCAAGGCCAACCAGACTGCGGATAGCCATATCATGGCCAACCATCTTGTCGGCCACGGTATAAAAGATCGACACCGAGAGGAGCGCGAGACCAACCACCAGTAGACCGGTCACTGCGCCGCCGTTGAAGGCCATGCGTAAAGCACTTGTGGACGAAACGCTGGCCGCCTGGGTAGTGCGCACATTTGCGATGACGGCAATGCGCATGCCGATGAACCCGGCCGAAAGCGAACAAAATGCGCCGACGACAAATCCGCTCGCGGTCGGATGATCTTTAAAGATGAAGAGCAGAACGAAAATGACGACCGCGATTACGCTGATCGTGACGACCTGCCGATTCAAATATGCCTTCGCGCCTTCCTGAACTGCTCCGGAGATCTGTCGCATCCGTTCATTACCGGCCGGCGAACGCGCCACGATCGCGATAAGAATGAACGCGAAAATCAGGCCGATGGCGGCGCACAACATCGACAATTGCACTCCGGAATCGAGCAGGTTAAGAGCAAGAAAGGCCATTGCTTTAAGGCGATAAAGCGCACGACTCTATAAAGATTTCCGATGCTGGCAAAGGCTATTTGCTGCGCGATCACGCCGGAAAACCAAACTCTAATCTAGTCCGGTGCCAGGGAGTTCACGAGCTTTTCGAAACGAGAATCGCCTCGAAGCGGATCCCAGTAGGGATGAAGCTTGAGCTGTCCATAATTCACGTCGCCTGGGATCTTGGTAACAATTGCAAGTTGCTCGAGTGCGCGATCTTTCTCCCCTGTCCAGGCATAGATAACGGCCAAATACTCGATCAGTAGTGCGCCATTGATTGCATCCTTCCCCACCGGTAATAATTCAACTGCACGCCGACCCTCGCGAATAGCTTCCTCTTTATGGCCGAGGCCAGCGTCGATCAGGCCTAATACGCAGAGCGCTCCGGCGTAATCGGGCTGATCGTGAACAATTTTCTCAATTTCAATTCGCGCCGTCGTGAATGCAGCCCGCGCCCCGGCTTCGTCTTTTCTGGCCCGCGCGGCGACCCCTTCACACCAACCTCGCGGGAACGGAATGCCTTCGTTCCGGCAGCCATCACTGGTCATGACTGCGAGCGCATCGGCAGCGGCTTTGTGATCGCGCTCACAAAACGCTAGGAAAAGCCAGCCCTCAGCAATGCCAGCGGTTGCATCCGGAAATTCGGTGATCACCTCCCGGACGACCGAGTGCAGGGGTTTAGTGTCAGCTCTCCATTCGAGTTCTGCCGTCCCTCGTTCGACGCGCGTAGCTGCGTCCTTGGGCACCAGTGTTAGCGCTCGATCCAGACTCGCGATCATCTCCGGGAAGCGCCTCATGTCTTCACAAGCTAAAGAGATTTGTTGGAGGATGAAGAAATTGCGCGGATCCAGTTCCGCTACCCGGTTTAGATTACGAACGGCTTCCTCCCAGCGACCCTGGCGCCGATCGATGTAACCGGTTAATTCAAACACCAGCGGTTCGTTCGGCAGGGCGCGGGCAGTCAGACCGAGCTCTTCACGAGCTCGAGAATAATCAAGGTAACCATTGTAGAGATGAGCAGCCAAGGCGAGGTGCGCTTCACCCGCGTTCGGCCGAAGGCGCAGCGCGGTCTTGACGGCCGCATCCGCCAACTCAAGACGCCCCGGCGTGTGATCGATGCCAAGAATGTAAAGGCGGTCATGGACCCAAGCGAGCTGACAATAGGCAAGGAGGAATGCCGGATCCCGGTCTACCGCTCTTTTGAGAAGGTCCGCTGCCTCGTAAAGTTTCTCTTTTTCGTGTTCATTGAATACAGCGGTACTAAGCAACGCCTTCGCGCGCGTATAGTAGTCGTAAGCCGTTAGATCGGACGTTGGGCGTTGTTCGATCGCCGCCTTTTCTTCAGGCGAGAGCTTGCTTTTAAGCTGAGCGACAATTTTCTCCGAGACCTCACTCTCGACCGCGAAAACGTCAGCTAAATCGCGCTCGTAGTGCTCAGCCCAAACATGTGTGTCAGTGCGCGCATCCACAAGCTGCGCGTTGATGCGCACACGCCTGCCCACTCGCTGGACGCTGCCTTCGATCACGTGGGCGACGCCCAGTTGGTGTCCGATCTCGCGCAAATTACGTCGCGCGCTGCTCTTATACTGCATTACCGAGGTACGACTGATGACTTTCAGATCAGCGACCTTGGCCAAGTCCGTCAGAATTTCGTCCTGCACGCCATCGGTGAAATAACTGTTTTGCTGGTCGCCGCTAAGATTTTCAAAGGGCAACACCGCAATGCTTTTGGCCGGAATTGAACCGCCGGCGACGGACTCGGTTATCGTTACCGGCGACCCACGTCGCAGAAACATCGACAAACTAATCGCGAGCGTTCCCATTGTTAGTACCAGTAAAAGGGCGAGTAGAGAGGTCGGCCAACGCGGAGCACTAACTGGTCGCACGGTAACGCCGGACTTCTGCTTCCAGCGGTTGCGCCCGCGAAGTTTCGCGGGAACGGCTGGATTACCAAGGCCATTCTTGCAAAGCCTGAAGATACCAAGACGCAAGCCGTGCTTTACTTCGCATTCACCGAGGTCCTGCAGGTACGGTCGCCAATGACGGTACTGCGCCAGATCGTCGGCTACATGTTTGGACAGAAGAATGTGCCCAGCGTCGCCGCAGTCCATTACCCGTTGCGCTACGTTAATTCCCGTACCAGCAACGTTTAGAGTATCATTCACATCTCTGACTTGATTCACCGGGCCACTGTGAATTCCCATGCGAACGTGAATGTTGGGATCGGTTCCTAATTTCTGAGTGATTTCCAAAGCGCAACGAACCGGCTCCTCCGGGCTCTGGAAGAAAAGCAACGCCATGCCATCACCGGTTGGAACGCGAATTAACTTGCCGCTGGCTTCAGCCCTCCGAAAACACTCGGTGCTTCGCACGACGCGACCGAGCTCTTGCACCCACTCGATCTGCTCGTTCACCAGCAATCTGGAGTAACCGACTATGTCGATAAGAAGCAGGTGAGCGATCTCGAGCGGGAGATCGCCCTTTGGCTCCGCGGATGTGGGTGGCGTCTGCAAGCACTCCCCCTGTGGTAGTCGATCTTCGCAATTTTTCGCTCAGCGGTCGAGAGCAAACCACGTCAGGCATGGCACGTCGCTCCTGCGGCCCTGACCTCCGCGACCGGCCACCATCGGAGCGAAGGCCAAAACGCCGCAATATTAAGAGTGATCATCACGAGGGAGAAAAGATACAAGCCCATCGTCAATCCAATCGTAAGATGCATTCCAATGATGCACATTAGCCAGGGAAGGCGTGTCCTCCTCGACCAGATAAAGAATGGATATCCGGTCTCAAGTACACAGATACAAATTCCCACGACCGGAAGCAGGTGCCGCCACCAAATGAGCACATCGGGAGAGACCAGATTATAAGGCGGCGAGGTCATTACGCGCCAAATGCTTGTTCCATCCCACCACTCACTTCCAGTGCATTTCGTAATACCGCCAAAAAAATAGATGAAGCAAACATGGAGCTGCAAGATACGACGGAAAAAACCGAGCATCTGTGGGTCTCTTGGACAAACTTTCCAAATTCGTGCGTCGAGAGAGAACCGGTCGGGCAAGGGGGATAGCATCAAGTAGAATAGCCCGATGGTCGTAAAATTATCCATCCCGTAGCTAAGAAACTCTTCACTCTTAATGGCAGATAGATGAAGAAACCAGGCGACTATGGCCGCTGAGCGGGAAAAGAAACCAACCAGCAAGCCGCAGCCGGCAACAAACAGGCACCCCCACACCAACCATAGGATCAGAGCTTCATTCACCCCGAGATGGTTTCCGATCCACACGAGCCATCCCAAACGCGGCACAAGCGGGCTTTGCATGCTCAGAATTTTCTCCGTTAGAACGCGATTGACGAAACCCTGACCATTTGTGCTGAACAACTCAAGCCAGTCGGTCCGACATGACCAGGTATAAATTACGACTTGGAAACCAAGCCCGATCCTAAGAAAAGAGAGCCACTGATTGGATTCGGGCGGAAAAAAGAAAGACGCTACTTTCTTACCAAGGGATTCTAACTGCGCCTTCAAGGTTTCGGCGGCTCGTCTGGCGGAAAGAAATCGTAAGCGAATAAAACTTCGTAGGATGGCTTTCGGCCAAGCTGAAATTCCGTAGCGTTGGGCACATTTACGAATCCAAAGACGGCGCGGATCTGAGTCACGTCCGGATGCTCCCGCCAAATCGAAAATGCCATCATCTTAAACATCATCTGTCGTAACGGTTCATATTGAATACGTTCGATGTTTTCGAATAACAGAGTCAACCGCACACCCGTCGCCGCCCCGCCCACGCTCGGGAGCTCGTACTCAACCCGCCCGTCAGGATACACCAGTTCGAAGACCAACTTACGAGCAGGAGACACACTCGGAGCGAAAAACCCATAGCCGGTCTCGATACCGGCGCTATAAGTATAGCCGGCGATCAGTCGTCGTAGCGGATTTGAAGAATTAAGATCTTCACCTAACGCAGCCGTCGCAATCCTTTCCGCACGAACGAACTGAGAATCCCATGAGCGCGGTAAGAGTGTGCCGCCTCGCGAAACGACTGATAACGCCTGCCGACTGCTCACCAAGAAGATAAGGAAACAATGTAAACCGAGGCACGCCAAATAAACACTCCGTCGAACGAAGGCTGCCCGTTCCGAGCCGTTTAATTCGTTAGTGGTTATTTCTTAAAATCTGCTCCAGTTTCGCGATGTCTTGGGCAGTTCTAATTGGAACCGGATTCGTCGAGCTAGTCCCCTTGGTTGAGCTGGTTCCCTTGTAACGACCAGCTTGGATAGCACACCCAGTGAATTTCATCCCCCTTGCCTCTCTGGCGACTAGAGCTATACGGCCGGGAGGCATATCAGTCGGACTCAGCGTTCCTTTTTCTTTGACCAGTTTGCCCTTCTTAAACGTCTCAATGCGATAAAGCGATTTATCGTACTTAGCTAGAATTTGATCGATCGTGGCGCAGCCGCTCTTGGCAGCCTCCCATCCCGGCATGATTTCCGCGGACGTGTTGCATTCTCCTCCTCCTTCCAGCCAGCAGCAGCCCGCGATCAAAACAAAGACAGCTGCAATTGTTAGGTGGTTCAGTGTTCTCGAGAGGGTTTTCATGATTGAACTCGTTTGGCCCTAACGATTCGCAAATGCAAGCATAAAGTTACGCCCGCCCGCCAGTCACGAGGCGACAAGATTGCAAGCAATTATCGTTTTAATGGAGTTCGGCTGCTTGAACGGCAGCGTTGGCTTGAGACTGAATGGCGCCTTGGACAGACGAAGCCGGGCCCTTCGTGAACAGCTTTTTGCAGAAGTTGTAATACTCTATCCTAAATTTATCCTCGTTCTTGATGTAAAAGTATTCATTCCCCCATCTCTTTTTTGTACCCGGCACGTAATCGTCCTTGCCGACATTTTGGGCGTGACAGAAACCTTTGTCTTTGTCCTTAACAACGTCTTGATCGAACTGCCCAACAAACTGTTCATACAATGCGTAAATTGTATTAGGTTTCGACTTAGAGTTTTGGATTTCTTCTTCTGTCGTCGTTTTAACTGACTTCGTCGGGTTCTTGGGGTCTGACTCGGTTGTTTCCGTCTTTTTTGTTGTTTTTGATGTTATCCCGCTGTCACCGGGGAGCGTTCCAAGAGCCGGCGAAGCGAGAATCTGAAGGGACGTGTTTCGAGACGGGGTTACCGAATACGAAAACGGGCGTGTCACGCCCCGTGTGATCGTGTGCAGTGCAGTCGCCATGGTGGAGCTCGGGCTTGTCCTTGAAAAGCTCGGCGTTTCGCCGCTGCCTATCACCCCAGTCAAACTCGCTGCATCTGTTGTCGTCAGGCTGGTGACGTCGACATGAACGAACGGTAGATGCACTTTGGCCCGAATTAAGTTCTCCATGATTTGGTCGTTATAATAATCCATGACTTGTTGGCGCATCTGGGCCGCCTCCCATCGGTTTTGCGTGGCCATGCAGCCGGCTAGAAAAGTTAATGCACCACCACCGAATGCTATCAGCGACACGGGGAACAATTTTTTCATAAGGACCTTCTCAATGGATTTTCGCGATTCCCATCCGTCTGTTCGCGAGGCCCTGTCGATGTGAGCGTTTAACAGACCCTAACTACCACCGTAAAGAAAAATAGCGCCGTGAGAGCTGGCCGGTGGAATCTGACAACGGATTCACTCATTAGGTTATCCGGAATCGCCGGAGTCTGGGACTAACCACTAATTAACACTAATGGACACGAAAAAGGCGCTCTACTGAACAGACGTCAGAAGTCGGACACCAGAAGTCTGAGTTCAACGCTGCAACGCGTCGAGATCGGAGCGCGACAGTTGCTGCAGTTTGCTGAGGTTGCAGGCGTGAAAACGAAATCGCGAACGAAACATCTTTTTTTTCAAATCCAAATGAAAATGTGGCGCCAGCCGAGCGAGCACCTCGAAGCCGGTGTGATCGTGAAATTCGCCAACAATCCATTGGCACTGATTCAAAATCGCATCGGGCAAGGTTGAAAAAACATCGGCTTCGGCGCCCTCGCAGT
This sequence comes from Chthoniobacterales bacterium, assembly GCA_035568175.1. Lineage (GTDB taxonomy): Bacteria > Verrucomicrobiota > Verrucomicrobiia > Chthoniobacterales > UBA10450 > AV40. The sequence goes on from DATMON010000003.1 coordinate 120,621, forward strand.
CGATCTTGATCAGGTCGACCTGCGCGATCCCGATTTCGCGCAAGACGTCATCTAATCGGCGAATCTCGCACTCGACGGTGGCGGCAGGATGGCCACGATCCTTGAAGCGGCCCCCGGTCTCAAACGCCCCAAAATTTACATTATCAGCGGGGACGGCAATGCGTTGAGGATTCGCTCCAAGTCCATAATTGAAAACCGTGACACCGCGTAGATGCGCGACATTTTTTTGCAAAATGCGGAACGTATCGGGATGAGGTTCAAATCCGAAAATCTTGGCGTCGGGGAACTGGCGATGAAAATAAAGAATGGAAGCACCGATGTTGCTGCCGATGTCGAGAATGGTTTTCGGTCTGAGGCCCGGAGGCACATAATACTCTGCTTTCTTCCCGCTCTTGAGGAGAACTTGATACAGAACGAATGGGTCGGCGCTGCCTGATCGATAAAAAATATCTCGGCCGCCCCAACGCAAGCGGGCGAGCGATGAAATCGCAGATTGGCGCACTGTGTCAGCAGTGAAGCGGAGCGAGCGGGAACGAACCAAGATCTTGATCAGGTTGCGGAAGCCAACAGCCGACACAAACCAAGATTAGCTGCATCTGGCCCAATGAATCACGCCAATTAGTTGCGCTGGCACCCGGTCAGAGCGCGAAGAACGTTTTCAGCCGGTTAAGGAACGTGGCGGTGTATTCGCGCTGTTTCGCATCCTGATCAGCACTTGAGGTAGCCAGATCTTTGAGAATGCCTTCAGTCTCCATTTTGCGTTGCGCCAGCAGCTCGCTCAGTTGTTTCAGGCAATCGGGCGACTCGCGAATGACTTCACCCATCACGTCTTTGCTGATCTCCATGACGTAGCAATCGCCCTCAGCTTTCACGGTTGCGCTCCGCTTTTCGCCGGTGAGCAACGACATCTCGCCGAAGCAATCCCCCGAGCGCAATGTCGCCACCGGGATTGCCGATCCATTTTTTGAAATGGAGACCTGCGCCGCGCCGCGGACCAGAATGAACATGGAATCGCCTTCCGCGCCTTCTTCGATGACACGCTCGCCACGCCCAAAGTGATTGAGGTGCGACTGCTTCACCAGATCTCCGATCTGCCCATCTGAGAGGCAATCGAAGAGCGGTTCGCCGCGCAAGATCGCGCGCGCTTCGTCGTGATCTTCTTCTATCGATCGAACGGCTGGCCGGTGCAAATACAAATCCTGAATGGGGTAAGGAATCTTAATCCGCTGGCGTTTCAATTCGTACCAGACATTGGTGCGAACGGCGTCATTGGTCTCGTTAATCCGGGAATGGTTGCCCATGTAGTATTTGATTTCATAGAGGACGGCGTGATCGGCAAAGTCGACCAGGAACACTCGTACTTTCGGCTCGGGCAGGACATTGACTGCGCTTTGGGCCGCGCGCATCAGCGCGTCTTTTACGCGATTGGGCGGCACGTTGTAATCCACGCCCACGCGAATGCGCATCGCGTGGACCTCAGTTGGATAATGCAAATTAACGATGGTACTCTTGACGATCTCGTTGTTCGGAATGTCGAGATAGATGCCGTCGTTCGTCCGCAACCGCGTCGAGCGCCAGTTGATTTCCATCACTTCGCCGTAGGTCTCGCCGATCTTTAGCCAGTCGCTCACTTTGTACGGGCGATTGATCTGGATCGACATCCCCGCAATGATGCCGCTGAGAAAATTCTGACCGGCGAAGCCGAGAACGAGTGCGATGACGCCCGACCCGACGACGACGCCTTTGAGTTCGCGCTCGGCGTGATAACCGAAGCTCAGCACGAGAAGCAGCGCGATCAGAAACAAAACGAGCGCGACGATTTCGCGGAGAAAATGTGGAATCGTTGTCTGCTTGCGCCGCTCGAAATAAAGATCCCAAACGTAACGATTAACCAACGCGACGATGAGCGCTGTGCTCAACAGCAGCGCCGCAGCGCCAAAGTGAACTCGCCATGATGCTTGAACGCCATAGACCGCCAGCGCGACGTAAAACGCCAGGGCCAGACAAAAGAACTGATACAGAATACCGAGTCGCACATCGGCACGCCGTTTTAGAAATCGCCCGATGCTTAACGCGACGATGAACGTTCCGACGAACGCAACAATGGTTAACGCGGTTCGCTGCGTGTCGAACGAGAGGGCAGACATCGGCTAATCGCTTTCAACCATAATCAAACTAGCATGCAACGACAAGTTTAGAGCTGCGGCCGCCTAATCGCGGGACTTCTTCTTGAGCTCGTCCAAGCGACGAATAATGTCGCTCAACAGCAGCTCGTTCTTGAGATTCACCTGATAATCGAGGTTGGCACGCAACCGATCTTTCTCCGACTGGCGGTTTTGCGACATCATAATTACTGGGGCCGACAAAGACGCGATCATCCCAATCACCAAGTTGAGCAAAACGTACGGATAAGGATCAAAGCCTTTGTCGAGAAGGAACCAGCTATTTAGCCCAATCCAAAGGAGCGTAAAAACAATCGAAGCTGTGATGAATTTCCAGCTTCCGCCGAATTCCGCGATCACATCAGCCGCGTGATCCGCAAGCGTAAGCCGGGCCGCTACTTCCTCATTCACGTTACGCGAGACGCGATGGCGTAAAAGATCGTCAGTGCGTCGCAGTCGCTGGGTTAAGGCGGTTAACAATTCAAGCGCGACGCGCGGATCGCTTCTCATGAAGGAGAGAAAATCGTCCCGGGTCAGCTTTGCTACACGCGCGTCTTCAATCGCAATAGCATTGGCGGAGCGGCCGTGGCCATCGAGCATCGACATCTCGCCGAAGAAATCTCCCGCGCCAAGCTCAGCCAGGGTCACAACGGCGCCATCAGCGTCGGTTATGCTGATCTGCACCTTGCCCACATCGATCAAATACATCGCGTCCCCCGGATCGCCGCTGCGGAAAATCGTCGCCGACCTCGGATAATCGTGAATGGTCAGGTACTCACCCAATTCCGCAGTCGCTTTGGAATCGAGCGAGGCGAACAACGGGACAGAACGTAAGGTGGCGGCATCCATTATATTCGTTAGGCGTCTACGAGCCGGCGATTATACACAGGATATGCCGTGCCATGGAAGCCAGCGTTAGGGAGGCTGTGGCGACAAATGCCAGTCCGGCTCCTACCATCTCGCCTGCAATTCTCCTCTAGCGGTGGTCTGCGACCGCCGAAGCCATCAGGCACTCTACAATTTTGGCGGCGAAATAACCAGCCACGCCCAACCCGCCAGAAAACAAAGCCCGCCGATCGGCGTGACCGCGCCTAACCAGCGCACGCCGGTCAATCCCATCACGTACAAGCTGCCACTGAAAATAATGATGCCGGCGAAGAGCAGCCACCACGCACCGCGGTTGGCTGTTCCAAAAAACGTCAACACAAAAAGCGCGATCGCGTGAATGAAGTGATACAGCACCGCCTTGTTCCAAACATCGATCAAACCACGCGCTTCCAGCGTCGGCTTCAGCCAATGCGCGCCAAAAGCGCCCAGTGCCACCGCCAGAAAACAAAGCGCCGCTGCAATTCTTACGAATAAAAGCGACATGCAGCGATTATGTTCGCCAATCAGCGCGTTACAAGTGTGGAGGGACATGCGCTGTCGTGTCCCAAAAATTTGGGCGCCGACAGCGCGGCGCCCTCCAACATTCGAAAATTAATCGACGATTTCGAGGCCCATCTGACGGGCGGTGCCGACTATGATGCGAAGAACGCCTTCGTCAGTCCGCACGTCTATCAGCTCAGCTGGCCAATGACATCTCGGATCGCTGAGTCGAGCGTCGGCAGGTTGAAGGGTTTGAAGAGCACCCTCGCGTTGATCCGCCGAAAGAAAAACTCGATCGCAGGATTGTTCTTGTGACCGGTAAAAAAAATGAAGCGCTGACGCGTAGCCGGTCGGACCCGCGTCACCGCCCAATAAAACATCTCGCCCCCCATCTTCGGCATCATCATGTCGCAAATGATGACATCGAAGGCGCCGTTCATGATCTTACGCAGGCCCTCGATGCCGGTATTGACTGAGGTCACCTGATAAGAGCAGTAGGAGAGATACTCGTGAAGAACCTGCCGGAAATCACGGCGATCTTCGAGGAGCAAAACCTTCAGGTTCGAGGCGCTGGACCTCGCCGGTTCTTCCACGTCAATGTGAATAGTGGCTAACTCAGCGGGACCGGGAATTTGCGACCGTTGCCGAGCCATAGACCCCAGCCGATGAGCAAGACGAGTGCCCTCGTAACATTGCGCGCCGTGTCTTTTCGCCACGGCTTCAGCACGGCGGCGATTGCCGTTGCTCGTCGATGTTAATCGACGATCTCGAGGCCCATTTGCCGGGCAGTGCCTTCGATGATGCGGAATGCAGCTTCATCGCTGCGCGCGTTCAGGTCTTTGGCTTTCGTTTTCACAATGTCCATCACCTGTTTGCGCGTGACCTTGCCGACTTTTTCTTTGTTCGGTTCCTTCGATCCAGCGGCGATGTTGGCCGCTTTCTTCAACAGAATCGCGGCCGGCGGACTTTTGGTGATGAACGTGAACGACTTGTCTTTGAAAACAGTGATCACGACCGGCAGAATATCGCCCGCTTGTTTCTGGGTGGCCGCGTTAAATTCTTTGCAGAACGCCATGATGTTGATACCGCGCGGTCCAAGCGCGGTGCCGACTGGCGGCGCCGGGTTCGCCTGGCCGGCCGGAATCTGCAATTTGATATGAGCGATTACTTCTTTTGCCATCGGAAAAGTTGTTAGTTGATAGTTTGTTAACTGCCTGTCCGGCTCGGACTAGCCGCGTTCGACTTGCCAATATTCAAGTTCCACCGGCGTAGCGCGGCCGAAAATTGTAACCGAGACGCGCAGTTTGCCGCGCTCCGGATCGATTTCTTCCACAATACCATTCTGGTTCTGGAACGGCCCGTCCGCCACCTTGACCGTCTCGCCAACTTCGAAGCTGACTTTCGGTTTCACCTTTTCTTCGCGCTCTTTCATTTGCGCGAGCATGCTGTCCACTTCCGATTGGCGCATCGGGATCGGTTTATCTTTGGTTCCAGCAAAACCGATTACGCCTGGAGTTTCGCGGATGAAATACCAGGTCCGGCCGACGAGCTGATTGTTCTCGTCGAGCAAATGCATGTTCACGATCAGGTAGCCAGGGAAGAATTTGCGGGTCGTCTCGCTTTTCTTGCCCTTCTTGATTTCCGAAACGCGCTCGGTCGGAACGAGGACCTCGTAAATCAAATCGCTCATCTCCTCGGTCTTGACCCGCTTGTCGATGTTCTCCTTGACCTTGTTCTCCTGGCCGGAGAGCACGTGCACCACGAACCATTGGTCTTTGCCTGCGAGTGTTTGCGCCATATCAATGTAGCCGGGTAAAATAATGGACCACGTTCACAAGAACGAAATCGAACAGCGCGACATAGCCGCCGAGCAACAGCATCGCGATGACAACGACCAGGGTCGAGTCAACCAGCTCCTTATACTTGCGGATCCCTTTTTCTTTCGGGTCCCACGGCCAGGAAGCTTTTTGAAGCTCGACCTTAACTTCGTTGAAAAAGTTTTTCGTTTTAGCAATCATCTAAATCAAAACAACGTCCAACATCCAACGCTTAACGTCCAACTCCCAATTGCCTGCCCCCGGGTTCGAAGTTCAGTGTTCGATGTTGGGCGTTCGGCGTTTGTAAATCTCTTTATCACGCCAGGAGGGACTCGAACCCCCAACAGGCGGTTTTGGAGACCGCTACTCTACCAATTGAGTTACTGGCGTAGGTTTCGCTAGTTTAATCCCGAATATCGCTTACGCGACCCGCGCCAACGGTTTTGCCGCCTTCGCGAATAGCGAACCGAATCGTCTTCTCCATGGCGATGGGCGTAATCAGCTCCACCTCGATGGCGATGTTATCGCCCGGCATCACCATTTCGACGCCTTCGGGCAATTTAACCGTGCCAGTAACGTCCGTGGTGCGGAAATAAAATTGCGGCCGATAATTCGTGAAGAACGGCGTGTGACGGCCGCCTTCTTCTTTGCTCAGCACGTAGACTTCCGCTTTGAATTTTTTGTGCGGCGTAATCGAGCCGGGTTTGGCAATAACCTGACCGCGCTCGACGTCTTCCTTTTTCACGCCACGAAGCAGGATACCGACGTTGTCGCCGGCGCGCGCTTCATCGAGAAGTTTGCGGAACATTTCGATGTCGGTCGCAACCGTTTTCGCGGTCGGCTTGATTCCGACGATCTCGACTTCCTCCATTTTCTTGAGAATGCCACGATCCACCCGACCGGTCGCGACCGTGCCGCGGCCTTCAATGTTGAACACGTCTTCGACCGCCATCATGAATGGTTGATCAATCGGACGCTCGGGGACCGGAATGTAATCATCGATCGCGGCCACGAGCGCGAGAACTTGCTTCTCCGCTTCAGCGTCGCCGTTCAGGGCCTTGAGCGCGCTGCCTTTGACGATCGGGATTTTGTCTCCCGGAAATTCATATTGGGTGAGCAGATCGCGCACTTCCATCTCGACGAGATCGAGAAGCTCAGGGTCATCGACCATGTCCACTTTGTTCAAGAAGACAACGATCGACGGCACACCGACCTGGCGCGCGAGCAAAATGTGCTCACGGGTCTGCGGCATCGGGCCGTCCGCTGCACTCACCACCAGAATGGCGCCGTCCATTTGGGCCGCGCCGGTGATCATGTTCTTGACGTAGTCGGCGTGACCGGGGCAATCGACGTGTGCGTAGTGACGCTTATCGCTCGAATATTCCACATGCGCGGTGTTGATGGTGATGCCGCGCTCTTTTTCCTCGGGGGCATTGTCGATTGATTCGTAGGCCCGCACTTCGGCCATGCCTTTTTTGGCAAGCACGCTCGTAATGGCGGCCGTGAGCGTAGTCTTCCCGTGGTCCACGTGACCGATCGTGCCGACGTTCAAGTGCGGCTTGTCGCGTTTAAATGCTTCCTTTGCCATATCAATTCTCCTGTCGTGTTTTAATAAACTGAACTGCGTATTTTCTAAAACTGTCGTCTCTGTCGTGGGCTCAAACTGGAGCCCATGACCGGGATTGAACCGGTGACCTCGTCCTTACCAAGGACGTGCTCTACCAACTGAGCTACATGGGCCGGTTTGCCTCCCGCGTGTAGAACTAAAAGTCCCAAAGCCGCGTCAAATTGCTACGACCATGGGACCACCTCGTTCTCGCAAAAAGCGTCCGAAACGCTAACCACGCCCCTACCCGTGTCAAAGCAATTTTCTGGAGCGAAAACCGCTCAGCTTGGTGGATCGGCCGCTCCGCGGGCGCTGCTAAATTTAGTGGCCTTCGGCCACCTCAAATAACATCGAGCAAGGGATTGCTCGATCCACCTCAGCGGATTCTAGAGCTGCTTATTTCCTCTGGTTTCCCACGGGTAATCAACCGCACAACCACCGCGATGACCACCAGAATGACCACCGCAAAAAAGATCTTCGCGGGTGTAAAAATACTCACCCCGGGCGTCGGTGTCGGCGTTGCCGGGGGCGCATTTCTGGCCGCAATCTGCCCTTGCGCATAACGGAGCCGCTCCGGTGTTTCGAGATCGTTGGGATCCATCTTCAAGGCTTGCTCATAATCCACAATCGCTTTCTCGTACTGTCCGGCCAACGCATACGTATACCCACGCCGAGAATATTCTGGCTGGTAAGTCGGATTCTTTTCGATGGCAGCCGTGTAATCGGTTATGGCGGCGTCGAAATTTTTCAGGTTCCGATAGGCGAGCGCGCGCTGGTCATAATTTTGAGTGTCGTTCGGGTTCTTTTGGATCGCGACGGTAAAGTCAGCGATTGCTTTGTCCCATTGCTTCAAGCCGATATAAGCAAAGCCGCGGAATTTATAGCAGAGCGCTTCGTCCCCTTTTAACTCCAGCGCCTTGTTCAGGTCGGCGATTGCCGCATCAAATTGGATCTGCGCAAGTTCAGTTTGGGAGCGCTCCAGATACCCAACCGGATCTTTTGGCGCTAGCTCGATTGCTTTGGAAAAATCCGCAACCGCCGAGTTAAATCGCGCCGCCGAAGCAGGTCCATCATTGGCAGCAGCGGCCACTCTGCCAGCGGCACGATAGGCGGTCCCGCGGTCGCGATAAGCAGTTGGATCGTCCGGCGCCGATTCCACTTCCTTGTTAAACTCCTCAATTGCTTCAGCGAATTTTTTGGCATCAAACAACTCGATTCCCTTTCGATGGTGGCCCTCCGTGTCTCCCCCGTCGCCGCGTTTCTTTGCACTAGTAACCGGCGCCGCAAAAAACAGCGCTGACAATAAAATCGATGAAATGAGTGATGTTCGAATCTTCATGTTATCCTCCATCTCAATTTTTGAGCGATTAACCTCGCGCAAGCCAGCAAATTAAACTGCGAAATCGCGACACCATGCCACAATCAGCCGCATGGAGAAAAGCGCCCGGCAACCTTCCAGAGGTTATGCCGCGGTGTTCGCCACCGTCGCCATCTGGTCGCTGCCATCGCTTTTCCTCTTTTACTTGAATCGCTTCTACGATCCATGGTCGCAAAATTTCTACCGTTACGCTGTGGCCTGTCTCGCCATCGTCCCATTCGTCCTGCTTCAATTTCGGCATGGACCAAAGATCGACATTCGCGCCTTCGGGCTTTGCTTAATTCCGTGTTTACCCAACGTCGTCCATCAAATCACTCAGGTCGTCGCTCTGTTTTACATGGGGCCGGGCGTCTACGCCATCTTCGGGCGGACGTCGGTGATTTTCACCGCACTCCTTGCGCTCGCGTTTTTTCCCGAAGAACGTTACGTCATTCGCCAATGGCAGTTTCAACTCGGAACGCTGCTCGGTTTGCTCGGCGCATTCGGCGTGATCTGGTTTCAATCGGGCGGGCAAGATCGACATATTGCCTGGCATGGTCTGTTCATCGCATTCGTGGCCGTCTTTTCTTGGGCGCTTTACGGTGTGCTCGTTAAACGTCCATCCGCCAGGCTCGGTTCGATCCGCAGTTTCGGCATCATCAGCCTTATCACTTCCGCGCTGCTGCTCCCGTTGACTTTAGTTTTTGGGAAAATCGCTACGCCGCTACATGTCACGGCACACGTGAACCTCATTCTCATTATCTCGGCCGTAACCTGCATCACGCTGGCGCATGTTTTGTATTACGTCGCCATTCAGGAAATCGGCGTCGCCTTGGCCCAAACCCTTCAGCTCCTCTGCCCGCTCGGCGCGCTCGCGCTCTCCGCTTGGATTTTTCACGAACGCCTCACCCACGCCCAACTATTGAGCGCCGCCATCTTGCTCGTCGGCGCATTCCTCGCCATGCGCACCAAACCCATCGCGACCGCAGAGACCGCAGAAAATATCTAGCGGAAGGAGGCACTCGACTTTTAAGTTCCGTCTGCAGTCCAAATGAATCTAAAAACGTACCTCGCCTCGCGGCAGAAGAAGATCGATCAGGCGCTGGATCGATATCTGCCAAAGGAGAACGTCAAGCCGGCGACGATTCACAAGGCGATGCGCTACAGTTTGTTTGCCGGCGGAAAACGGTTACGGCCCATTCTTTGTCTGGCTGCTGCCGAAGCGTGCGGGGGGAAGATCGACAGGGCGCTCCCGCTCGCCTGCGCGATGGAATGCATCCACACCTATTCCCTCGTCCACGACGATCTCCCGAGCATGGACAACGACGATTTCCGGCGCGGCCGGCCGACCTGCCACAAAGTTTTCGGCGACGGGATCGCGGTGCTCGCCGGCGACGCGCTGCTCACCATTGCGTTCGAAATCCTCTCACACGCGAAGCCGACTTCTCGCTACGACATGTCGATCTTGTTGCGTGAACTCGCGGTCGCCGCCGGCAGCCAAAAACTAATTGCGGGACAAGTGGCAGATCTCGAAGGCGAAGGACAAAAGATCGACATGTCAGGTCTTCGCTACATTCACGAAAACAAAACCGCCGCGATCCTGACCACGTCGGTCCGACTCGGCGCGATGAGCACGAACGCGAACCCGAAACAACTCGGCGCGATCACAAAATTTGGACGCGCGCTCGGTCTGGCGTTTCAAGTGATCGACGACATTCTCGATGTCACTCAAACGAGCGAGAAGCTTGGAAAAAGCGCGGGCAAAGATATAGCCGCACAAAAAGCGACTTATCCGGCCGTCATTGGTTTAGATAAGTCGCGCGTGGAAGCGAAACGGCTGACCAAGCAAGCTCACGACGCGCTGACAATTTTCGGCAAGAAAGCTGATACCCTGCACGCGCTCGCGAACTATCTTCTCGAACGCGAATATTGATCCGCCGGGACTTGACTGTCTGAGACAGTCAAGTTTTCAAGCAAGCAAGAGATTCGGATCGATTTCTTGAGTCACGCTTGAGCTGACTCCGTTCTCCAGTTTGAGCATCGCGGCGAACGCGATCATTGCCGCATTGTCGGTGCACAGCCAAGGCTCGGCGGTTTTCAATTCAAAACCGTGACGTTTGGATGCCTCCGCCATTTGCTTTCGAAGCTCCTTGTTGCAACTGACGCCGCCGCTGACCGTGACAAGATCGACATCGTGCTTCTTGGCCGCGGCAATGGTCTTGCGAACGAGAACATCCACAATCGCCGCTTGAACCGACGCGCAAACGTCGGCCAGACAATCGCCGCGCAAGGTTGGCAACAAATAACGAACCGCAGTTTTCAATCCGCTGAAGCTGAAATTCTCCGAGTCCGGCATGCTGCGCGGCAAATCGAAGCGCTTCGGATTACCGCTCGAAGCGTGTTTCTCAATTTCCGGTCCGCCCGGATAACCCAGCCCTAACAATTTCGCAATTTTATCGAACGCCTCACCAGCAGCATCGTCCACCGTGCGCCCAATAATCTGATAATCGCCAATGCTACGGGCGAAGATCGACATCGTGTGTCCGCCGCTGACAACGAGCGAAACATTCGGACTGATTTCCTTTTCGCCGAAAAACGGCGAGAGCAAATGGCCCTCGAGATGATTGATCGCGAGGTAGGGTTTGCTAAAACCGATCGCGAGTCCTTTCGCGATTGAGGCGCCGATCATCAGCGAGCTGGCCAACCCCGGACCGCTCGTCGCCGCGAAAGCGTCGACCTGGAAGATGTCGATCTTGGCATCGCGCAGCACGCCTTCGAGCAACCGCGGCGCGTGCACGAGATGATTGCGCGACGCAACTTCCGGAACCACGCCGCCGAATTTCTCGTGCTCGGTAATTTGTGACGCAATTTCGCTCGCGACTAACTCCGAGCCGGAGTGGCCATTGCGGCCGCGTAAAATGGCGACTGCCGTTTCGTCACAGGAAGTTTCGAGAGCGAGTATTGTCACCGGATAATTGTAGCGGCGGTTGTGTCAACCGCCGAATCAAAACAGAAGGCGCTTGGCACAAGCGCCTCTACAACTATTTCTTGATGGCCTCGGCCTTGGGCGCGTTTTGCTGGGCGTAAATCATCACGCCCTTGAGCGCGTCGATTGCGCGCAGCATCTGCGGGTCCGTGCTCTTAATGAAATTTTTGTCCTCGTCCGGCTTGATCGTGTCTCCACTGCTTCGCGCCGCGAAAAGTTGTCTTTCCTGGTCGACACTCATCGGAACTCGAATGTTTGGTGCGACACCGTTGCCGTGAATGACCTGTTTACTCGGGGTGTAATATTTTGCGGTCGTAAAGCGCAAGGCCGATCCGTCCGGCAACTGCATCACGTTTTGGACCGATCCTTTTCCAAAAGTCGTTTCACCCACGACGATCGCGCGATGTAGATCCTTGAGCGCGCCGCAGACGATTTCCGCACCGCTGGCGCTGCCTTCGTTCACCAAAACCGCCATCGGGAAATGCGGCCGTTCCTTGGCCGCGCCGGACGTTGTATACTCGCGCTGTTGCGATGCCACCCGGCCCTGGGTTGAAACTACTTTCGTGTTCGGCGGCAGAAATTGCGCGCACACATCGACCGCGCTGTTGAGTAAACCGCCTGGATTGTTGCGCAGATCGAGAATCAGAGCCTGCATTCCCTGCTTTTGCAGTTCATCAAGAGCTTTCGACAATTCATCGGCGGTCGGCTCATTGAATTGAATCAACCGCACGTAGGCAATTTTGAATGAGCCGGTCAGATCAGAATCGATCAGTCTCGCGCCCTTGACGCTTTGCACTTTGATCTCGGCGCGCTCGAGAGCGTAATCTTTCACCTCTTTGGTCGACGGCCGAATTAACGTGAGCAAAATTTTCTGGCCGGGCGTGCCGCGCAAATGGTTGATCACGTCCTGCAGATCCATTCTTTCAGTCGACGCCCCATTGATTTTTAAAATCTGATCGCCCGAAAGAATACCGGCCCTGGCCGCGGGTGTGTCCTCCATCGGAGTCACGACCGTCGGCAGGCCATTTTTAATTGCGACCTCAATACCGAGGCCGTTGAACCGGCTCCGAGTGTCTTCCTGCATGTCGCGAAAATCGTTCGGGTCCATGAACTGGCTATGCGGATCGAGTGATCCCAGCATGCCTTTGAGCGCCGCCGTGATCAGGTCGTGGTAACTCGTTTTGTTCCCGTCCACGTAATCCTGGCGGATCAATTGGACTGCCTTGGCGAAAATGGCGATTTGGGAATAGCCGCTATCGTCGTCTTGATCGGCGGCGCGCAAGCTGTGAAAGCCAATGCCGGAAAGCAGAGCGACGATCAACAGACCGAATGCTCCGACAAGGATACGACGCTTCATCTTGGATTGGGCCTCCGAACGGTCGGACATTCGCTCATCCAAAATTTTTGGCAACGTGCAAAGCGTCGTCTAAAGTTGCGCCGCCGTGTTGATCGTCCGTCTAACGAGATTTCTGGGCTGCGTCTTGATCGCTGCAGCGGCGTGCTGGCCATTGGCGACCACCTTCGCAGCGCAAACCCCCGACTCGGAATATGAGGCAATAGCGGAGGAATTCATCAAAGGCTATTTCGCCGCGCGGCCCCTTTTGGGCACCGCGATGGGATTACACGAGTACGACGGCAAGATCACGGATTACAGCCGCCTCGCGCTCGATGCCGAACTTTCCCGATTGAAGCGGTTCGAGGACCGGCTCCAGAAATTCGAGCTCGATAAACTGAGTCAGCGGCAATCGATCGATCTGCGAATTCTGCAAGCCGCCATCCGCAAAGAAATTTTCCAGCGCGAAGCGATGTCGATCTACGAGCGCGACCCGATGGTTTACGCCCGGGCGGCCGACGTGAACATTTATATTAAACGTAATTTTGCGCCGTTGGACGACCGCGTGCACAGCATTGTCACGATTGAGTCCCAAATTCCAAACATCCTGATCGCGGCGAGAACCAATCTCGACCCGGTGCTGCCGAAACCGTACGTCGAGCTGGCAATTCAGATCGCCAAGGGCTCCGCCGATTTTTTGCGAAAGAATCTGGTCGAAGCAGTTGCCGAGCTCAAAGACGACCGTGTTCGGACGGAGTTCCTGGAAAAAAACCGGAAAGCAGCGACGGCTTTGACCGATTACGCGGCGTGGCTCGAACGTGACAAATTGCCAAAAGCCACCGCCGACTTTGCGCTCGGCGAAGAAAAGTTTCGACGACTGTTGAAGGAAACCGAACTTGTCGATCTTCCGCCCGAGAAAGTTCTCGAGATCGGCCTGACTCAATTGCGCAAGGAGCAGAAAGCATTCGCCGAAGCCGCGAGGCGAATCGATTCGAACAAATCGCCCGCGGAAGTTTTCAAACAACTGCAAAGCGAACATCCGACGCCGGACAGCTTGCTCGCCGATATCGAGAAAGATCTTGAGCAGATTCGAAAATTTGTCGTCACCCGAAAGTTAGTGACGATCCCGTCCGACGTTCGGGCGAAAGTGAAAGAGACGCCACAATATCGCCGCGCTACCTCTTTCGCGTCAATGGACACGCCGGGGGCGTTCGAGAAGCGCGCGACCGAGGCCTACTATTATGTGACGCCGCCGGAGAGCGATTGGCCGCCACTGCAAAAAGATGAATGGCTGACCGCATTCAACTTTTATACCGCCGACGTTGTTTCAGTTCATGAGGTTTATCCCGGACATTACGTCCAGTTTCTGCGTTTGAACGCATCGCCCGCCAGCAAAGTGGAGAAAATTTTCGGGAGCTACGCCTTCATCGAAGGCTGGGCCCACTACTGCGAGAAACTGATGATCGACGAAGGCTACGGCACCGTCGCCAACCCGAGCGATGCCGACGAGAAACGCGCCGCGAAATATCGGCTCGCGCAATCGGACGAAGCGCTGTTGCGATTATGCCGGCTCTGCGTCGCGATCAAAATGCACACCCAGAAAATGTCGGTGGAAGAAGCGACCAGGTTTTTTCGGGAGAACTGTTACTACGAAGAGAAACCGGCCCGGGCTGAAGCGATGCGCGGCACATTCGACCCCGGTTATCTCAATTACACGCTTGGCAAATTACAGATCCTAAAACTGCGCGACGATTACAAGGCGCAGGAAGGCGCGAATTTTTCAGAGCAAAAATTTCACAACGAGCTTCTCAACCACGGCATGCCGCCGATTCGATTGCTCCGCGAGCTCATGCTCAAGGATAAATCGAAATGGGAGGAAGTCCTCTAGGCGTTGATCTACTCAACGTCGTTCGAATCACCTAACAAATCCTTTAAGAGCGGCTGCGGATTGCTTGGCAGCTCTTCTACATCGCGGAGTTTCTTTGTAATCGCGCGCGACCTCACCGCCACGTTGTCCACATGCCGAGCCGCCTGATCGAGTTTCTCCTTCACCGCTGAGAGCGCTTCGCCAAATTTTCCGAACTCGGTTTTAACGGCCGCGAGCAAATTCCACACCTCACTAGAACGTTTTTGGATCGCGAGCGTGCGGAAACCCATCTGTAAACTGTTGAGTAACGCCGCCAGCGTGGTTGGTCCGGCAAAAATGACGCGACAATCCCGCTGCACCTGTTCGACTAATCCGACGCGTCGAATTGCCTCCGCATAGAGGCCTTCCGTCGGCAAAAACATGAGCGCGAAATCGGTCGTGCGAGGCGGGTTGATGTATTTCTGGCAAATGTCTTTCGCGCTCTTCTTCAGCTGCGTCTCCAAACTCCTCATCGCATCGTCGATCGCAACCACGTCGCCTTTGTCCTGCGCTGCCAACAAACGCTGATAATCCTCCGTGGGAAATTTCGCATCGATCGGCAGCCAGACCGGCGCGCCGTTTTCGTCGCCGGGCAATTTGATTGCAAAATCAACATGCTCGCCGCCTTCGTCCCGCGTCTTCACATTGCGTGCGAATTGATCCGCCGTCAGCACTTGGTCGAGCAAATTGCCGAGCTGCACTTCGCCCCAGCCGCCGCGCATTTTCACGTTGCTCAAAATCTTTTGTAAGCCGCCGACATCGCTGGCCAGTTGCTGCATCGCGCCCAGTCCCTTGTGCACCTGCTCCAGGCGATCACTCACTAGCTTGAACGATTCGCCGAGCCGCTTCTCCAGCGTCCCTTGCAACTTTTCGTCGACAGTCGCGCGCATTTTGTCGATCTGCTTCGCGTTGTCCTGCTGAATTTCCTTTAACCGCAGATCCACAATCGCTCGCACGCCCTCGAGTGATTTGCCCAGCTCTTCGCGCTGACTTTTTGCCGCGGTCGCGCCTTCCTCACGATTTCGGGAAAACTCATCGCGCAACCCGCGATCAAGCATTTCGAGACGCCGAACCAATTCGGCCTCCACCTCGGAGCCGCCGTTTACCTCGCCACGGCCACGTCGAGCCAGGAAGAAAATAATCGCAGCCAGAAACCCGCCCGCGACCAGTCCAACAATGAGATAGAGCTCGGCATTCATCGACAACGAAAGAGTCCGCGACTTCGTTCGGAATGACAAGTCGCGCTAGAAGCGCAACTTCATTCCGCCGTAGAGTGCGGTGCCAAGCGCGGGGAAGCCAGAATCGAGAGCTTTCGGTCCGACAAAGACCAGTTCGTGCACTTCAGAGTAATGTTCACCCGTCAGATTATCGACGCGGCCGAATAACGACATGTGCGGATTGATCTCATATTCCGCGGTAATGTTAACGAAGTTGTAATCCTCGACGTCGAAATTTGGTCCACCGAAGTTCAGTTCCTCGCGCGCGTTCACCCACTTCGCCTCGATGGTGGTACGTAGTTTCTTTCCCCACAGATAGGAACCCGACACATAGATCTCATTTCGAGGCCTTCGCGGCAGTCGCGACCCTTGCGGTTGTGAAACGTCCGCGTTGTCGGTTTTTTCGGCTTCAAGATACGTGTAGCTCGCTGTCAGAACCAGATCGGTAATCGGAGTCGCGCGCAGTTCAGTCTCGACCCCCTGAGTCTCCGCGGCGCCGAGATTCAAGGTCTCAAAGAGTCCGTTGAACCCGATCACGTTCGACAAATCGTTGTGAAAGTAGGTCCCGCCGATCGTCACCCGCCGATTCCATAAACGCTGCTCGAAACCGGCATCCCATCCGAAGTCCTTTTCGGGTAGCAACGGTGGCAGTGGCTGCGACGGATTCGGGTTGAATCGAAAAATCTTATCCTGACTGCTCGGCGGACTGAAGCCCGTCGCCACGCTCGCGTGCAATGTGGTGTCGGTCTTGTCGATCTTGTAACTACCCGCGACTCGATACGTCCAAACATCTCCGAAATCGTTGAAACTGTCGATGCGTCCGCCTGCGACCAAAATCAGGTTCTCGATGTTTGCAGTCGCTTCGACAAAGCCGGCGATCTCAGTAGTGAAGTCGCTGATGAAGATTGGTTGCGGACCGAACAGTTGAGAAATGAAAGGCCGCTCCTCATCTGAATCAACGCGGTTATAAAAGAATCCGCTCGTCAGCGTAAACCAGGACGCTGCGTGTAACTCATTTTGGTAATCGATCGTGGTCCGCTGGAACAGAGCGCGGGTCGGCCCTACGAATCCGTCCTGGTTCGGATTGTTGACCTGTCGCTCGTTGTCGTGGTCGATGATCAATCTCTGCTGCCACCAATCGGTGACCTGAAGATCGAGATGCGGCGCGATAAACCATTTCTCGGTTAGGAAATGATCTATCGGCCGAAAGGCGAAGATGCTATTCGGGTTACCCGTCTCACTCTGGGAGTAGGCAAACAATCCGCCAATTCGCGCCTGGCCGCCGCCAGGTGACCAACCAACGTCCGTAATCATTGAGGTGTTTCGGTAAGCGTTGTTCGGCCGCGCATTGTCGGTGTCAAGCCGGCTTGCGCCCAACGAATAATCGAAGTCGCCAATTTTGCCGTCGCTTGCGACAGTTTCCCGAAACGTGTCGTAAGTGCCGCCTTCCTCACTCAGAGTAATTCCCGGCGGACCGTTTCCTTGCTTCGTGAAAATCTGAACGACCCCTGCGAGCGCATGCGGACCGTAGATCGTGCTTTGGGGGCCGCGCGCGACTTCGATACGATCAATATTATCAGTCGTGAGATTGGCGAAATCGAATTGACCGGCGAGCCCTTGGTTGATCGGGATTCCGTCGAGCAAGACTTGCATGTCCTGGCTCGGCAAGCCGCGCATAAAAACGGAAGTGAGCTGGCCGGGTGTGCCGGTTTGAACCACGGCAAGGCCAGGAACTTCACGTAATGCGTCACTGACCCGTTCAATTTGCTTGTGATCAATGTCTTCGGAATCGATCACGCTCACGCTGGCGGGCGATTGATCGAGCGGAATGTCGGAACGAGTTGCCGAAACGACGACAGGTTCGGCTTCCGGCAACTGATCGCCATCGGCTGATATCGATCTAAACGCGTCCTGGGCGCGGACTGAAAATGCCGCGCTCATCAAACTTACCAAAACAAAACATAATGGGCGATTTCGCATAACAAGTTTCCTCCAACTCGAGAGTCGGACTTGTTTGCTCCCGCCATCGCGGGACGCATCGCCCAGCTCTCATTCTTCTTTCTGCGAAGAAGTTTTTTCG
>DATMON010000004.1:0-503323 GCA_035568175.1 Chthoniobacterales bacterium
CTGATCACTTCTTGTTCCGGTTTTCAGTTTTTCAGCATTTCAGCGTCTCAGCTTTTTCTCTGTGAAATCTTGAATGTTTAGATACGACCCCCTTTCCCGGCTAACCGATTTCAAAAGCTGGCAACCGCGCCCGCCTTGACCGACGTTTATCCATGCCGAACGTCGCTGGTCTGCGCAGTTGCTACGATAAAGTGGGGCGCCTCATTTATTTCGGGCGAATGCTGGACAAAATCCGCCTCCACGCCGCGGGCCAACTCCCGCTCGCTTACCACGATTATCTGGGCGACACGCAATTCTTCACTCTCGACGGACGCTGCTGCCGTTTTCTCGGCGTTCCCCACTCGGAGATTAAGAGCCGTGTGCTCGCCGGAGAGAACGATGAAACCGTGCTGGCATGGGCGCACGCTCACGGCACGCCGCGCACCGACGAAGAATGTCACGTCTGGAACCGCTTCATCGCTAAGCTCGGCTGGCGCGACGAACGCAGTCACGTCCTTCCCCAGCGAATCCAGGAAAGCGGTCTTACCGGCAAACCGATCGAAACTCTCATCGATCACATCGAATTCGACGAAGGCCGCGATCCAGTGGCCGACCGGGCTTGGGAAAAAATCTAAGCTCGGATTAAGCGCCCTCGACTCAACAACTCAACGCCCTTTCCGCTTTCAGCTGTCAGTGTTTTGCTTTCGCCTCTCAACTTCTCAACGCCTCAACGTCTCAACTCCTCAACTCCTCAACTCCTCAACTCCTCAACTGTTCAACATCTCAACTTCTTTTGAGCTTGGGACGTGGCGATGCTTTACGTCCTTTAGATACGATTCCCCGATTCCTTTTCCAGTCGGCCAAGATTGGCAATTGAAAATCCGAAACGCTTCTCTCATCCTGGCCAGCTAGTTACATGGCAATTTATCGGCATAGCCCGGCTCCTCCCCTCAACGAGTGCGTGGAGTTATTTTGGTACTATGTCGATTTGTTTCCCGACCATGACCGCGAGCATGTGCTGCCGGATGGCACGTTCGAGCTGATCATTAATCTGCAGGAAAACCCGCGAAAACTCTTCCGTCATGTCGACACCAGCGGGCACGACTCCTTCAAGCGCGGTTGGATTTCTGGCGCGCAATCGAGATTTCTGATGATCGACGCATTGCCTGGGTCATCGATGATCGGGGTCCACTTTAAACCTGGCGGCGCTGCCGCTTTTCTCGGATTACCGGCCAATGAACTTGCCGGGCGCGTGGTTGAGCTGGACGCCATTTGGGGTAACACCGTTTGGGAGTGGCGTGATCAACTGCTTGCCGCCAAAACCCCAGACAAAAAATTTGCCATCCTGGAACATCTGCTCCTTCGACGCATCGCACAGTCACGACAACACCGGCATGACGCGATCGGCTGGGCTCTCGAGCGGTACTTGGCCGAGCCAAGTGTTCAAACGATCACCTCCGTTTCAGGCCAGGTCGGATTCAGTCACAAACATTTCATCGATCTTTTCCGGCGCGAGACTGGTCTAACGCCGAAGCTTTTCTGCCGTATTCGCCGTTTCCAGCAGGCCTTGGCCGAAGTCCATGCCCGTGCCGAGACTGATTGGGCCGACGTCGCCTACACCTGCGGATACTTCGATCAATCACACTTTGTCCACGATTTCGTCGAATTCTCCGGGCTGAACCCGACGGCCTATCCGAATCGCTGTCTCGAGGGCGAGCGTAATTTCGTCCGAGCTGCGTGAGGTAAAATTTTTCCAATACGCTGCGCGGAATGCAGCGCACAATCGGCCAAACCACCACGCATATGAAATTCCAACTCTTTTTGATCTCATTCTGTTTCGGCGTCGTCAACGCGACCACGGCAGCGGAAGAACTCCCGCTCAATGCTCACTTGCAAATGTTTCGTCCGTTTCTAGAGAAGACATGGAAAGGAACATTTGCGAACTCGACGCCGGACAAGCCGATAATCGATGTGCAAAAATGGGAGCGGACGTTGAACGGGCAGGCCATCCGGCTCTTACATTCGGTCAATGAAGGCGTTTACGGCGGCGAAACCTTGTTAATTTGGGATGATCAGCGCAAGACAATCGTATTCTACTATTTCACGACTGCTGGTTACATGACTACCGGAACGCTCGAAATCAAAGAGGGAAAGTTCATCACGCACGAAGCGGTCAAAGGCAGCGCGGATGGGGTGACCGAAGTGCGCGCCACCAGCGAACTCCTTCCCGACGGCAAGTTTCACGTCAAGGCCGAGTATTTGAAGAATGGAAATTGGACACCGGGCCATGAGTGCACTTATCAAGAAACGCCCGACGCCAAAATCGTTTTCAAATAATCCCTGAGCCGCCGGCGAGACGGATACCCCTCAACATCTCAACTTCTTTGAAATGTCAAAAGTTTAGATGTGACCCCGATTTTCGACGGTTCCCGCTATCCCTTTCCGAAATTGCGCCCCTCAACAACTCAACCCTCAACATCTCAACTTCTTTTTCAGCTTCTCAGCGTTTCAGCGTTTTCTTTCGCCTCTCAACTTCTCAACTTCTCAACCTCTTTGAACATCTGCAGTCCTCCGCTAAAGAACCAGATTGCCTGACCGATCACGGCCAGGAAAAAAAAGTGCGGATTCTTTCCGAGCAACCCGGTGGGTTGCGCAATAACTGTCCCAGTTCCCAACACGCAACCAAAAATTCCAAGAACGCGCGCCACCGCAGCGC
The DNA here is from genome assembly GCA_035568175.1 of Chthoniobacterales bacterium. Lineage (GTDB taxonomy): Bacteria > Verrucomicrobiota > Verrucomicrobiia > Chthoniobacterales > UBA10450 > AV40. Next base: position 2,696 of record DATMON010000004.1, read on the forward strand.
TGCGCACAATTGCCGCCGACCAGAGCGCGATCGCGACTCACGACGCAACGAGAAACACGCTCATGAACGCCTGGTCCAAAAAAGCATTGTGATTGAACGTGATCTTCCATCCCGTCGCGTTGTCTGCCGTTGCATTTGCGATCGCTCGCGCGAGCCCCGGAGTAACTAATCCATCGATCACGACTGCGTTCATCATCGCGGCGAGAGCGAATCCGTAAACGATCAAACCGGCCAGACCGAGCCAATGATCGATGCGGCGCGAGAGACCGAATGCTCCAAAAAACCAAAGTGGCAGACTTACCAATGCGAGCGAATGCACGATGACCATTGTTCGCCCAGTCGATTCCACTTGAGCTGGATCGAATAATCCGCGTTCGCTCGGGTGCAGGACGAGAGTTACCAACGCTCCGACCGACCCGGCCATCATCGCCAATCCGCTGATTCGCGCACCTTCCTTCATCACAGACGAATTCCGTAGAGATTGCCTGCAATTCCCGGAAGTGTTCAAGACGGAACTTCCCACGGTCTCGTCATCGCCTTTCCGCCGCGTCGCTGTCCGCGTTTCAGCTTTCAGATGTCAGCGTTTTGCCCAGCTCGTCACAGGTCACTTCTTTTTGATTGTATCAATGTGACCCATTTTTACCGAGATACGACTATCGTTCCCGTGATCTTCGGTTAAAAAAAACGCTTGCTTGTCGTTAGGCGCAATATTGTAATCGCTGGCGCAACGCAAGGCCCCCCAAATGCCAAACAATTCGAAAGATCGAGCCAAACTCTCCAAACAGCTCGAGGAACTTAAGACTCAGCTAAAACAAACTCCCTCTACGGACGGCGCGAAGCGCGACGAGCTCGAGAAGAAAATAACCGAAACAGAACAAAAGCTAAAGCAACTCGACCAGTCCGCCGCGAAAGCACCAATTCGGCCAGATTGGCAATTCTTTGATCCCACAGAATTGGTGGAGATGGCGATCGTCGGCGGCGGCGGCGCTTTGGGAGGGTTAATCGCTTACATTTTTAAAAAGGCGCAGATCTGGACTTTCGTGCCGAAAGCGGCGACAGCGGGCCACTGCATTGCGGCGGGTGCATTGGCTGCAGGACTCGCGGTTTGGTTCATCGCTCGAACTGACCGTAACAACCGAGTTCCCTGTCTTCTTTTCTCGATTTTATGCGGTTTAGCTGGACTGAAGATGATTGAAAAGGCGGCCACCACAATATTGCCGCAGGTAGAAATTTTTAGAACGAGTGATGTTGCAGCCACCGATAAGGATGTGGAGGAGGCCAAGAAAGCCACTCAGGAAGTTCAGAAATCGAGTGACCCCACGACAGTAAAAGAGGCAGAAAAGAAGATCGAAAAGGCCGGTGACTCGCTACAAGACCTTAGTCAAGCTTCGACCAAGGCGAAGGGTCAGGGCGACACGAGCGCGGCCGCAGTGCTCGATAAGCACATTACCGAAGCAGCCCAATCTTTGACGAAGAGTAAATTGGAAAACCAAAGTATTCCTGAAGTCAGTGACAAAATTGAGAAAGTTCTCGAAAAGTCGGTTACTCCAGAAATCGCCAAGACTGCCGAGGACAAAGAACTGAATGCTTTGCGTGAAAAATACCTCAAAGTACCGGCTACCGCCGGCTGGTGCTTTCTCGGCGTTTACAACAAAAGCCAGTGGGATCGCTCTACAACGGATTATCGAGCAACCCCCGATTCAGCAAGAGATACGAAGGTAAAGGTTAAAACCCCCGTTTATCTGAGAGATAATCTACCGACGGATAAGGATTATAAGTTGGGTGAAATAATTAATGTCTTGTTTGAAGGCGATGAAATCACGATCGCCGATGCGACGGTTTCATCGGGCAATCGCGTTTGGGCGCATGTAACTCAAATTAAGCGTGCGGGCACCCCAAACGCCAATCAGCCCGGCGCGAGTCCCACCGCGAGCACGTCACCAAACGGGACAGAAGGGACACCTGCGGGTTCAAAGCGCCCGAGGGGGCATTCGAGGAAACTGGGGAAACGTTCCCCGTAGATATTCTATCGGCGCCTCGCCGCGTCACCTCCTCAACAGCTCAACAACTCAAGGTTTTTTCGCTCGTCACTCGCCACGCGTCACTGGCCACTTCTTCTTCAGCTTTTCAGCATTTCAGCTTTCCGCGTTTCAGTTCTTCAGGAAACAAACGTCAAATCTTTAGATCTGACCCCGGCTCTTATTCTTTAGGCTTGCGTTAGCTTGCACGCATCGAGCGACCCTATAGTGCTTCCACGGCACGCCGCGTCGATTAACCGCGCTAATATGCCACTCCTCATCTTCAGCCGGTTCAATGCTAACGAGGTACCGCCGCGGGACGTATCCGATTCTTTCGTCTGCCTCTGTTCTAACCTCGTAACAGAGCGAACCGTGCCAATAGTTACGACGCAGAAGTACTCGCTCATTCATTTTGGGTGGACGCTGAACTGGGTTGTATCGGACTCCTGCAACATGAAACCAATTCACGCGGAGATGTTCTTTTTTGAACGGCCACTTCAATCCTACTGCGGCCGCAGCCAGCACCAGTACCGAGACAAATCTTCGCCTATGGATCATCGTTGGCCCCATAAATGTCGACCCCATTCGAGGTACCCCAAATCCTCTGCGCCCGACGGTTGCTTGGTCTCAAGTGTGGGCTGCTCAGAAACGGCTTTAACTGCGAACAAACGCAAGAGCTCGTTGTCGCTCTTGATAATAGCTTCCAGCAGATCGTCCAGAGTTTTAGCGGTCCCTCGCGGTACGTCTTCCAGCAAATTGATCAGCCATGCCGCGCGCCATTGCTCATCGGATCGCGTAGCATAGGTGGCAAGTAGCTCTGCAGCTCGCGAAATAAGGTCCTTATTTTCTAAGAGGGAATTGATGTAGCCGTCGAAAGGAGATGAAGGGTAATTTTTTGTTTGTGCTATCAAATGATTCAGTCTGATGCGTCGTATCGCCCCTATGCTTAGACGACCGAAGCCCTCGGTAAGGAGCTCGTCCGGATTTTCCAACGCGCGTGCGACAAGCTTTAGGACGAGCTCAGGCGCGGCAACGTCATCGAGCACGACCGCCGAAACATAACCGTCAACAACCGTCGTCGTAGCATATTTCCCGTTCGCAAGCGCCTCAAGATACTCTTCGCCACTGCCAAGCTTGGTTTTCAACTTGTTAAGTTTGAAGCCAACAGCCGTTATATCTTTCTCAATCGCGCCGAGAATCGATTCGAGAACCCCCCGTTCCGTTCCGAAAATCCGGTAGTCGTCGACGAACCGGATAAAGTTATCTGTATGTCTCGAAATTATCTGATCAACGATTGTCAGGTACGCGTTTGCCAGAAAAAACATCGAATCGTTGATGAGCGGGAGACCCGTCACGTCACCGGAAATTGACTCCACGACGTGCTTTAACAGGGAGACTGCGACATGTTTCGGCGCTATCTCCTCTAAAAATGCAAAGAATTTGTCCCGATTGATGCTCTCAAATGTATTTTCCAGATCAAGCTGAAGAAGACAACCTGAACGAGTCTTGCATCGTTTATCCGTCTCATCTTGAAATTGCTTCCATAGGCTGATCTGGCTCTCGGTGAGTTGTACGTGATTGGGGTTTGTGTTGTAGCGATAACTCCACACATGCCGCTGATCTAGTGTCTTATGAACTTTCTCTGCGATTGCGGAGACGGAGGCTTGGATAACGATCTGATCGGCGACAGAGGGAAGTTGCCAATACTTCTTGTCGCCACTCCGTTTCGGGACCGCGATCGTGAACGGCCGTGATGGCGTTTCGCCATCCAGATACTTGCTGATTCTCTTACGAATTGCGCCCTCTTCGCCTGCGAAACTCTCCATCACAGGATCAGACCAAGGCGGAAGCGAATTGCTGTATGAAATCGAATCAAATACTAACCGCGCGGCAAGAGCCACCGGCAGCGATCGAGTTTCATCGGATTGAGACATTTAGCCCACTCGCGAAAACACGTTTTTGGGATTCCAATTCACGAGAAATGGAAATGCGACCGCCAAGAATCCAAGAGTAACAATTTTTACCATCGCAGAGACCGTTACACCATGCCCTTCGGTGAGGGAGTCAACCGTCTTGATCGCGGCCGTAGCGGTGGCGAGGAAGGAAACGCTGATTATCAAAAAATTCTTGAAGGTCAGCGATGCGTGGAACGAGGACATGAACAGGCACACTACTAAAAAGAACAGAGACCATCGGTAATCGCCGCGATACAAGCTAAACAGCGCACCTTTCATTGAAGGACTGGCAACTTTTTCCCAACAATGGTTCAGTGATTTGACCGCCTGCTCCAGCGTGAATGTCGGCCACTCGGAATAAAGTGGAATGTAAATGAATCTTGGGGCGCCGTCTGTCCCTAGTGAGTTAAAAAGGGGGGCAAAAAACTCATCAAACGTCGGTGAATTCTTATTCTCCCAGTTAAATCCGATGCAGGGGAAAACGAGGCTAGAAACGTTGTCTCGATGCGCCTGTTCGACCGTTTGCGGTATTGCCTTGAAAAGAACCCCTTGATTGGACTCGCCCTTAATGTCGGCGATCACGGCATAAACCGAGTCAATTGGCAGGCGACGATAACTCTCTGACGGAATCCGAACGACTAGTCTGGATACATCCCCAGGCGGTCGTTTGATAAGACTGTCCAATTGGTCGACGTATGCGCGGTCCGCTTCAGGAGAGATCGACTTAAGCTTGACTTCGAGCTCGCGCGCGAGCGCGCCTTTGAACAGCTCTGGCTCTGTTGCCTCGCTCTCAACGAAATAACTGATTACAAGCGCGCTCGGGGAGCTTTTTACATAATCGAGAAAATCGTCTCGATCTATTCTGTCCAAACTCACATATATCGTGTGGCCGTTGTAAGTCCCAAGCGCCGCTACGCGGTCTGTAAGGAGACTCGTCGCGCTTATACTCGTCACGAGATTGTGAAATGAAAATGTGACGGGAAACCACAAAAAATCGCACAGAAGCAGAACCGCAGGGACGGCGATGAAACACCAGCGCGCAAGAGCCGCCCGACGAGAAGATGATGTCATGGGGAGAAAAGCGCTTGCTTACCACAGAAGCGACGCCGACCGCAACTCAATTTCCCTTAACGGCGAGATCGTTCTTTAGGATTTCTACGATCTGATCGATTCCTTCTCCTGACATTTCAGCGTTTCAGCTTTCCGCATTCAGTTTTCCATGAAGCAAATGTTCAATGTTTAGATCTGACCCCGTTGCCTTTTTCTAACGAAATCACCAACGTCTTTAACGCAATGTAATCAGGCTCGAAGAGCTCTGGACGCGCACAATTTTCAGGCCTGCTGTTGTACCGCGGCTGCCGACTGAACTCGCGACGAAAAAGCGTGATAAGAGCATCTTGTACAAACTTGGCATCCTGTTTCGATTCAGCGGTACGCCATATCACACGAAAATCGCCGGTTAAACGATGTCCACGTATATCGGATGCTATTTTTTCTGACGCCGAGTGTGTTACGCTCGACGCGATTCGGGCTCTCAGTCCACATGGTTTTGACCTGTTGCGAGGTCCGCATTCGCCGACATCGAGGATCGCTTCCTCAGGCTTCTTTTCACCAGTTAGGAAAACAACGTATGTTCCCGGTAATTCCGGCACTTTAGTTTCGCTCGAGCGTGGCACACTTGCTCGATTTATAGTGCGACTAAGATCGTAAGGGAGCGGTTCGCTCCAGCTCCGTTGCATTTGTAGACCCTTATCCACTCAAGCTAAGCCGCTATTTTGATCTGCCTCTGTCGACGGACAAATGTCAGGAGTGGCTTCCCGCCCATACTGCTTCATTTTTCGACGCACGAGTGCAAATGCATGAGTAGTTCTTTCGTTGTCGAGCGCGCTTCTTTTCGCCAAACGTTCAAAAACGCTCCGGAACTTCACTCCGATTTCCTTGCCGCCCCTATTTTCGCCCGATTCGAGCTGACCTCTCGTGATGACTTCAGCAATTATCGTGAGAAGGTATGGCGCGTCAGCACTGGATAACCATTCAAAGAAATCTTCCTCAGAATACTCGTTCAGGTCAGCAAAATTAGCAGGATCCCATCCATTGGACTCGCCCAGCGCCAAGATTAGTTGTTCAATCGATTTCCTTGACTTCAATTCACGTTCTCTGTCCTTCGCCTGTTCTCTAACATCGTTCGAAGCGCATGAAGCCTGAATTTGGCGAAGCGTTCCCGCATCAGCCGTCGGAATCAAAGACTTAGCCAAAGCTGCTTTTTTCTCGTCGGCTTTAAATAATGGAGATATTTTTTTTACAAAATCCAACAGATCGGTCGCGTACTTATATGGAATGTACTGTGAGTATTTGCTCAAGTACTCTTCTGCAGCTTGGGCGATCTCGTCAGCGTTTGCTTTGTAGCTGTGCCAAACACGACTCCAAATCTCTGTCAAAAGCGTATCAGCTTCGCGCTTTCGATACTCCTGATTCAGGCGATCGACAGTTGATTCAAGCCTCGCAATATCGCAGTACCCATTTCGTAAGTAGTCGATGATCAAGTCGTCGGCGTCGGTGGGTAGAAACTGCAGGTTTCTTACAATATCCCGCGCAGCATCACTTAAGCCGTCTCGATCGGATAAAACACCCAACCACGTCGTCGATGTTAATTGTTCAAGGGTAATCTCCCCCAAGAGGGCAAAGTGAACGGATGCTAATCTTGCGCATTGTTGGTTGAATTTTTCGATGAAGCCTGGCTGACAATCTTTCAAGTACGGTAGGAAATACGTAAGGCACCATTTTATTTGTTGGAATACTCTGATGTTGTTCAGCGCGACCGCAGCCACGACCTCGCGGATAGGGGGATTTCCGTCGGGAAAGACAATGTGAAAATTCTCATCGAACGGCGGTTCGTACGTTAGTTGTCGATCTACGATCTTTTCGCGGTACCTATTCAGTGTTTGACGATCACCCTCTGACAATTCCGTCTCGTTACAGATAACTACGACTCTACAGTCATTCTGTTCTTTCAAGAACGCTACGAGGCCAAAGAGTTGCTCGAGATCGAGTTGTTTGTTTCGTCGCTCTAGATCATCAAAGCATACCAAATACTTTTTGATCAGTAGTTCATCGAAAGCACCCATGGCATTTCCAATGTTCCCGATGTGCGGCAAACTCACATCTGGAAGATAGCGCCGCTTGCCGGCAATAAACGTTGCGACGCGCCGCTTAAGACTTAACTCACCTGGCCGCACCGGCTTGCCACCGAAGAGAATGAGGCTCTTAACGTGCGCCACTGATGAAGCGCCGAACAGCGAGACGTACGAATAGAAGAGCTCGTTTATCGCACTCTTCTCTGCCGCAATAAAATGTGTCCAAAAATATGTCTTCCCAGTTCCCCAGCGCCCATGAAGTAACAAGACCTTCTGCTCATCGCTCTTCAGAAATCTGCGCAGTTCGTCGGCGTAGCGAATTAGCTGCGTTGCGGGCGCCTTTTTAGGAGGAGGAGGAGTCTCGTTATCTTTCGACATAGGGGAGAACGACGGAATGTTCGCTTGCCTAAATCTCGGTATAAACCTCAGCGCCCTTTTTGACAAACTCTTCGGATTTCTCTTCCAATCCTTTTTCCAGCGCTTCGTTTTCGCTGATCCCCTGGTAGGCTGCGTACTTCCTCACGTCTTGACGAGTTTGCCATGCCCGGCCAACTTCCTCGCGGGTGACCTTGAATCAAGGGAGTTATGAGTGTCATGTGACCAGTGGCGAGTTGGCTCTAGCCGCCGGTTCGGAACTGGTCGTCTTTGTTTTTGAACAGGATGTTGAACGTGGTCAGCGATCCGTAACAGCGCGTGATGTACTGTTGCAGGTCGAACTTGTCCGCATCACTCAGTTTGTCGCTCGCGTTCACCTTTTGCTCGAGGACTCGCAGATTATTCCGAATCATGACGATTTTGTGGAAGAATGTCTCGAGCGGCACTTCTTTTGGCTGAAGCGAGCTGTCAGCCGATTGCATGACCAGCGTCCCGCGCTGCCATCGATTCGCGAGACCTTCCACGACCACGTCTTTTTGTTCGAGCCCGAGCGCTTCAACGACGGCCTGCGTGGTGTCACGGATCAGATTCGAAAGCGGCATCTGCAACTCGCTCAGGGTGGCGGTCGATTCAGCAAGTTGTAGATCGCTGGAGGCCGGCGCAACTGTCCGCGGAGCATCGTCAAACGCGATCTCAGCCGTTTGCTCGGTCAACGATCTCACCACTCCGACACCGTATTGCGGATGGCGCACCTTCATACCGATATGGAGCGTCCCGATATTCATTTCGGATTTCGGACTGCGGATTGCGGATATTCCTCAGCATGTTCGCGAACGCGCTGCTCTTTTACCTTGCGCGAGAGCCGGATCAGTTCGCTGACCTTGCGAATCTTTTCTTCGAATGGCAGTTGCGCGAGTTTTTGGCGCATTTCAGATTTCATGGCTTCGGTAGCTTCAAGTTATACCGGCGCAAAATATCGTCCAGCAGCGCCTTGTCGATCTTAGCGTGCGACGTCAGTTGTTCGATCCGCGCCAGGTCTTTGTGTCGGCCTACACTGGCGGCGATGGCGATGATATACTCTGGCCCGAAAACTTTTGCCGGTACGCCTTCGTATTCGATCGGCTTCGCTTTGCGCACCGCTTCTTCGGTCAATCCCGACGCGGCCAGAAACTGGACGGGAAAATCTCTGATGAGCAGGTGCTCGCGCTCTATGCGCCAGCCCTTTGACTGGAGATGCGAATAGATCGCGGGAATTCCGGCGCTCAACGTTTTGTCCGACGCGACGAAGACAATGTCGGCATCGTAAGTCGTGAAGGGTTCCGTGTAGTAGATCGCGGCAAGAGCGCCGCCGAGCGCATAGTCCTTAATTAAACCCGCGGAAACAAGTTCGTTTGCGGCACGAAGAACGTCGGCGAGCGGGATCGCGGAGGGTTCTTCGGGCATCGTGATTGTCGATCTTACCGGAAAAGTTCGCGATGGCGAGGGCGCCACCGCCAGCACGCGAGGCGCGTGCGCTCCCCAGAGTTACGTCTTTGCGTAAATTTCTGCGCCGGACTTAGTGAACTCCGCTGCCTTTTGTTTCAATCCTTCTTCGATCGCTGTTTCTTCTTTGATCCCCTGCTCGGCTGCGTACTTGCGTACATCCTCCGTTATTTTCATGGAACAGAAATGGGGTCCACACATGCTGCAAAAGTGCGCGGTCTTGGCACCTTCTTGCGGCAAGGTCTCGTCGTGGAATTCGCGCGCGGTTTCGGGATCGAGCGCGAGATTGAATTGATCTTCCCAACGAAATTCGAAGCGCGCTTTTGAAATCGCGTTGTCGCGGTATTGGGCGCCGGGATGGCCTTTCGCTAAGTCGGCGGCGTGGGCGGCGATCTTGTAAGCGATGACGCCGTCTTTCACGTCTTTCTTGTTCGGCAATCCGAGATGTTCTTTCGGTGTGACGTAGCAAAGCATGGCGCAGCCATACCAGCCGATCATCGCCGCGCCGATCGCGCTGGTGATGTGATCGTACCCCGGCGCGATATCGGTCGTTAGGGGACCGAGAGTGTAGAACGGCGCTTCGTCGCACCACTTGAGTTGTTTCTCCATGTTCTCTCGAATCAGGTGCATTGGCACATGTCCCGGGCCTTCGTTCATCACTTGCACGTGCTGTTTCCAGGCGCGCTGGGTCAGCTCGCCTTGCGTGTACAACTCAGCAAACTGGGCCTCATCATTTGCGTCAGCAATACTGCCTGGCCTCAGGCCATCGCCGATAGAAAAGCTGACGTCGTAGGCGGCCATGATCTCGCAGATTTCGTCCCACTTCGTGTAGAGAAAACTTTCCTGATGATGCGCGAGACACCACTTGGCCATGATCGAGCCGCCGCGCGAGACGATGCCGGTGGCGCGCCGGGCCGTCATCGGGATGTATCTTAATAGTACCCCGGCGTGGACGGTAAAGTAATCGACCCCCTGCTCCGCCTGTTCGATGAGGGTGTCGCGATAAATTTCCCAAGTCAGCTCCTCGGCCCGGCCGCCGACTTTTTCGAGCGCCTGATAAATCGGCACGGTGCCGATCGGGACTGGACTGTTGCGAATGATCCATTCGCGGGTGGCGTGAATGTTTTTGCCGGTGGAAAGATCCATCACCGTGTCGGCGCCCCACTTCGTGGCCCAACGCATCTTCTCAACTTCTTCCTCGATCGACGACGCCACCGCGCTGTTGCCGATGTTGGCGTTGATCTTTACCAAAAAATTGCGGCCGATGATCATTGGCTCGCTTTCCGGGTGATTGATGTTGGCCGGGATAATGGCGCGCCCGCGCGCGACTTCGGCCCGCACGAAGTCGGGAGTGATCGGATTTTCGATTTTCGATTTTCGACTTTCGATTGGCTCGGAGCCGGCGTGGCGAAACACCAGATGGTTCCGCGCAGTTGAGTCGTTGAGTTGTTGAGAGGTTGAGCCGTTTCCGTCCGCTTCGCGTCCGTTGCTTTCATCTGACTTCTGACCTCTGTCCTCTGACCTCTGAGCACGTCCGAGATTCTCTCGGACGGCAATGTATTCCATTTCGGGCGTGATGATTCCGCGGCGAGCGTAAGCGAGCTGAGTGACTGCGCAGCCGCTGCGAGCTCGCAGCGGTCTGCGCGGAAGCTTGGAGCTAGGAGCTTGGAGTTTGGAGGCCGACTGACCATCGCCATTGCCGTTTCGCTTTGCCGAATGTTCGGCATGCGAAACGGAGAGAAATCCGTCATCGATCGGCTGAACTTTACGACCGTCGATTTCATCGACGTCATTACGCGCGATAATCCAGTCTCTTCTCAAGGCCGGCAGGCCTTGAACTGGGTCGAGCGTCACGCTCGGAGCCGGACTGGCACTATTATCACCCCACGGACCGCTGGTGTCGTAGACGCGGACCGGCTCGTTCACTTCAATCTCGCCGCTCATCGTTTTCGTCGGCGCGAGCGAGATTTCGCGGAACGGGACGCGAATATCGGGATGAAGAATGCCGGCAACATACGTACGGCGACTATTTGGAAATCTGTAATCAACTTCCTTGCCTTGGTTTTTCTCACCGTTGCCGGCGAGTTGATGGTTGATAGTTGAGAGTTGAGAGTCGGCGCCGTTCTTATCCGTTTTCATCCGTGTCATCCGTGGTTAAACGAAAGATTCGTGTTTATTGGTGTCTATTCGTGGTTAAAAAATAAAAGCGGTGCGCGGAGTTCGCACGGCTAAGAGGCCAGTCCGGCTCGGACACTCCCTGCGTCGGCATTACCCGCATCAGGTTCAAGGGGTCGTCCATTTTTTGTCGGACCTCTCAGCCATCCGGCTCCCCCGCACTAATTTTTTCAAAGTAAGACCCGTGCGCAGCAAGTCAACAACCGCCGCGCCCGGTGTAGCGGCGCTTACGCTCCCGCTAGTGCATCCATAATGAACCCGGCCTGTCGTTTGCCGCAAAGCGGCATGATTGTTCTCAAGCACCGAACTTTAATAAACAGGCGCTCGCCGCGGCGAGCGCCTCTACAACTTCCGATCTTCTTGCTCCTTGCTCGGCGCTCCGAGCTTCCAGCTATTTCGCCGCGGCTTCCTGTTTTACGTTGGTGTGGAAAATTGCCATCCACAGGCCGTTTTCCTGTTTCCAGACCGAGCCGGCGTTGTAAGTCCCGGAAGCGTCTTTTCCATCGTAGGTGCCTTCGATTTTCACCGTGTAGGTTGTCATGATCACATCCTTCTCGTCGGAGAACGATTTGTAATCACTGATGGTGAACGATTTCATGTCCCACTTTTTCATGTCGGACAATTCCTTCGCCATATCGGAGACGCCTTCGGCATAAACTCCCTTGAAGTCTTTATCGACGACTTTCTGGAAATCGTCGGCCTTTTTGTCTTTGAACGACTGCCAGGCCGCTTTTTCTTTTACCATGATGGCGTCGTTGTCCGGCGCGGCGATGGAAACTCCAATCGAGGTGATCAGTGCGATCACTGCGTAAGCGATATATTTTTTCATAAGTCTTTTCGGTTGTTAATCCGAGACTAGGGCGACGGATTTGAGGGTCAATAATTAAAGATGGACCGGCCTCTCCGAAGACGATGCCAATTGCAGCGTGCTAAGAACAACGCGTTCGGAGAACGCGTTCCACCTGCTTCGTGGGCCTCGTCGTAAGAAAGACAATTGGATGCAACGTCACGTTGCTGGACAAGCGACGCGGTTTTGCGTTTCATGACGTGATGAAAAGAATCGTTCCCCGGGCTGTGCTAACAGCCGCTGTAGTCGGTCTAATTAATTTGTTCCTCGGAATTTTTCCTGTGAGCGCCATTTCTGCCGATGATCAAGCGGCACGTGATACAGCGCTCCACTGGCTCGCCTTACTCGACGCGCATCAATATGGGCAGGCCTTCGACGCGCAACCGCCGCGCATCCAAACCGGCAGTATACGGGAAAATTTTATAAAATGGATGCAAGGGCGGCGCACCCCATTGGGAGGGGCTCACAGCCGATCATTTCTAAAGGTTGTGCACACTCACAAGTTGGCCGGCGCGCCGGACGGGGACTATCAACAGATTGGTTTCAAGACTTCATTCGAGCGCAAGGCCGAGGCAGTTGAGGCCGTCGTCGTCACGAGAGAGACCGGGCACTGGCAGGTTTCAGGTTATCGCATATATTAATGCTGCAGGCGAGACACCTGCCACCACAGAAAAACTTCGCGGGCTTCGTCGTAAGAAAAAACAATTGGAGGCAACGTCACGTCGCTTGCGGGGAACACGCCCGTCTCTACATTCCACGATGAAGAAGTTGCTTTTTGTTCCGATTTTGAGTTTCTCGATCGCGTTTGGGTTACAGGCTGCTCCCGAATCCAAGAGCGCGAAGAAGGCGCCTGCTAATCCGTCACCCGCTCAATCGACCGGGACGAAGAGCGGCGAAGTTAGTTCGAAGCCAAGAACGGATGAGAACGCGAAGCCGATCGATCCGAGCAACATGGATCCCTCGGTCAAACCAGCGGACGATTTTTTTCTCTACGCCAACGGCAGTTGGATCAAGCGCACTGAGATTCCGCCGGAATATTCGCGCTGGGGCAGTTTCAATCAGCTGATCGAACACAATAACGACGCGCTCCATGCGATCGCGGAAAAAGCAGCCAAGACGAAAGCCGATCCGAAGAGTGCGCCGGAAATGCAGAAAGTCGGCGATTATTACGCGAGCGGGATGGACGAGAAAACGATCGAAGCGATGCGGACCAAGCCGTTGCAGGACGAGCTCGGCAAGATTGACAACCTGAAAGATCGACAAGATGTGCTGAAAGAAATCGCGCACCTGCACCTGGTCGGTGTCAACGCGTTTTTCAATTTCGGTTCCGGGCAGGACGATAAGGACAGCACGCGCGAGATCGCCCAAGCGGCGCAAGGCGGACTCGGGATGCCGGACCGCGATTACTACACCAAGGACGACGACGCTTCGAAGAAACTGCGCGACCAGTACGTCGCGCACGTAACCAAGATGTTGACGCTGGTGGGCGAGCCCGCGGAAAAAGCCGGAGCCGATGCGAAAAAGATCCTGGCGCTGGAAACTTCGCTGGCGCAGGCGTCGCGCACGCGGGTGGAATTGCGCGATCCGCAAAAGAATTACAACAAGATGACGCAGGCCGAGCTGCAAACCCTGACGCCGGATTGGAATTGGGCGGATTACTTTAAAGAAATCGGTCTGACGGAACCGGGCGACATCGACGTGCATCAGCCCGACTTCTTCAAGGCGGTGAACACGGCGTTTACATCGACATCGATGGACGATTGGAAAACGTATTTGCGCTGGCACCTGGTCAACTCCACCGCGCCCGCTCTCTCGAACGATTTCGTGAACGAGGATTTCAATTTCAAGGAAACGACGTTGCGCGGCACAAAGCAGATCAAACCGCGCTGGAAGCGTGTCATCATCTCGGAAGATGGCGAGATCGGCGAAGCGCTCGGCAAACTTTACGCGGCCGAATATTTTCCGCCCGCAGCCAAGGCGCGCGCTCTGGAGCTGATCAACAATTTGAAGGAAGCGCTGGCCGATCGGATCAAGACGCTCGAGTGGATGGATGAGCCGACCAAGAAAGCGGCGCTGGAAAAACTGGCCGCGTTTCAAGTGAAGATCGGTTACCCGGACAAGTGGCGCGATTATTCGACGCTGATGATCGATCGCGGCCCGTTCGTGTTGAACGAACTGCGCGCGGAAACCTTCGAAGCGAAACGCGAACTGAACAAGATCGCCAAGCCGGTCGATCGCACCGAATGGGGCATGACGCCCCCGACGGTGAACGCGTATTACAATCCGAAGATGAACGAGATTGTGTTCCCGGCCGGAATTTTGCAGCCGCCGTTCTTTTACGCGAAAGCTGATGACGCGGTGAATTATGGCGGAATCGGCGCGGTCATCGGCCACGAAATGACCCACGGCTTTGACGATCAGGGCCGGCAGTACGACAAAGTAGGAAATTTGACCGACTGGTGGTCATCGCAATCGGCGGACGAATTCAAGAAACGATCTGACGCCATCGTGCAGCAATACAACGAATACGAGCCGTTGCCGGGATTGCACGTGAATGGCGCGCTGACCGAGGGCGAAAACATTGCCGACGTCGGCGGGGTAAAGCTGGCATACGCTGCTTTGCAAAAAGCGCTCGCCAAGCATCCGGAAGAGCGCGACAAAAAAATCGACGGCTTCACGCCGGAGCAGCGCTTCTTTCTCTCGTTCGCGGCAATCTGGCGATCGAAGATCCGCGACGAAGATCAAAAGCTGCGCTTGAACACCGACCCGCATTCACCGGCCCATTTTCGGGTGAACGGGCCGCTCTCGGATCTGCCGGAATTTCAGAAGGCATTCAACGTTCCGGACGGCGCGCCGATGGTCCGCGCCGCCGACAAACGCGTGAATATCTGGTGATCTATCTCGGTAGGGCGAGACTCTGTCGAGCCAGGAGATTGGCCTTACCAATACAGATCATCTAGCGATCCTTGATACGGCCAATCGTCAGAATCTCTTACGAGACCTGCACGAACGGGATTCGCGCGAACGTATTCCCACTTTTCGGTATAGCTCTCGTCACTGCGAAGGCGGTGATGAAATCCGCGTGATTGCAATCGCGGCGCGTTCTCCCCATACAAGCGCCGAAATTGTCGCTTCCAGAAGGCGATCCATTGCTCAATCGTGTAGTCCTCGTGCTGCGGAGAGCAAAACAGATGAATGTGATCTGGCATGATCAGATAATATCCGACGAGCCACGCATTTGCTTGCGCCCACGATGCAACGACAGCCTGGTGAACTAGCGGATTAGCGAGTCCCGTCTTTCGCTTTTGCGTGCAAACCGTTAGGAAAACGATCGTTGCTTGGCCCCGAAAAATGAAGACACCTTCTGCTGGATGTTTGCGCGCGGGTCTTTCGTGCATTGGGAGGGGAAGGCTCGACAGAGTCTCGCCCTACCAAATCTCGCTCTCGCGTGAAAGTACGTTTCCGCCCCTACCTAGCGAGCATTTCACTCCTGCGCAATCTTCCCGCCCCACCCCAAGATCTTGGCTTTCGTTCCGGCGGCTTCGGCTTCCTTAATGTTGCCGGCGCGATTGTAAAATAAGGAGAGACTCGTCCAGCCGATCTGGTCGTTCGGCTTTAACGCGACTGCTTTCTTGCCCGCTTCGATCGCTTCGTTGAATCGACCGACTTTCATTAACGCCATGCCGAGCGCGTGCCAGCCGTCGAAGAAGTTTGGATCGAGATCGACGCAGCGCTGATATTTCGCGACCGCGCCCTCCAGTTCGCCAATGGCAAGGTCGCCGTTGGCGTCGTCAAAAATTTCGTCGCGAGTTGGCATTACCGTGGAATTCCCAAATCCCAATAACCAAATCCCAAACAACTTCTAATTACCAAATCTCAAAAGCGAGCAGTTCGTGCAACTTTGGACTTAAGGTTGCGCTTTTTTTGGGACCTGGTGCCTGGAATTTGGAATTTCGAAATCAGCCCTTGGCGGATTGCAGCCCGGCGTCGCGCTGACGATCGCGGAACCATTCCATGAAAACATATTCACGGGCGTTGTTGAGATAACGTTCCTCGAACGCCGCCTTGGTTTGCTGATATTTCGCGGGATCGGGCGGCTCGCGTTTTTCCAGAAGGACAATCAGTCCCCCATCAATCCACGGAACAAAATCGCTCACCTCGCCGGGTTGAAGTTGAGCGGAGACATTTTTGATCATCATCATGTCGGTTGGGTCATTCTTCGGCTTTTCCGGAGGATTTTTGGCGTCGGCTTCGTCGGCCGCCACAGTGAATGGCTCAAGTTTCTCCGGTTTCAAACCGCCGGCTTCCTGCAAAGCAGCTGGCAACGGTTTCCCGGATTTGAGTGCATTCTTTAAACTTTCGGCTGCTTGTCTGCCTTTGGCGGTCGCCATTTCGCGACCGCGTTCGCTTTTGATTTGATCGACAATCTTCTGCTTCGCCTCATCCAAGGTCAGCGGACGCGCTTCAACAACTCCGGCGAGATGTAAAATGGCGAAACCGTCGGCGGACTGAAGCGGATCGCTGTTTGGTTCTTGCGGCGTTAATTTAAACGCCGCCTGATTCAGTTGCGGATCGGCCTTCAATTTCGGATCGGGCGCGGAGGTGGTGAATTCACCGGTTGTCTCGACCGGCAATTGAAATTTCACCGCGGCCTGGTGAAACTCCGCGCCCTTCTCGAGCAGCCCCTGCGAAAAATCGTTCGCGCGATCGGCCAGTTTTTGCAGCACGTCGATCCGCTCCTTGTCTTTCAATTTTTTCTGCTCTTCGCTCAACGCCAGCCGGACAAACTCAACCTTCCGTTTCTCTTCGGTTTTGAGTTCAGCTTTGTGCGCTTCGTAATATTTTTTGATGTCGTCATCGCTCACTTTGATTTCTTTGAGAACGTCGGCCGAACGTACGCGCACGACGCTGACAAAGTTTTTGCCGTAAAGCTGTTCGTAATTCGATTTGCTCTCACTTTCCGGAAACGACACGCCTGCCGCGACGAGTTCCTTGATCCGTTTCAGGCAAAGCTCATCGTGCGCGAGCTCGCGCAGTTGTTCATCGGTAAACCCGAACGATGGAAGGATCGAGCGCTCGACGTCATCATACTTGGCGGGGTCAAAACCTGATGCGCCCTGAAGTCCCGGAAAATTTCGCACTGCTTCGACGACCTCCGATTCAGCCGGCTCAATGCCTAGCCGTTCGGCCTCGTGCCGCAACACAATCAAATTAATAATGAACGTCCCCGTTTTCTGATCGTCGGTCCCGCCACCGGGTGCGAGACCGTCCCGCAGAATCGACATGCCGAGTAGTTGCGAAAGCTGAAATAAACGCGCATGCCGGCGGGCCTCCGTCATCGTGACTTTGCGGCCGTACAATTCCACGAAGTTGTCGGAACGAATGAGGCTGGTATCGCTTTTGACGAAGTAGAGGCAAAACGGCAGGGCCAGGACCGCGATCACGATCATGAGCCAGTTGCGATGTTTGCGGAGAATTTTGATCATGGGGCCGAAATTGTTCCGAGGGCCGACACTCTAGAGTACTGCGCCAAACGTGCAAATGGACCGGCGGCTCAAAAACCCAAAACCCAAATCCCAGGCAAATTCCAACCTCCAAAAATTCAAAAAACGGACGCTGCTCGGTTTGGAGCTTAACTTTTGGAGTTTCCCTGGGATTTGGTGCTTGGGATTTGGGATTTAAGCGACGGCTTCAGCCGTGCTTTGTATTAATTCCCAGACGTTGCGAAGATGCTCCTCGGTCGTGAGCACGTTACCGAGCCCGATCCGCATCACCGTTCGTCCACGCAATTTTGTCTGGGTAAGGTAAGCACGCCCGGAAGCGTTGATCCGTTCGACGATCTCGCTGTTCAAGATGTCGGTCCGAGTCGGATTGGCGGTTGACGCAGCCGTGTCGTTTTCAGAAGCAACAAATCGGAAGCACACCACCGGCATGACAACCGGCGCAACGAGTTCGAAGCGCTTGTCGATCCTGATCCAATCGTCCAGAAGATTTACGAGCCGAATGTGTTCGTGCATGAACGCAGCGATACCTTCGCGACCGAATGTGCGCCAGATCATCCAGGCTTTGAGGGCGCGAAATCTCCGTCCCAGCTGGATACCGTAGTCCATGTAATTCTTTTCCGCTTCTACGGTGTCGCCGCGCAAATATTCCGGCACCAGCGTGAAGACGCGGCGCAGACGTTCGAGATTGCGGACATAGAGCACACTGAAATCGAGCGGCACAAACAGTGTTTTGTGCGGATTAATGATGATTGAGTCCGCATTCAGCCAGCCTTTCGTGATCCATTCGTATTCCGGCAGGATTGCGAATCCGCCGCCGTAAGCGCCATCAATATGCAGCCACATCTTTTGCTCATGACAAATCTTTGCGATCTCAGGAACTGGATCGACGCTGGCGGTCGACGTTGTGCCGACGGTGGCGACCACCGCGAGCGGTTTAAATTTTTCAGCGACATCTCTTTTAACCATCGCGCGTAACGCCGCCGCATCCATGCGAAATTCCACGTCGCTCGGGACGCGTTGCACATTGTCTTCACCAATGCCGAGAGCGATGGCGGCCTTTTCGGCGGAGCTGTGCGCCTGATCTGAAGTGTAAATGCGAAACCGCGACAGATCGCGATTTGTTAGGCCAAGCCGGCGCGTTTCCGGCGCGGCTTCCTCCCGCGCGACCGCCAGCGCGTGCATAACGCCGACCGACGCTGTGTCGTAAACAACACCATCGAATTCTTCAGGTAACTGAAGCCATTGTCGGAGCCAAGCGATGACGAGGGTCTCGAGCTCAGTCGCAGCCGGGCAGGTGCGCCAGGTCATGGCGTTGACGTTGAGGGGCGCGCTGATTATTTCTCCAAGCAGTCCCGGCGCCGTCGCCGTCCATCCGAAGTAACCCAAGAACATCGGATGACTCCAATGCGTCATTCCCGGAACGATCACCCTGTCGATGTCGGCGATAATTTTCTCGAACGGTTCGCCTTGTTCAGGCGCTTGCGCCGAAAGTTCCGCGCGGATCGCGCCCGGCTTTGCATTTGGCGCGACCCGCAGCTCACCAATTTTTTCGCGATAATCGGCGATCCAATCCGCCAGCTGGTGTAACTGACGCCGGAACTCCGCGATTGGAACGTCGCCGAGTGGTGATCGATCTTTCATTCGTCGGTGCCGAAAGACTATCCGTTAAACGCGCTAAAAAACGCTAATAATTCAAAGCAGATCGGCGGAGCGAACAGGATTGTTTCGCGTCACTTGGCGTATTTGGCGGACCGGTCAGAAGGCGAAGCCAAAACTGAAATGAAATGCGCCGAAGTCTTCTCCCTGCTGGCGATCAGGATTCCATCCATAATCGAGACGGATCGGACCGATCGGCAATTTGTAACGCAGGCCGCCGCCAAGCCCGTAACGCATGTCGTCCACGCCGGGTTCTTCGGAAGTGGGGAGCAAGTTGCCGGCATCAAAGAACAATGCGCCCTGGAGCTCGCCGTAAATCGGAAACGTGTATTCGACATTGAAGACAGTGTAGAATTCGCCGCCGATCGGGTTTCCTTTCGGATCGAGCGGGCCGAGATCACGCTCGCCAAAACTTCGCACCGTCGTCGCGCCGCCGTTGAAAAACCTTTCATCAATCGGCAGCGTGGTGGGCTCATCCGGACCGGAATTGTTAAGGGAATGAACGAGGCCGGCGCGCGCGCCGAACGCGAGCGATGATTCCTGAAACCATCGCCGCCACCCCGGCAGGGTCTGATCTTCGACAACTCCGGGTGTGAGCGATTTCGGTCCGAACGGTAAAAAATATGCGATCCGACCGGTGCCGCGGACGAGTTGAATTTGGCTGCCGAAAGCGGTTGAAGCGACATCGAGGGTGGTGTTGATGAGCAACCCGCGCGGCGCGACCACCGGACTTTCGCGCAAATCAAGTGTTTGAGTAAAGCCGAGTGAATTTACGAGATAAGAGGTCCGACCAAGAAATCGCTCGGCAATCGAGGTTTGGGTAACATCGACATGGCGGGCGTTAAAGACCAAACCAACTTCGTATTGTTTTGTGATCTTGCGGCTCAGCTCGACCCGGTCGCCGATTTCGAACTTCGAATAGCCGTCATAATCGAAAGTGAATGCGGCCAATCGATTCTTGAAACTGAAGTCGGTATCGAAAAGGAACGGATCTTCGAAAATGATTTCGCCTTTGTAACTGCGCTGCGACACTTCCGCCGAGATGGTAAACGGGCGGCCGTAGCCAAACAGATCGCCGTCGCGGAATTGCGCGCCGATGATTCCGCCTTCGAAGGTGCCGTAACCGAGCGAGATGCCGAACTGCTTACTCTTCGCTTCTTCGGCGGAAATATTTAACAGAAGTGAATCTTCATCCGCGATCGGCGTCGGCTCGATCTTGAGGACATTGAACAAGCCGGTCTTCATCAATGTGCGGAAGCGTTCGTCCAAAGCTTCCGGGCTGTAGGTTTTTCCAGCGAGCGAACTAAACCGCTTCTGGACAAAACTCGGACGCAATCGGGTCAGGCCGTTAACGAAAACCTCGCCGCTAAAGTGATATAGTTGACCGGGCGAAATCGCGACGTCTACCGGGATGTGGCCATTGACCGCTGTCTCCGGCTCGGCGGTCGCCTCCACCTTCACTTCATAGTAGCCGCGCGTTTTGAAATAGCCCTGAAGACGACGTGGGATGTCGGCAACCCGCGCGTCGGTGAAAGGTTGTTTTAGCAAATCGTCGATCTGGCCGCGCAAAGCGTCCGCCCCGTAAATCGTCTGGCCGTGGAACGAAACGTTGCCAAAGTAGTATCTCCGGCCTTCATGGATCGGGATCGTTACGTCGACCTGGTTCGCTTCATCGTGAAACGTGTATTGCGGTTGATCGACAACTGCGTCGAGGAAACCTTCCGCGACATACAAGCGATGCACCAGTTCCGTGCCTTCCTGAATGTCGGATGCGACGAATGGAAGATGTCGCTGCAGTTTTGAATAACGCTCGCGGGTCGGGCCGACCGCAAAATCGAACAATTTGTTCGTGGGCTCATCCGAATTTCCCTCGAAAGTGATCGTGCCGAGCGTCATTAACGGGCCGTCATTGATTTCGAGCCGCAACCGGTCGCGATTCTCGATCTTATAATGAACGCTCGCTTTGGTGTATCCGTGCTTGCGATAAAAAACCTCGACGAAAAACGCGAGATCGTCCGCTCGGGCTGGAGTGAGACCGTAGCGATCGATAGTCGCGAGCTGTTCTTTTACGGCCGAGCGCAGATCTTTTTCTTTAAACGCCTGCTCACCACTGAATTCAACACCGGTCGTGGCCCGCGCGACTTTCTCCTGCTCTTTGGCAACGACGTTCTGCTGCTTTTGTTTTTCCTCGGCCCTGGGGACGTCCACCGCCGTCTGCGCCGCCAGCTCGAGCGCAGTTGCCAAGTTACACAGAAAAAAGAAACGGTAGCGGAGCATTACTTGAAACGAATCAGATATTTGACCATACCGCGGTAATCGCCACCGACGCCGAGATCCCCGAGTAAGACAAACTGATCGTTGAGCTTGAAACGCGCGGTCGCTTGTTGTTGCCCGGTGCGTGGATCGACAGTGCCCACGTCCAAATCTAAACGGTCGAAAACCGAACTACTCTGTGTTCCCTGCCCTTTCTTAAAAACTTTCCGGTAGAGCTGCTGCACGAGCAACATGGCCGCGCGTCCTGCCAGCACGTTGTTATTTCCGGTTAATTGCTCCCGAGTCGTGCCGGTTGCAAGCAGAGAAATAATTTCCTCCTGCGGCAACGGCGGCTCGCTCGTGAAAATGGCCTCAGGCGCAAGCGTCGTTCCATAAATATAAACGTTGATCGTGTAATCGCGGATCACGGACCGGCCATGCATGTCGATCTTCGGATTCAGCGGATCGCTCGGCTCGAAATAAAGAAAGCCGGACGAAATTTCCAACCGGCTGAATGGAAGCGTGGCATCGACATTGTCCAAACGGACCCAGCCTTGGAGATCGGGATGAAGACCGGTGCCGGTCAAATGCAGGTCGGTGACTGCGCCGCCATTGGCGAGATTGCCGCGAATCAGAAATGGATCCTTGGTCTTGATGGTTATGTCGAATTTCCAATCACGAAGCGGCGGCTGCGGAATCGAAAAATTTGGGCGCGATGAAGGCGGCTGCGGCGCAGGACGTCCAGGCAAACCGATTGGAATGAGATCGAGATTCTTCAGGAACTGACTGTTCGTCATCGCGACCGCTCCGGTGACATTGGCGCTGTTCAATGGACCGGAGATTTTGATGTCCGCATCGGCGCGCGCCGTCAGCGTATCGTTTCGCGCGACCAGCGCGCTTTCGGCTTTCAATTGAAAATCCAGATTCGGCGTCGTCAGTTTCGGAAATGTCACGCCACCCGTGACCTTGAAATGTCCACCGGAAAGTTCGCCGCCGAATTGCTCGATCGTCAGCGCGTTGTTCACAAAATTTAGGCGCGCCTTGAAATTTTGCACGGCTGGAAACGTAGGGTCGGTCATTCGCGCCACATTGATCGTCATGTCGGCGCTTCCGGTCAAAACTGGACGGGCGATCGTGCCGCGAATATCGACATCCAACGCCGAGTCTCCGTCCAATTCTTCAACGCCCGGAATAAATTGTCGCATAAAATTCACCGAGGTCCGTGGCAAACGCATCTTTCCGGTCACTGGCGTTTCGTCGGCGAGTTTTCCTTCATGTACGATCTTCGGAATATCGAATGGAAAATTTGCGGTCAGCTCAAGCGGTTGGATTTTCGCCTGCTGCAATTTTCCGGACATGGTCAACTGCCTGCCTCGCGCCTGCACGGTCAAATCGAAACTGGCCGGCTCGAACTTGGGCAAATTCTCGGCGCGCAGATTGCGCATCTGCACATCGAGTCGCGCGTTTAAGTCGGCCAGCGTTCCGCTCGCATCCAGTTTCACATTTAACAAACCGGAGGCCGCCGGCTTGAGGCCGATGTCCTCAAAAAGTTTTTTGATGTCGAGATTTTCCGATTGAAACACCGCCGTCACTTTTCCATTCGACGGAAGCACAGCTGCGTCGGTCCCGAGATTCTTCCAGACGAACGGAATCGAGATGTAACCGCCGGCATACTTCGCCTGGCCTTGATCGAGCTCGATCTTGCTGATCTCGAGCGTCTCCCCTTTGGCCTGAGCGATTGCTTGAAAATACGTTTTGTCGCTCCGCAGGAAAATTGTGGGAACATCCAAGCCGTCCGGCGAATAGGTTGCATCGGCGGTTGCCTGTAACGAGCGCGCGTTGCCGTAGCGGCCGTTGTCCAATGCGAGTTTTAATTTACCGGTGTGAAGCTTGGCCGCCTCACCGTCCCCTTCCCACTCGACCATGAGCGAGCCGCCCAGTTCGTTTTGATTTCCAAAAGTGCGCAGCAACGGCTGCAGTTTCGACAAATCGGAAACGTTCGCGCGGAATTTTCCGCTATAACGATGCGCCCCGCGAAGATCGTAAATCGCGTTGCCGCTGATGAAATCGTTCCCCGTCAGATTCGCGCTGACGTCGTTCAGATAAACGACATTGTTCCAAATAATGCACTGAGAGTTGAGTTGAATGAAAACGAGATCGCGCAGGCGAAGGTTCGCGCCGAAGATCGACAGCCGGCCGTTGGCGATCCCTTTTTTCCATTCGATCTGACCGACCGCCTGCAGCGGTCCCGAAATTTTGTCCGGCGAATCCGCGACCCAACAATCCGCCAGTTGCGCAGCATTGAAGGAAATGTCGATCTTCGCCGGTTGTTGAGTCACATCGCCCAAATCTTTGGGCAAGCGATAATCCCCGCTCACGGTAAATTCGTTTTGTTTTCGCTTAACGAGCAGACGGTCGAACGTGACCACGTCATTCTTCGCGTGGAGTGTTCCTTCCACCGAGTCCGCGACGTAATCACGAAACCGCACGTTTGAAACGGCGATGGTGGCTTGCGAGCTTAGATCGCTAAACCAGGGTTTGTCGGAGCCGGCCGGCGGCATTTTCTTCGACAGTTTGATCGCGGCATTCAGGTTTTCACAGCGACCATCTTGAAATCCCAATGTCGGCGCAGTGACCGTGAAATCTCCATTCACGATCGAGCCCTTGATGTTGAGCTTGCCGCTAATGTCGGCCGCGCCGCTGATTTTTTGCGGCATCCCTGCCGTCACCTGCTGCAGATCTGGCAAGGTCGCGGCGAGTTCCAGAGTTGTCGGAGCGCGACCGAAATCGTGAATATCGCGCGGTAGCTCAGCCGTTCCGCGAAGATGGAATTGATTTTGGTCCCGGGTAATGTCTGCCGATTGCAAAGTCGCGACACCGTTTTTGGCCGTGACTTGAAATATTCCGCGATCGAACGCCGTTTGCTCCTGGTGAAAATCAGTGAGTTCAGCGGTGACATTCCCGTTCCAAGTAGCCGGCGAGCTGAGCAAACCGCTCAGATCGACATCAAGCTTTTCCATCCGGCCGCGCATCCAACCTTCGGGCAAGGCCACGAACTTGTTGATCGCATCAAGCGGAACATTCGCAGCGCGAATGCGAACGTTCGTGTCGAGCGACGTTTGCGCCTCTTTCAGCGTGGTCACGCCGGAAATATTTCCTTCGCCGAAGACGTAATCGAAATTGATCGCCAGTTTTCGCGCCCCGATTTGCGACGCGTCGATGTTGACCGAACGAAATCGCTCCTCGTCCGCGAGAACAATGTCGCGCAAAACCAGGTTCCGATTGGCATAGGCCGCTGGCACCGACAATTTCAACCACGTTTGACCGCCGACGAGCTGCAACTTTTCAACTTTGATTTCGCCGGAATGATGCGGGTCGAGATCGACCGCAATATGTTCGGCGACAAAATCGTGCGGACGATTGCGGACAACGATCGTTGCGTCGGCAACGTGGAGGCGCTCCGGGAAAATATCGGGTAAATCGATTTTCTTTTTCGGATTCGGGGGACGCGGCCGCAGTGACGCCCTCTCCGGATTCATCACGATCCGCGCCGTATGCACATCCGCATTCTTGATCGCGCTGGAAATTCCATGTCGTAGCAACGTAAACAAGCCGTAGTCGAGTCGGGCAAAATCGACATCGATCGATTCCACATCGCTCGGTCCGGTGGAAACGGCCTGCAGATTTCTAATGATGAGGTTTGTGAAAACGCTGCCCTCGAGCCGAAATTCCAGCTTCAGATTTTCCTTCGCCGCATAATGCAGAGCGATGCGATGTCCCAGACCTAGCAACAGCGGTCGATGGAAAATGAGAAAGAAGCCGCCACAAATCGCCAGCGCGATCAGAGCGCGGCGACGCCATTTTCCATCGTGGAAACTCACCTTACCATTTCCGCCCACGACGGATTAACTCTACCGGACGAGGGCAAAGCGCAAATCGGGCCAATTCAGGAGCGCTTCAGGATGAAACCGCGTGAGTTCCTCATTGCAGGCGAACGCGGGCCGCGCCACGCTTGTCCAACTCGAAAATGAATCCGGATAAGCTTTTCGATTATCTTGAAGGCAAGTTGTCGCCTAACGAGCGGGCGGAATTAGAAGAACATCTTATGTCGGATCCACAATTGCGACGAGAGCTGACGGTTGCTCGTCAAATTCACAGCGAAATGGGCAACTCGCGCGAGATCATCGGCGTTGCCGAGCCAACACCCGAAGAGCGCGGCGCCGTGCTCGGCCGCCGGATCGCGATCGTCTTCGCGACTCTCGTTTTCGCCAATGTTCTATTTGGAATTTACGCGATCGCGTTCATGAAAAAGAAAGAGAAAGCGCGAGTAAGCACCGAACAAAATCGGACCGAACTCGCGGAAAGTCTGGCCCGCACGGCAGCTGTGGCACTGCCGACTCCAAGTCTGGATGTTGAAGAGATCAAATTCACGGCGCCGGTTGCGGAACAGAATAGATTGGCAAACAAAGTAATCGCCGCGACAAAGGAGGTCGGCGGCTCAGGAACGAAAGGCCTGGCCGATCAGCAAGGCGTTTTACTTTTTGCTGAGATTCCAACCGCACGTTTGAATGACTTTCGCGATTCGATGAAGAAACTCGGCGCAACCCTTCCCGCAGCTCCGGTCGAGGCAAAAGCCGGAGAAAAGACGATTCTCCAGGTGCGCATCGTCAGCGCGCAATGATCGAATCCCCTCACCTCAATCCTCTCCCTGAGGGAGAGGAAGACGCGAGAGCGGCTGGTCGGGGGGAGATAACAATGTCTGGTTCACCGATCGGAATTACGTTTGCGCTTCCATCGGAAAGTTCCGGATTCGTCCGCCGACTCCAAGCACCTCATCGTCACGACAATTTGCTGTCGGGAAAAATTGGCGAGCGCGACGTGGCAATTCTGCATACCGGCGTCGGAGCGGGAGAGTGCAACGAGCGGCTGGAAATTCTCCTGCATAAAGCGCGACCGAGACTAGTGATCAGCTCCGGTTTTGCCGGCGCCGTTAACGAAGACTTGCGCGTTGGCGATTTGATTTTGGCCCGGAATTTTTCAGACCCAGGACTGCTCGCAAGCGCCCAGCAAATTTTGCGCGACCGTCAGCCGCGGATGGTGAAACTTTTTACATCGACGTCGATCATCGATTCGGTCGCCGAACGAAATGAAATCGCGCGCGTGGCCGGAGCAGAGGCGGTGGACATGGAAACAGGGGCCATTGTTGCTGTGTGCAACGTGCATGGCGTTCCGCTGCTCTCCCTTCGCGCGATTAGCGACACAGCGCGACAATCATTTCCGATGCCCCCATCGGTTTTGTTCGACATCAAAAGCCAACGAACCAGTATCGGCCGATTAGTTGCCTATCTATTTAGACACCCAACTTCGGTTTGGCGATTACTCGGCTTCACTCGGCAGATCGCGCAAGCGCGCGCGGTTTTGACGGACGCAATCATTGCCTTGGTGAAAGTGTTGTAGCCACGGCGCTGCGCGCCGTCTGCGGCCCATAGGGCCGCGGCTACACCTTTGCGGGCTCGATGTGCACCAGGACATCGGCAATACGAGGATCGCTCTCTTGAATGGCGCGTTTGACCTCGTGGGCGATGTGATGGCCTTCCCGCACGGAAATGTTGCCGTCGACTTCGACGTGAAGATCGACATAGAAACTGAGACCCATTTTGCGGATGAAACTTTTGTCGATTCGGACGACACCGGGAACTGACGCAGCCGACTCGCGGACACGATCGACAATTGCACCACGTGGCGCGGTATCGAGAATGTCGTAAAGAGCGGGCCGGAGGAGACGCACCCCGACACTGGCGATCACGAGACAAACGAAAATCGCGGCCCAATTGTCGGCGCCCCGCCATTTGTCGCCGCCAATAAGCGCGATTGAAATTCCAACGAACGCAGCGATCGACGTCAGAACATCGGCGCGATGACGCCAGGCATCGGCTTCCACCGCGATACTTCCGACCGAGCGACCGAAACGGACGACGTAGCGAAAGAGCGTTTCTTTGACGATGACAACCATCAGGAGAATGAGCAACGTGAACGAGGCCGGCTTCGAATGCGGCAGAAACATGGTGTGGGCGCTTTCGGCTGCGAGCGCGATCGCGGCCAGGAAGACGATGCAGGCCACGAAAATTGCGGTCAGCGGTTCGGCTTTGCCGTGACCGTAAGGATGAGTTGCATCCGGCGGACGCGCCGCAAAACGCAGCCCACCCCAGATCACGATCGAGCCGGCAACATCCAGCACCGATTCCATTCCATCCGCGATGAGAGCGTACGCATTTCCGAAAACGCCGCCCATGATTTTGATGATGGCGAAGGCGATGTTGACGACCAAACCAATCAACGCGAGACGCGCGCCAGTTTGCAGATTGGCCGCGGCAGGCTGAGGATGCGACGCCGAATTCATCGAGTGAACAAAACTATAAAGGCGATCGTTTACGAAAGGCACGGAAATCCGGCAGAAGTTTTGCAGATTCAAACAGAGCCCTGGCCGCGGCCCGCCGCAGATGAATCCGTGGTCGCGATGCGCGCCGCGCCAATCAATCCAGCGGACATCAACGCGATCGAAGGAAAATACCCGGGGCGCCGAGAAGTGCCGGCCGTGGCGGGATTCGAAGGCGCGGGCGTGGTTGTCGATGTCGGCGCGAATGTCTCAACAATTGCCAAAGGCGGACTGGTGATCTTGCCACACAACATTGGAACCTGGCGCGAAGCGCTCGCAGTCAAAGCCAGTGAGCTTGTTGCGGTTCCGCCAGAAATCGAGCCGGTACACGCCGCGATGCTGAAAATCAATCCGATGACAGCGTGGCGATTGCTCCATGATTATGTCGATCTTGCCCGCGGCGATTGGTTGATTCAAAACGCAGCGAACTCGGCCGCCGGCCGGGCGGTGATTCAAATTGCGCATGAGCTCGGTTACAAAACTGTGAATGTCGTGCGACGCGCCGAATTGATCGACGAATTGCGCGCTGAAGGTGGCGACGTTGTTTTGGTCGATAACGAAAAGCTGCGAGACGAAGTCAAAGATGCGACCAGCGGCGCGACGATCCGGCTCGGCTTAAATTCGGTTGGCGGCGACAACGCCCTTCATCTGGCAAACTGTCTCGCTTTTGGTGGAACGATGGTTTCCTTCGGCGCGATGAGTATGCAGCCGCTCAAAATCCCGACCGGTCTCCTTATTTTCAAAGACCTGCGATTCCGCGGAATTTGGATCAATAAATGGTATGACAACGCGACCATGGAGGAGCGGACGGAAGCCTTTCGAGCGCTGTTTGAAATGGCGAAGCGCGGCCTCTTGAAAACGAAAGTGGAGAAGTCTTACCCGATTGACGAAGCGAGAGCGGCGGTGGCCCACGCATCGCAAAGCAGACGAAGCGGCAAAATTATTTTCGAATTCAAGGCGTGACCGTAATTGTTGTCGGTGCAGGCATCAGCGGGGTTACTTCCGCGATCGAATTAAAAAAACGCGGCCATAAAGTTACGCTGGTCGATCCCGGCCCCCTGCCCCATCCACTCGCCGCTTCCACCGATATCAGCAAAGCCGTCCGCGCGGCTTATGGTCCGGATGAGGCTTACACCGCGCTGGCCGAGCGGTGCATTGAGCTTTGGCAAAAATGGAACACCGATTTCGGAATCGAGCTCTATCACGAAACGGGCGTTTTATTTGTTTGCCGGAACCCGATGCAGCCGGGCGACTTTGAATACGAAAGCTGCCGGGTCCTGGAAAAACATGGACACCGGCTCGAAAGATTCGATTCGTTCACGTTCCACCAACGTTTTCCGGCGTTCGCTCCGGACCGATTTCAGGATGGCTTCTTTGATCCGAACGCCGGTTACGTCGAAAGCGGTCGCGTGGTCGCGACACTGCTCGAATACGCGAAGTCGCGGGGCATCGAGCTGCGCGCAGGAAAGTTCACTGCCCTGAATGAAAGCGATGACCGGGTAGAAGGTGTTGTCCTGGAAGATCGGCATCGAATCAGCGGAGACGCGGTCGTGTTCGCGGCCGGCGCGTGGACGCCGTACCTGCTTCCGTTCACGAACAAATTTCTGCGTTCGACGGCACATCCCGTCTTCCATTTACGGCCAAAGCAGCCGAATTTTTTCCTGCCGGAGCGGTTTCCATTTTTCGGCGCAGATATTTCGACAAGTGGTTACTACGGTTTCCCGCTGAATCAGGGGGTGGTAAAAATTGCGAACCACGGGCCCGGCCGGGAGATATCCCCCGATTCCGACAAACGCGCGGTCACACGCGAAGACGAGAACGATTTGCGCAAATTTCTAAGATCGACAATCCCCGCGCTGGTCGACGCACCCATCGTTTACACGCGTGTCTGCATGTATTGCGATACGAACGACGGAGATTTCTGGATCGCGCCGGACCCGGACCGGCCGAATTTAACCGTTTCGACGGGAGATTGCGGACACGGATTTAAATTCGCACCAGTCCTGGGAGAGCTGATCGCGGATGCGATGGAAGGAAAAGCGAATCCGTTGTTGAAGAAGTTTCGCTGGCGACCTGAAATAAAATTGGGAGAAACCAAAGAGGCCGCACGATTCGAGGGATAGGTGGAACGCGTTCTCCGAACGCGTTGTTAAAATAATCGCGCCTTCGGCGCCAAATATCGGCATCGCGTTGGGACAACGCGATCCACCCAAGAGATCACTCTTTTTGCGCGGGCTGCACCGGCTCTTTTTTCGGTTGGCGCTTTAGTAAAGTGATCTGTTTGATTCGCGCGGAATCGGACGGGCTCCAGGTGGCGATGTCGGGATCGTCTTTGAAGGCGTTGTGGACAATGCGCCGCTCGTAGGAATTCATTGGCTCGAGTTGGAGCGATCGGCCAGTGGCGCGCACCCGCTCGGCCAGCGTGCGCACGCGCTGCACGATTCGATCTTCGCGCATCGAGCGATACATTTCGCAATCGACGACAACTTTCGGCGCATCCTTGTCTTTCGTCTGCAGGAGCCGATTGAGCAAAAACTGGAGCGCTTCGAGCGTTTCGCCATCGCGTCCAATCAGGCGACGGCTTTCCTCGGTATAAATTTGCAGGACCAGATTGCCCGCTTCGTTCTGCGATTCTTCGATGTCCACGACGAAGCCGAGATAGCCGAGAATGGTGTCGAGTAATTCCTTCGGCGTCATCATTTTCGTTTACCCGCGGGCACACGCTTTTCGAGCGTCGGCACTGGTTGTCGTTTGTTGTAATAAAATTGCACGATGCTGAAAAGGTTTTGGGTGGTGTAATACAATGCCAAAGCCGCGGCAAAATTGTAGCAGATAAACAAAAAGATCAGCGGCGTGAACATCATTACTCGGCGCTGGGTGGCGTCGCCCGTCTTGGGGGTCATCGCCATCAGCCAGATTTGGGTCGCGGCCATGCAAAGCGGGATGATGTTGATTGGCCAGCCCATCCCCGGCAAATGCCCGACTGTGTCGGGTTGGGATAAATCGCGGACCCACAAGAAAGATGAGTTTCGCAGTTCAACCGCTTGGCCCAGCATTTTGAAAAGCCCAAAGAAAATCGGGATCTGAATCATCATCGGCAGACAGCCACCGACCGGATTGATCCCGTAATCTTTGTAGAGCTTCATCACTTCCTGGTTCATCCGGGTCGGATCGTCCTTATACTTATCGCGCAGCTCCTGAATCTTCGGATTGAGGAGCGACATTCGCCGCATCGAAAGGTTGGCTTTGTTTTGGAGCGGCCAAAGCACGATTTTGATAATTGCGGTCAGCGCGAGAATCGACCACCCGTAGGAACCGATAAAACCGTGGAGCCAGTTGAGAAAATTGAGCAAGAATTGGCTAACGATTTTGAAAATTCCCAAATCCATGATCTCGGCTTCGTTGTGATCGAGCCGGGCGAGGCGGTGATAAATTTTCGGCCCGGCCCAAATCTCAAACTTCGCGCTATAGGTTTGGCCGGGCGGCAATTGAAAAGCGGGCATCCGCAACGCGCCCGAAAGTCCGTAGGTTTTTTGTTCCGGCGAGATATCGAAGCGCCGGCCCCAAACACCGTTGGCTTTTGTCGTTAATGGCGCGATCAGTGTCGTGAAAAATTGATCACTGACTGCGGCCCAATCGGCATTGGCCAGGTCTTGTTGATAAAACGGCTGCGGCGCACGCGCGCCGATGCCCAACAAACCGCCGCCCCCTCCAAACCAATTAACGTCCACTCCCTTAGCCTTGCCGTCGACGCACCAGACAAGCCGGGTGTAATACGAATAATCTCGCGGGTGAATCGGCGACGCCGACCCGAGCGCGATGAAGTAACCAGGATTTGTATAAGGCCCGGCGCCGGTATTCACCAGATCGACATCCATCTCCGCGAGAAAGTTGTCTTTCTTCTCCTGACTTGGCGGAAAGAAAAATTTCTTTCGAATGATGATGTTGTTGGTGTTGCGCTCACATTTAACGCTCCCATCCGCTTCCCGGCTTAGAGCAAATTCATCGATTTTGGGCGCGTTCGGTTGTTCGATTATCGCGCCGATCGGCAATTGCTCTTTTGAATTGAGCACAACGCGCTCGTCGCCCTGAGCAATGTGATTGGGCAAAACGGCTTCCCGAATACCGCCGCCGCGATTCGTTAGGCGAAGTTCGACGTCGTCATTTCGCAGCGTTTCGTTTTTTTCCGCGAACGTCGGAGTTGCTTCCGCTGCTGGAGTCGTAGCCGGAGCAGGAGCGAGCGAAGACGAAGCTAAAGGAATCGGCGACGCGCTAGTTCCGGCAAGAGGCGTCGGCGCTGGAGCCAAAGCAGATATCGCAGGCCGGGGACGGGGCGTTTGTTTGGCGATCCACCATTCCCACGCCCCCAATCCGATGACGCAAAGTATAACGGCAATCCATGCAGTTCGATCCATAACATTGGTAGCGCCCGCTATTCACAGACCAGCGATTTGGTAACGTTTCGAGCGCAAATTTCTTTTGGGACGGGATCGTGTCCACAACCGCTCCAGGGGTGACAGCGGGCCAGCCGTTTCAAACCCAGCCAGCCGCCTGAGATAATGCCGTGCGTTTCAACGGCCTCCAGAAAATAGTGCGAGCACGTCGGCTCAAATCGACAACCCGAGCCTGGACCGCCCAGCATCAAGAGCAGCGGCGAAATCGTAAGCTGATAAAGGCGAATGAGCGCACGTAAAATTTTCAGCATGGAGTCGCTAGAATAGAAGCGCGCTTGGCCAGACGCAACCACTCAACTTCCAGCTGCTGATAGGTTGCGCCGGCGGCGTTCACGCGTGCAATCGTCACAATCCATGTCCCGTCAACAATCTCGCGTTGATGCTTGCGAACAATTTCGCGCAGGCGCCGTCGAACGCGATTGCGCACGACCGCGCGTCCAATGGTGCGCGAGGTGATAAAGCCGGCGCGAAAACGAGTGACGTCGTTCACCGAAAGAACGCTAAGCACGACTAACTGACCGCGATAGACTCGGCCGTTTTTCTTTACCTCCTCGAATTCCGCGGATTGAGTCAGGCGGCGACTTTTGGGAAATGTGAAGCGTTTTGCCGGCATGCCATTCTGTTAATTGTAGCTGCCCGCCGTCTCTGGCGGCAGGGCATTCAAATAACTGCCGATGAGGACATCGGCAGCTACAACGTCAACGACGAGATCCGCCTCCGCTCGGAATGACAAACCTCGGTACAGCAAAAGTCTTTCGTCCTGCAGGCGCGGGACGAAAGACTTCGCTAATGATTCAATACCGCTGTCTACGGAGAAGGAGACGTGTTGACGTTGATGTCCGTCTTGGTCTCTGTCTTTGTCGAAGTTGCGGGTGACGGATTCACGATCGTCGTGTTGCTCTCCTTTTTCTCCGCCGGCGGGTTCGTTACCGTCGTTTCTTTTTGCTCACATGCCGCCAAAAGTGCGGCGCCAATCAAGAGGCAGATGTATTTGTTCATGTGAGTAGGACGGATTCCGACGCTAATTATTTAAGGTGTCGGTGAAGGACTCGTAGCCGTGGTGGACTCGGTTGTAGTGCTAGTGGTCGCTTCGGGGGAAGCACTTGCCGCCGGAGCGGCCGTTTCAGTCTTCTGTTCACAAGCCGCCAAAAGCGCGGCGCCCGCCAGGATGCAAATGTATTTCTTCATAATTACAAAGTTCGGTCAAATGATGATCGCAGCAAGAACGCATTTCGGCTGTGCGATTTACAAAGGCGCTTCATATTTAAGTCCGTGGGCCTCGGCCACGGCCCGACACGTCAGCTTACCGTCTCGGGTGTTGATGCCTCCAATCAGCGCCGGCTGTTTTTTACACGCCTCGTCCAATCCGAGATCGGCCAGCAACTCGACGTAGCGATAGGTGACATTAGTCAGCGCCTGGGTGGCGGTGCGCGCGTACGCGGCCGGCATATTGGCTACGCAATAATGGGTCACGCCTTCCTCCACATAAACCGGATCGACATGCGTCGTCGGCCTT
The DNA here is from genome assembly GCA_035568175.1 of Chthoniobacterales bacterium. GTDB lineage: Bacteria > Verrucomicrobiota > Verrucomicrobiia > Chthoniobacterales > UBA10450 > AV40. The sequence goes on from DATMON010000004.1 coordinate 36,501, forward strand.
GAGGTCTCAGCGCAACCGCCCTGATCGATGGCAATGTCCACCAGCACGCTGCCCGCTTTCATCGTTTTCAACATCGCACGCGTAATTAATTTTGGCGCCTTCGCTCCCGGCAATAAAACTGCGCCAATGAGCAGATCGCAATCGGGCATCAATTCCATCAAATTCGCTTCGCTCGAATAAAGCGTCTGCAAATTGTCCATGGCCAGATCGAGAAATCGCAATCGCTCAACATCGATATCGAGAATCGTTACGTCTGCTTCCAGACCTTTCGCCATTCGCATCGCGTTCACCCCAGAGGTTCCCCCGCCAACCACCACGACGCTTCCGGGTAAAACTCCCGGTACTCCTCCGAGCAACACCCCGCTGCCTCCGTTGTACTTCGCCAAAAAATAGGCGCCCATCACCACCGACATGCGTCCCGCGATCTCACTCATCGGCTCGAGCAGCGGCAAACGGTTACCGATTTGAATCGTTTCGTAGGCAATCCCGGTCACCCCCGATTTCAACAACGCCTCGGTCAGCGGCTTGCTCGCAGCCAGATGCAAATAGGTGAAGAGAATCTGACCTTTGCGCAAAAGCGGAAATTCCGCCGGAAGCGGCTCCTTTACTTTCACGATCATATCCGCACGCGCGAAAACATCTTTGGCCAGATCGACAATTTCCGCGCCGGCCTTGACATAGTCGTCGTCGGGATAACCGGACCCGACGCCGGCGCCTTTTTCCACGAGCACGGAATGACCGCGCTTGGTTAACTGCTGCGCAGCCGATGGCAGCAATCCGACACGCTGTTCCTGTTCCTTAATTTCTTTGGGAACGCCGATGATCATCCGAAGAAGTGATAAGTGACGAGTGACATGTGACAAGCATTAAAGCGCGTCAGGCGAAATTTACTCGTCACTCGTCACTGGTCACCTGTCACTAGTTTAGTGACGGATCGTCCGGCGCAGCCGCGAGCATCCGATACCAGGGGCCAAGTCGATTCATGATATCGAACCAAAGTCGCGACAGACGCTCGAATTTCAAAGCCGCCCGGCTCGGCTTTTGCACGATCCACGCTTTTTGTTTCATCTCGGCCTCGAGTTGTCCGGCGCTCCATCCGGCGTAACCCAGGAACGCGCGAACGGACGGCGCCTCCCCGGACAGATCCGCCAGCGCTTCCTCCGCGTTGAGCGAATGCTGATTTAATTTAAGCCCTTCGCCCTTCTCCCATTCGAACGCAGCCAGCATCAGTTGATTATTTCCGACCGGTCCGCCGAAAAAAACCGGAACGTCTGCAAGATTTTGCGGCGGTGTTTCACTTACCAAGTCCCCGACGCTCTTATCGAGCGGCCGGTTGATGATCACCCCGATCGCGCCGTCGTCCGGATCATGCGCGGAAATAAAAAGCACCGCCCGTCGAAAGTTCGGGTCGAGCATGTTCGGATGTGCGACCAGGAGCGATCCGGCGAGATTGCGCGGTTTTTCCGGACGCAAATTGCGCATGCAAAACTAAAACGCGCATCACAGGCTTCCGCAAGTGGTCGAGATTCTTTACGGTCCAAACGGGAATCCAGCGACCCTTAAGATCGACATTCTTACGGTGCTTCCTAGTAGGGCCTTGGAGAGCCCATATGATTTATAGAAATTTTTGTTGCGGCAGCCTTTAAGCTCGGGTAGTAGCTGCCCAGAATTTGGAAGATTGTTCTGGGGGGAACAGCCGCCCTTCACGCCCATCGGGCGTGGGGGGCGGTACTTTTTTAGGGTGATTTGAAAGAAACACCAATCGCCGGCGGGCCTGCCGCTCTGCGGCAAACTATAAGCGGGGCACATTCTTGCCCGGCTAGAGGAGGGCTCGTAACGTCCAACATCCAAATGTTGAAGTCAGAAACATCGGGACGATTCTCCTGGCCCGCGGCAATAGCGTTTGTCGTGCTGATCTTGAGCGCTGCCAGCGTTTTCGTTTTCTGGCGGCTGGAAAGTTGGCCCGCACGCACCATCGGTCAGGGGACGGAAGATTTGGAACGTCTCGGCAACGATTTGCGTTCCGCTTTCATCGACATCGCGCATTTGCAGCCGCGAATCACGGTCAACAATCGGACGATTGTCGATCAAGCAACGCCCACGGCCGAGCTCGCGATCCTCACCCGAGAGTTGAAGGTCAAACGCGAATTTCTGCATAGTTGGGCCGGCAGCTCCAAGCGGATCAAGTTAAGTGGAACGTTTGACGTCAAAGCCGGTTTCGATTTGCGCCAGGATGTGGCGGTCGATGTGCGACCTGACGAAATCCTAATCCAACTTCCGCACGCCGAAATTGTCGGCATCGAGGAAAAGCACGTCGACGTGCTCACGCTCGAAAATGGTCTTTGGAACCGAATTACTGGGGCAGATCTCCAGAATGAACTCGCTCAACTCCCGGAAATGGCGCGTCGTCAGGCCATGGAAATCGAATTACCGGCGGAAGCGGAAAAGGAATTGCAGCGTCAATTGAACAAACGGATCCGGGCGCGCCAGGCCCTTAAGGTTGTCTTCGTCGGTGCGCCGCAAATCGAATCGCCCGTCGTAAATCAGTAGGATAATTTGCGAAGCTGCTTTGCGCACAAACGATTTGCCGCTAAAGCAGTGGGCGCGGATGCCGAAAAATCGTCTGTTGTTAATCTCGCTCGCCATGGTGATGGTGGTGCTCGGCACGATCGTCTTTGCCCCCTTTGTCGTCTCGAACGGGCTCCGTCTTTGGCTGCATTGGCAGGCGCATCGTCAGCAATTGACAATTGAACTCGGCAAAATCTCCGCTCCGTTATTGCGGCCTATTTCGATCGAGCGCATCCGGCTGACAAGCCAGAAAGGCGCCACCCCCCAAATTGAACTCAATGCCGAGCGCGCGATTCTCCATCTCAGTTTGGCCAAAATCCTGGCCGGCCGCGACGACGACGTTCGGACGTTGTCGGTCCAAACCGCGCGCGCGCAAATCGGCCGCGATTACTCGGAAAGCATGCGGCCGGCGCGTTTCAATTGGACAGCGTTGCAATCGCTTCTTCCGGCCAATTTCGACATCGCACATCTCGATTTGAGAGTTGAGAACGGTCCCACCGTCGTCATACTCCGCAACGCAGCGATTTCCGGAAATCAAATTGAGGCCGGACGTTTCTCCGCGGGCGAGGTCACGATTACGTCCCCTTTGTTTCGACAAACGTTTTCGCAATTGCGGGGCGCGACCAAATGGCAGGAAGATCGTCTCACCGTCGGCGGGATGAATCTCGCCCGCGGCCTCGATCTTCAATCTTTCACGGTCGACTTGTCGCGGCTCGATAAACAACGGGCCGATCTCCAATTTGATCTCGACGTTCTCGGCGGCAAAATTCGTGCAAGCGTTTCCAATGAATGGCCGGGACAGCATTCGACTTGGAATGTCGCCGGCACCGCCAGCGGCATTTCGCTCGCGCAAACATCCGAGGCCCTCGGATTCACCGACCGGCTCGGCGGTTCGCTGCGCGCCTGCAATTTCACCTTCCGGGGCGATCCGCGCGAGCCAATGAGCGGAACCGCCTCCATTTGGACCGAACTGAACGGGTTGAGCTGGCACAATCGTGCCGCCGACGTGATCATGCTCGGCGCCATTTTTTACAACCGCCAGATTCAACTCCAACAGCTCTACATCAAGCAGCGCAAAAACGAGCTGACTATGAGCGGTCAAGGCGCGATCCCTTCGAAATCGGCTGATTGGCTCAATCCCGATTTCCGCGGCCAAATTCTGGGAAAGATTACCGATCTCGGGCAATTCGCGGAACTTTTCGGCGCCGGCCCGCGTGATTTCGCGGGCGCGATCGCAATTGAAGGGACGCTCAATGCGCGCGAGCGCAAACTCGGCGGATTTCTGACCGCCAGTGGAAGCTCTTTGTCTCTATTTAAACGGCAGATCGATCGATTAACGGCGAAAATAAATCTGAAGGCGGATGCGCTCGAGGTGGAGCAGTTCGAGCTTGCACGCAAAAAGGATTTCATTCGTGCGCAAGGCAAGATCGACATCGCGCATGACAATGATTGCTCCGGCAGCATCGAGGCGAAGATCGGCGACGCATCCGAATATTTCCCGCTCGGTCGCGCCGGCTCGAATGGAGCGGCAATTCCTGTCCAGCTTAACGCCAAAATCTCTTCCGGCTCGTGGGACACGCAGGCCGCTTTCACTTTGCCCGGATCGAGTCCGGTCGATTTGACGGCGAAATTTCTACTCAGGATCGGGCAGGACTGGAAAACATTCCTCGCGTCGCCGCTGGAGGCGACGATTCATTTTCCGGCCCTCGTCCTGGCCAGCGCTCCGCAGTTTCTCCATCCGGCAATTTTCAATGAAGGAATCTTGAGCGGAACGATCTCGCTCAGTCAGAATCTCGAGCATCCGAATATCGCAGGCGAAGTGCAGCTCCTGAATGGAGTTTTGCAAAATGCGCCGCTCGATCTCACCCGCGCCAGCGGACGACTGATTTTTGGCGGCGACCACGGAACGCTCGAGTTCTTGAATGCCGCGACCAAAGATGCCGATCTTTCGTTGAAGGGCGAAGTTGATCTCCGGAACAGCCAAGACGCCGTCGTGCGAATTTCGAGTGCGACTCCGATTTTCGACACCAGCACGAATGTTCAGGATTGTGTTCGTCGAATTGAGATCGTCCCGGTTGACGTTACGCTGGCGCCAACGATCGAGCAGCTCGAATTCAACGGCGACCTTTTCGGTAACAGCTGGAAATTTGGGTTGAAAGAGGGAGGAACTGCCTCGGTCGCGACAATCGCCAATCAAACGACGACGGAATTTCATTTCTGTGCCGGCACCACAGCGCAAGGCGAAGTCTTTAACGTTGGCGTGCATCCGCGACCGCAACCTTCGCCACCTCGCGGCCGGAAGCAGGGACGACGGCGTTAATTGTAGCCACGGTCCCGCAGGCGCGGGATCGCCGCGTTTTGCCGGAGCGTCTCGACAGAGCGAGGCCGGCTACAGTTGAGTCACACTACGCCGCTCGGATTTCGTAGTTACCAGCCAACGCACCAGTTTCTGTTCCAGATCGCTGGTGAGATCGACGCGCAAATCCGAACTGGCATCAACTCGCAGCGCTTCGCCGCTCGGCCGATCGAAAAGAAGTTGAACCCGCCGGCGGCCAGGCGAACCAGCCAGAAGCTCGCGCACTTCGCGCAATTCTTCGGTCGTCGTCGCCGGCGAAAATTGCAGCTGCACAACCGGCTCACTTTCAGCAGATGCCTGTCCCACCGTAGCGTCGCGAAGGCTGGCATTCCCGTTCGAAGCGCCGTTGGGTTTGTTCGCGCTTGGCGCCGTTACTCTCTGCGCGGTCGCGCGCAACGAGTCGCCGCGCGTATCGAGCGTTCCGCGGACTTCCACGACCCGGCCGGGAACAAGAATTTCCGACACGGTAACATAGACGTCGTTCCACACCACAACCTCAAGCACCGCAGTCCTGTCTTCGACCCACACCACTGCGAACGGTTTGCCTTCTCTCCGCGTGAATTTCTTTTCCACCTGCACGATCGCGCCCCCGATTCTGAATTGCGATCGATCGGCCAATTCGCCTAACGAAGCGATCGCCTGATAATTTTTCGCCGCGAAAAGATCGGCATAGGCGTCGAGCGGATGCCCGCTGACATAAAATCCAAGCAGCTCTTTTTCGTAGGAGAGTTTTTCGTGGTCGCCCCACGGAGTGACAACGCGTTTTCTTGTGGTCGCCGCGTGAGTTTCTTCATCGAAGAGCGAAACCTGGCCGACTGTGCGATCGCGCAAAGCGGTCGCGGCGCAGGAAAGCGATTCATCAATGCAGGCGAAAAGCTCCGCGCGATCGCGTCCGACGAAATCACAAGCGCCGGCTTTGATCAAACTCTCCAACATTTTGCGATTCGCGATCCGCGTTCCAATTCTTCCGCAGAAATCTTCCAGCGACGTGTATGCCCCTGCCCGCCCGCGCTCCTGGATCGACATCTCCATCGCCGCTTCGCCGACATTCTTAATCGCGGCCAGCCCGTAACGGATCGCGGTCTGCTGTAGCGGCGCTCTATGAGCGCCGTCTTCCGGTTCGGTCGCCGCGGCGACCGCTACAGTTTCAGGCGTGAATTTCAAACCGCTCTTGTTGATATCCGGCGGTAAAATCGAAATCCCCATTCGCTTACATTCGCCGACGAATACCGAAATTTTGTCGGTGTTGTTGATTTCGTTGCTGAGGAGTCCGGCCATGAACTCGACCGGGTAATGCGCTTTTAGGTAAGCGGTGTGATAACTGATCACACCGTAAGCTGCGCTGTGGCTCTTGTTGAATCCGTATCCCGCGAATTTTTCGAGCAAATCGAAGATCGCGTTCGCTTTTTTCTCCGGAATCTTGTTTGTGCGCGCGCAACCCTCGATGAAATTGTTGCGCTCCTTCGCCATGGTTTTCTTGTCCTTCTTGCCCATGGCGCGCCGGAGAAGGTCGGCTTGCGCGAGCGAATAGCCGCCCAGTTTGCTCGCCGCCGCCATCACCTGTTCCTGGTAAATCATCACGCCGTAGGTGTCGGCGCAGATTTCTTCGAGCAGCGGATGCAAATACTTAATCGGCGTGACTCCCTTTTTCGCTTTCACGTATTCGGGGATCAGTTCCATCGGGCCCGGTCGATAAAGCGCGATCAACGCGATGATATCGTCGAGCTTTTTGACCTCGAACTGCTTCGAGAGGTTGGTCATCCCGCCGGACTCCATCTGGAACAAACCAATCGTTTCGCCGCGGTTGTAGAGACCGAACGCCGCGGCATCATCGAGTGGAATATTTTTCAGCGAAAACTCCGGCTCGCGTTTATGAATCAGCACCATCGTGTCCTCGATCACGGTCAGCGTTTTGAGACCAAGGAAATCTATCTTTAGCAAACCGAGATCGTTCAGCGGTCCCATCGGATACTGGCTGATTACGTCGTTGCCTTTCACGTCACGACACAGCGGGATGTAATCGGACAAATCGCGATCGGCGATGACGACCCCGGCCGCGTGCACGCCGGCATTGCGCGACAAGCCCTCGAGCGTCTTGGCGTATTCGAAGAGTTGTTTCGTCTGCGGCTCGGTCGCGATCGCGCGCTTCAATTCCGAATTTTTTTCCGCCGCCGAATCAAGCGTAATGTTGAGCTCGTTCGGAATCATCCGCGCGATGCGATCCGCTGCCGCGTAGGGAAGTCCCATCACGCGACCGACGTCGCGCACCACGCTCTTCGCTTTCAGTTTTCCGAAGGTAATGATCTGGGCAACGCGACGCTCGCCGTATTTTTGCCGCACATATTCGAGAACCTCCCCACGGCGCGCTTCGCAAAAATCAACATCGATGTCCGGCGGCGAAACGCGGTCCGGATTGAGGAATCGCTCGAAGATCAATCCAAACTGCAACGGATCGATATCCGTGATCCCGAGCACATAGGCGATGAGCGAACCGGCGGCTGATCCGCGCCCCGGTCCGACCGGAATTCCGCGGCCTTTGGCGAAGTGAATGAAATCCCAAACGATCAGGATGTAACTGACGAAGCCGGTCTTCTCGAGCACGCCCAGTTCGTAAGCGAGCCGCTCGCGAAGTTGATTGTCGGTCCTGGCGCGTTCGCCGTAATGCTCTTCCAATCCTTTGTAACATAGCTCGCGCAGATAAGCTTCGCGCGTTTGTCCCTCCGGCACCGGATACTCTGGATACTTCGATTTGCCGAATTCGATCGAGACATTGCAGCGTTCGCCGATCGCCAGCGTGTTGGCGATCGCTTCCGGAAAATCCTTGAAAAGCTCGCGCATTTCCGCAGGCGATTTGAAGTACAGCTCCGGCGCGTAACGCATCCGACTCTGGTCATCCACCATTTTCTGCATGCCGATGCACAGCATGACGTCATGCGCGCCATGATCCTCCCGGCGGAGAAAATGGACGTCGTTCGCCGCGACAAGCCCAACGCCCAGATCTTTCGCGATTTGGGGCAAAACCCGATTGCACTGGCGTTGTTCTTCAATCCCGTGGTCGTGCAATTCCATGAAGAAATTTTCCGCGCCGAGGATGTCGCGATACTCGGCCGCGGCCTGTTTCGCCTTGTCGATGTTGTTCGACTGGATCGCCGAATTCACTTCGCCCGCGAGACAACCACTCAGCCCGATTAAACCTTCCTTGTGCTCCTCCAGCAGCTCTTTGTCGATCCTCGGCCGGTAATGAAATCCATCGAGATGCGCGGTCGTGATCAGCTTTACCAAATTGGCGTAGCCGGTCTCGTTTTCAGCGAGCAACGTGAAGTGATATGCCGATTCGCGCATCGAATTGGCCTTTTCCCTGTGCGATCGCGGTGCGATGTATGCCTCGCAACCGATGATCGGTTTGATCCCGGCGCGCTCAGCTTCCTGGTAAAATTCGATGGCACCGAAAAGATTGCCATGATCGGTCACGGCCACGGCCGGCATTTTAAACTCGGCCGCTTTGCGCATCAGCTCGCGCATCCGGATCGCACCGTCGAGCAGCGAATACTCGGTGTGGAGGTGGAGGTGAACGAACGAATCGCGCGGCATCAACTCAGTATAGACAGCCGCAAGTTTTCGCAAAAAATTTCCGCGCGCGATCGCGAAAATTTCTTGTTTGCAATCTCAAGATCGCGTTGCTAATGAACCGCGTGCCGCGCTTAGCTTCGGATGATGTGAATAACTGCGCGGTCACGTCCGAATGAAAAAACTGGAAGCGATCATCAAACCGTTCAAGCTCGAGGAGGTCAAGGAAGCCCTCGCTGAGCTGGGTATTGAAGGCATGACCGTGACCGAAGTGAAAGGCTTCGGCCGCCAGAAAGGCCACACCGAAATCTACCGCGGCAGCGAATACACCGTCGATTTCCTGCCCAAGGTAAAAGTGGAAGTCGTGCTCGCGGACGACATGGTCGAGAAAGCGGTTGCCGCCGTTGTGGGTGCGGCGAAGACCGGCAAAATCGGCGACGGAAAAGTTTTCGTGCTCCCAGTAGAACACGCGATTCGCATTCGCACGGAAGAGATCGGCGAAAAAGCGGTGTGAATTTAATGACGAAGCTCGAATGACGAATGACGAAACTGGGACGAGCTTGAAATGATGCACTCGGCCGAAGAGCCGATTTCGTCATTTAGTCATTCCTTCGACATTCGACATTCGGATTTCGTCATTTTTGTTTTCCGCAACTCTCAACAATCAACCATCAACCTCTGAACCAATGTCCAAAGACAAAACTCCATCCGACGTCAGCAAAATGATCAAAGACAAAGACGTGAAGTTGATCGACTTCAAGTTCACGGACTTGCTCGGCACCTGGCAGCATTTCACCACCACCCTCACCGAATACAACGAAGAGATTTTTACCGATGGCCTCGGCTTTGACGGCTCGAGTATCCGCGGTTGGAGGGTCATCAACGCCTCCGACATGCTCGTTATTCCCGATGCGGCGACCGCTTGGATCGACATCTTTAACGCCGAGCCGACGCTGAGTTTAATTTGCACGATCGTCGACCCGATCACACGCGAGCCGTATGATCGCGACCCGCGCGGCGTCGCCGAAAAAGCGGAAGCTTATTTAAAGAGCACCGGCATCGCCGACACCGCGTTCTTCGGACCTGAAGCGGAATTCTTTATTTTTGATGATGTCCGATTCAGTTACGACGGCAATTCGTCAATGCATCGCGTCGATAGTGTAGAGGGGCATTGGAACAGCGCCCGCGAGGAATTTCCGAACCTCGGCTACAAAATTCGACCGAAGGAAGGTTACTTCCCAGTCTCGCCGATGGATTCGTTGCAGGACATTCGCAACGAAATGTGCCTCGAGCTCGAGCGCGCCGGAGTTCCGATCGAGCGCCAGCATCACGAAGTCGCCACTGCCGGCCAGGCCGAGATCGACATTCGTTTCGCGCCGCTCAAACGCATGGGCGACAACCTGCAATATTACAAATACATCCTGCGCAACGTCGCCAAGAAGCACAACAAGACGGTCACGTTCATGCCGAAACCGCTCTTCGCCGACAACGGCTCGGGCATGCACACGCACATCTCGCTTTGGAACGGCGACAAACCGCTCTTCGCCGGCAACGGTTACGCCGGGTTGAGCGACCTGGCGTTGTTTTTCATCGGCGGCATTTTGAAACACGCGCCCGCGCTCACCTGCCTGACGAATCCAACCACTAATAGCTACAAGCGCCTCGTGCCCGGGTTCGAAGCGCCGGTCAATCTCGCTTACTCCGCGCGCAATCGCTCCGCTGCGATTCGAATCCCGACTTATTCGCCGAGTCCGAAAGCGAAACGGATCGAGTTCCGCACGCCGGATGCGGCCGCGAATCCGTATCTCGCCTTCTCCGCGCTCCTGCTCGCCGGCCTCGATGGAATCCAGAACCGCCTCGACCCGGGCGATCCGCTCGACAAAAATCTTTATGATCTGCCGCCGGAAGAACTCGCCCAGATCGCGAGCGTGCCCGATTCACTCCGCGGCGCAATCGAAGCGCTCCAGGCCGATCATTCGTTTCTCCTCCGCGGCGACGTCTTCAACGCCGACTTCATCGCCAACTGGATCGACATGAAACAAAAAGAATACGACGCGCTGCGGCTCCGCCCCCACCCGTACGAATTCTCAATGTACTACGACGTGTAAATTCGTTGACGCTTCCCCAGAACATTAATCACCGCAGAGATCACGGAGGTCGCAGAGGAAATCCAATTTCTTTCTCCGTGCTCTCTGTGTCCTCTGCGGTAAAAATTGATTCTGCATGAATCGGCGAAGTTTTCTTAAAACAAATTTGTTCGGCGCGGTAGAGAGAGACTGATGCGAAAAATTGGATTCATTCTGTTGATTGCTGGTTTTGCCTGGCTTTGCTGGGACGCATCGTCGATGCGGCCAATCGCCCGCGCGATTGTAGCGAGTCATTCGAATCGGCTGCCGCGGACCGGCCGCACCTGGTTCACTCCCGATGACACAACGCGCGAGATGGGCGAAGTCGTCTCCGACGCGCTCGATCACGTTCCGTCTATTCTGATTCCCGCCGGGATGATGTTAGCCGGCGGCATGATTCAGGGGTTTGCTCGACGATCCTCGCCGACTGCTACAAAAGGCAGCGCCTCGGACTCAGGTAGGGGCGATTGACCTCAATCGCCCGCGGGCGGTTCGGTGAACCGCCCCTACCTCGTTCTGTGGTGAAGATTAGGGCCGAGCAACTCGCCGCCAATCAAACACAGCCTATCCCAGGCCCATGCTTGTGAGCAGTCGGCCCCGGATCTGACCGTCGGCTGGCAAACTGTGTGCATGCTGGTAATCACGGATCGCCTTTCGCGTTGCGTTGCCACTCACGCCATCGACGGCGCCATGATAATAGCCTGCACGAGCCAGGCGGAGCTGGACCTGGCCGACCACAGAATCGGTACTATATCCGGCTCTGCGTTGGTAAACAGATGGATCGTAAGAATCGTATCCGTAACTACCGGGGTAATAGTCGTAAGGATAGTACCCGTAATATCCGTACGGATAGTAAAAGAACGGGTCCCCAAAATCCCCGAAGAAAACGAAATCGTCGAAGTTACGATGGCGGAACCGATCGCCACGGAAGTCACGGTCGCTATGAAAACCGCGGCCGGCAAAGTTGCGCCCGTTGAAGCCAGCGCGAGACCCGCCGCCATTAAAACCACCGCGAAAGCCGCCTCCGTTAAACCCACCACGGTTGAATCCACCACCGCTAAAGCCACCTCTACCGAATCCACCACCGCTAAAGCCGGCTCTACCGCCGCCACCGCCGCCGCCGCCGGCAAATCCGCCGCCTCCTCCTCCTCCGCCGCCGCCGCCGTGCGCCATTGCGTTTGAGGCTGCGAAAATGCAAACCGCGAGACCTATTGTGAGTGTAGTAATATTTTTGTAGTTCATAACATCCTCCTGAGTCTTCACTTTTCTTTCCATTAGTACAAACCGTTTCCGCCGCCATTTATTCCGCCCTCGCGGAGAAACAAGGCTGGGAGTTACGGACTCCGAATCAGCTAGGAGCATTAAGACCGGAATATTCCGGTTAGGTTTCGGTATGGATAGACGGACAACGAGGGTTCTTGGCCGACACATTATTTAATGGCTCCAGCAACAAACACCCGCCGGCGTTCGCAACGACCACAAGTAGACGCGCAAATCGCCGCTAAAAAAACGCAACTGACCGGCAGCAGCCGGTTTACGACTGTGATAGGATTTACATCGTGAGTGCGACTGCTTTGCGCCAGGACGAGCGCCCATGGCGGATCATTTTTGGGATTGGCATTTTCGCCGCGGCGATCGCGGTGGTGGGGATGATCGTGTGGCAGGGAGTTGCTGCTCACGGCGCGCCCGATCCAACGCAACCGAACACCAGTCCAACGGTCGCGTTTCTCGATATCGGCGTTCTCGTCTTTCGCGAAGGATTGGAGTGCATTCTGGTCCTGGCGGCGATCACCGCCAGCATGACCGGCGCGAAACGCGCCCACCGGCGCCCGGTTGCGGTTGGCGCGGGCGTCGCATTCGGCGCGACGCTGATCACCTGGTTCATGGCAGTTCGGATTGTCAGTTCACTGAGCGACAATATGCGCGCGCTTGATCTGCAGGCGGCGACCGGACTTCTCGCCGTGGTGGTGTTGCTCGTGATCATGAACTGGTTCTTCCACAAGATTTATTGGGGTGGCTGGATCCGCGCGCACAACCGCCGTCGCAAATCGCTGCTTAGCAATGGCCACGAAATCGGGAAACAATCGTTGCTCTGGGGATTAATCCTGCTCGGATTCACTTCGCTTTACCGCGAAGGATTTGAGGTCGTCCTGTTCTTGCAGACTTATCATCTGCGTTTTGGTGGCGGTGTGGTGTTGAAAGGCGCGCTGCTTGGAATGGCGCTCTCCGGCATCGTGGCCGTGCTGACGTTCGTTCTTCAGCAGCGACTTCCATATCGCAAAATGCTGATCACAACCGGCGTTCTCCTCGGAGTGGTCCTGCTGGTGATGGTGGGCGAACAAGCGCAGGAGATGCAGCTCGCGCACTGGATTTCGACGACGCCGATTCAAGCGCTGGTCCCGCTAATCCCTCGCTGGATGGGAATGTGGTTCTCCGTTTTCCCAACTTACGAAACGTTGATCGCGCAATTCATCGCCGCGGTTCTCGTGATCGGTTCTTATTACGCGGCGCGCCATTTTGGCGGCAGTCCAGCGATCGAAGAACCTGTTCAAGAAGCCAAAGTCGAAGCGCGAGTGGCGATAGCCGAAGAATTGCACCCGGTGCATTAATTCAGCGCGCTGTTTCCATCCGATCAGATGAGCAAACGCGCACTCTCGATCTTGTCATTGGCCTGCCGCGCCGTAGCCCTCGGCGTAGGCGGGTCGATCTTGGGAGGCGTTTGCTCCGCGGATCAGCGGCACTTCACGTTTGTTTACGAAGCAACGATCGAAGAACCCGGCGAATTCGAATTGGAAAGTTGGGTCACCGGACAAATCCGGAAAGGTTCCGATCACAGTTTTTCAGAAGCCGATTTGCGCCACGAAATCGAATTCGGCGTGATCGGTGAACTGCAGGCGAGCGTTTATCTGACCGACTGGAGTTACGTCAGTTCCAAACAGAGGAATGGTTTTGTTTTTTCAGACGCTGCGCTCGAGCTCGTTTATCAGATTTATAATCCAGAAAAGGCGCCGATCGGGTTGGCGCTTTATAAAGAGGTTGAGGCCGGCGACCAAATCTTCGGATCGGAATCGAAATTGATAGTGCAGAAAAATGTCGGACCGGTCCTTCTGGTATACAACACGACATTGGAAGCGGTGTGGCAGGGCAAAGAGCTGGCTGAACACGAGGCAAAGTTTGAGCAATCCATCGGCGCTAGCTATCAAGTGAGTCGCTGCGTTTCCCTTGGCGCGGAATTCGTTCACGAGACCGCGTTCCCGGAATGGTCGCACGCCGAGCGTCCGGTAATCTCTGGCGGCCCAAATCTCTCGATCCACGAGGACAAATGGTGGGCGACGTTCACAACGCTCGCACAATTTACGCGCGCGCGCGATGAGCCGGATTTTTTACTCCGTGCGATTGTTGGTTACAGCTTTTAGACTGAAATAATTGTGGTGGCAGGCGTCTCGCCTGCAGACCGAGCCGAACTGGAGTGCTTCCGCAGCCGAGGACGGCTGCCGCCACAGAAGCCATATTCCAGTTGAACGGCACGGCAAGCTTTTCACCTTTAGCGGATGATTAACTCCCTTCTCCGCTCGTGTTTGTTGTCGATCTTTGCGCTGTCGATCTTGCATTCGGCGAACGCCGTCGAGCCGAGTCCGGTGAAAACGAAAACCGGCGGCGGCGGCACAGCCACGCCGGCCGTTTCGCCGGAAAAGAAGCCGGCTCCGGCGGGCGCGATCGACGAAAAATTGTTCAACGGCATGCAGTGGCGCCAAGTCGGTCCGTTCCGCGGCGGGCGCGCACTGGCGATCGAAGGCGTGCCGGGTGAACCCGATACTTATTATTTTGGCGCGGTTGCCGGAGGCGTTTGGAAGACAGTTGATGGCGGACAGAATTGGGCGCCGCTTTTCGATAAGGAAGATATTTCATCGATCGGCGCGGTCGCGGTCGCGCCGTCGGATCACAATGTCGTTTACGTCGGAACCGGCGAAGCAGCCATTCGCGGCAACACGACCTACGGAATCGGCGTTTACAAATCGATCGATGCCGGCAAGACGTGGAAAAACGTTGGATTAAAAGACACGCACAACATCGGCGCGTTGATTGTCGATCCGAGAAACGAAAACGTCGCAATCGTGGCCGCGCTCGGTCACGCATTCGGCCCGAACAAAGAGCGCGGAATTTTCCGGACGGGCGATGGCGGAAAAACTTGGACGAATGTTTTGTTCAAAGACGAGAACACCGGCGGCATCGATGTCGTGTTCGATCCACACAATCCGAACATTGTTTTTGCAGCGCTTTGGCAAGCAAAACGACAGCCGTGGTTTTTCTCGAGCGGCGGCGCCGGCAGCGGTTTGTATCGCTCGGACGACAACGGCGTGACCTGGAAACGTTTGGAAGGCAACGGTCTTCCCGAAGGAATTTTGGGAAAAATTGGAGTCGCGGTTTCCGGCGCAGACTCGAATCGCGTTTACGCAATTATCGAAGCGAAAGAAGGCGGTTTGTTTCGCTCGGACGATGCTGGCCAAAAGTGGACGCGGATCAACGACGACGGCCGGTTTCGACAGCGCGCATGGTATTTCAGCAAAGTTTACGCCGATCCGAAATCGGCGGACACGGTTTATCTTTTAAACACGGGCGCCTTCAAATCGGTCGACGGGGGCAAAACATTTAATCTCCTTCCCGCGCGCCATGGAGATCATCACGGTCTGTGGATCGATCCACAGAATCCGAATCGGGTCGGCAACGCGAATGACGGCGGCGTAGCCATTTCGATCGACGGCGGAAAAACCTGGACGACGCAAAACAACCAGCCAACCGCGCAGTTTTATCACGTCGCAGTCGACAATGCGTTTCCGTATCACATTTACGGGGCGCAACAGGACAACTCGAACGTTTGCATCGCGAGCCGGACGGATTCGGGCGTGATCGGTCCTCAAGATTGGTATCCCGCCGGCGGCGGCGAGTGTGGCTTCGTGATTCCTGATCCGCGCGATTGGCACATCATTTACTCGAACAGCGAAGGCTACATCGCGCGTTACAACAAGACCAAAGAAGACGATCAAGACATCAGTCCGGTGCCGATCGATAATTCCGGACGCGGGGCTGTCGATCTTGTGCACCGTTTTCAGTGGGTCTCGCCGCTTCTGCTGTCGCCGCACAATCCCGATGTCATCTACACCGCGGCGGAATGCGTTTTTAAATCAGCCGATCACGGCCAGAGCTGGACAAAGATCAGCGAAGATCTGACGCGCAATGAGAAGACGAAGCAGCAACCAAGCGGCGGTCCGCTGACCAACGACATCACATCGGTCGAATATTACGACACGATCTTTGCGTTGACTGAGTCGCCGGTGGACAAAGGCACGTTGTGGGCCGGGAGCGATGACGGATTGATTCATGTCAGCGCCGATGATGGCGCGCACTGGAGCGACGTCAGTCCGAAAATGCCGGAGTGGAGCACGGTCGATTTGATTGAAGCATCGCCGAGCGACGGCAAGACCGCTTATGCCGCGGTTGATCGACATAAACTCGACGACTTCAAGCCATACATCTTCAAGACGACCGATCTCGGCAAAACATGGACGTCGATCGTGAACGGAATTCCGGACGGCGCGTTCGTGCATGCGGTGCGTGAAGATCCAAAAAAGAAAGAATTGCTTTATGCCGGCACTGAGCTGGGCGTTTACGTCTCGTTTGACGGCGGTGCACACTGGCAGCCGTTGCAATTAAATCTGCCGCGCTCGCCGATTCACGATTTGGTCGTCAAAGACGATGATCTGGTCGCGGCAACCCACGGCCGATCGTTTTGGGTGTTGGACAATCTCACCCCGCTGCGGCAGTTGAGTGCGCAATCAGCGGCTGCGGATTTCATTCTTTATCAACCGGAAACCGCATTCCGTTTGCATTACCCGGAAGAATTCGACAAACGCCAGCCGGTCGGAGACAACCCGCCCGCGGGCGCGATGATCGATTATTATCTCAAGACCGCGCCGAAAGATGAAGTGACGCTCGATATTCTCGACGCGCAGGGAAAAGTCATCCGACATCTGTCGAACAAAGAGAAGAAGGAAGGCGAACAGCCGCCGGAATGGCCGGACCGGGTCGAACGCGTCAAAACGATTCTGGCGAATGAAGGAATGAACCGGTTCGCGTGGGATCTGCGTTACAACGATCCGGTGCAAACACCGGGCGCGTTCTATGGCGGAACGGGTCCGAAAGGGCCGCTCGCCTTGCCCGGCGATTATCAGGTTAAGCTGACGGCCGCGGGAAAAGCGCAGACCGCGTCTTTGAAAGTGGTGATCGACCCGCGCAACAAAGGATCAGAAGCCGCGTTGCAAAAGCAATTCGCGTTGTCGACGCAGGTGACCGATCGCATTTCACAACTCCACCAGGCGATCAATGAAATTCGCGACCTCAAAGCACAAATCAAGACTCTCCATTTTCGTTTCGGCGACGATGAAAAGCTCAAATCTGCGCTCGCGTCCGCGGACGATCTCGACCACAAAATGTCCGACGTCGAAAAAGAGCTGATTCAGGTAAACATGAAAGGCTCCGAGGGAAATCTCGCGTTCCCGAGCATGTTGAACGAACGCTTTGATTCGTTCAGTCATTTTATCGACGCCGGCGACGCGACCGAGCCGACCAAACCGCAGCTGGAGGTCTTTCAAACGCTAAGCAAACAATTGGATGAGCAATTGACAAAATGGTCGCAGATCAAATCGCAGGACGTGGCGAAAGTCAGCGATATGATCAAACAGGCGAATTTGCCGGGCCTCATCATTACACCACCGAAAACCGAGCCGCCGAAAGAAACGAAGTCCTCCTAGCCGCTGAGAATTTTCCATTCAAACTCCAGGCCGGACTGGCTCGTTCGCTCGACGTGACAAAATGACGAAGATCGACCAAGCAGTGCTGCTGGCGGCTGGCCGCGGAACGCGGATGCGCGAGCTGACGGCGGATTTGCCGAAACCGATGATTGAAGTGCGCGGGAAACCGGTCCTACAACACATCGTCGAAGGGTTGCGTGATGCCGGTATTCAAAGATTTCTGGTCATCGTTGGTTATCGGGCCGATGCGGTGCAGAATTTCTTCGGCGACGGCCTTCGTTACAAGATCGACATCCAGTATACGACGCAGGTTGCGCAGGATGGCACCGGCCGGGTGGTCGATCTGGCACGGAATTTCGTGGGCGATTCCGCCTTTGTTCTGGCCTACGGCGACATTCTGGTCGCGCCCGAGAACTACAAACGGATTGTCGATCTTGCCGACGACGTGGAGGCGCTGATCAGCCTGACGCGCGGCGAGGACGTGAGCAAAGGCGGCGCAGCTTTTCTGAATGACAAATTCGAGCTTGTCGATCTGCGCGAGAAATCAAAGCCGGGCGAAGCCACGAGCCCATGGTACAACGCCGGTCTCTACGCGTTTCGAACGAGCATTTTTAATTTCACCGCGGAATTGAAACCGTCGCCGCGCGGCGAATACGAACTGACCGACGCGATTCGTGAGCTGGCGCAGTCCGGCAAGAAAGTGAAGGCGTTGGAACTAACGGGCGAATGGGCCGATGTGCGCGACCCGGAAACGCTGGCAAAGCTGAACGCGTTGTAGCTGCCGGCGTCCTCATCGGCAGTTTCGAAGAATTCTGCCGCCAGAGACGGCGGGGAGCTACAACATCGCGGGCGTTACGAAACTTGCTCGGTCGGCTCTTCGGCTCCTTCTTCGCCGATTTCTTCCTCGATCTCGCGACGCCATTCGCGGGAGAGCCAGGGTCGCAGAAAACCGTAAAGCAAATAAGAAAGAAACAACACGGCCGGCATCCATTGGTAGAACATCGCCGTGAGAATGAGAAGAACGCTGATCACGAGAAAACGCGGGATCGATTTTTGTGTCTTCCAATTGATCGCCTTGAAACTGGGATACTCGAACCGGCTGAACATCATGAATGAAAGAAAAAGCAGCAGTGGAGGCAAAACGAATTTCCATTTGCCGAGATGATGTTCGCCTTCGGCGAGCCAGAGTAAAAACAACGTGATCGACGCGATGAGTCCGGCCGCGGCGGGAATCGGAAAACCAGTGAAGTTTTTCGCACCGTTAGTGCTGGCCTCTCTTTCGTGGTTGGCCGACGCGGTATTGAAACGAGCCAGACGCAGCGCGCCACAAGAGAGGTAAACGAAAGCGATGATCCAACAGGCGTTCGGAAATTCATTGAGGACGACGCGATAGACCATCAAAGCCGGAGCCAGCCCGAATGAAACGATGTCGGCAAGGGAATCGAACTCACGACCAAATGGGCTTTCGTGACCGCCCAAACGTGCCAACCGGCCGTCTAAGAAATCGAAAACGAAGGCTCCAAGGATGAACCAGATTGCAGCGTGAAAGAGATCGGCGGCGGCATCCGCGTTTGTGCTTTGCAAAAGCGCGCCTTCCAAAATCTTGAGCGTGGCAGTGAATCCGCAAAACAGATTCCCCGCCGTCATTAGATTCGGCAGGAGATAAATCTTGGACGGTTGGTCGTTCATGGATCGCGGAGCCGTGCAATGATTGTCGATCCACCAGCCACGTGTTCGCCCGCTTTCACCAGCACGCTGGCGGTGAGCGGCAAGTATACTTCCGTTCGCGAGCCAAAGCGAATCATTCCAAAGCGGTCGCCTTTGCTGAGCTCATCCCCCACATCTGCCCAGGCGACGATGCGTCTGGCAATGGCGCCGGTGAGCTGCCGCACCACGATCGTTGCGCGCGGATTTTCGAACGCCCAAGTCATTGCTTCGTTTTTTTCCGAGCAATCCGGACTGCGCGCATCGAGAAAAAGTCCTTGGTGGTGTTGGCGGTAAATGATTCGGCCATCAATCGGCGCACGATTCGTGTGCACGTCGAAAATCGACAGGAAAATCCCCACCCGACGCATTTTCGTTTTCAAAGTTTCGCTCTCTTCGACTTCGGAAATGTCCATCACGGTTCCGTCAGCCGCCGCAACGACGGCGTTTCGATCAGCCGGGATATTTCGCTCTGGATCTCGAAAAAAGAAAAGCGTGTAGAGAATCAAAACGAGGAAAAGCAGCGAAAACCACGCGCTAAAAAACCAGCTTACAAGCGCGAACAAAAATAAAATCGCGAGGATCCAGCGAGCTTCAGCGACAGTTTGGAGGCGCATGAGGAGCGCACATTTTCGGGGTGTAAAAGATGCAGGTCAAGCAGGCAAAAAAGGGTGTGAATAAGTCAATACCGTCGACCACAATATCATGGGTTTGGGCCGACCCGGGCCTCCAACCGGTAGCGGAAATAAGTCGCTTGTGGGCACGAGATTATTAGTTGTTTTTTGACTCGTTTTCGCTAGCTTCTTTCGATGCCAGCTCGAGCCGCCGTCGCTGTCGATGAAGACGACGACAAATCCAGCGATAAGAATCGCCAGCGCGACTCTTCCAACGTCAATAAATCGCAAAAATACGACGCGGCTCAGATTGACAAGCTGGAAGGTTTGGAGGCGGTCCGGAAACGCCCCGGCATGTACATCGGCGACCCGGACGAGCGCGGTTTACACCACCTGGTATTCGAAGTTGTCGACAATTCGATCGACGAACATCTGGCCGGATATTGCGACAAGATCGACGTAGACGTTCACGTCGATGGCAGCGTTTCGGTTCGCGACAATGGCCGCGGCATTCCGGTCGATATTCATCCGAAATGGAAAATGCCGGCCGTCGAGCTCGTCCTGACGAACCTGCACGCGGGCGGAAAATTCGGGCAAGGCGCTTACAAATATTCTGGCGGTCTGCACGGGGTCGGCGCGAAGTGCACCAACGCGCTTTCGGAATGGTTCAAGGTAGAAGTTTCGCGCGACGGCAAGGTCTATCATATGGCCTTCGCCCAGGGAAAAACGACGAAAAAGCTGGAAGTCATCGGCGAGGTTAAGGCCAAGAAGGCAACCGGCACACTGATCACGTTCCTGCCAGATCCGACGATCTTCACGATCACCACGGAATTTAAATTCGAGCGGTTGGCGACACGATTGCGCGAGCTCGCGTTCTTAAATCCTGGGCTCGAGATCAATCTGACCGATGAACGCGGCGATTCGCCAAAGAAGGAAACCTTTCTCTACAAGCACGGCATTGAGGAATTCGTAAAGCAGCTCGGCGAAAACAAACAGGTGCTACACCCGAAGCCGATTGTGATCGAGCGACAGCGCGACGAAGTATTTGTCGATGTCGTCCTGCAATACAACGATAGCTACAACGACCAGATTTTGCCGTTTGCCAATTCGATTCCGAATCCGGACGGCGGCACGCATCTCACCGGGTTCCGGACGGCGCTGACCAAAGCGGTCAATCAATACGCAAAGTCGAACAGCTTGATGAAGGAAAAGGACCCGTCGATTTCCGGCGATGATGTCCGCGAAGGTTTGATCTGCGTGCTCAGCATCAAACTTCCGAATCCACGGTTCGAATCACAAACCAAAGTGAAACTCGTGAACACCGAGATCGACGGCATCGTCAACTCGGCCGTTTACGAAGGTTTGATGACCTTCTTCGACAAGAATCCGCCGATCGCGCGACGGATTTTCGAGAAAATCCTAACCGCGGCGCGCGCGCGGGAAGCGGCACGCAAAGCGCGCGAGACGATCCGCAAGGGTGCGCTGACCGGCGGCGGCTTGCCCGGGAAACTGGCCGATTGCTCCGAGCGCGACCCGGAATTAACCGAGCTGTATATCGTGGAGGGTGATTCCGCTGGCGGATCCGCCAAACAAGGGCGCGACCGAATGACACAGGCGATCCTCCCGATCCGGGGAAAACTGATCAACGTCGAGAAGGCGCGCGAAGACCAATTCCTCAAGAACACCGAAATTCAGGCGATGATTACGGCTATTGGCACGGGGATCGGCAAAGCGAGAGAAGATGGAAACGGCAAAGATGAAGGCCGCTTCGACATGTCTAAGCTGCGCTATGGGAAGATCATCATCATGACGGACGCTGACGTCGATGGATCGCACATTCGAACGCTGTTGTTGACGTTTTTCTTCCGTCAGATGAACGAGCTGGTGCGAGCCGGCAAAATTTACATCGCGCAGCCGCCGCTTTACCAAATCAAGCGCAAGAAGCGCGAAGAGTACGTCGATGACGACGTCCAGCTGAACAAGATCCTGATTTCACTCGGGGCCGAAGACGTGAAGCTGAAGAATCTCGCTGACAGCAAAGAGATCACCGCGGCGCAGCTAAAAGATATTCTCGAGTCTCTCGAGAAATTGGCGAAGCTAAGCGAAGTGGTTCGCCGGCATGGCGGTGATTTCGAGGCGTATCTGGAAGAGCGCAATTCCAAGTCCGGGAAGCTGCCGACCTATCTCGTCAAAGTCCGGGAGGGGAACGATGAGACCGTCCACTATTTTCACGACGAGAAAGGGGTCCGGAAGTTTCACGAATCCAATCTTGATCTCAATTTGTTCGACACCCAGATCGAACAGGAGCTGTTGCCATTGGGCGATGTCCAAGCACCGGCGGCGAAAACCAACGGCGTCCGTCGCCGCGCCAAATTAGTTGAGCTCCACGAATCGGCTGCAATCCAGAAAATCATCGCTGAGCTGGCGCGCAAGGGTTTGAAAGTCGATCACTACGCGGCGAGCGATCGCCCGATTTTCGAATTGATCGAAGGCGAAGGCGAGAAAGCGCTCACCCACCCCCTCTTCTCCATCCCGGAGATCCTCGAGAAGATTTTGGAGATCGGACGGCGTGGTGTGCAGATCAAGCGATTCAAAGGACTCGGCGAAATGAACGCCAAAGAATTGTTCGAGACGACGATGAATCCGGAGAAGCGCAAATTGCTCAAGGTCGATTTGAATGACGACAACGCGGTCGATGCCGACAAAATGTTTACGATTCTGATGGGGGACGTGGTCGAGCCGCGGCGCCAATTCATCGAGGACAACGCATTGAACGTCCGAAACCTGGACGTTTAAAATGACGCCGCACGAATGTCGAATGCCGAACAAAGAATTCTTCGGTCACGCGCTTGGTCATTATTCCGGCATTCGTCATTCGTCATTCGTCATTAAATCTCGTGTATAACGCGAACGAAAAAGTAGAGCCGATTAACGTTGCTGAAGAAGTGTCGAGGTCGTTCCTCGATTACTCGATGTCGGTCATCATTTCGCGCGCACTGCCCGATGCGCGTGACGGACTGAAGCCATCGCAGCGCAGGATTCTTTATGCGATGCACGATTTGTCGCTCTTCCCGGGCCGACAACATCGGAAATGCGCGAAAATTTGCGGTGACACTAGCGGTAACTATCACCCGCACGGCGAAGCCGTGATTTACCCCACCCTCGTCCACATGGCGCAGCCGTGGGCGATGCGCGAACGGTTGGTCGACGGTCAGGGAAATTTCGGATCGGTCGAAGGCGATCCCCCGGCAGCGATGCGTTACACCGAAGCCCGCATGACGCATCTCGGCGCCGCGCTCATGGTCGACATGGACAAGGACACGGTCGACTTCGTTCCAAACTACGACGAGACGCGGACCGAACCGACTGTTTTCCCGGCGGCGTTTCCAAATCTTCTCGTCAACGGCGGCACCGGCATCGCAGTTGGAATGGCGACGAACATTCCGCCGCACAATTTGGTCGAAGTGATCGACGGCATTTGCGCGCAAATCGACGATCCCGACATCACGCTCGATGAGTTGATGAAGCACGTGAAAGGACCGGATTTCCCGACCGGCTGCGCGATTTTGGGAACCGCCGGTGTTCGCCAGTACCTAGAGACCGGCCGCGGCAGCATGAAAGTGCGCGGCAAAGCGGGCGTCGAAGAAATCAAAGGTGGCAAGGAACAAATCGTCATCACCGAAATTCCGTTCAACGTGAACCGCGCGACGCTGGTCGAGCGCATCGCCGATCTCGTGAACGAAAAAATTCTGAGCGAGATCACGGCAGTCCGCGACGAGTCGGACGAGGACACGCGCGTGGTGATCGAGCTCAAGCGAGACGCGAATCCGAAGATCGTCATCAACAATCTTTACAAACACACCGCGATGGAAAGCTCGTTCGCGGTCATCATGCTCGCGATCGATCACGGCCGGCCGAAGCTGCTCTCGCTCAAGGAAGCGAACGCGGCCTACATCGAACATCGGCGCGACGTTGTCTTACGTCGGACGCGCTTCGAATTGCGCAAAGCCGAAGAACGGGCCGAGACGCTCGAAGGTTATCTCATCGCGCTCGCTAACCTCGATGAATTCATCCGCATCATTCGCGGATCAGCGAATCGCGAAGAAGCGCGAATAAAACTGCTCGCGTTCGAGTTCACCAAAAAGCAGGTCGAGCAAATCGGCGTCCTCGTTCGCAATCCCGCGCGCCTGACGGATGGCCGCTACGCGTTCAGCGAACATCAGGCCAACCAGATTCTCGATCTTCGATTGTATCAATTGACCGGCCTCGAGCGCGACAAGATCGACAACGAATACAAGGACCTGATTAAAACGATCCAGGACCTGCGCGACATTCTGGCCAAGGAGCAGCGCGTTTTCACCATCATCAAAAAAGAGCTGCGCGAGCTTCGCGATAAGCACGGCTCGCCGCGGCTGACTCAGTTCGCGGTCGATGAAGGCGAGATTAACATGGAGGATCTCATCGCCAACGAGGGGTGCATCATCAGCATCACCCACGGCGGCTTCATCAAACGCACCGCGGTCAGCGCGTTCCGGGCACAGCGCCGCGGCGGCAAAGGCGTGATCGGCATGACCACACGCGAGGGCGCGACGGAAGAAGAGGAAGGCGATTTCATTGAACATCTCTTCACCGCGACCACGCATGACTATCTGATGTTCTTCACCGAATCAGGACGCGCCTACGTCGAAAAAGTTTACGAGATCCCGGAGATGGGACGCGCGGCCAAAGGCCGATCGATCGCCAACATTCTTCAATTGCGGCCAGAAGAAAAAATCGCCGCCACCATCCGGATTCAAGCAAAGAAATCGGGCGTTGGGCCGAGCGCAGTCGATCAAACCTGGGACGAGAATTTCCACATCGTGTTCGCGACGCAATCGGGCATCGTCAAGAAATCAAACCTGTCCGATTACCGGAACGTTCGCAAAGGCGGCATTATCGCCATTCAAATTGAAAAAGGCGACCGCCTGATCGACGCCAAGCTCACCAACGGGAACAACGAGCTCGTCCTGATCACGAAAGAAGGAATGAGTCTGCGCTTTCATGAGGAGCAGTTGCGCGATCAAGGCCGAAACACGGTGGGCGTGTGGGGAATTCGGCCGGACAAGAAGGATCGGGTGATCGCGATCGCGATTGTCAATCCAAACGCGATGCTGCTCGTCGCTGGTGAGAATGGAATCGGCAAGCGCACAGCGTTCGACGATTACCGCAAACAAAAGCGGGGCGGCAAAGGAATCATCACCATGAAAACCGGCGCCAAGACCGGTGACGTCGTCGGCGCCCTCACCGTGCGTGAAACTGACGAGATGATGCTGATCACGACCAAAGGCCAAATGGTCCGAACGCGGGTCAAAGAAATTCGCGAGACGGGGCGCAACACGATGGGTGTGAAACTAATGGATTTGCGCAAGGGCGAAAAATTGCGGGCGATCGCGCCAGTCGTCAGTCAGGCAGCAGAAGAAGAAGCGCAGAGCGCCGAAACTCCGACAGCGGAGAAGGCCTAAAAGAAGTAAGGGCACGCGGTTGCGTGCCCTTTTCTCGTCGCGGGAAGAAAACTTCCAATCAGTAGCGCGTCGTAGTCGTCTGTGTGGCCGACGTCGGCTGCTGCACAGTCGTTTCGCGAGTCGTAGTCGTCGTCGTCTGAGTCGTGGGCTCGTGAGCGCAGGAACCCAGGAACACAGCAATCAGGAGCGAAAACAAAGGAATAAGAAGTTTTTTCATAGTGTGAATCATCGTTACATAATTGCTTCGTTTTAAGCCGCTTCGGCAGATGTGAATTTTGTTGTCGCCGATTGGCTTTGCCAAGCGCGCACGTCGACCGGAGCAACGCTACAATCCGATCTTGGCGCGCTGCTTCTTCAACTCGCCGCGTTTTCGTTTCGACTCCAGAATCTTTCGCTTGAGTGCAGCAGGTCGCACCGATCTGCGCCGCCTGGCTCTTTCCCGGTCGGCGATCTCAGCGGCGCGACGCTTGCGGTGCGCTTCTTCAATCGCGTCGAGCAAACGCTCTCGCGCGAGCTTTCGATTCTGCGCCTGCGAACGCGAATCCTGAACCGTTACGCTGATGCCGCTCGGCCGATGCCGCAGCGTCACCGCGGTCGCAACTTTGTTTACGTTCTGGCCGCCCGGTCCGCTTGATCGCGTAAAGGTCTCCTTTAGATCGACATCGCGAATGCCGAGCCGCGCCATACGCTCCGCGCCCGAGTCTGTTGCCATTTGCTCGTCAAAATAGACGAGGTTCGCGAGTAATCGGCAACTGCCTTTATTGCGCGGCGGCAACGCGCGGCGGCGCTTTGCCAGCGAAGATGGCGTCGAGGTCGGCCAGGACTTTTTGGGGACCGACGTCCTGCGAGCTAGAGATTAGCTTGCCGGTGGAATCGACCAAAACGAGAGATGGAATTCCGTTACCTGCACTCTTGCTGAGTACTTCCTTCTCTTTCAGTTTGCTGTAATCGACCGCGAGCCAGGGCATGTTCTGCTCCTGCATGTACTTTTCCATTGCGAAGAGCGATCGGTCACGGCTGTAAAATACGACCTCGAACTCCGGATGATCGGGCGCGACACGCTTGTAGTATTCGACCAGTTGCGGTGTGAATTTGCGGCAGGGCACGCACCATTCCGCTGAAAAATAAAACGCGATGAGTTTCTTGTTTGCTAAAGCTGTCTCGTCGGCATGAGCAACGGTGCCGTTATGCAGTTGAACCAGGTCCTCTTTGAGGAATTGCAAAACCGCGTCGGTGCCGCCCGCATTCAGATTGGTGGGCTTGGCGCTGCGTTCGCGGATGAGGCGCGCCTCATAAGCGGCCTCAGACTTGCGAGCCGCTTCGGTTTGTTCGGTCCGGCGTTGCTCCGCAGCGGCCATTTGTTCTTGCATCGCGGCCGTCTTTTCCGGCGTAAGCGAATAAATTCCGCTCTTCAAAGCGGCTATCAGTTCCCCGGATGCGCCGGCTTTGAGCAGCGTTTTCTCTTTGGCTTCGTCGACGCTATCGGCGAAATGCCGAGTCGATAATTCCTGCATGAGCGCGTTGCTCGAATAGCCTGAGCGCAGCATCAGACCGATCTCACTGACGGTGAGCGGCAGTTGCCCGGCGTGTGCTGCGAAAGCGGCGAGCAAAAAAAACAGATAAACCAAGCGACGCATGCATCTTAGGCAGCAGAACGCGCGCCAGCGCGAAGCTCCAAAGCCCAAGCTCCAATATCCAATGAAACCTCAAGTTCCAATGTTCAAATCCAGGCAGACGCTTTGGAATTTGATGATTGGATATTCCCTGGAGTTTGGTGCTTGGTTTTTGGAATTTTGAGCGCCCTACCGCAGTAGTAGCGCCATCTGGTCGCGATATTCCGGCTTCGATTCGGCTGCGGCGTTGGCTAACTGTCGGGCCGCGTCCGCCTGGACGGTCACATTGGCGTAAACTGCGCGAAGCTATCGTCGACCGCCACGTCTGGCGCGTTCGCCCAAATGAATGAAGTGGAGATAGTCAGCAGCGTTTTCGGCGTGAGCTTCAGCCGCGGATTGCAACATCGACAATGTGCCGGGCAACGCTACGGTCGACCGTAACGACACTGGCGGCATGGCAGAAGAATCGACAACCATCGAATTGCTCGTGCCGAAAGAAGCAGCACGGCTTCGTCTCGATCAATTTTTGGCGCGCGAGCTGCCGAGATATTCGCGATCGCGCCTTCAGCAACTGGTGCGGAAAGAGTTCGTCACCCTCAATGGCTCCCCAGCCCGCCCTCGCGATCTCGTGCGCAGCGGCGACCGAATTGAAGTAAACGAACCACCGCCGGAAAAGATCGACAATCGACCGGAAGCGATCCCGCTCGACGTTCTTTATGAAGACGAGGATTTGATCGTAATCAACAAACCGGCGGGGTTGGTCGTTCATCCTGGCGCGGGTCACCGCGAGCACACGTTGGTGAATGCGCTGCTCCATCATTTCCCAAAACTTTCCGGAATCGGCGGGAAGGAACGGCCGGGAATCGTGCATCGCCTTGATAAAGAGACGAGCGGCTGCCTGGTCGTCGCAAAAAACGACGAAGCGCACCGGGGATTATCGGAACAATTCGAGCAACGCACCGTAGAAAAAATTTATCTCGCGCTGGTTGCTGGGAAGCTGCGCAAAAATACAGGAACGGTTGAAGAAAAAATCGGACGTCATCCAGCAGATCGACAACGAATGTCGACTGCGTCGAGGCGCGGGCGCGCGGCGAAGACGGAATACCGTGTTTTGAGCTCATCGGATGAGACGAGCCTGGTCGAATGCAAATTGCACAGCGGCCGGACACACCAGGTGCGGGTTCATCTTCAGCATCTTGGCCACCCAGTTCTGGGCGACAGGATTTACGGCAAAAAGCACGCCGCAGTTTTCCCGCGACAAATGCTGCATGCTTGGAAATTAGGGTTTCGACATCCGCGCACGCTGGAGTGGAAAGGCTTCCAAGCTCCACTGCCGACCGATTTTGAGAACGCCGTTAAATCGATGCGACCGTCGTTTTCTTTTGCGCGCCAAGCATAACTAAAGCGGCCAGGACCGGAGCGATAATGAGACCGCGCATCCACGGCTCAGCGTGCCACGGCAGGCCAAAGAGACGTTCGTCCCAAAACAGGTAGTAAGAAAAAAGCGTGACCGAGAGAACGTTCCAGGCGTAAGCGCTTCGCCACGCCGCCAGCGGCAAAATCCAAACGCAATACCACGGATGCAAGATCGGGCTGAGCACCAGCACGACTCCGAAGGCCCAGAGCATTCCGCGTTTCCAATCGCGAACGAACAGGAACGAGACCGAGATCACGCAGACAATCAGGATCGGATAGTAATGAAAACTTCGCTGGTGCGGGTTTGGCCAGACCGTTTCTTCAATCAACCACCAAAAGAGATCGTTGAGCCGGGAGAGCTGGGTGAATTGGCCTAACGATTCCCAGATCCGAACCTTCGGAAAACCGAATGCAAAACTAAAGAGCACCGGTATGAGTGCGGTCAGGGCCAGAGCAATCGCGCGCCAGCGCAATGCAACCGCGCAAAGTAAAACCAGCGATGCCGCGGCCAGATTGAGCGAGATGGCAATTCCAAATAGGAGAGCGGCTAAAACCGCCCACGACCACTTCGCTCCGGATCCAGTTTGAGTTGTCGATCGAACCAGCGCGAGAATTCCACCAACCATCGACAGCATCATGAGACTGTCGAAATGCGCGGCCCCGGCAAAAGTGTAAACCGCGAGCGGATTCCAAGCGTACCACGCCGCGCCGCGATAACGATCCTCCCCGGCAATCAATCGCAAGAGCAACGCCGCCACTGCCAGGTCGGCGATGGCAAAAGTGATTTTGTAGAAAAGCGCCCGATTCTTTATCGCGCTCAGAACCTTGAAGAGCAGCTCCGCGCCCGGCGGATCAACGGCGCGAAGTTCAGGATGATTAATTTTAGCGGCCTGAGGAAAATCGTGCCGCAATTGGTCTAATTGAGGATCGGCCGGCGCGATCAGATAAGGATTAAATCCGGCGCGCTGAATTTTGCCTTCCCATTGGTAGCGAAAAAGATCGTCGCCAGGTGCAAGCGGGAGCGCGATCAATCGCAAAATTATCGCGACGCCCCAAAACAAGATCGCTTGTTTCTGAAGCGAGATGTCGACCTTGAAATTGGAAACTGCGGCCAGATAAGCCACACCGCTGAGAAACGCGGCCGCGACAAACTTTGCCGGCATCGATTCGAGCGTCCAATCATCGAATAAATTAAGCGCCGCAAAAAAGATTAGCTCCAGCACCAGCGCCAGGGCGAACCGAATCATCTGGCCGTTTTTCATGTTTGGGCTGAGTCAGTCTGCATTGCCTCCATTGCCTGGACCGGCAAAACCGGCGGCGCAACAACGCCGCGACCGCTGATTCGCTGCAAGCCGGCGCGATGCGCCGCAAGATCAACAAGTTCCGCCACTCGCGATTTCAAAGCCCGCGCGCGCGATGCAAGGAAAACAAGAAAGATGAAATACGGAATGATCGACCAAAGATCGAGATGGGAAGCGTGGAGCTGCCGGTAGATCACAATGCTCAGCGCGACCAGACTGATGATTACCGTTGTGGTGACGAGCCGGTTGCGCAGCCGGACGCGGGTCAATCGTTTCGCGCCGGTGTGATCTTCCGTCACCGTTTGCAGAACAATGCTCCACCAAAAATTTCCGTAAATCTGGATGTCCCATTCGTTCCAACCGGTATCGATCGAATAGCGCCAGCCTTCTTCTTCGAGCAATTGGAAGATCGCGCCGAGCAAATGATGGCGATCTCGCCCCTCTTCACTCCAGAAAACCCGCCGGCGCAGGCCGCGGCCCGGTTTGGCAGCGGCGGGCAAATGTTCGTGGGCACGAATGACGCTGCGCGGTGTCCGTTTGAAATGGAGCCAGGTGAAGTAGCGCGAAAATCCACGCACGAGCGGTTGCAGAAAAGCCAGACACATCACGAGCAACCGCGCGGGAACAGTGTCGAATTTTGGCTCGATCCGCGCCCGAACCATGTAGGAAAGCGCCACTGTCAGCGTGCCGCCAAACATTAGATACGGGACGATCCGGAGCGAGGGCAGAAAAATTCCAAGACCAAACAGGAACAGCGTGAGCGCGAACCATTCGATGCTGCTGAGGTACGCGGCCAGGTCCGATTGCGGCGTGGCATACATCGACTGGAAGAATCCTTCACCGAAAACGCCATGATAAATAACCGGGCGATCAATGAACCAGCTGAATCGCGGCGCGCCGTAAATTTGCCCGCGCCATTTCGCCGTCCCGGTCGGACCGAAGAAAATAAGATGTTTGAATCGGAGGAGCGATTCGGCTTCGCCGTAACCTTCCTGCTGTTTCAAAAACGCGCGAAGGGTGAAGCGCCGATGATGCCAGACAATAGCGGTGGGACTAAAACCGATGACGAAGCCCGCTTGCTGAAGGCGCCAGCAGAAATCAACGTCGTCACCGGCTTTATGATACTCTGGGTCGAAACCGCCGATTTGGTCGAACGCCCAGCGGTAAAATGCCATGTTACAACCGGGAATGTGCTCGGCCACGGTATCGGTCAACAAAACGTGACTCGGTCCGCCGGGCGCGGCGGCCACGCACGCCTGAATCGCGTTTTGCCCCGGCGGACTCACATTCGGCCCACCGACTCCGGCGTAATCGCTGCTCAAGAGCGTACCCACTAAATAGTACAGCCAATCGGGATCGGCCATGCAGTCCGAGTCGGTGTAGGCGAACACTTCGCCTTTGGCCGCGGCCGCGCCGGTGTTGCGCGCGTGACTCAAACCGTGATTGCTCTGAGGAATGTAACGGACACTTGGAAATTGCGCGGCGACCTGCGCCGTGTTGTCAGTCGACCCGTCGTCAACCAGGATGACTTCGTAATTTGGATAATTGAGTTTGCCTAACGACTCGAGACAATCGGCCAACGTCCGAGCCCCGTTGTAGGAACAAACAATCACCGAAACCAACGGCGCCTCCGAGAGAGCGCGATGCGGCAGAGTTGAATTGTCCTGGCCGAATTTGTCGCGCAGTGCGTGAAACGCTTTCTTCGGCTCGCGCTCGCGGGTAACAATCCCGAAAGCCCAGTCCGTTACTTCGTTACCGCCGGTAAACCATTCGTCCGTCCAGGAAAACAAAATTGTTCCGGAAAGTCCGCATTTGCCCACGCTCTCGATGTGCCAGCCGAGCATCTCCGCCTGCTCGTCCTGCGAATGGCGGATCGTATCCATGCCGAACTCACCCAGAATGAGTGGACGCTCGCCGGTAAGATTCTGCAGGCGCAAAAGGTAGCGTTCGAAATCGCGCTGATTGTGTAGATAAACGTTGAAGCAGAAAAAATCGACGTTCTGCGGGAGTAAATATTCGGTCGGCGGATAGGTCGCATAGGAATAGAGGACGTTGGGGTCGACTGCACGTCCGATCCGAACAAGGTGCTCAACAAATTCGGTCACCCGCTGCACACCGAGCCAGCGCGCCATTGTGCTTGCAATCTCGTTGCCGACCAAATAACCAAGCACGGCCGGATTACCGACATATCTCCGAACCGTGGTGCGCACCATTCGCACGATTTCGTTGCGAATTTTTTTCTCCCGCAAAAACTCAATGTGTTTTTCCCACGGCAGCGTGATCAAAACCCGCATTCCGGCCGCGAAACATTTTTCCAGGAACCACTCCGGAGGCGGATGATAAACCCGCAAGACGTTCAATCCGATCCCGCGCATCATCCGAAGATCGATATCCACCTGTTCAGGCCGGCCGAAACTGTTCCCCTTCGCGTCCGGTTTAAACGGGCCGTAAGTCGCGCCTTTGATGAAAAACTTCCGGTCGCCGTCGAAAAAGAACTTCGAGACAGCGCGAATCCGCGAGTTTGTGGAATTTGTCATTTCGAGTGAAGCGCTTGTCGAACAACGTTCGCGGTGCGTTCGACGTCGTTCGGAGTGTGGGCCGTGGAAACGAAACCGGTTTCAAACTGGGACGGCGCGAAATAAACACCGCGCTCCAAACAGGCATGGAAAAATTTCGCGAACATTTTTAGGTCACTTCGCTTCGCACCCGCAAGATCGACAATCGGTCCGCGCGCGAAGAACAAACAAAACATCGAGCCGATTCTGTGAAACGTGGTTTCGACCTTCACGTCGGCGATCGCGACACGCGTCAACTCTTCGAATTGGGCGCCGAGTTTTTCGAGCAGTTCCCATCCGTCGATCCGTTCGAGCTCGCGCAGTTGCGCCAGTCCCGCGGCCATCGCCAGCGGATTTCCCGAAAGCGTTCCCGCCTGATAAACTGGTCCGTCCGGTGAAAGTTGATCCATGATTTCGGCGCGTCCGCCAAACGCGCCGACCGGCAATCCGCCGCCAATCACTTTACCAAGGGCGGTCAGGTCGGGCTTGATTCCATAAATCTCCTGAGCGCCACCGCGTGCAACACGAAATCCGGTCATCACTTCATCGAAAATTAAAAGCGCGTCCCATTTGGTGCATTCATCTCGCAAGCTCGAGAGAAAATTTTCTTTTGTAAAATAAAGCCCGGCGTTCGCGGGGATCGGCTCCAGAATGACGCCTGCGATTTTGTTTTTGTTTTCGACGAAAGTTTTTCGGACAAGATCGACATCATTGAACGGCAGAGAAATGGTGAGCTCGGCGAACGATTTAGGGACGCCTGCGCTATCAGGGCGTCCGTGAGTAAGCGCGCCACTGCCGGCCTGAACCAAAAGTGAATCGGCATGACCGTGATAACAGCCATCGAATTTGATAATCTTGTCGCGCCCGGTGAATCCGCGCGCCAGTCGAATGCACGACATCGCCGCTTCAGTCCCGCTATTGACCATGCGGACCTTTTCGATCGACGGCATCCATTGGCAGATTAGTTCGGCCAATTCCACTTCGAGCGGGTTCGGAATTCCGAAACTTAATCCGCGCGTGGCCACTTCGCGCACGGCATTGATCACAACGTTCGGCGCGTGACCGAGAATGGCCGGGCCCCAACTGCCAACGTAGTCGATGTATTCGTTGCCATCGACGTCCCAGATTCTCGAGCCCGCGGCGCGCTCAACGAAAAAAGGTTCGCCGCCGACATTGCGGAGTGCACGCACCGGCGAATTAACTCCGCCGGGAATGCGCTCTTGAGCTGCGGCAAACAGTTTCGACGAACGGCCAGTCACGCGCCGAAGATAATCATTAATTCGTTAAATCGCTAAATCTCAGAAACTCGAACGAGATTCCATGGACGAAGCCCGCGAGGGGTGAGCTCGCGGGCAGCGAGCGAATCAATCGAACCGGCGTGCGAAGAAAAAGCCTCATTGTCCACAAGACCCGAGCATGGTTTCGAGGCGGGGGCGGGAATCGAACCCGCGAATAGCGGTTTTGCAGACCGCAGCCTTACCACTTGGCTACCCCGCCGTTAGCGGAAGGTGAGAGTAACGCGCGACCCAACTGTGTCAACGTCAGCGCAGTCTAGAGAGAGAAAGTCCGCCAAAGCACCGATGATCGGTGCACAAATTCGCGCCAGCAGACTCGCGACTTTACTTTG
Organism: Chthoniobacterales bacterium; assembly: GCA_035568175.1. Lineage (GTDB taxonomy): Bacteria > Verrucomicrobiota > Verrucomicrobiia > Chthoniobacterales > UBA10450 > AV40. Next base: position 70,258 of record DATMON010000004.1, read on the forward strand.
GAGGTTTTACGACGACCTGTCCTGGTTTCGCATCGTCGCCGATCACGATAAAACGACCGTGATACGGCGGCATCGGCTTCGCCGGGTACGGCGGGCGGATGATCGCGAACGCTTGCACTGCGAGTACAAGACCAAGCAGGACGCCGAGCGTGAACGGCCTCATATTGCTGTTTCTCTCTGCATCATTCGTGCCATAGAAATTCTAATCCCGCGCCCTGGCTCAGTGGGTAAACGACCACCGGCCGGTGGAGAGAGCGCGAAACGGGTGAGCGTTGAAACGGAAGATCGCTACATCCGAATTGGATATCGAGACAACATGCGCGCTGAAGGCAGGAACAACTGAGGTTCGCAGCATGTCTAAACCGCCGCGCATATTAATCAGCGAGAATCGGATTGTCCAACATTTTGTGAGCGGCAGGCGACTTTCGCATTTCGGATTTCGAATTAGTTTCCCGTCCGATGCCACAGTTTTCTTATCGAGCGCGCAACGCCCAAGGCGAATTAGTCGAGGGAGTATTGGACTGCGCCGATCGTGCGATCGCCATTCATCAGATCGAGCAACAGCGTTGCATTCCGATTCGGATCGAAGTGGTGGGCGCGTTGCCAGTAAGTGCTGACAAGAAACAATCCGCGGCCACTCCTTCTGCGCCAACGCAGACCCTGAAAATTCCACACAACCAGCTTCTCATTTTCACCGAGCAGCTCGCGCATCTACTCCAAGCCGGCATGACGCTGGATGAGGGATTGTCGATCCTGGAAAAGCGGCTCAAGCAGCCGCGCGTCCAGCAAATGACGCGGACGTTGCATCAGGCGCTGGTTGACGGCCGAAGTTTTTCGCAGGCCCTGCGCGAGATGCCGCGAATCTTTCCGCCGCTCTTTGTCAATCTAGTCGCGGCCGGCGAAGCGAGCGGTGCGCTGCCGGAGATTTTGCACCGACTCGTAAAACACTTAATGCAGGCAAAGGATCTGCGAGATCGCGTCCAGCAGGCGTTGATCTATCCCGCGTTTCTCGCCGTCGCCGGCGCAGGCCTGATCACAATTTTCATCACCTACATGGTGCCGCAGCTGACCGGGTTTATGGCGCAAATCGGCGGGGCGCTTCCGTTGCCAACGCGCATTCTGATGCAGATTCATCACGGCATCATTACTTATTGGTGGCTGGCGATCCTAATAGCGATTGGCGCGAGTGTCGGTTTTCGCGCATTCGTGCGTACGGAAGAGGGACGGCTGACGTGGGACCGCTTTCGATTGAAGATACCCGGTTACGGCCGCGTGATTCGTTATCGTTATTACGCGCAATTTTCGCGGACACTGGGCACGCTCATCCAAAACGGAATTCCCCTTCTCCGGGCGCTCGATTTGGTCAGGGAGATTGCCGGCAATCGCTATTTGGAATTAAAAATTGCGGAGGCCCGCCGCGCGGTAATTGACGGGGCGACACTTTCAGCTGCACTTGGTTCGCAGCATATTTTCCCGGACTTACTGACCGACATGATGGCGGTAGGCGAACAGACGGGACGTTTCGGCGAAACGATGCAAACGATCGCTGATGTTTATGAACGCGAGCTGGACCGAAACGTCGCGATTATTTCGCAATTGATCCCGCCGGTGATCATTGTCGTGATTGCGCTGGTCGTGGGGCTGGTTGTTTACAGTATTCTTTCGGCGGTGTTTGAAGCGACACATAGCTTGCAGTTCCGGCCGCACTAAGATATTCTTCGCAGCCAAATGCTGGTTCGCATCGTTGCGTTTTTTTGGCTAATCGGCGCAACCTCTTCCGCTCTCGCTCAGGAAGCTTTTAGCGACGGTTTGCCGCATCAAGAAAGCGGCGCGATTGAACAAAGCACCGCGGAAAGCGCGTGGATCGATTTGCGCCAGCATCCATCGGCAGCGTCGCGCCCGCAAAGTGCGCCCAACTGGGTCGAAGCGGTCAACATGACTTCCACGACCGGCGCCGACGGCGCACCCAAGTCGGTCTTTCGCATTCGGGTGGGGCGCCCGGCCGGCGATTTTCAAGTCATGTTCTTTCGTCTATTCTTCGATGATAACCCAAACGCGCGACCCGAACTGGTGGCGTGGGATGAATCGGGTTCCCAAGTTTTGCGTTCGGGCGAACTTGGTTCGGGTGTGGGTTTGCCGAGTTCAGATTCGGTCATGATTCCAATGAGCGGTATTTCAACGCTCGACATTGAAGTGCCCGGCGACGGTAAGACAATTCGCGGCGCGTTCCTCGACTGGATGACGAGCAGCGAAGTTGTGCATCCGGTCAATGCCGAACATCGCGATATCATTCCCGAGCCGTTCTCGTCGCTGCCTCCGTTGCACTCGCCAGAACAGGACCTGGAAAATTTCGGGACTGTTACCGCAACCCTGGCGAGCGAGACAATCCCTATCGGGTCCGACCCGCAGCAAGGCGCGGCCTTTCAGTTTGGGATTGAATCGCAGCCCTTGCTCGCACTGTTAACATTTGAAGTGGCAAGTCCTCGGATCGATTCGCCACCGGAAGTTTATGTAAACGGCGAAGACGTCGGAGCTGCGACGCTCACCTTACCTGAACTGGCCGACCCCGGTTATCGCGGGAAGATGGAATCGTTGCTGAAAGAGATGCGCTTTCAATATACCGGCTGGCTTCGCGCCCAAAAACTGATTCCCGTCAGCAACTTGAAAGTCGGCACCAACGATGTGATTATCACAAGCGGTTCGACTACATCGACATCGGCGATTCGCGGGACGCAAGTGCAACTAAAATATCTTTGGGAGAAATCGGATTATCTGCTCCAAGCCGACCATTAATTGAACCGCAACCGGCCGTTGCGTGTCTGTGTTAGTCATCAATGATGAAACGAACGAATCAATCCGGCTTCACCTTGCTCGAGATCATGATCGTGGTCAGCATCATCGTTATTTTGCTTGGCCTCGCCATCTCAAAAATGGGCAATCCAACAGGGTTCGCAAAAACCACTGCTGTCCGGGCCGATGTCCAATCGATCGGCACCCAGTTGATGCAATACGAAGCGATGAACGGTTTTTATCCGACCACCGAGCAAGGCTTGCAAGCGCTCGTGACCCAGGCTCAGACCGATCCGAGACCAACTCGGTGGTATCCATTCTTCAAAGAACTTCCGAAAGATCCCTGGGGCACGGTTTACATTTATCGGTGCCCTGGAATTAAGCATCCGGACAAATACGATCTTTTTTCGGCTGGGCCGGATCGTCAGCCGGACACGGCCGACGACGACTGGGGCGAATAACGCGGGAAGTTTAAATCACCAAACCGCGGAATCTATTCCGCCGTGGCAGGCGGTGGAGGTTGCGCCTGCGGTTGCTGGGGATTTCTTTGAATGGTGCCGCGCACGTGCGGTGTCGGCATGGCCACTCCGGGATTTTGGACCGGTTTCTGAAAACCCGGCTGCGGCAGCGGTGGGACAACACCCGGTGCGGGTCTATTCGGCAACGGTTGAGCGATTACCGCCTGGTTGAAAGTGAGCATCGCAAACTGACCATCCTTGCTGATCGTTACCTTGGTTTCCCCCACTTGGTCCGACCATTCGATATTCGCGATTGCGTACCCATCGACTGGCCCACACGTCGTCAGATATTTTTTGAACTCCTTGTCAGCAGTCGACGCGACTGTAACCATGTCGCAGTCCGGCGACTTCGCGGCGTTGGCGACGTAAAGATCTTTCGCGAAATTCGGCGTCGATTCCGGCGCAACCACTGCGCTGGCAACGGCGAACGGCGAATGATCGAGCATTCCTTGATAGCGGTCGAAATTTAGCTTCGTTGGCAGCTCGTCAGCCGCGAAAAGAGACGACACGCTGACACAGAGTGCGCAAACTGAAAAAAATACTCGCATATGATTGTTTACTGTTTGGGGCGTTTAGGAGGCAATACTGGATACATAATACCATCTTCCAGAATGGGAGGAACCGGACGGACATTCTCTATTATACGTCCATCATTTAGAAAAATTCGAATGCCCCGCTCATTCCATTCAATGCTCTTGATAGCTAGCGGCGAGCCCGGCGTCTGATTAGGCACGGCAAAGGGCGCCGCGTTCAACATGGGCGCGTAACGCTGGAAACTGAAACGCTCGGGCACGGCCTCGTCGAAGCCGGCTAAAGGCAGAGCGAAAATCGAAATCAACGCACAGACAAGGAGTATGCGTTTCATCCTCCACCCTTTTTCTGTTGCGGCGGCGCAAACCAGCGCGCGATTTTGAATTTACCACGCATCATCGTCGCGTCGTTGCCATCAATGGCGAGGTTCACACTTTCAAAGACAATGAAGGCGTCTGGTTGTTGAACGTCATAAAGAAAATGAACAAGCTCGGGCCAATGACTGCTGGTTTCGATGGAAGCGAAAACGGCTTGATGATTTGGGGTTGTTTCGCCGGAACCAATCGCCGGGTTCTCGATTACGATGTTGTATTTGCCGGCGATTTGTTTGAGTTGGTCGAGCAGAGTGGAGGCTTCCTCGGCGCCCTTGAGCGTGGGCTGAGTTTTCTGCAGCCATTGATCGCGTTTGGCCCAGAGCTCGCGTTCTCTCATATAAACGTTCTGCTCGGAGCGGGTGGCCTTGCGCGCGGCCAGCTCACTCCGTGAGCCGTTAATCGTTCCCAAAAGCCATCTCCAGATGAAGATGTTGATGAGCAGGAGCAAAATGCCGGCGATAACCAGCGTCATCATGCGCTCGCGCTGGCTCATTCGCTGATAGGCCGCTGTCAATTTCGCCATCATCGCGGTTTTCCTTCCAAGCGAAATTGGGCGTGATTATTAGCTAAAATCCGCGGCGAACCCATATCGAAACGGAAAATTTGCAACCCGGGATTCTTTTTCACTTTCTCGGCGAACTGATAGGCGAGCGCAGCCGCGTTGGCTTCGCCGTCGATCGAAATCTGGCGCGCGGACTGATTGTAAGCGGTGATGCGCACATCGGCCGACGGCAAACCTTCGTAAAGGTGCAACAAAATCTCGACCGGGTAGTAGCGCGAGTCGATCGCCGGTGCGAGCGCTTTCCACTTGGCTTCGGTCTCGCGAATGAATTGAGTTTGCGGCGCCTCGCGCGCAATCAGTCGATCAAGTCGCGCAATCGCGAAACGCGTGTAACCAAGGTAAAGTAGAAAGAGCAGAAAGAGCGCGGCGTAGGCGCCGCCGGCCAGAACGAGTCGCTTCTGCCATTCGCCACGCTTAACCAGTTGGACACGGCGTTGTCGCCAACTGTCCGGCAAGAGATTGAGTTTAACGGATGCCGGCGGCGTCTCGATGCCAACGAGCTCGGTCGGGCTCGCCAAAATTCCCTGAACCGTGTCACGCAACTCGTAACAACTTTCATCGAGCAAAACATTTGGAAACGAACAATTGATGCCTTGGAGCTCGGCGCTCATTGCCAGCTGTGGCAGTTCCATTTTCAGTTGCTCCGGCGCGATGCCGTCGAGTGTCCGGGCGAAACTGACCTTGCCATTTTCGGAGACGGCTGAAACGAGCGCTTCTCCTTCGGGATAAATCAGGAGCGCCCGGCCTTCGGGCGCGTGGGTCGTGGCGCGTTGCGCAGCGTAAACCGTGACCTGGCGCGGTATGATGCCTTTAGCGAGCAACGGCGCGGCGATTTCAGCCAAACGCTCATTTCTCACCACAACGGCCGAAATGACGCTCTCGGTCTCGTTTTGCTCGATCAATTCGAAGTCAGACGTCACTTCCTCCGCTGAAAATGGAAGCGCTTTCTCGATTTGAATCCGAACCATCTCTGGAAACTCCGTCGGATCGACCGTGGGCAGACGAAATCGCTGCGCGAGCACAGCGACGACCGGCAAACTCAAAACGACATCGTCTTGAGCGGAGACGAGCGGCGCGGCTTCATCGAGCGTGCGCAGCAAGCGCACATTCCACGAACCGTCGCCGTCACGGACGCGCAAAAGATTCCAGCCGTGCGCGGTCGGGGTGATGAAAACAGGCGTCGACGTCGGCTCGATGACTAAAACTCCTTCCAGGTAATGACTTGAGGCACCAGGCCGTTCCGATTGAACACCATTTGTACCGTGCGGTTCGCTTTACCGGCCGTTCCGACACTGACCACGCGGAAGATCGGAATGTTCAGCGCAACAAAAGTTTGAAGTTGCTTGAACCGTTCTTGATCCAATCCGAGTGCGACTTGAACCTCTTGGGGGCTTCGGAAATACATATCATCTTCGGTCCCATCGATTCCGTCCGGTCCCCGCCGCAACTGTAAGAATCGATCGACCATGTCAGGCATATTTTCTAATCCCGGCAAAGAGAGTAACACGTCGCGCGAGGCCCACTGCAGGTCGATTAGGCCGGTGCTGTTTACCGTGAAATCGTCTTCCCAGCCCGGCGTGCTGGTGAACTCCGACCACCCTGCGACTTGCTTCAGTTCATCGACTCGGGTCAGCGGAGCGTGCGCGGGATGATATGCGTCACTTTCGGGAGGTGCATTTAAATGATGGAGACCAGCGTTCGGTTCCACCCAATCAAGCAGCGCATCCACCATCGCTTCGCGTTCATTGAGATCGATCCCTTTGTTTGCCAAGTATTTTCGCAATATTCCCAATTTGTTCGGATCTTCTCCCGCGAGTAGCCAATTCAAATTCAAACGGCCGCCTTCGCCCGTAATCCGCGCTTCGTAACTCGCGCCCTTGTCCAATTGTCCGCTCAAATTTGGCGATCCCGGATTGACCGCTGGATGCAGCGCAACTTCTACTCCTGAACAAGCGGCGGCTTCAGCTCTGAGCATTCGCGTTCCCTCGCTCGAAATTGAGAGCCGCGAGTCAATATCGAGCGCCCACGATATAACCAATGCGCTCAACAAAAACAGCGCCCAGAGCGCAAGCATGATCGCCGCTCCGCGCGATTTTGCTGGCTGTTTTCTGCTGCTTAACCTCTGACGTCTAGATAGCATCGATATCCTCACTGAGGTGGTCTTCGCCCCATCGAGGTCGGAATAATCGCCTCCCAAGGGATATTCACGTCCTTGCGCTGCAAGACTATTTTGATCAACGAAGGCAAAGTCCCAGCATTATCAGGCCAGCGTGGGACCCACACGTTCACCCGCGGGTCAAAATAACTAATCTGCAAGCTACGCACATCGTCGATTAAGGGCACCCACGTTTCATTATCGTTTGTGATCGCCGAATCGTCTTTTGGTTTGCGCAAAAACCCGAGATTGAGCCGGTCGCTGTCTTTCTTCTCCGATTGCAACCGCAGGGTCACCACGAAGTCCCCAGACGCGTATCGCGTCAATAATCCCGGGCCGGCGCTGCAAATCCAGCTAATCTCATCGCGTTCGCGATCGTTTAACTTAAATGCCTCACCGAACAGTGCACCCTTTTCAGCCGGCAAGCTCTTCGGTAAACTCTGCCACTCCGCCGCAAGCAGTTCGCGCAGACCGTCGTAACGCGCTTCGCTCGCCAACGTTTCGGAGGAAAGACGGATCGCGATCAGGTTGGATTGGACAAAGCGATAGATCGCCAGCGCCATCGTGGCCAAAATCGCCACGGCCATGATGATCTCCAGCAAGGTGAAGCCGCGTCGGCGATTAACCACCGGGACGATAAACATAAAATTCGATTTGCTGTGATTGTTCCGCCCCGCCGCGCTTCCACTTTACCGTAAGCGTGACCCGATTCAGATCTGCGAGTTGACCTCCTTCGTCATCCTCCAATTCCGCGGGAGCGCTTTTCTGGATCAGCTTCACGATCCCGTAACCGGTATCGACGTTGAATTCCTTCGCCGGATCAGGAGACCCGGGCGTGGCCTGCACCTCGGCCATCCGGTTCGATAAAATTTGCCGGACCCGATTTTCCTCCGCGTTGAGGGTGCTGGCGTTGAGACAATTTCCTACTGCGCGACCGAGCGCGAGCACCCCGAGCGCGAAAATCGCCAGGCCCATCAGCACTTCATACAGGGCAAAGGCAATCTGACCTCTGATCTCTGATCTCTGATCTCTGATCTTACCTCGCCACATAGTTTGCTAACTCGCCGTCGCCTGTGAGCGGCGAATAATTTGCCGTCCACGTTCCCCCTCTTCCAACAAAGCGAACGATCGCGGGCTCGCATGTGCCCGTCGGCCAGAAAATCCATTCGGCCGCGGGCTTCGCAGTGAGCGCGGCCGGCAAAGTGAGCGTCATTGCGCTTCCCCGTTCCAACGAAAACGTCGCCACCGCTTTTTTTTCTTCGTCTTTAGCGAACGCCTCCGGTTGCACAATCACATCTTTGTCGCCCCAAACAATCAAGTAAGCGCGATGCTCGGACACGCTTCGTTCCTGCGCCTGTCGAACAAGCTTGTTAAACCCGTCCAACGACGCTCGCAGCTTCCGATCTGTGAAGACGCCTTCCAAACTCGGCACCGCCATCAAAAGAATGACGCTCAAAATCGCGACCGCGATGATGATCTCGATCAACGTAAATGCCCGGCAACGCTGCACCAACGAAGTTACGCTCGCTGCGCGAAATCACAAGACAGCGGGACCCGGGCAACCTGTCGGCAACCGGCCGTCCCAAATTGCCTTGCAAGTTGGGCCAAGGGGTCTGAATGTTGCACCGACCATGAGCGTCCTTGCCAGCTTGACCAACTTGTTTTCCGGAGGCGATTTGCTGATCATTCTCCTTGTCATTCTGCTGCTATTCGGCGCGAAGAAATTGCCCGAACTCGCGCGCGGAATGGGTCAGGCGATCAAAGAATTCCAAAAGGCCAAGGACGAATTTACGGACGAATTGCATAAGGCCGGTCAAAGCGACACGGCGACCAAGGGGAATTTGCCACCAGCATCGACCGTCGCCCGAACCGACACTCCAACAACCGGCGGCGCCCGTCCCGATCCGAACCAGGGCGCTACCCCCGGCGACAAGCCCGACCAAGTCTAATTTTGGAGGGCGTCGCGCTGCCGGCGCCGAAATACCTGGACACGACGGCGCGTGTCCCGCCAATTTAATGGAGAGTTGACCTGCACCGCCGTTTACGACAATTTCGCGCGCTTCAATTATGTCCGATGTCGACCTACGCCCGCGTATTAAAGAGATGCTGGTCAAGAACCTGATGCTGCAGACCACGCCGGACCAAATCGGCGACGATTTGCCTCTTTTCGGCCCGAACGGCCTCGGATTGGACTCGATCGACGCCCTCGAACTGGTGGTCAGCATGGAAAAAACGTTCGGAGTCGGCGTGCCGAACTCAGAGGTGGCCGGCAAGGCCCTTCGGACAGTCAATACAATCCACCATTATATTCTCGAAAAACGCGGGGAAGTCAGTCACACTGGTGAAAAGATCGACAATCCCGCGTGAATTTACTTCATCTCGAGAGCAGTGGCAGCTGGGGCGGACAGGAATATCGTACCTGTCTCGAAATCAATTGGCTGAACGAAAATGGCCATCGCGCCTGGCTCATCTGCGACCCGACGAGTGAAGTTTTGACCAAGGCGCGCGAGCTCGGCACCCCGGTTATTCCGATGTCGCTCAGGCATCGCATCAATCCACTCGTCTCATTTCGCATCTGGCTTTTCTGCCGCCGGAACCGCGTCGACCTGATCAAAAGCTATAGCTCAAAAGACCACTGGCTCTGCCTGCCGCTTTTTCTCTGCGGTTGGCCAGTGACCCGCGCGCGCTGCATTACGGATCCGCTTGGCAAGAAGAACCGCGCCTTCATCTACCGACACGGCTGCGCGAAAATCGTCGCCGACGCCCAAATCATTAAAAAAGAATTCATCGAACAGTATGGGATCGCGCCCGAGAAAATTGAGGTAATCGGGTCGGCGGTCGACCTGGAGAAGTTCTCGCCCAAACACGATCGGATGAAATTCCGCCGCGAAGTCGGACTCTCAGCGGAGATACCGATCATTGCCAACATCGGTATGATCCGTCCCGATAAGGGGCAGTTCAATTTAGTGGAGGCGGCGCGAATCGTGCGTCACCAGCGCAAGGACGCGCATTTTGTTTTCGTGGGAGAAGCAACTGGCGGCCGGAGCCGGGAGAAGTGGGTCCGAAAAGCAATCGATCGCGCCGGTTTGAACGGCAACGTGCTGATGATGGGATATCGCTGGGATATACCGGACATTTTGGCGGCGGCAAACATGGTCGTGATCGCGTCGCGTCACACTGAAGCCTCGCCGATTGTCCTGCGCGAAGCTTTCGCCAGCGGCCGACCAGTCGTCGCCACCCGAGTCGGCGATGTTCCAGAGATCATCGTTCACGGCGAAAACGGATTGATCGTGCAACCAAACGACAGCAACGCGCTCGCCACGGCCATTCTGCTTTTTCTTTCCGACGCGAAGCTGGCCGCGCGCTGCGCTGAGAACGGCCTTCGCTATGCGCGCGAACATTTCTGTTTCGATCGAATGATGCGCGCCAAGCTCGATGTCGATCTGGCTTTAGTCGAAGCGAACAAAAAGCGTCATGTTCGAGTGGACCGCGCCGAAACTACGGCGTTGGCGCCGATCGCAAGTCCGGAGCCGATTCTACCCGACTGACGCCAGATTGATCGCGTCGATCAATTGACGGAGCCGGCCGAAATTGTTTCGATACGGCGTCAGGATCAGTCGCGGCAGATCCCAGATTTCCGGCTCGTTTTTTTCCTGTCGTAACGCGCTCCCCTGAACAAGCGCGCCTTCCCGAAGAAGGTCTGAGAAATTCTGGTTCAGATCGGCGACCGCGCTTTTCGATAACGGCTGGCAAATGCGCAAAACCAGCTGTTCCCCCACCCAGCGGGCGGAGCGATAGACTTTGTAAAACTGGAGGATCTCGCGCACCGCTTCATCGACACTGTGCGCGATTTTAAAAAACGAAAAATCTTCCGATGAAATCAAACCAAGTTTAAAAAGGTGCTCGGTCAGAAATTTCATCCATGTCTGCCAGTAAGTGCCATTGGGCCGATCGAGCAACACGACCGGAATAATCCGCGCTTTGCCGGTTTGCATCAGAGTGAGGACTTCGAACGTTTCGTCCATTGTGCCGAACCCTCCCGGGAAAAGCGCGAAGGCATGCGATTCCTTAACGAAGTTGAGTTTGCGATCAAAAAAGTAATTGAAATTGATCAACTTCGGATCGCCTTCGATTACTTCGTTGGCTTGCTGTTCGAATGGCAGGCGAATGTTGAGACCAAAACTGCGGTCGCGCCCCGCGCCTCGCTGGGCCGCGCCCATGATCCCCTCCCCACCGCCGGTGATGACCATGTAATCGTGCGACACCATCGTCCGCGCAAAATCTTCAGCGACCTTCGATTCGGGCGCATCTGAGCTGACCCGGGCTGAACCAAACACGACAACTTTTCGAAACTGCGAATAGCGCGCAAAAACCTTCGCGGCATATCGCATTTCTTTGAGCGAACGATTGATCAGTTTGAGATCGGCCACGCCCATCTCGTCCCGCGCCATCTTCAACGCGGTCACGATCATTTCTTCGATCAGTTCCGGATTTTTATTCGCACCCCAATCGCGGACCAGATCTTTTACCCGCGCATCAAACGGCGGATCGACCGTCCAAAGGCGCCGTGCCGGCTGATCGTGTATCGCTCCCCCGGTAAAATCTTCCACTCTGGACTGTAGCTGGAGGGAGACGCGCTGTCCTGTCCCAAAAATTAATGGGCGCCGACAGCGCGGCGCCTTCCATCAACGTTAATCAAATCCGCCAGGATTTCGCGCATGTGCCGGATAGGGAGCGAATAATGGCCTTCGCCTTCGATGTAGCGCGCTTGGCAATTGGGAAGTCGCGCCGCCACATACTCAGCCACGCCAGTGGAAAAGGCGCGATCCTTCGTTCCGTGCCAGAGACGCACCGGAACATCGACATCTTCCAGGCGAAATCCCCAGGGCGCGGCAAAGATTTCCGCGTCGGCGGTAAGCCCTTTGACCGATGCTCGCCAGGCGCGGCGTTGACTTTCGAAACACGCCTCAAATGCGACCGAATCTTCCAAGGACGTCGCGTCGCACGGTTGCAATCGTAGAAGCTTCAGAACGAACGGACGAAAACGAACTGGCGGACGAACCCTCGCGATTGCGCCAGCCAGATAAAAAAGAACCCGCAGCGCTTGCGGCGAGCGGTAATAGAGCCAAAGCAGCCGGCGGTAAAGCGAAAGCAATCCGGAATGGTCGCCAAGATCGACAATCGGCGGCGCGCCACTTGCAATCGCGACTGCCAGCACTCGCTCGGGAATTTTCCACGCGGCGGCGTAGGCGTAGGGGGCGCCACCCGAGACAGCCAGAATTCGAAATTGTTGGATCCGCAAGTGATCCGCCAACTGCTCAACGACTTGCGGCCAATCGACCAATTTCCGGTTCGGCTGAAAACTGGAATCGCGAATACCGGGGCGATCAGGAGAAATAATTTTGACGCCAAGCTCCTGTGCAGCCGCATCGGTCAGCTGCGCCATAGTGCGTGAACTCGGCCAGCCGTGGAAAAACAAAACCGGCGGGCCCATGGCGTTGCCGTACTCAACATACGCGAGTTCGCCGCCATTTTTCAGCCGGAGCCTCTTGCACTCGTCCATCAAGCTCCCATTATTTCCGAAACTCGCCTCGAGCAAAATCCTCTTTCCTGCCGAAGTTTGCGGCTGTAACTTTTTGCACGTAGACCTGATTCGGTTTTCGTAATCTAAGTGTATGAAAGAAAAGAAACCGAGTAGCGGCAAAATCGAGCTTCACGGCAACGGAATGGGAGTTCCGTCCCCCGAAGACATTGAACGACGTGCCCGCGAGATTGCGATGATCGACGAGCGCAATCCAGACGAATTTACCGATGCCGATTGGAGTCACGCGCGTCAGGAGTTGATGGGTGCTGAAAATAATGACCCTCCCGAAGAAACGCCGGACAACTCGGAAGTGACCGAAGAGTGGGCGGTCACTCCGGACGATCGTGGCCATCGTGTTCCCCGTTCTGGGATTGAAGACGAAGAAGAGACGGTGGGTGAACATCTCGTCAGCGATGGCCGGGAGGAAGCAGCCCGCGATCAGATGCTCGAGGCGCGAAGAGAAGAACTCGAACAGGAGGGCGGAATCACTTGAGTCAAACCGCGGTCGCAACAGTAGAGAAACCTGCGGCCGCGAAAAAGGTTTCGCGGGCGGAGAGCCTGCTTGCTCGCTTTCGTGAAGTTCGAAATTTCACGGCCAGATTGGCCGGAAATCTCGCTCCCGAAGATTGCGTCGTGCAATCAATGCCGGAGGTGAGCCCGACGAAATGGCACCTCGCGCATACCACTTGGTTTTTCGAGACCTTCATTTTGAAGAAATGGGTATCGGGCTATCGCGATGCTGTTCCGGAGTACGCGTATCTATTCAACTCATACTACAACGCCGCCGGCGCCATGCATCGCCGCGATCTCCGTGGATTGATCTCACGGCCAACGGTTGAAGAAGCGAAGAAATATCGCGTCTCGGTCGATTCAGACATTGATGATCTGGTTTCCAATGCCGACGAGGAATTGTTTCGCGAGATCGAACCGATTCTGACGCTCGGAATCCATCACGAGCAACAACATCAGGAGTTGCTCATCACTGACATCAAACACGTCTTCGCGCAAAACCCGCTTTACCCGGTATTCCGTCAACGCAACGCCGAGACCAATAAGATCGACATCGAACCACTGAAGTTTGTCGAGTTCGATGAAGCGACGATTGAGATCGGCCATAACGGAAGCGGGTTTGCCTACGACAACGAAGGACCGCGCCATCGTGCCCTGGTCCTGCCTTTCTCGCTCGCGGATCGACTGGTCACTAACGGTGAGTATCTCGAGTTCATCGCTGACAATGGATACTCCCGTCCGGAGTTTTGGTTGTCGTTAGGCTGGACTACGGTCAACGAACAGAATTGGCGCGCACCGCTTTATTGGATCGAGCGGGACGGCGAATGGTGGAATTTTACGTTGTCCGGTTTGCGCAAGATCGACCCGGACGAACCGGTCACGCACCTGAGTTATTTCGAAGCCGACGCTTACGCGAACTGGACCGGCGCGCGGTTGTCAACAGAATTTGAGTGGGAACGTGCGGCTGCAATGATCGACATCGACGGAAATTTCGTCGAGAGCGAGCGATTTCATCCGGCAACGGTGCCCGAATCGCAGCGAGATGGGCACCTCGCGCAAATGTTCGGCGATGTCTGGGAGTGGACGCGCAGCTCTTATTCACCTTATCCGGGCTATCGCCCCGGGCCGGGCGCGCTCGGCGAATACAACGGCAAGTTCATGTGCAATCAATACGTGTTGCGTGGCGGCTCTTGCGCGACCTCGCGCACGCATATTCGCAAAACTTATCGCAATTTCTTTCAACCTGATAAACGGTGGCAATTCACTGGGATCCGTTTGGCGCGCGATCTCTCGTGAACGAAAGACTTGTGACTGTTGCCGCGGCAGCGACGAAAGAAAACTTTCGCGAGGAAGTCCTGGCCGGACTTTCAAAATCGCCTCGGCAACTGCCCTACAAGTTTTTCTACGACGAGCGCGGCGCGCAATTGTTCCAGGGGATTTGCGAGCTGCCTGAGTACTACATTACTCGAACCGAGATCGAGATTTTACGCTTGTATGGCGCGGAAATGGCAAAGGCGCTCGGTCCTCAGATCGAACTAATCGGGCTTGGCACCGGTGCCGGAACGAAGACGCGAATCCTACTCGAAGAACTGCACAATCCGGCTGTTTACGTGCCGATCGACATTTCGAAGGAACAGTTGGAGAAATCCTCGGCCCGGTTTCGGGAAATGTTTCCGGCGCTGCAAGTCCTGCCGGTCTCCGCCGACTACCTCGAGCCATTCGAGTTGCCGCTGCCGCGTCACCTTTCGTCACGGAGCGTGATTTATTTTCCAGGATCGACCATTGGCAATTTTGAGCCCGAAACCGCGAAGGAATTCCTCGCGCGCCTGGTCGACCTCGCCGGCGAGGGCGGCGGTTTGTTGATTGGCGTAGATCTCCAGAAAGATCGAGGTGTTCTCGAGCGCGCCTACAACGATGCCGCCGGTGTGACTGCGCAGTTCAATAAAAATCTTCTCGGCCGGATCAATCGCGAGCTGGGGGGAGACTTCGATCTAAACCACTGGCAGCATCATGCGATCTACAATCCAACCCAGGGACGGATTGAGATTTATCTTATCAGCGACAAGGAACAAACGGTTCACATCGGCGACCGCGAATTTCAATTTCGCGCCGGCGAAGAAATTCTCACCGAATACTCCTACAAACACACCATCCCCGGATTTATCGAACTCGCGCGCCAGGCCGGCTTTCATTTCGAGCAAGTGTGGACTGACGATGCGCGCTGGTTTGGCGTTTTCTATTTCACCGTCCTGTAGCCGTCGCCCTGAGGGCGACGCGACGCACGTCATGAATAGTGAACTCGCGACGCGCTTCGCACAGCGAAGCGTCTACAATAAATGAGCGCGTTAGTTCAACTGGTCGGTGTTTCAAAAACGTTCGGCGACGCTGCGGCAGTTCATGCGATCGATCTTTCGATTGAGCACGGCAAAACCACAGTCCTGATCGGACCGAGCGGCTGCGGCAAGTCGACTCTGCTGCGTTTAATCATCGGTTTGATCCAACCTGACAGTGGCCAAATCCTTTTCGACGGCACTAACATTACTGCCGACAAGCCTGCCCGCCGGAGGCTCGGCGGAGGCGGGATCGACATTGTCCGGAGGCGCGTCGGTTACGTGATCCAGGAAGGCGGCCTCTTTCCGCACCTGACAGCGCGCGGGAATATTCTACTCATGGCGCGTCATCTCGGTCGCGCCGACAACGAAATGCGGGCGCGTCTTAGCGAACTCTGTGTGCTGACGAGATTCCCCGAGAATCTCCTTGGCCGATATCCACTCGAACTTTCCGGCGGCCAGCGCCAACGCGTGAGTTTGATGCGCGCGCTGATGCTCTCCCCTGAATTACTCCTGCTCGATGAACCGTTGGGCGCGCTCGACCCGCTCGTGCGCGCGGCGTTACAAAAAGATTTGAAAGAAATCTTCGCGCGCCTCCGGCAAACAGCGCTTCTGGTCACGCACGATCTCGCCGAAGCCGCTTATCTCGGAGATGTAATCGTGCTCGTGAATGAAGGGCGGATCGTCCAACAAGGTTCGCTCGCCGATCTTCGGGAAAAACCGGCCAGCCCCTTCGTTTCCGAATTCATCAGCGCGCAACGAAGCCTTGCTGTTTTATGAACCGAATTAGGAAAGCAGGAAAACAGGAAACCTTCGGACGCCAGCTTCTTTTTTCCTGCGTCGCTGCTTTCCTCATTTTTTCGCCTGGTTCTTTGCCTGCCAAACCTGTCGTGGTCGGCTCGAAGAAATTCACTGAGTCGTATGTCCTCGGCGAAATTGCGAAGCGCACTCTAAGTGATGCCGGAATTCCCGTTGAGCACCGGCAAGGAATGGGCGGCACGATCATTCTTTGGGAAGCGCTGCGCACCAGACAGATCGACATTTATCCGGAGTATACGGGCACGATTACGCAGGAAATCTTGAAGCGCACCGATCAGCTGACGTTCGAGCAAATCGCGACTGAGCTCGGCAAAGTCGGCATCGGCATGACCGAACCGCTCGGGTTCAGCAACACCTATGCGCTCGTGATGTTGAGAACCCGCGCAGAGAAACTCGGTCTTCGCACAATCACCGACCTGAAAAATCATCCGGAACTAAAGTTTGGGCTTACTCACGAATTTTTGGATCGACAGGATGGATGGCGACCGTTGACCCAGCGTTACCAATTAAATCCGCAAAGCGTTAGTGGAATCGATCACGCGCTCGGTTACGCAGCGATTGCCAAAGGTTCAATCGACGTGAAAGACGCTTACTCGACCGACTCCAAGATTTCGGAGAACGATCTGGTCGTGCTCGAGGACGACCGCCAATTTTTTCCGCAATACAAAGCCGTCTTCTTGTTCAGGTTTGCGCTTCCGGAACCCGCGGTCTCTGCGCTGCGCAAACTCGAAGGAACAATCGATGCAGTGAAGATGACGCGGCTCAACGCGGAAGCGGAGCGCACAACAAATTACACGCGCGCGGCCAGTTTATTTTTTGAGCCCAATGCAACATCAACAACGACGTTTGGTGAAACTTTCCCACACAAACTTGCTCGCTGGACCGGGCGTCATCTCGAGCTGGCCGGGTTCTCGCTCCTCCTTTCTGTCTTGGTCGGAATTCCGCTCGGGATTTTCGCGAGTCGCGGCGGCGCGATTGGACACATTATTCTCGGTTTTGCCGGAATTGTGCAGACGATTCCGTCACTCGCATTACTCGCACTCCTGGTGCCGTTGCCATTTTTCGGAATCAGTGTGCGCACTGCGATCACGGCGCTTTTTCTTTATGGGTTGCTTCCGATTGTTCGAAACACCGCGACCGGTTTGCAGGATATCCCGCGTGCGTTGCGCGAATCGGCGATCGCACTTGGCCTGAGTCCGGCGGCGCGACTTTGGCAGATTCATTTGCCGATGGCTTCCCGTTCCATTCTCGCCGGAATTAAAACGAGCGCGGTGATCAATATCGGGACGGCCACTCTGGCGGCGCTGATTGGCGCGGGCGGTCTGGGCGAACCGATCTTGAGCGGCCTCAATCTGAACGATCACGCAACGATCCTCCAAGGCGCGGTTCCGGCCGCGATCCTGGCGTTGCTGGTGCAATCACTGTTCCATTTGCTGGATCGTGTTTTGATTCCAAAAGGACTGCGCCTGTAACTCGACCGTTTAAAGCGGTCGAATCGTAGCTCCCGATGTCCTCATCGGCAGAACCACCAATCTGCCGCCAGAGACAGCGGCAGCTACCATGTCGGCAGAAAAATTATGCGACGGTCATAGACCGCCGCTACAGTAAAAACATGGCGATTGCGTCGATTAATCCGGCCACGGGCGAGAAGCTCAGGGATTTTGCGCCCATTGACGACGTCGAGATCGAGAAACGGCTGAAGCGCGCGGAGCACGCCTTTCGGCAACATCGCCGGGAATCGTTTCCAAAGCGCGCGCAGTTGCTCATCAGCGTCGCGACATTGCTTGAACGCGAAAAGAACGATCTCGCCCGCACCATGACGCTCGAAATGGGAAAATTATTTTCCGCGTCAGTCGAGGAGATCGAAAAGTGCGCGCGAGGATGCCGGTATTACGCCGAGAATGCCGAACGCTTTCTGGAGGATGAAGTCGCACTAACGGACGCGCGCCGCAGCTACGTTCGTTATGAACCGATGGGGCCGGTCCTGGCGATCATGCCCTGGAACTTTCCGTTCTGGCAGGTGTTTCGATTTGCCGCGCCCGCTTTGATGGCCGGGAACGTCGGACTTCTAAAACACGCGGCCAACGTTCCGCAATGCGCCCTGGCGATTGAGCAATTGTTCTGTCGCGCTGGATTCGACGAAGGCGTTTTTCAAACGCTGCTGATCGAGTCCGATCGTGTCGAACGACTGATTGTCGATCCTCGGATCAAAGCAGTGACACTGACTGGCAGCGAAAAAGCCGGCAGCGCCGTGGGCAGCACTGCGGCGCGCGAAATTAAGAAGAGCGTGCTCGAGCTCGGCGGCAGCGATCCGTTCATCGTCATGCCGAGCGCCGATTTCGGCCTCGCCGTCAGCACCGCCGTGAAAGCGCGCACGATAAACACCGGCCAATCGTGCATCGCGGCGAAACGATTTTTCATCGCCGATAACATTTACGACGATTTTCTACAAAAATTCGTCGACCAAATGCGTTCGCTGAGAGTTGGGGATCCGCTGGATGAAACAACGGAGATCGGCCCGCTCGCAACCGAACAAATTTTGAACGGCGTGCACGAGCAGGTCCAAAGGTCGATCGGCGCCGGAGCAAAATTGTTAACCGGCGGCAACCGAATTGCCGGTCCCGGATTTTTTTACGAACCGACGGTGCTGGTCGATGTGCCGAAAGATTCGCCCGCGTATCGCGAGGAAGTGTTCGGTCCGGTCGCGGCTGTTTTTCGGGTGCGCGATTCCGCTGAAGCGATCGAATTGGCGAACGACAACCGCTACGGATTGGCGGCGAGCGCTTGGACAAACGATTCGACCGAACAGGAACTCTTCGCGTCCGAATTGGAATCAGGAATGGTTTTCATCAACGCGATGTCGGCTTCAGATCCGCGTTTGCCATTCGGCGGCGTAAAGCGTTCCGGCTTCGGTCGCGAACTTGGCGCAGCCGGCATCCGCGAGTTCATCAACGCGAAGACGATCTGGATTTCCTAGATTAAGGTCCGCTGCGGATCGGTTGATTCATGCGATAGGCTGCGATGTTTCTTTCGAGATCGGCGGCCAAGCCGTCGTTACCAGTCGCTTTCGCGATTTCGATTGCTTGTTGTGCAGTTTCAACCGCCTCGCTAAATCGGCCGGTTTCGGCGTAAGCGGCGGCCAGCGTTCGGAGCACGATCGCGTTCGGATGACCGGCGCGGCGCGCGACGTCTTCCGCGAGTTGCACGGCTCTCGCGCCGTTGCGCGTTGAATCATCCGCCGAAGTTGCCAGAACCCACGCCAAATTTACTTCCGCGTTCATATGGCCGGGATCGATCTGCAAAGCTTTCTCCAATTGCGCCACCGCGCGTTTCGTGTCGCCAGTCTGCAACATGGCGAGTCCAAGATTATTTTGCGCATCGGCATCACCCGGTCGGATGCGCAACGCTTCCGCGGAATGTTCGATCGCTTCGTTCACGCGGCCGCGCCGCATGAGAAGATCGGCCAGGCTCGCGTGCGCGAAATAATTGTCCTTCGTCACCGCAATCGTGTGCGCCCAAAGCATTTCGCTGTCGCGCCAATAGGATGCCTGGGCGCGCGCGGCAAATGCGCACGCGAGAACCGCAACAACCGCCGCTGCGCTCGCGATTTGAGTGCGATAACGCCAACTCGACAGAAGATCGGCAAGACCCCACGCGATCATCAAATAAAGGCCGATCTGCGGAAGATAAGTGTAGCGATCGGCGTGCGCCTGAAGGTTGACCTGAATAAGTCCGATCACCGGAAGCAACATCGCCAGATACCAAAACCAGCCCACCACAAAATAGGGATGCGATTTGCGCAATTTGAGAGCAATGACTGTGATGGCCAGCAGCAGCACGACGGCCACTGCTGGTTGCCAGATCGAAAAACCATTTTGCGGAAACGGATAAAAAACACCGAGCTTTGCCGGCCAAATCATTTGCCAGATGTAAACGACATAGCTGACAAATGCGTTGCCGAGGCGCGCGCGAAACGGGAGTTGATCGGCCGCGCTGTGGGCCGGCGCGATTCCTCGCGAAGTCAGAAACGCCACGATGGCGGACATCACAAACAGTGGCGTCTTCTCGATGAGCAATCTTCGGCAACGCGTTCCGCTTGTTGTTTGCTGTCCTCTGTCCTGTGTCTTCTGTTCTCTGCCCAGCGGCCAGTAATCGAGCAACAAAAGAATCACCGGTGTCGTCACCAGCATTGGCTTCGACAGCAGTCCAGCCGCGAACAAGACTGACATCGTCAGGTAGCGCGCAACCGATGGTTTGCGCGTGTAATAAAAATACGCCCCTAGCGTCAGCATGAAGAAAAGGCCGCTCAAAACGTCTTTGCGTTCCTCGATCCAAACGACCGATTCGGCGCGCAACGGATGAATTGCAAAAATCGCGGCGACAAACGCTGATCTCCAAGCTGATCTCGTCATTTGTCGCAACACGAAAAAAAGCCAAACGACCGTAGCCGCATGGAGGATGACATTGGTCAGATGAAACAAGCCGGGATTGAACCCGTAGAACTGAAACTCGAACATGTACGAGATGTTCTTAAGCGGAAACCAGTTCGTGGCCGGCCAATGGGTGAATGCCCATTTCAAATTATGAAGCGTCACGCCGCTGTTTATTTCCGGAACTTCGTAGACGTATTCCGGATCGTCGAAGTTGATGAAGGGAAACTTGATTGTCTGACCGAAGACAAACCAGACGAGCGCGATCAAGCCGACAGAAATGGCAGCGACGATTCCGCGCGTGGAAATTTTATTGCACATTTCGCAGACTTGGATCGCGCAAAGGCGTGCGGCGCTGATAAAGATCGACATCTTCCATGATTTGATTGGCGAGATCGCGAATGCCCTGGACGTTCGCCTGCTCCGCAGCGCGGCGGGCCAATTCAATCGCGCTCTCGAATTGGCCGGCTTGCGCGTAGGCGGCAGCGAGAGTTCGCATGAAAACCGGATTCGTGTTTTTCGACAGCCGATTCGCTTTGGCCGCAAGCTGCACGGCAATTTCGTTATTTCGAAGCGAATCGTCCGGGCCGGTCGACATCAGCCATGCGAGATTATTGAGCGGCAGAATCGAGTCCGGTTCTGATTGCAGCGCTTTCTCGTAATGATCAGCCGCGTCGCCGAGCAAACCTTTTTGAACCAGCGCGTTGCCTAAGCTCGTGTGCGCGCCCGCGTCGTAAGGATGGATCGACAATGTGGTCCGCCATTCCGCAATCGCGCCGTCCAAATCGCCTTTTTGGAAAAGCGCGGTGCCGAGATTGTAATGCGCATCAGGAAAATCGGGCCGTAACTCAATCGCCTGGCGCAAATGAACGATCGCATCATCGAGCCGGCCCTTGCGTGCGAGCACGTTGCCGACGCTGTCGTGAATCAAAGCCAGACTCAAACTGTAATGACGATGTTCGCTACGGGAACGGATCGCGAGCGCGCGCTGAAAATAGGGAAGCGCGTCGTCGAGCTGCCCGCGTTCCATCAAGAATGTGCCGAGATTGGTCAGCGCGACATCATTGTCCTTTGTCACTGCAAGCGTATGCGTCCAAAGCGTCTCGCTGTTTTTCCAGTAAGTCGTTTGCCTCCACGCGCAGAACGCCAAAGTCACGACAAGCGCGGTTCCAACTCCGGCCAAAATTTCCTTTCGGCGAGGCCACGACACGGAAAAATCGACAACCAGCCATGTGAGAGCGATGTACAACCCAGCGTGCGGCAAGTAGGTGTAACGATCGGCGTGACCCTGCAGGCCGACTTCGATGATGCCGATCACCGGCAGCAGCATGATCAAATACCAAAACCAGCCGACAAGAAGGTAGGGGTGATTCCGCCGCAGCGCGACGACCAGCCACGTTATCGAAATCAAAAACGCGGCGGCGAGCGCGACTTGCCATAGCGCGAGCTGGTCGTCGGGATGCGGATAGAAAAGGGCGAGGTTCGCGGGCCAAAACATTTGCCAGATGTAAGTGACATAACTCACCAACACGTTTTGAAGCCGCCAGCTGAACGGCAATTGACCGACCGACGCGGGCGAGTGCACTTGCAGGGCAAAGGCCACGATCGAGGCGCCGGCCGAAAGCATGAAGAGCGGAAGTTTTTCGAGCACAAGGCGCCGCCAAATCTGGATCTTTGATTTCTGACCTCTGACTTGTGCCCCCTGAACTCTGTCCAGCGGCCAGTAATCAAGGAGTAACAACACGACTGGCGTCGTCACCAGCATCGGCTTCGACATCAGTCCGCAGGCAAACAAGATCGACATCGTCAAGTACCTGCCGAACGATCTCGCGCGAGTGTACCGGACGTAGGCGCCAAGAGTGAGAAAGAAAAAGACCGCGCTCAGAACGTCTTTGCGTTCCGCAATCCAGGCGACCGATTCAACTCGGAGCGGATGGATCGCGAAAACTGCAGTCACAAAAGCGCTTTGCCAAAACGCGCCAGTGATCTTGCACAACCAAAAGAACAGCAAAACCGTGGCGATCGTGTGCAGGAAAACATTTGTGAAATGGTGGCCGCCGGCTTTGAGATCGTAGAACTGGCAATCAATCATGTGCGAAATGATCGTGAGCGGGTGCCAGTTGTTAGTTTGGGTGTCGACGAACGCCTGCGACAAACCATGAAAACTCAGACCGGCGGCAACGAGCGAATTTCCGTAGACGTAGGTCTTGTCGTCGTAATTGACGAAGTCGTGGCCGAGCGTTTGGCCGAAGACGATCCAAATTAAAACGGTGATAATGGCGCAAACGCAAAGTTGCCATGACAACGACGGGGAACTCGTTTCAACGGCGCGGGCGCGAGCCTTCATGCAAATAGTGCCAGTGAGCGTTTGAGCTTACTGCGGCGGCGATTCACGATAAGGCGTGCGCGCGTGATAAAGTTCGATTTCATGTCGCAATGTCGCCAGCAATGAAGTGTTGTTTTGTGCGGTCGCCAAATCGACGGCGTGTTGGGCCGTGTCGATGGCCTTGGAAAAATCGCCCGACTCGGCGTAGGCCGCGGCCAAGGTACGAAGGACAATCGGCACGTCGCCGCCGGGGAGCACCGTCGCCGATTCCGCCAGTCCGACAGCTCGCTGTCCATTCCGGATCGAATCATCCGGATAAGTGGCCAAGATCCAGGCCAGGTTGTTCAGCGCGTTCCCGTCATTCGGGTCGATTTGTAAGCTCGCTTCCCATTGGGTAATCGCGCCGTGGACATCTCCGGCTTGGACGAGCAAAACCCCGAGATCATCGCGCGCAGCAATGTTGAACGGAAAATCTTTCACCGTCGCTTCGGCGTGGATTATATTCCCGGCGCGCGACTGCATCTGGGCTTCCGCGATGTCGCCACGAGCCCACAAAGCCGCCGCCAAGTTTTGATGGGCGGTTTGATTGTCGGTCGTGACTGCGAGCGCGCGTCTCCAAAGCGAAATACTGTCGCGCCAGTAGGTTGTTTGTTTCCACGCACAAATCGCGAACGCAACGACTAGGCACATTGCTGTCGACGCTAGAATGGCGCTTCGATAACGCCACCGCGGTGCGAAGTCAGCAATCGTCCATGTGACTGCGATAGTTATTCCGATGTGCGGAAGGTAAGTGAAACGATCGGCCCGACTTTGTAGGCCAGCCTGAAAAAGTCCGAGCACTGGAAAAAGCAGTATCAGATACCAAAACCAGCCGACAAAAAGATAAGGCCGCTTCTGCATGAACAAAACTGCGACCAACGTGATTGCCACGATCAGGGACACCGATCCCAGAACGATCCAGATATTCAATCGATCGTGCGGGTGCGGATAAAAGACCGCGAGGTCGAACGGCCAAAACATTTGCCGCAGATAAACGATTATACTAACGGCCGCGTTTTTGATGCGTGGCAGCAGGGCTAATTGTTCCAGCGACGCCATCGTTACCGTTTGGACGAAAACCGTCACGCCCGATGCGGCGAGCGAAAGCGCAACCAAGGGGATTTTCTCCAGCGCAAGACGCCAGGCATCACGAAGACTTTGAACCCGGCCCAACGGCCAGTAATCCAACAGCAGCAACACCAGCGGCACAGTGACAAATGTTGCCTTTGACATTAACCCACACGCTACCAGGATCGAGAACACGATATAGCGACGACAGCTGGGTGCTCGCGCATAGCGCAGATACGCGACCAGGGTCAGCATGAGAAAAATCCCGCTAAGGACGTCTTTTCGTTCCGCAACCCAAGCCACCGATTCGACGCGCATGGGATGAATCGCAAAAATCGCAGCAACAAATGCGCTTCGCCAGACATAACCAGTGATCCGACTCAAGGCGAGAAACAGCAGCACTGATCCGACGGTATGCAGAACCACGTTTGTGAAATGATGGCCGCCGGGCCGTAGTCCATATACCTGGCAGTCAATCATGTGAGTTAAGGTGGTCAGCGGATGCCACAGCCGTGCATGACTGTGAGTTAACAACCATTTGAGTCCATCGACAGTTAGGCCCCGACTGACCTCGGCGTTTTGATAAACGTATCGGTCGTCGTCGAAGTTGATAAACTCGTGGTTCAGCGTTTGGCCGAATACGCTCCAGACGATGGCGGTGAGAAAAATACAGACCGCGATTGTGATCAGGCGATCGTTTTGCGGGCTGGCCTGCGCCGGAACTGTCGGCATCGTTAAACAGGTGGCGGAAGGAGCCGCCAGCGGGCGAGGCGAAAACGCAAAGCCGTGCCAAGACAACCGAGGCCGTAACGCACGCTTCGACGAAAGTTAATCGACGATCCTTCAGGCAAATATTTCGCCGGACACGTCACCTCGCCGATTTTCGAGCCGAGCCAAACGATTTGGGCGAGCATCTGATTGTCGAAGACGAAATCGTTGGAGTTATTCTCGATGGGAACGCGCTCGAGCAAGCTTCGGGCAAAGGCGCGATATCCAGTGTGATATTCAGAAAGCTTCGCACCAATCAGAAAATTCTCGACGAAAGTGAGGAATCGGTTCGCGACATATTTCCACCACGGCATTCCGCCATCGAGCGCGCCGCCACCGAGAATGCGCGAGGCGAGCACGCACGGATACAAACCGCTCGCAACCAGCGACGCCATCGCCGGAAGCAGTTGCGGCGTGTATTGATAATCCGGATGAATCATCACTACGATGTCCGCCCCGGCGGCGAGCGCGAGACGATAACAGGTTTTTTGGTTACCGCCGTAACCTCGATTTTCCGGATGCACGTCCACCTGGACGTCTTTGAGCGTGCGCGCGATCGCAACCGTTTCATCGTGGCTCGCGTCATCCACCACGATGACAAGATCGACAATCCCCTGCTCCATCACTTCGTCGTACGTTCTTTGCAAGGTGCGGGCAGCATTATATGCCGGCATCACCACGACGATCTTCTGTCCGCTAAGCATTTGAATCGATTGAACGAACGACGCGCACCATCCGCATTCGCCTTCCGTTCATCAAGTCCGAATCGCATCAAAAAAAATCGCCGCTTCGAATCGCTCCGAAGCGGCGATCGTGATCTTTCTCGCGATCTTTAGTCGCCGAACAAGCGCATATTGTCGGTGACGCTCGCGAAGTCCACGTTCTTGGCTGTGCCAACGACGTTCAATTGAAGTGTCATTGGATTCTTGAACAGCTTATCGACCAGCGCAGAGGGCAGGCCTTCGCCGATCAAATTGGCTTTGCTGATCCCAGCGTTGCCCGCACGGCTAAAAGTCATGCGAACCTGGGCAGTTTCACCCGTGTCGAGATGTCGATCATCGAACACGCGATTGGGCGTGAACTGAAATGTCAGTTGGCCGCCGCATGGCGCGCTGGTGTTGGGATCGATGCAGCTCGGGTCGTTGAGCACGCTGCTGACAATGGTGATGTTGGCCGTGAACTGAAAACGCGCCTGGGCGGGCACGCCAGTCGTGTTGTTCATGTTGTAAGTGTAGAAGAAGTTCAGAACCGGGTAGATGATCGTCTTCGCCGCGCTGCCCGGCAGATTAATTCGGCAACTGTTCTCGGCATCGAAAGGCGTCGTCACCGAAGTATCCGTGACCTGGAAGCACTGGTCACTGTTGGCTGGATTGACCGAGGGCGGCCCTGGCGTGGGTGTCGGCGTTGGCGTGCACGCAGCGGTTTGCAAAGTTATGAATCCGCTTTCCGCGCCCATGAAGTGAGCATTTGCACCGAACGAGTCGGCGTCGCCCACGTCATCGACCGTTGGAGGACCAGCTCGCAGTCCACTTGCAACCGCGAGAGCCGATAAAATCACGACCGCAATTTTTGGAATGTAATGTTTCATTTTATGTGAATTGGTTGAGTTTTGGGGGCGCGCTCCCCGCGCATGGAACCGAGCATCGCAATGCAGGAGTACATTTGTCAATCACCATCGCGATGATCATTTTTCACGACCCACACTGCGTTGAGTATTCGAACTCGGGCCATCCGGAAAGGCCGGAACGAATCACGCGCACCGTTCCGGTGCTGAAAGATCGAGATCGAAACTGGGAATGGCGCGAACCGCAGCCGGCAAAGGAGCGTAATCTGTTGCGCGCCCATTCTCGTGATCACGTGGAGCAGATAAGAACCGCAGTGCACGATTTTGATATGGATACGCCGGCGTATCCACGGATTTATGACCACGCGATCTTGTCCGCCGGCGCCGCGATCGAGACCGCGCTCGCCGGCGCTCACGGCCAGCACGCTTTTAGCCTGATGCGGCCGCCGGGACATCATGCGACGCGCGACCGAGCGATGGGTTTCTGTTACTTCAGCAACGTCGCCATCGCGGCCCTTGCCGCGCTCGACAGCGGTGTCGAACGCGTTGCCATCTGGGACTTTGACGCCCATCACGGGAACGGGACGGAGGATGTCGTTGCGCACAATCCCCGGCTCAGCTTCGCGTCGATTCATCAATTTCCGGCATATCCTGGAACCGGCGCAGAATCGTTCGCGAACATCGACAATTATCCGGTCGCACCGGGCACGCCCCGCGCCGAGCACGTCAACGCGATCGAGCGCGCACTGCAAAAGCTTCTTCTGGCGAAACCGGAATTGTTGCTCGTCTCGGCTGGCTTCGACGCGTATTCGGGAGACCCGCTCACAGAAATGACCCTGGAAACAGAGGACTTTGCCACCCTTGGAAAGTGGCTGGCGGAGATCGATGTGCCGGCCGCGGCAATCCTTGAAGGCGGCTACAGCGACGATTTGCCGGAATTAGTCGATGCTTTTTTGACCGCCTGGTCTGGCTGATTCAATCAGCGCGAGCAATTCGGACGCCGCCGATTCAATTTCAGCGTAGCCGTACTCATGTGCGCGAGCTTTGGCCGCGAGTAATCCGCAACGATGCAGCGCGCTGAAATCACCGAACGGAAATTTGTAGCGCGCCTTGGTCTCCTCGCCGTGTCGCTTGTCGATCGCCAGGTGCCATTTCGCGTATTCGGCGAATCCGTGGGCGCGGATGAATTCGTTTTTCGTCGCCCGCGATGGCTGGTGCGCAGCCCACGCGCCTTTGCGATCATCAACGAAATGGCCGTGCCGAATCAGGTCGCGAGCGCGCTCGAACCCAGCGACGTTTAGCTTGGCGGATCCTCTTTCTTCCGCGTGGACGACCTGCCCGACGACGCCGAGTACCGCTAGCGCGGCGATGAATGGTAAGTTCCTTTTATTCTGGGGAATCATTGCACGACGTCGGGCTGGCGGGATTTGAACCCACGACCTGTCGCCGCGGCGACCGTTCTACCGTGCTAATCGGTTCAACTCATCTCGACCGCGCCCTGTTTTATAGTATCTCTCTTTTCTCGCAGCCGCTACACGAGTTTCACATTGTTCGCTGTGTATCAAAACCCATGGGACGCCATGACGCGTAGCTTTCGAGCCGCCAGCATTATGTTGCCTGAGCCGATTCTCCAGATTCTCACAAGAGCCAATATACCTGCGGCCCGTCTTGCCACTTCGAAGGACATAGAAGTAAAACACATTGGAGAATCGGGCTGGCGGGATTTGAACCCACGACCTCTTGAACCCCATTCAAGCGTTCTACCAAGCTGAACTACAGCCCGATCTAAGGACGCAACTATTTACCAGGAGTGGCCAAATCTCCACTCGCTTCGAGATACATTTTGCGACGGTCATAGACCGCCGCTACAGAAGAGGAATCATGCTCAGCGCCGGAATTGTTGGACTGCCTAACGTCGGGAAGTCGACGTTGTTCAACGCCGTTACGCGGACGCACAACGCATCGGCGGAAAATTATCCTTTTTGCACGATCGATCCCAACGTCGGCGTCGTCACCGTGCCGGATCCGCGTTTGGAAAAGCTTGGTGAGATGTCGCGCTCGAAAAAAATTGTGCCGACCGCGATCCAATTCGTGGATATCGCCGGTCTGGTCAAAGGCGCGAGCGCGGGCGAAGGACTCGGCAACCAGTTTCTCAGTCATATCCGCGAAGTGGACGCGATTGTGCAGGTCGTCCGCTGCTTTGCCGACGCGGATGTCCATCACGTCAGCGCCACGATCGATCCGGTTCGCGACATCGAAGTCATCAACACGGAGCTGGTGCTGGCCGATCTCGCGTCCCTCCAGAAGCGGCACGACCGATTGCAAAAAGAAGTCCGCGCCGGCGAGAAGAGCGCAAAAATCGAAAGCGCAGTCGCCGAAAAGCTTTTGCCTCATCTCGATTCCGGAAAACCGGCAATCTCCGCGTCGCTTGAGCCGGAGGAGAAGGTCGTGGCGCGAAATTTCTTTCTCCTGACTTCAAAGCCGACACTCTTTGCCTGCAACGTCGCGGAAACCGATCTGGCCGCAGTGGCAAAGGGTGATCGAACAAATGCCGCCGTAAAGTATGTCGATCTCGTCCAGGATTACGCGCAACATCATTTCGGAACGGAAGCGTTCGTAATCAGCGCCAGGATCGAAAGCGAACTGGCCGATCTGAGCGAGGAAGAAGCCCTCGAATATCTGCGGGGTCTTGGAGTGGAAGATAGCGGAGTCCACGCGCTCATTCGCGCGGTTTATCATTTGCTTGGTCTACGCACGTTTTTGACCACCGGCGAAAAGGAGACGCGCGCCTGGACTATTCACGCTGGTGAAAAGGCTCCCGCCGCCGCGGGTGCGATCCATTCCGATTTCGAACGTGGTTTCATCGCCGCGGAAACGATCGCTTATGACGATTTGGTCGCACTTGGTTCTTTCGCGAAAGCGCGCGAGGCCGGAAAACTGCGGATTGAAGGCAAAGACTACGAAGTGCGCGACGGCGACGTGATGACGTTCCGTTTCAATGTTTAGTGAATCGTTCTGAGATTAAGGCCTCCGGCGAATCACACGAATTACGCCAATAAAAAGAGGCAATTGATTCATCGTCTGACTTATTAACTCGCGTGATTAGCGGGCTTGTTCGATCTTACCGCGCAACGTAGAGGATTCGGCCGCACTGCTCGCAGTTGACAATTTCCTTGCCGGCCTCCGCGTCTTTCACCGTCGCGGTAGTCAATTTCATGTGGCAACCGGTGCAGACGCCATGCTCGACCGCCACAATGGCTGAGTCACCCTTGCTCGCGAACAGTCGCTCGAACCGATTCAGCAAATCCTCGTCCATCTTGTCCGCTAATTCCTTTCGCTCTTTCGATAATTCCTCCAGGCGTGTTTCGAGTGCTTTCGATTTTTCGCCGAGATCGTTCATTTGCCGCGAGATCGAATCCTTTGTTGTGCTAGCTTTTTTGTCCTCGGCGGTGACCTCGACCTTCAACTTGTCCCCCTGCTCCATCAGCTCGAGTTCCTGGTCCTCCAGTTTGCGAATCTCATCTTCGTAGCGTTGGATCTCGTTACCCATCGCCTGGAACTCGTCGTTCTTGCGCGTTTGATATTGCTGGGTTTTGAGCCGCGAGATGCTCTCATTGCGTGTGCCGACGTCGAGCTCAAGCTTTTTGCGGTCGACCTCAACTTGCCGCGCCTTGTGCTTGATAGCGTCAAGACTGGCCGCGCTTTCGGCGAGCTGCGATTCGAGATGCTTGCGTTGCAGCGGCAGATTTCGAATTTCGTTCTCGATTTGCCTGATCTTTTGCTGTCGATCTTGAAGGACGAGTAGTTGTTCCAGTTCCGCCTGCACGTGCGCTGAAGTTATTAAGTCGGCGAAGCGCCGTCAATCGCGCCGGCCACTTTTGGCCGTATCGATCGCGTTCAACGCCTGCTCCGGCCGCGCCCGCACCGCGATGTTCTCGGTCAAGTTCACCCATTGAACCGTCCCATTTGCATCGATGTAAAACTCAGCCGGCCGCGCAATGTCGTTGTTTTTCGGTCCAGCCCCGCGATGAAGCACGTCGTAACGACGAATAACCGCCGCGTCTGAGTCGGAGAGGAGCAGAAAGGCGTAACCCATCTTCTGCGAATGGCCACGATTGATTTCAACCGAATCAACACTAATCGCGGCGACGCGAACTCCGCGCTTTTGAAATTCCGAAAGACTGCGCTGAAAACTCCGCAACTCGGAGTTGCAAAGCGGTCACCAATGCCCGCGATAAAAAATTAAGACCGCGCCGTTGGGTGACAGTAGATCGGCCAGCGTGACTTGCTTTCCAGTTTGATCGGGCAATGAAAAATCAGGCGCTTTCTCGCCGACCCGCGGCGCTTGGGCGGAAAGCGGGACCTGTCGAAGCACATAGAAGATCTCGTAAGCAAAGAAGGAAAAAAGAAGGAAGGCTACGACCGCGAAGATCGAGCCGAAAACCTTGCCGCGATAGAGTTGCGGTCGCCCAAACGCCCGGAACAGGCCGATCAGCAGCAGACTGGCGCCGATGCCGAAAAGCAAAGGGTTCGCCCAGGGGAAATCGCGCGCGATCGGAAATTGCGCGAAGTATTCGTAGCTGAACAATCCGCCGACCGCGACAACGAAGCCGACCCAAATCGGCCAATTCCATTTCCGCTTCATGTCGATCTTGCGGAAGCCATTCCCAGGATCCAGCGGTAAAGCGCGAAGGCGATTGCCACGAACGCCACACCACCAATGATGATTCCGGCTGTTTCATACGCCGGCCCAACCACCGAGAGCGGCGCATCCTTCCCGGAGAATACCACGATTGCCGAAATGACGACGCCAATAATGCCCTCTCCGACGATCAAGCCTGACGCGAGCAACACACCCAACTGCTTTGTCGCTTCCGGCTTGGGAGTGCGATTCGCGCGCTGATCGAAGAACCAACCGACAATCGCGCCGACCACAATCATCAGCGTGCTTTGCGTGGGCAGATAAATTCCCAGACCGACCGCCAGCGGCGGAACATGCATGTGTTTCGTCGTGCGACGGAGGATCTCGTCGAGCAGAATAATGCCAACGCCGATCATCGCTCCGATTTGAATCAAGCTCCAATCGATGTCGGCAGAAATTACACCTTTGGCGAGTGACGAGATCAATCCGGCCTGCGGCGCCGGCAGCGGATGCGGACGCAGCTCTGCACCTGGCGCGCCGACGAAACCGTAAGCGCGATTCACAAGATCAAGCACCGGAGGAATCACAAACGCGCCCGCGACAACGCCAATTACGAGCGCCCACTGCTGTTTCCACGGAGTCGCATCAACAAGCTGTCCGGTCTTGAGATCCTGGAGATTGTTATTCGCGATCGCCGCGACATTGAAGACCACAGCTGTCGTGAACAGCGCGAACGCAATCAGAGCTTTGCCCGCATCCGGACCGACGTACGGTTTGACTCCCATCACCAAAAGTAAAGCGGCGCCGATCACGACTAAAATTCCGATGCCGGAGAGCGGACTGTTTGACGAACCAATCAGCCCGGCCATGTAACCGCACACCGCAGAAACGAAAAAGCTCATCAACACGATGTAGGTCACGCCGCCGATGATAAGCGTTGGCAAATGCGCACCGAGTCCGCTGGAGTTTGCGAAATAGCCAAGCAACCAGCCGATCGGCAGCATGCAAACCAATGTCACGACGCCGACGATTCCAATTGGAATGTCGCGCTCGGTAATCGGTAGGGTATCGGCTTTCCCTGCCTTGCGCGCGCGAGATGCCGCCATCGCGCCAGCGAGTCCACTCGCGACCGGCTTTACCAATTTCAACAACGTCCAGATTGCTGAAACGCCGATCGCGCCCGCGCCAACGAAGCGCACCTTATGACTCCAAGTGGATTGTGCGAGTTGGGCTGCTGCAGTCGTAATGTCGCCGGCACTGGCCGAATAATGTGGCACGCCCCAACCCCAACCGATAAAAGCGCCGATGAGCATCGCAATTCCAACCGAAAGGCCGACCAAATGTCCGATGCCGAGAAGAGCAAACGATAAAAAGAAATCGTAACCGCTCACTGCGCCGCGTTTGCCGATGCGAAAGGTCTGGGCCACATCAGCGGCAAATAGTTGCGTCTGAACGACCACCGCAAACACAGCCGCAACAATCGACCCCCACAGCACTGCGAGCAGACCAGCCCGACCATGTTCAACCTCGGAAGCATGTTCGGAACTGCCGCTGCTTCCGATCTTGAGCACTTCAGCGCAGGCGACACCTTCCGGATACGGCAAATCAGACTGAGTGACCAACGCGCGCCGCAATGGGATTGAATACATCACTCCGAGAATTCCGCCGAGTGCGCAGATCCAAAACGAAGTCCAGAAAGGGAATTCGGTCCAATACCCGATCATGATCAAACCCGGCAGCACGAAGATAATCGACGACAGCGTGCCCGCTGCCGACGCGACTGTCTGCACAATGTTGTTTTCCTGGATCGTTGCGTCACGAAAATAACGCAAGATCGCCATCGAAATCACCGCTGCCGGAATCGACGTCGAAAAAGTCAGACCGGCCTTGAGCCCGAAGTAAACGTTGGCCGCGGTGAAGACCACCGTGATGATGATGCCGATAATCAGACCGCGGATTGTAAGTTCAGCGCGATTATTCATGCGGATGTCGATCCTTGAAGAGCGGAGGATAGGGTGAAATCACCCGAAGGGTCAAGATGGTGTCCGCTCAAATCTGGCACGGCCGCGGCACGCCCCACTTCGCGATAGTCTGCTCGTTCCCCGAAGGCGAACGGCAAGAAATCAGCGAGTTTCGGCCGTAACGCCGGCGCCGGGCCCTCCGTGCTACTTGTGAATCTGGATGTTGCCCCCCGTGAGCGTTGTAGGTCCGTCAGAGTAAGTCGTTGTCGTGATTCCGAACGTGTCCGAAGTTCCCGGCTCTCCACAATCGTCCACTTCAACCTTGAACGGCTCGGTGGTTGTGCCGGTGGACCGCGTAACTGTGGCGGTTCCGGTGAATGTCGCGTGGGTGTTCGCGCCGCAACGACCACTATCTATCAGCAACGAAGTATAAGAGATCACTTTGATCCGAACCCCCGCCCCATGATCGTTGTATTCCAAGTTTCCAGCTGGAGTTGCTGATGAACTTGATTGCACGACGAACCCGAACGTGGCTTGCGATTTCGGATCGGCCAGACTAGGAATCGATGCCGGCACCGATATGAGATCTCCCGCCACAGAGAAAGCTGGATCTCCCTGAATCTTACCGCCACCGGTAACCTTACCAGTAGTTATCGGTACAGGAGTTGGCGTTGGCGTAGGGCTGGGTGTCGGCGTTGGAGTAGCTGTCGGTGTTGGAGTAGCTGTCGGTGTCGGTGTTGGAGTCGGTGTGGGTGTTACCGCTGCGCCGAATTTCGCAGCAAAAGCGTCAATGTTGCTGCCGCCCGCGGAAGGTCGGATCGGCGAGCCCCAGGTTCCCGCGCTGTAACCCGCGACGTAAACATTCTGAGCGGGATCGATCGCGATTCCCTGGCCGCTGTTCTGGCCGGCACTGCTACCAAAGACTGTACTCGATGTCAGGTTTCCATTGGAATCTAGTTGAGCCAGGAAAGCTGAACTGGAAGCCAAACCCGTCACATAAATATTTGCGAGTGGATCGCTCGCTACAGCGTAACCTTCCGTATCTGAGCTCTCGCTAACAAACGTGTTCCAAATCAGGTTGCCGTTTGAATCGAGCTTCGCCAGAAAAGCGTCCGCGCTGGGGACGAAGGCCGTAACAGGCGATCCCCATGTAGCCGTGCTGAAACCAGTTGCATACAAGTTTCCCGTTGCATCTATCGCAAGTCCAAATCCTTCGTCTGAGCCAGTGCCACCTAGGAAAGTATTCCAAACCAAGTTTCCACTCGAATCCAGCTTCGCAACAAACGCGTCCTGACCAGCCGAGTACGCACGAATGGGAGAGCCCCAGGTTGCCGCGCTGTAACCCGCGACGTAAACATTTCCGGTCGCATCAACCACAACCCCGTGCGCCTCATCAAAACCAAAGCCGCCCAGAAACGTATTCCATATTAAATTTCCATTACTATCCAGCTTTGCCGCAAACGCATCGACAGCACTGTAAGCACGGACAGGCGTCCCCCAGGTCGCCTCGCTATGACCAACCGCATAAACATTGCCTAGCGCATCGATTGTTATTCCGAATCCCAAGTCATTATCGCTGCCTCCGAGGAAAGTATTCCAAATCAGATTTCCGTTTGTGTCTAGCTTCGCGACAAATGCGTCCTGCGATGCCGTATAGGGGCGGACCGGCGTGCCGAAGCTCGTAATGGAAGTGGCAACGGTAAAAACATTGCCTGTGGCATCAACCGCAATACCACCAACAGAATTTACATTTATCTGATTGGGACCGGTGCTGCCCAGAAACGTGTTCCAGAGAAGGTTTCCGTTCGGGTCCAGTTTCGCAACGAATGGGCAAAAGCCACTTGTGTACGGCAGAATAGGCGAACCCCAGCCTGCCTGACTATAACCACTCACATAGACATTCTCGCTGCCATCGACTGCTATACCTGAACCAATGTCTATTCCGGTCCCGCCAAGAAAAGTGTTCCAAATCAGAGTCGGATCGATAAAGAGCGGTGCGGTTCGATCGTACTTGTCTGCTACAAATCCAATTTCGCGTTCGCCGCGCGACGCGAATGCCACGCGCACCAGCACGCGTTTTCCGTCGCGTTCCTGCCAGGCCACCGGCGCGGTTTCATTCAGCGTCCCAGTCTTGAAGCTAATTCGTAACGATCCATCGCCCTGCACCGAGACCGGCGCGTTGTAACGCAAACGAATGTTGTCGATGTTCGCATGCGGTTCGATCCGATAAGTGCTGCGCGCAATTGCGCCGCTGGGTGCGTCGTAGTTAAGCGTTACACCGTCCCAAAGATTGGGATAGGCAACGTGCGACAATGGCGTCGCGTGTTGGGTATCGCTCGGCACTGCATCGCTCATCGGATTGGTCGCGTGCGAATTGACGAACTCGACACGTAACGCATGCGAGCCGCCCGCTACAAAGACACTATTCGCAGCAAAGCCGAGAACGTGTCCGGCCGATGTGAATTGCTGAATATTGTTCGGGACCGTTAGTCGTGCCGATATGTTGGTGTGACCCGGCCGAGTCATGAAAGCGGCAGTCGCGACCAAAATCGGCAACCCTATTAGAATTCCAAAGCGACGCGGTGAATTGGTGAATGCATGCATGACGATTCCTCCTTTGCTTGTCGCGCGAAGGCGTCGTCACGCTGCCCTTCTTGCGAGCTTGTCAGGCGATACCTTAGTGGACAAAAGATTGAAGCTTTGGAAGTCTGATTCGGATACGCGGACTAAACGGACGCATCTGCGGCGAATTTCTTTAACTTTCTTGAAAACGCGTGTGCGGTGGCACCGCCCATCACCAGCGCGATTCGCCAGTCTTATTTAGTACACTTCGACCGGCGACCGTTTGCCGTCTTCGACGCTGCGTTGCTTGGCGAGTTCTTCGCCGAGAGTCGCGACGCGCAGGTCCCAGATCTCGTTATCGATCTTGCGAAACGCGGCTTCAGAGAATTCATGCGGCGGTTGCATTTGTTTCTTGAATTTCGCGACGCTGACAAGCGAGCGAGCGATTTGGTCTCTCGGCAAAGTTCCCAGAATTCGATGCACGTTTTCGATTTCCGGGATACGATGACAAATCATCGCCAGATCGTTTCCGGCGCCGATCGCGAGACGGATCGTTTGTTCGAGACTGTATCCGTTCAAGATCGCGCCCATGTCGAGATCGTCGGTCATGACCAGACCATCGAAGCCGAATTCATTGCGCAGCAAGTCCGTGATGACGCGGCGCGACAAGCTCGCTGGCGTCTTCTCCGCGACGAGCGACGGATACCAACCGTGACAAATCATCATGCTGTCCACGATTCCATCCTCAAGGTAGGGGCGATTGCCCTCAATCGCCCGCGGGCGGTTCGGTGAACCGCCCCTACCTATAAATTGGCGGAACGCCGCCAGCTCGTTTTGATTCAGTTCTTCTCGCGTCCGGTCGATCCGCGGCAGTTCGTAATGCGCGTCCGATTTCGCGGCCGAGTAACCGGGAAAATGTTTGCCGCAGCTGGCGATCCCCTGCTTTCGCATCGCGTCGTTGAACTCGCCGGCATTGCGCACCACTTGCTCGACCGTTTTGCCGTAACAGCGGCCGCGCAACGAATTGTCCGCGTTGTCATCAAACGAAATGTCGAGCACCGGACAGAGATCGAGATTAAACCCGAATACGCGCAGCAATCGCCCGGTAATGTCGCCATGCCGTCGGATAAGATCGACATCGTCCTTGTCACGTAACTGCTGCGCGTTTGGGGGTTCGCTCCCAATCAATCGTAATCGCGAAACGCGACCGCCCTCCTGATCGACGGTGATGATTGGCTCCACCGCGCTCAGATCGCGAAGGTCGTCGATCAACTTTCGCAATTGGGGCGCGCTTTCGACGTTGCGCCCGAAAAGAATGAACCCGCCAGGTTGGACACGGCGGAACAATTCCGCGCTTCCGGCGTCGAGCTCTTTTCCGGGAACGCCGCAGAGTATCAGTTGCCCCAGCGAATCGTCGCTATTCATTGCAGACGAAATTAACCACGAATGGACACCAATAAACACTAATGGACGGAAGTGATAGAAATATTCGCGTTAATTCGTGTGCATTCGTGGTTGAAGCATCAATAGTAAACTAGGTTGAAAAAAATCGGCATCTACGGCGGAACTTTCGATCCGATTCATCACGGCCATTTGATTCTGGCGCGAGAAGCGCGCGAGAAACTCGAGCTCGACCAAATCATTTTCGTTCCAGCCGCGGCATCTCCATTGAAAGAACCACCTAGCGCAAGTGCGACATTGCGTTTGGAAATGTTGCAGGCTGCCATCAAAGGTCAGGAAGGATTTGTGTTCGACGATTGTGAAATTCAACGACCCGCACCTTCCTACAGCATTGATACCGCGCTGCAATTCCGTGAACGCGAGCCGAAGGCCCAACTTTTTTGGCTCATCGGCGCCGACAACGCCAGTTCATTGAACAAATGGCATCGCGTCGAGGAGCTCAAACAGCTGGTGCAATTCGCCATTCTTGATCGCGGTTGCAGCGAACTAAAGCAGCAAATTTATCCCGTGGTGCAACGCAACATCGACATCTCGGCCACTGACATTCGAAACCGGGTTGCGTCCGGCCGCTCCATCCGTTATCTCGTACCGCAGACCGTGGAAGAAATTATTCGACGGGAAAAACTCTACCGGGAGTCAACGACATAACCGCGAAACAGTTAGCCACGACCTGCGCCGAGCTTGCTTCGAACAAAAAGGCCGAAGAAATTGTTGTGCTCGATCTCGCCGGCATCTCGAGCTTTACCGATTTCTTCGTCATTTGCTCGGCGACTTCGGAACCGCAGCTGAAGGCGATCGCCGGTGAGATTGAGACTCGATTGAGAGACGATCATAACCTGCGCGCCAGCGCGATAGACGGTTTTCCGGCGAGCCAATGGATCGTGCTCGACTATCTCGAAGTTGTTGTCCACATCTTTCATCGCGACAAGCGCGCGTTTTACAGCTTGGAAGATTTGTGGGGTGATGCAGCGCGGGTTACGTGGGAAGCGACTGCGACAGCAACGAATTGACTTATTCTCGACGAAGTGTTGTGGAGGCGCTTGTGCCAAGCGCCTGTTTATTAGGTCGGTGCTTGAGAACAATCATGCCGGTCTGCGGCACACCACAGACTGGGTTCATTATTGATGCATTAGCTGTTCGCAGGTGCGAACTCTACGGCGGGAGGTCGTGAGCTTTTTGCGAATCGGCCTAGGGAAGCCGATGACTCGGTTTTGGTGAAAACCGAGCGGGAGCGTAAGCACCGCTACAACTATTTCGCCGAAGGCGCTGGACTCGCCCCGCCGGTTTGCCCCGGCTTCACATCCATCAGCTCCACTTCAAAAATCAACAGCGAGTTCGGAGGAATTCCCGGGCGCCCTTGCTCGCCGTAGGCCAGATTCGCCGGAATGAAAAGTTGGAGCTTGGAGCCGACCTTCATTAACTGGAGAGCCTCGGTCCAGCCCTTGATCACACCGCCGACTGGGAACGTTGCCGGTTGACCGCGTTTGTAGGAACTGTCGAATTCAGTCCCATCAATCAACGTGCCGCGATAATTTACCGTCACGGTGTCACTACTTTTCGGCTGTGCGCCGCTGCCCTCTTTCAAGACTTTGTATTGCAAACCGCTCTCGGTCGACTTCACGCCTTCCTTGGTTTTGTTTGCAGCGAGAAATTTGTCCGCCTCAGCCACGTTTTTTTGGGCGGTCTCCGCTTGTTTTTGCTGCATATCTTTTTCGAACGCCATCATCGTGTCCCTGACTTCCTGCTCGCTCATGAGCGGGTTCCTGCCCGTCATAGCATCTTTGAACCCGGCGGCAAACGCGTCACTGTTCAAATCGATATTCTGCCGCTTGAAATTAAAGCCAAAATTCAAACCGATGCTGTAGCTCGCCTTGTCCTTCAAGTCTTTCAACTGAGGCGGCTTTTCTTCCGCAAAAACGCTGACCGCGAGGAACAAAGCAACGGCGCTAAGGAGAATGGATTTCATAAATTGAGATTGCGAATGTGATTGCGCTTTAAT
The DNA here is from genome assembly GCA_035568175.1 of Chthoniobacterales bacterium. GTDB lineage: Bacteria > Verrucomicrobiota > Verrucomicrobiia > Chthoniobacterales > UBA10450 > AV40. The sequence goes on from DATMON010000004.1 coordinate 109,251, forward strand.
CTGGAACAGCGCAGAAAGTTGCAACGCTAGTGGAGAAACCGCGCTCGTCAACCCAAGACCATGGCCGTCGCATCTTTGCGGTCTTTCTGTTTTTGCTCACCGCGCACCGGGTTCCCGCGCCGATTCAAGAGCTTAAGACTCCAACTCCGGAACCGGGGCAATCGGCAAAACCAAAACAAACTCCGAAGTCGAAAACCGACCCCCAAACAGCCGGATCGACCCATATCTCCGATGCCGACGCGCTTCGAATCGGGAAAAAGATTTGGCAAAATGAGAGCAACGGCACTGTGGCTGGCCTTACCGCCTGGAACAGCGGGGAAAATTTCGCTTCGCTTGGAATTGGTCATTTCATTTGGTATCCACAAGGCGTGCATGGTCCGTTCGATGAAAGCTTTCCAAAACTGCTCGCGTTCGCGCGCGAGCGGCAGGTCGCAATTCCCGCGTGGCTCACTCAGTCGCTTGCTTGCCCGTGGAACTCGCGCGCCGAATTTTCCAGCGCACAGAATTCAAACCAAATGCGGGAGCTTCGGCAGTTTCTCGTGCACACGATCGATGTTCAGGCCCAATTCATGGTCGCGCGTTTGCAGCAGTCGCTGGCCAAGATGCTCGACGAAGCCGCTCCGGCGGAACGCGCCAATGTGGAGCGCCAGTTCGCGCGGGTCGCAAGCACGCCCCACGGCTCTTATGCGCTGGTCGATTACGTGAATTTCAAAGGCGAAGGCGTTTTGCCCACCGAACGCTACCGCGGCGAAGGCTGGGGATTACTGCAAGTCCTCGAACAAATGCACGGTAGCGAAAACGGTCCGAGTGCCGCGCGTGAATTCTCGAATTCTGCAGCCGCGATGTTGCGTCGGCGAGTCCAGAACTCGCCACCGGAACGACACGAGGCCCGCTGGTTGCCGGGCTGGATTAATCGAGTAAACAGTTACGCGAAAAATTCATGAAACGCCTTTGCCTGACAGCAATGATCGCCGTGACGGCGTTCGCGCTTGCCGGATTATCCAGAGCGCAATTGTTCGGACCGAAAATGAAGAAACCGGCCGAGCTCATTCAAAAACAAGCGCCGTTGAAAGTTAATCAAGGGGTGCTGAAAGAGGCTACAGCGGACAACGTGCACATTGTTGTCTCGATTCCAAAGCAGCGGGCCTACCTTATGGTCGGCGATCAGATCGCGGCAGACGGTCCCATTTCCTCCGGGAAGCGCGGACACGAATCGCCGCGGGGCCATATGAGCGTGCTCGAGAAAGACCCAAATCATCACTCGAGTCTCTACGGAGACTTCGTTGATCACTCAGGCAGAATTGTGCGCGCCGGTGTCAGTGCGCGGGCCGATTCCGCGCCGAGCGGCACGCGTTTCGCCGGAGCCGCGATGAAATGGTTCCTCCGATTAACCGAAGACGGCGTTGGAATGCATATCGGAATCTTGCCAGGTTACGCGGCATCGCACGGCTGCATTCGCGAGTCAGTCGACGGCGCAAAACTGTTTTACGATCACGCCAAAGTCGGCACGCCGGTCGACGTCGGCGATTTTTAAATTAATTTTCGCCGCAACATTTCGAAGGCCGCCTGCGCGGTGAGTTGTTTGAAAGTCTCGCGGTCGCTCGGGAAAAATAATTTCTTAATCCTCGTGTCATTCTCGTCGGCGAGCGCGACATAAACGGTGCCGACCGGTTTCTCCTCCGAACCGCCGCTCGGCCCGGCAACACCAGTCGTTGCGAGCGCATATGTCGATCCTGCACGTTTCCGTGCCCAATCGGCCATGGAGCGCGCGACTTCTTCACTGACTGCACCATACTCCTCGATTAATTTGGGATCGACTCCGAGGACGTCGATCTTCGCCTCATTGGCATAAACGATATATCCCGCCAGCAAAACCGCGGAAGCGCCGGGCACATTCGTAATCCGGTTTGCAAGCAATCCGCCGGTGCACGACTCAGCGGTTACCAGCGTTTGTTTTTTCTTTGTCAGTAATTTGACCAGCACTTCTTCGAGCGTTTCGTCGCCCGTAGTGAAAATTGAATCCCCGAGCTCCGCGCGAACAACTTGATCGGCCTGATCAAGTGCTGCCCGCTCGCCGATGATCCGAACATCGGCCTCGCCCGGTCGCGCGCAATAACCAAGCTCGACTCCAGGGATCGCCAGAATCTTTTTGCCGATCGCCTCTTCGATCAGCGATTCGCCCATCGATGCGATCTTGTAAAATCGCCGCTCGAGTTTTGGCGGCCCTTTGACGATCGATCGCAAGATCGACATCACCGACTCGCGAAACATTGGCTGCAGCTCACGGGGCGGACCCGGCAATAGAAAAATGTGCGGCGAACGAATTTTCGAATTGATGTCCGCTTTCAAATACAATCCCGATGCGCTGCCGTTTTCGTTTGGAAGAATTTTTGCGCCGACTGGGACCAGAGCCTGTCGCGCGATGCTTGCAACCCATCTGATCCGGCGCGCTTTGAGTCGCGCTTTCAATGACGCGAGCAACTCCGCATTCTCTTGCAATTTCAGTCCCAGCAACTCGGCAACGACGTCGCGCGTTATGTCGTCGCTCGTCGGACCGAGTCCGCCCGTGACGAAAATTATTTCTCCCCTCGAGAATAATTCATTCAGCGTTTCGCCGATTGCGGGGCCATCTCCAACTGTTCTCCGTTCGTCGATTCGCAATCCGAGCGAAAAAATTTCGCGCGCGATAAACGCCAGATGGGTGTCGTGCACATCGCCTGCAAGAAGCTCGGTACCAGTGTTGAGAAGGATCGTCCTCATCGAGTTTGGGAAACTCAACGCTAACAAAGCAAACGTCCAACGCTGAACGCCGAACGCCCAATGTCGAACTCAGACAGATTCTGAATTCAATATTGGGCGTTGGATGTTGGACGTTCGACGTTTTCTTGTCGAATCAGGCGGCGTCTTTGTCCTGCTTCTTGCGAATCAGTGGAAGCTTTTTGCCTTCGACCACAGCGCGATTGATCGTGACTTCGGCGATGTCTTCCCGACTCGGCACGTCGTACATGATGTCGAGCATGATTCGCTCGAGCATCGAGCGCAGGGCGCGGGCGCCGGTTCCTTTGGTGACTGATTGCGCGGCGAGTGCGCGCAAAGCGTCTTTCGTCACCGTCAACCGCACGCCTTCCATTGAGAAAAGCTTGGTGTATTGTTTGATCATCGCGTTCTTCGTCTCGGTCAGAATCGCGACCATTTCTTCCTCGGTCAGCGCGTCGAGCGAACTGACGACCGGCAAGCGCCCGATAAATTCCGGAATCATTCCGAACGAAAGCAGATCTTCCGGTTCAACGTGCCGGATTGCCTCTTTGCGCGCCGCTTCCTCGGCTTCAATCGTCGGACCTCCGAAGCCCATCACTTTTTGGCCGATGCGTTTCTGAACGATTTTGTCCAAGCCAATGAACGCGCCGCCACAGATGAACAAAATTTTCTCGGTATTGACCTGAATGTACTCCTGATGCGGATGTTTGCGGCCGCCTTGCGGCGGAACGTTACAGGTGCTGCCTTCGAGAATTTTCAGCAACGCCTGTTGCACTCCTTCACCGGAAACGTCGCGTGTGATCGAGACGTTGTCGGTCTTCCGGCCGATCTTGTCGATCTCGTCGATATAGACGATGCCGATTTCGGCGCGCTTGACGTCGTAATCCGCATTCTGCAGCAAGCGCAAAATGATGTTCTCGACATCTTCACCGACGTAGCCGGCTTCCGTCAGCGTAGTCGCGTCGGCGATACAAAATGGAACATCGAGAATTCGCGCCAGCGTTTTGGCGAGCAACGTTTTTCCGGACCCGGTTGGTCCGATTAAGAGAATGTTGCTCTTTTCGATTTCGACTTCGGCCAACGGATCCGGTTGAAATGCCGCCGAAGAATCGGTCGACGGAGCAGCTTGCATCACCCGCTTGAAATGATTGTGCACCGCAACCGAAAGCGTTTTCTTGGCGACGTCCTGACCGATTACATACTGATCCAGCATGCGCCGGATTTCCTGGGGTTTCGGAACGCGAATGTTGGAAGACTGTCGTCGCGCGTCTTCGTTCAGTTCCTTGTCGAGAATGCTTTTACAAACGTTGATGCAACTGTCGCAGATATAAACGCCCGGACCGGCAATCAACTTGCGCACCTCGGCGTGGCTCTTGCCGCAGAACGAGCACATCGTGAGATTCGTCGCGCGCGCCATATTTGCCCCTAAAAAAGCAGCTTCTATTCCTCCGACTTCCGCCCTGAGCTGCGTTCCGACTGGTCGCTCGAGTGGGCGCCGTCGAGCCCTTTCAGTTCCTTGCGAGATTTGATCACTTCATCAACCAAGCCGTAGGTCTTCGCTTCAGCCGCCGACATGTAATAATCGCGATCTGAATCGAGCCGCACCTGTTCCTCCGGTTTACCGGTGTGCAGCGAAATGATTTTGATCAATCGCTTCTTCAATTTGAACATGTAATCAACCTGACGCTCGACATCGCTGGCCGCACCTTGCGCGCCGCCCGAGACTTGGTGAATCATGATGTCGGAATTCGGCAGTGCGAATCGCTTGCCTTTTGTCCCGGCGCAAAGCAGCACCGCCGCCATGCTCGCAGCCATGCCGAGGCAATAGGTCGTCACGTCGCAGGTCAGAAATTGCATCGTGTCGTAAACGGCCAGGCCGGACGTCACGTTGCCGCCGGGCGAATTGATATAGATGTTGATGTCCTTCTTGGAATCCTCCATCTGCAGAAAAAGCAACTGCGCGATCACCAGGTTCGCGATGTGATCATCAATCGGCGTGCCGATGAAAACGATGCGGTCCTTCAGCAAGCGTGAATAGATGTCGTAACTGCGCTCGCCGCGGCCAGTCTGCTCCACCACCATCGGCACCAAGACCGATTGCGAGCGATTTTCTCTAAGTTCACTCATTTCTTCGCAGTTTGCTCTTCCGAAACCGGCTGGACGCTAACATTCGCCTTTAGGAAATCAAGAGTCTTGCCGAGCAGAATCTGTTCCGCGAGCGCGTTAAGTCCATCGTGTTCTTCGAGTTCCTTCCGCATCTTGTCGCTGGAAATATTGTAATGTTGCGCTTCCTGGCGGATCCGAAGATCGACATCTTCCCGTCTGACTTCGATTTTTTCCTGCTCCGCGATTCGTTCGAGAATGAAATTCGTCTTCAATCGGTGGTGCGCGACACTTGCCGCGGTCTCGATCAGCTCCTTCTCCTTGTCTTTCAGCATTTCGTCGGGAATTCCGCGCGCCCTATTTCGCTGCACCAACTCCGCCAGAGCGCGCTTGGTCTCGTTTCGAAGCAAACTGGGCGGCAGATCGAACTGAATCTTTTCGTGCAGATATTTCACAATCTGCGCTTCCTTCGCTCGCTCGACTTCGTGTTTTTTCTCATGCTCGAGATCGTGCTCAATCGTATGACGAAGTTCGGCCAGTGATTTTCCAGGAAGCAATTTATTCGCGAAAGCATCGTCGACTGCCGGTAAGACTTTTTCTTTGATCTCGCCCAGCGTAACCGCGTAGCTGGCCTGTTTGCCGGCCAATTCCTTGACCAGAAAATCCGCCGGCACATCGACAGTCACGGTGCGCGTTTCGCCAGGTTTCTGCCCTACGATCTGGTCGCAGAATTTCGGTAGAAAATTGTCCGCCGCCAAATGCAGCCAGAATTTCTTGCCGCCGTGCAGATTCTTGCTCGCCTGCGGCACAACTTCGCTGATCGGTTTGCCATCAATCGTTCCCTCAAAATCAATCACCACAAAATCTCCCATCTGCGCGGCCCGCTCAGGAACATCGACAAAGTCCGCAGTTTGATCGCGTAAGCGTTCCAGCGTCGCGTCGATTTCGGCTTCCGTTACTTTCGTGTCCGGCAATTCGACCGGAATATTTTTATAGTTGGGCAATTTAAACTCCGGCGCGGTCACGACTGTAGCCTGGAATCGCATCGATTTGTCTTCGCCGAAATGGACCTCTTCCAAATTCGTCAGCGAGGCCACGCGCAGTTTTTTTTGCTCGATCGCCTCCCGATAACTCTTGGAGACGAGCTTCTTCGTGACTTCGTCCTGAATTTCCTTCCGAAAACGCTTGTCGATCACCGCCCGCGGCGCTTTGCCCGGCCGATAACCGGGAATCTTGGCAAAGCGTGCAAAGCTATTGGCAATCGTGTCCCACTCCTTCGAAACCTCATCCGCGGGCAATTCGATCTTTAGCGTTGAGACCGACTCCGGCTTTTTCTCCACTTGAACCTTCATCAGCATTTACTGTAGCGGCGCTCTGTGAGCGCCGCATTCATTTTTGTCCGGTCAAACGAGAAACTATCCGCCAAATACGCGAAATGACGCGAAAGATTCGTTGAATTCGATCTTAATTTCAGCGCCCTTTGGCGTGTTTAGCGGATTCTTTTTCCGCGCGCGTAAACCGCGTGCGTTTGCGGAAATCCGAACCAATAAGCGAGCTCACGATAATCTTCGCAGTCGAACACTGCAAAGTTCGCGAGTTTGCCGGGCTCCAACGAGCCAATCTTATCGCCGCGGTTCAGCGAATGTGCCGCATTGATCGTCGCGGCGGTAATTGCTTCCGCGGGCGACATTTTCATTTTCGTGCACGCCAGCGACAAAACCATCGGCATCGAAGGTGTCGGGGACGATCCCGGGTTGAAATCGGTCGCAAGAACGACCGCGAGCCCGGCTTCAATCATCTGTCGCGCGAGCGGATACGAGGTCGATCCAAGGGCGTAAACCGATCCAGGTAGCAACACCGGCTGCACGTTCGCCGATTTCAATGCCGCGATCCCCTGCTCGTCTGTCTTTTCCAAATGATCTGCCGTTATCGCGCCGAGTTCCGCCATCAACCTCGCCCCGCCGGAATTCGTGAGCTGATCAACGTGACCACGCAATTTAAGTCCGAGCTTTTTCGCCGCATTCAGGATTTTTCGCGATTGCTCGATGTCAAAATAACCACGCTCGCAAAACACATCGCAGAATTCCGCGAGTTTCTCTTTCGCGACGCGCGGCAGCATTTCCCCAATCACAAGATCGACATACTCGTCGGCGGACGTTTCGCGCGGTACTGCATGCGCGCCGAGAAACGTCGGCACGATTTCAAGCGGCGTTTCATCGTTCAATCGCTGCATCACGCGCAAAGTCTTCAGTTCATCGTCGAGGGTGAGTCCGTAGCCCGACTTCGCTTCAACGGTCGTCGCTCCGCATTTCAAAAACCAATCGGCATGTCTTTTTGCCTGCTCGAAAAGTTCGTCCTCGCTCGCCGCCCGCGTTTTTCCGACCGTGGACCAGATTCCGCCGCCTGCTTTTGCGATTTGTTCGTAGGTGTCGCCCCGCGCGCGCCGCTCGAAATCGTCCAGCCGATTTCCACCGAAAATCAAATGCGTGTGCGCGTCGACAAATCCCGGAAGCACAACGCGCCCGCCAAGATCGACAACCTGAACATTTTCCAACGCTGCCGGAACTCGACTGCTTAAAGCAGTCAAGTTCTTCTCGATTTCGTCGCTTGATCCGACGATGTCGATCTTGCCATCGCGGATCAGCATTCCGCCGTCGCGAATGATTGCCAGATCGGATAATTCTTTTCCGACTCGCGGGTGTTTCGGCCCCGCAACCGTAACAAGCTGCGACGCGTGAAGAAGAGCGAGCGAACTCACAATTTTGGAGGGACACGCGCCGTCGTGTCCCAAATTTTAGGGCGCCGACGGCGCGGACGCCCTCCAGTTTGGTTCAAGCGAGCTTGCTCTCCACAGTTTGGTTAATCTTTTTAAATTGGGATTCCGAATCGGCCTGAATCGTTTTGACCTTCGCAGAAAGCGCCGACTTGAATTTTTCGTCCTTCAGTTGACCAAGGTTGATTCGAACATTCAACGCCGCGCCCTCGACGCACGCACGTGTCGCCAGCGCGCCGACTCCGACATCCGAAACCGACGCGGGACTTCCTTTCTCGGCCATTTCCGCCAGCAGCTCGTACGATTTCGACGCCGTCTCCATCACTCTAAATGGAATTTCGGCCGCGTGCTTCGTCGCTGATTCAATTGCGGCGGCGCGGGCTTTCTTTTCTTGGTCGGATCCTTTCGGCAGACCAAACGCGTCCATCACTTTGTTGAAAGCCGCAGTATCCTCGTCGACCAGCGCAAGCAATTCGTCTTTGAGTTGCTGCGCCTTCACCGCCCACTTGCTGAAATACTCGAGCTTATCATCCCAGCCGCGTTTGCCGGCGGAGAGATTCGCGACCATTCCACCGAGCGACACCCCAAGCGCGCCCATCAGTGCTGCCACCGAACCGCCGCCCGGCGCGGGCGAGTCGCTCAAGGTTTCGTTGCAAAACTCGCGCAGGTTCATTTTCACAAGCGATTTCGAATCCGATTCGATCTTTAATTCAATCACTTTTTCTTTCGGATCGAAACGTTTCAGTTCGCTTAACCCCATCGAGCGCACTGCGATGTCGATCAGTTCCTCCTCGGAAGCGCCTTCCGACCATTGCTGCTTCCGCAAAAAATAGCGGCCGGCGTCGGTGAGACATTTCTTCGGCACCATACCGACAATTTCCGAGCCGGTGACACGAAGGCCTCGCTTGGTCGCGGCTTCGAAACAGGCATCGAACGCGGCATGCAGCGGCGTTTCTTCGATGTTGGTCAGGTTCATCGAAACTTGCGCGATCCCATATTCCTTCACGAACCAGCCGATCGCTTTGACGTGTTTGAGCATTCCGGGAATGCGGACCGGCTCGCCCTTGGCGTCGAGAATCTTTTTTCCCGAAGGCATACCATCTTCCGTTTTGAATCGACCCTGCTCGCGAACATCGAACGCGACCGAATTAGCGCGACGCACCGACTTCGTGTTCAGGTTGGCATTGTAAGCGACGAGAAATTCGCGTGCGCCGATCGCAGTCGCACCCGCTTTCTCATTTAACTTCGCCGGACCAAAATCCGGTTTCCATTCAGGCTTTTTGATTTTTTCGGCGAACCCTTCGTATTCGCCGGCTCGAATGACCGCGAGATTGGATCGCGATTTATCCTTGGCGGCCTTCTCGTAGAGATAGACCGGGATTCGTAATTCATCCCCGATGCGTTTCCCCAACAGTTTCGCGCACTCGATCGCTTCTTCCCAAGTGACATTGCTGATCGGAATGAATGGACAAACATCGGTCGCGCCCATCCGTGGATGCGCGCCTTTGTGTTTGCTCATGTCGATCAATTCCGCCGCTTTCTGAATTCCAAGAAATGCCGCTTCGACGGCGGCTTCCGGATTCCCGACAAAAGTTACGACCGTGCGATTCGTTGTCGCGCCAGGATCGACATCGAGCAGGGAAACACCGTCTGTCGACTTAATCGCGTCGGTAATTTGGCGAATGACGTTCTCATCCTGCCCTTCCGAGAAATTCGGCACACACTCGATCAGTTTTTGCATGCTCAATCACGCGGCTTCGACTGCATCGGGATATCGATTTTGTGTTTGGCCGCGAAATCGATTGCGTGCGAGTAACCGGCATCGACATGACGAAGAACGCCCATTCCCGGATCGCTCGTGAGAACGCGTTCCAATCTTCGCTTGGAATTTTCCGTTCCGTCAGCGACAGCGACCATTCCTGCGTGTTGCGAGTAACCGATGCCGACGCCGCCGCCGTTGTGAATTGAGATCCACGATGCGCCGGCAGCGGTGTTAATCAGCGCATTGAGCAAAGGCCAATCGGCGATGGCGTCGCTGCCATCAATCATGCCTTCGGTTTCCCGATTCGGCGACGCGACCGACCCGGCGTCGAGATGATCGCGCCCGATTACAATCGGCGCTTTAATCTCGCCGCGCTTGACCAGCTCGTTCATCGCAACGCCGAACTCCGCGCGTTCGCCGTAGCCGAGCCAACAAATGCGCGCAGGTAATCCCTGGAAATGGATTCGCTCTTTCGCGAGCTTCATCCAGCGCCCGAGCGTTTTGTTTTCCGGAAATAATTCGAGAGCAAGTTTGTCTGTGCGCGCGATGTCATCAGGCTCACCGCTTAGCGCGACCCATCGAAACGGACCGCGGCCTTCGCAGAAAAGCGGACGGATGTATTCCGGAACGAAGCCGGGAATATCGAATGCGTTTTTAACGCCGGCTTTTTGCGCCTGCGCGCGAATGTTATTCCCGTAGTCGAACGTGATCGCGCCTTTCTTTTGCAACGCAAGCATTGCCTCGACGTGCATCGCCATCGATTGCATGGAGCGCTCGATGTATTCGTCCGGATCCTTTCGGCGCAGAGCGAGCGCGTCCGCCAGCGGCATTCCATTCGGCACATAACCGTTGAGCGCATCGTGAGCGCTGGTTTGATCGGTCAGAACATCAGGAACGACGCCGCGCTTCACGATTTCCGGCAAAACGTCGGCACAATTGCCGACGAGACCGACCGAAAATGGATGTCGATCTTTGCGCGCCGCGTCGATCAACTTCAGCGCCTCATTAAGCGAATGGGCGATCTTGTCGCAGTAACCGCTTTTCAGTCTTTTCTCGATTCGCGCCGGATCGACTTCCACGCCCAGAAAAACGGCGCCGTTCATGGTGGCCGCGAGCGGTTGGGCACCGCCCATTCCGCCAAGACCTCCGGTCAAAACAAATTTTCCTTCGAGCGATCCGCCAAAATGTTTCCTGCCGGCAGCCGCAAAAGTTTCGAACGTCCCTTGCACGATTCCCTGACTCCCAATGTAAATCCACGAACCGGCGGTCATCTGGCCGTACATGGTCAGGCCAAGTCGCTCGAGTCGATTGAACTCGGCATAATTGTTCCATTGTCCAACGAGATTCGAATTCGCGATTAGAACCCGCGGTGCTTGGTCGTGGGTCCGAAATTTTCCGACTGGTTTGCCGGATTGAACCAGCAACGACTCATCATCTTCCAATTCTCGGAGTGAGCGAATAATCGCCTCGAACGCATCCCAGCTTCTCGCGGCGCGACCGGTCCCGCCGTAAACGATCAGCTGATCCGGATTCTCGGCGACGTCCGGATCGAGATTGTTCATCAGCATCCGCATCGCGGCTTCCTGATGCCAGCCTTTGCAGCTCAGTTCGCGCCCGCGCGGCGCGTGGATGGTCCGAGGTGCGAGCCGCACCGGCATTGGACTGGCGGATTGTTTTCCGCTCATAGATCGTTGAATGCGCCAGTGCGGATTTTTTCGGCCAGCCGTGCGATGTCGCCAGACAATGGCCGATCGTTTGTCAACGGCGGCGCAACTTGCCTAACGAGTTTGAACGCGCGCTCGACACCTTTCCCCGCGCGCAGAGGCCGCCGATGTTCGAGCGCTTCCGCGCCAGCGAGCAACTCGATTGCGAAAAGATTTTCGGCAAGATCGACAATCGACCGCAATTTCAGCGCGCTGGTCATGCCCATGGAAACATGGTCCTCTTTTCCGCCCGAGGTCGTGACATTATCGACGCTCGCCGGATGAGCGAGCACGCGCGCTTCATTGAGCAACGATGCCGCCGCGACATGCGCAATCATGAAGCCTGATTCGACGCCGGGATGGTGCGCCAGAAACGCGGGCAAACCTTCGCTCTTGTCGGGATTGACCAGACGATCGACGCGGCGCTCGCTGATACTCATTAGATCGGTGAGCGCAATTGCGGCGTAATCGAAAGCAAACGCGAGCGGCGCGCCATGAAAATTTCCGCCGGAGACGACGTCGCTATCGGCAAAGACCAGCGGATTATCAGTCGCCGACCCCGATTCGACCGACAAAATTTGTTCGCAATGAGCGAGGACGTCGCGCACGGCGCCGTGCACCTGCGGCATGCAACGAACGCTGTAGGCGTCCTGGACGCGCGGATCGTTTTTGCGATGCGATTCTCGAATCTCGCTGTCTCCCAAGAGCGAGTTCAAATGCGCAGCGACCGCTTTTTGTCCGGGATGAGGTCGGGCTTCGTGCAACCGAGGATCGAATGCGGTCGGCGTGTCGCGCAGACCTTCGAGCGTCATCGCGCCGGCAACGTCGGAAACATTCGCCAGCCCTTTCGCGCGTAAGATCGACAATCCCCCGACAGCATGCATCGCCTGAGTCCCGTTTAGTAGCGCGAGACCTTCTTTGGCTTCCAACTGCACCGGTTTTAATTTGGCGCGTTTTAGCGCTTCGCCGCTCCCCATCCGTTTTCCGTCAAAGAATGCTTCGCCTTCGCCGATCAAACTCAGAGCGAGATGCGCCAATGGCGCGAGATCGCCACTTGCACCAACCGATCCTTTCTCAGGAACAACCGGATGCACGCGCTGATTGAGCATTTCACAAAGCAGTTCAATGACTTCCGCTCGAATGCCGCTGAATCCGAGCGCGAGGACGTTTGCGCGCAGCAACATCATCGCGCGCACTTCGGGCTCGGATAAAGGTGGACCGATGCCGCAGGCGTGGCTGCGAACGAGATTCAATTGGAGCGCGCCGATTTCGTCGCCGGGGATCCGGACATCCGCTAGTTTGCCAAAGCCGGTGTTGACGCCATACACAACCGCGTCGCGCGTCACGATATCGTCCACTACTTTGCGCGACGCCAGAACACGCGGGCGAGCCGAAGCCGCGATTTGCACTGGTTCTCGGCCGTAGGCAATGGAGGCAATCTCCTGGAGTGAGAGCGGCCTACCGTTCAATTCCATGACACCAAATTTAATGACAAGTCGAGCAAATGAAAGGGAGCGGCGTTATCGTTTGGGTTTCGGCTCCGCCTTTGCTGATGCGTTTTCCTGGAGCAAGGCGGTTTCCTGGAGGTCTTCTTTCCATGCGGTAATTCCCGTATAAGCGTGCCCTCCCAGGCGACCAAGTAAACTGCGGCGGCCAAGTTCGTATTCGTGGTCGTTTCTCACCGGGCACCAAAATAACCGGCCGGCCTTGCGCCAACCATCGAGAACAATTCCGTCCAGAAACGGCTGGTTCCGCGCCGTCACGACCAACGCGTTATTCTCATCAGATTCTTTCGCGTAAGCAGCGCCCCAATGAAGCGCGAGCGTTTTGAAATGAAATTCCTTCAAACGCGCGCCGATATCGCGGGTGTAATCGGCGCAAATGCCTTTTTTCTTAACGCCAATGTTTATCAGATAATTGTGAATCGCGGGATCGCCCGTCACGCCATATTCGTGCGCGAGCTGGCGCGACGTGCGGTGGGCCGTCACCGACAATAACTCAGCCTCGCGCGGATCGACCGTGTGCGGCGAGAGGGCAATGAGTGCGTTGCGTAAATTGTAAATCGACTGCTCGTCTTGCCCGTAAGCAAGATTTGTCCAAACGGCGAAGGCAAAGATTAAAACCGGCCGGAAATTCATACCTGACTTTAAATTAAAGAAGGCCAGGCCGCCAAAGCGACCTGGCCTTCTTGTCAAAGGCGTCCCAATTTGGGACAACTCGGACGGAGGGGTTATTTGGAGTATCCGTGAGTGGAACTCGTTGTTGTCGTAGCAGCCGCTTCTTTGTGTTGAGCGCACGCCCCCAAGCTGAGAGCGCCCGCTAAAACGGCCATGATCATGATCGCTTTGATGAACTTCAATCTATTCTCGCCTCCTTTCGGTTGTGTTGCTTCGGTTCTTGTAGGCATGGAATACCGTTGAAGCAACGCTTTTTTGGATGTTTTGCTGTACAAGCTATTCGCGGATGACCACCTGCGTGGTTTCATCAACCAGCTCAAATAATTCAATCACGTCCGCGTTGCGCATCCGGATGCAACCATGGCTCGCCGCCATCCCGATCTCATCTTCATGTTTGGTCCCGTGAATGTAAATAAACCGGTCACGCGTATTCGCATTCTCCTGGTCCAAGCCGTCGAGCCAGAGAATGCGGGAGGTAATGAGATCTTCCGTCCCAGGTAGGGGCTCGTCCGACGCAAGCGGCACCCGCGCTTTGAAGATTGTTCCAGCTTCGGCATCGTGTCCGATCTTTTCGCCGATTCGAAAATTACCGAGCGGCGTTTTCATACTCCCTTCCTCGGTCCCGATCCCGAAACGCGAACTGGAAATGGGATAGGAACGAAGTTCTTCACCGTCACGGGTCAAGGTCAGACGTTGATCGCGAATGGAAACGTCGATTTTGGTGCGGGGACTTTGCATCGATGAAGAGCGGCGTTACAATTCGCCGCGGTGAAAAAAGAATATCACATTGCGGTCGTTGGCGCGACCGGCGCGGTGGGCGTGGAGCTGCTCCGAGTTTTGGAGCGGAGAAATTTTCCGGTGTCAAAACTGCGGGCTCTCGCGTCCGGAAGATCCGCCGGGAAAAAGGTTCAGTTTCGCGATGAGCCAATTGCGGCGGAGGAGCTCGACGAAAGTTCGTTCGACAAGATCGACATCGCATTTTTCAGCGCTGGCGGAGAAATTTCCCGAAGGTTCGTTCCGATTGCGCGCAAAGCGGGCGCAGTTGTGATCGACAACTCGTCGGTATTCCGAATGGATCCGGATGTTCCGCTGGTCATTCCAGAGATCAACGGGCAGGATGTAAAGCAACACCGCGGTCTCATTGCCAATCCAAATTGCACGACCGCAGTCGCGCTAATGGCGATTTATCCGCTGCATCGCGCGTTTGGAATTCGCCGTGTTTTTGCTGCGAGTTATCAAGCTGTTTCCGGCAGTGGCGCGCGCGCCATTGCTGAATTGAAGAATCAGGTGGAAGCCGCGGCCCAAGATCGACAATCAACGGCGCAGGTTTATCCGCATCCGATCGCGTTCAACGTTCTGCCACACGTCGATGTTTTCCTTGAAACCGGCTACACCAAAGAGGAAATGAAAATGCAGAACGAGGGGCGCAAGATCATGCATTTACCGGAATTCCGCGCATCGGTTACATGCGTACGCGTTCCGGTCTATCGCGCTCACTCCGTCGCGGTCAGCGCTGAATTTGACAAGGAAGTGTCGGTGGAGCAGGCACGCGAGGTCCTGGCGAAAGCGCCTGGGTTAGAGCTGGTGGATGAACCACCGAAGAATCGTTATCCGATGCCGCTGAATGTCGCGGGCAAAGATAATTGCGAAGTGGGGCGAGTGCGGCTCGACTGCGCCTTTGAGAACGGCCTCGCCTTTTGGGTATCGGGCGATCAATTACTCAAAGGCGCGGCGCTCAACGCCGTTCAGATCGCCGAAATGCTGTGACGCAGATTTCGATCTTGCTTGTCACGCTGTAGCCGAGGTGAAGGCGGATAAACGAAACGTCCCAAAAAACTTTGGGGCCGTTCGTTTTGATTTTGTTGAGGACTCGGACTACCGCGGAGCGGGCGTTGGAGTCTCGGCTTTCCCTTTACCCTCGTGCTTTTTCTCCTTCTGCTGTCCAGTTCCGGCTGGCATTTGTCCGCCACCAGTCGGCGGCGCATTCACGCCTTCCGCTTTGTGTTCTCCGAGCGCTTCGCGGTAAGGACCACCTTGCGGCCTGGCAGGCGTATTCTGAGGGCCAGTCGGTGGGGTTCCCGGCTGCTCGACGCGGTTATTATGCTTTCCGCCCCCTTGATTGAAACTTTCACCGGGGCCGGCAGCGCCACCTGGAGTTGGTCCAACATTCTGGCGCTCGAAGCCTTTGCGTTTTCCTCCTGGCGCAGTCCCACCTTCAGGACCAGCAGTCGGGCGAGTCGACGGCGGCGTTCCACTGAACTTTTCGTCACGTTTGCCTTCACCAGATTTCCCGTAATCCGAAGCGTGTGGGGCTACAGTAGCTCCAGGAGACTCCACGGGCGATAAGCTCGCACCAGGCTGGGCTTGTTCGCCGAATTTCCCCTTGCGTTTGACCCGCTCAGGAAATCCCACTCTAGCGCCTGACGGAGTGGCCGTCGCCCCGGCTTGAAATTGCTGTGCAGCTTTTCCTTTCTTTGCCTTCTCGGCGGGCGCTGTTCCAGGTGCCAGTGAAGCTGACGGCGCGACCGAAGCGCTCGCTCCGGCTGCGGCAGCGGTGTTTCCAGTGGCTATCGGTGGAGGAACCTTCTTCAAATCCTGTGTTTTGATTTTCTCTTTCAGTTGAGTCTGCGCATTCGCATCGCCCGCTACCGACCAACCTTTCTCAACTTTAGCGTCCGCCAATTTCGTTTTAACCGTTGGCGGCGCGATTTGCTTGGCTGGCCTTGTCATTTTCGTTGGAGCAGCAACGACTAAAGCGTTGCCCTGGACTTTGGTCAGCCCGCCCGATTTGGCGGCGGCGGAGAAATCGACGTTCGTCTGCCGTTCGACCTTCAATTTTTGAATCGGACGACTCGAATACTGGTTCACGACGTTGAGGTCGGGTCCGTAGTTGTAAACGGTTTTGTTCTTATAAGTGATGTTCGTGACGTTCACCGTTTGATTGATGTAGGTGACGTTTTGGTTGACGTCGACAATGCGTGAACGAAGGACCGGTTCGCCGAGGTAGCGCACGTCGACGAAATTGTAATACCCCGGGCCAATGTCGAATTCGACGTCCAAGTGGCCAGTGAGCGGCCTGCTTTCATACACCACTTCTGTTTCCGGCGGCAGTGGGGCCCAGCCAGCATAGCCGCCACCGAAGCGCCAGGAGACCCAGGCAGGGCCCCATTCATAACCGGGTCTCCAGACCCAGCCGTAATCGGCCAGCCTGACCCAGCGTCCGTAGTGGTAAGTAGCCCACCCGAAATCCTCGTATGAAACCCATGTCCATCCCTCATCGGTGTAGGCCCAGTAGCCATCGGCATACGGTCGCCACGAGGAATCGCTCGCCGCCACGTCCGGTTGCCAGCAGTAGCCGTAATTTCCGACCTCGATCCAGCTCCCGCCGTTGAGGTTGTTGTAAAAGAAATCGACCGAAACGTCCTGACTTTTTGCCTGTGGCGCAAAAGGCAAAAGAAGGACGGTTGCGGCAAAGACAAACAGCAATCTTTTCATACTCTGGTTAATGGTTTGGAGCGTTGGACTTTCGCGGGAAGGAGTTTATTCACCGGTTTCCTGCTTCGGAAACGTCACAGCCCCACTGGGATATCACTTTTGCTGCAATCAGCGCGGGCGCAGAACAAGAAACGATCTCACCCTGTGCCGGCAAACCGACAGCACCTGCGCCTGACTAGTATCGAGCGATCCGGTGATTTTATTGTAATCGGCCACGGAACGAATCGGTTGTTGATTCACTTCCTCAATGACATCGCCTTTTTGCAAATCGGCGACGCCCGCATCCGGATCGACACTCGTGACCACAACGCCACGAACGCCACTGGGCAGATCGAGCTCGCGCGCGACATCCGGCGTCAATTCGGCAACATGGATTGCGGCAAGTGTGCTTCCGGGTTCACTTTCTTCGCCCGGCGTTTGCTGCGCGGGGGGCTGTGTCGGCGGCGGCTGTGGCACAACGCGGCCAGCTTGGTAGCCGGCCGGTTGCTCCTTAATTTGCGTGGCCACCGTCATTGTCTTTCCGCTGCGGACAATTTCCAGTTCAACTTTTTTGTTCAGGTCCACTTGCGAAACCAGGTTGCGTAAATCGGCAAAGCTTTTGACATCGTGACCATCGAACTTCCGGATCACATCGCCTTTTTGGAGATGCGCATCTTCCGCCGGCGATCCGGGAACGATTTCATCCACCACAACGGGTTCGCCTGGCGATGGCGCAGGTTGCCCCGATTGCGGAACGCGCATCTGGATTCCCAAATATCCCCGGATAATCCGGCCTTTCTTGAGCAAACTCTCGAGCGCAGTTCGAACAGTGTTGGAGGGAATCGCGAAGCCGATTCCTTGCGAGCCGCCGCTGCGCGAAATGATCGCAGTATTGATGCCGACGACTTCACCGCTCAGGTTGATGAGGGGGCCGCCGCTGTTACCCGGATTGATCGCGGCATTCGTTTGGATTAAATCGCCGAACACGTCGGCGCGATTCGGCCGTCCCTTTGAGCTTATAATTCCGTCCGTAACCGTTTCGTCGAAGCCGAAGGGATTACCAATCGCCAGAACGAAGTCGCCCGCCTGAACGCTGTCGGAATCGGCCAGCTTAAGCGGCTTCAACCCTGGAGTATCAATTTTCAGGACGGCAAGGTCGACTTGCTCATCGGCCCCAACCAAACGCGCTTTTTCAGTGCGCCCATCGCTCAACTGCACCTCGATCTCGTCCACTTGGTCAACAACGTGAGTATTCGTAATGATGTGGCCTTCGTTCGTCACAATGACGCCCGAACCTAACGAATTCTGCACCAGAGCGTCGTCATTTGGACTTTGGAATCCGCGCGGGCGTCGAAAGAAATAACCAAACGGATCGAGCTGATTTTGCCGCTCAATCGCAATTTTCTTGGTCGTTTTCACGGCCACTACTGATGGCACGACACTGGTGATCAGCGCGCGGCGTTCGCGATTCAAAGCTTCAAGCGAAGCGACCTGCTTTGGATCGACATTTGGGGACGAGGCAAGCGTGTATTTTTCGGGAGTATTGCGGGAGAGCGTGCTCAGACCGCCGTGCCTCAAGCGGTAATCGTACAACGCCGAGATCGCGAGGCTGAGAAGCGCAACAAAGGCAAAAAATTTCAACAGGTTCTTCATTAGCTGACGTTAGAAAACGTTCGTCCCTGTTTTTCGACAATCAACTCTTGGAAACGTTGATTTTCAGGCGACTCCAGCCTCGGATCAGCCGCGAAGATCGACATCGCCGCCTTCCGCGCGCGACGCATCAATTCCGCATCCCGTCTAAGATTGCCAATTTTCAAGGCCGGCAAACCGCTCTGGGCCGTGCCCAGCAAATCGCCCGGCCCGCGCATCTCCCAATCGGCTTCGGCCACTTCAAAGCCGTCTCTCGTTTTCTCGAGAACGGCCAATTTTGCTGACGCCTCTGACGACGGCTCGGACGTAAGCAAAATGCAATATGATTTGTGCTCGCCCCGGCCGATGCGGCCGCGGAGCTGATGGAGCTGGGCCAAACCGAATCGCTCCGCGTTTTCGATCAACATCACGGTTGCATTTGGAACATCGACACCGACCTCGATCACAGTCGTGCTGATCAGAACTTTGGTTTCGCCGCGGCGGAATCGTTCCATGATTTCCTGTTTTTCCGCTCCGGGAATTCGTCCGTGCAGCAATTGGCAAGGGTACGGATGCAAACGTTCCCGCCAGCGCTCGTACTCCGTTGCCGCCGCTTTTGCCTCGAGTTTTTCGCTCTCTTCGATCAGCGGATAAACAACATAAAGCTGGCGGCTGGCCTCCAATTGCGTGCGCAAGAAAGCGAGGACCTCGCCGAGTTTTGATGAGTCCCGCGCCGCGGTAATAATTTTGCCTCGTCCGCGCGGCATCTCGTCCAAGGTGGAAACATCAAGATCACCGTAAACCGTCATCGTGATTGTTCGTGGAATAGGCGTCGCTGTCATCACCAGCACGTCTGGCGCAGGTTCGCGGCTCGTTAGGCTGGCACGCTGCGCCACCCCGAACTTGTGCTGCTCGTCGATTACCACGAGACCGAGATTCGAAAATGAAACCTTTTCATAAAGCAGTGCGTGCGTTCCGATGATCACGTCGGCGTTTTCGTCGCCTTCAACCAACGGCAAAAAACTCTCTTCTTGCCGCGACGCCGTGCGGATCGACAACTTCACTCTCAGAGGTTCGAGCCAGCGCCGGAGAACAGCGTAATGCTGTTCCGCCAAAATCTGCGTCGGCGCCATAAACGCCGCCTGGTAACCGGCCTCAACCGCGAGCAGGATCGCCGCGATCGCGACCACCGTTTTCCCCGAGCCGACATCGCCCTGCAAAAGGCGGTTCATCGGATATTTCGCGGCCAAGTCATTCTTAATCTCTGCGATGACCTTTTCCTGCGCCGTTGTCAGTTCGAACGGGAGCGCGCGCAGAAATTTCTCCATTAGCTCCCCTCGCCCGCAGTGCGCGGCACTCACGCGTGCATGTGAGTCTGTTCTCCGGGATGCGATTTGCATTTGCATCGCGAAAAATTCCGATAGGACCAAATGTTCGCGCGCGGCACTGAGCGACTCCCAAGTCTCAGGAAAATGGATCGCGCGAATTGCCTCGCCGCGGTCGCCGTTTTTCAAATTGTCCGGCAGCAACGGCTCAAGCGGTTCGGTATCGAGGTCTCGAAGAAGCCGATAAATGATGCTGCGCAGAATCCGTTGCGAGAGACCTTCGGTCGCGGGATAAATCGGCGTGATCCGGCGAAGATGGATCGATTTCTCGCCGTCGTTCTCGATCACTTCAAATTCAGGATGATCCACGCAAATCCGACTTCCGCGCAGTCGCGGCTTGCCGAAAACAACAAGCTGCTGGCCGGTGGCGATCATTTTCTGCACGTAATGCAGATTGAACCAGCGGCAGATCAGTGGCTGGCTCAACGCGTTCGCATTCGGCTCCTGTAACGTCGCCTCAAAAATCTTTTTCCAGCCTCCGAAACGCCGCAGCGATGTTTTGACGACTTCGCCGGACAAGCAGATTGGCACGTCACTCTCATCGCGCGGGAATTCCGCAAACTGATGTCGGTCTTCGTGTCGCCGCGGGAAATGAGTTAGCACATCCTCCGCCGTCGTAATGCCAAGTCTCCGAAGCGCCAGAATTTTCGGGCGCGGGATCCAGTCGAGTTCTTCCAGCGGCTGCGAAATTTCCATTAGGTTGTCGGCGCCGACTCACGCACTGCTTCTACTCGCATTTCCAAACGCGTTTCGCCCTCGTATTCGTCCAGCCGGACGCGAAAGGCAACATCCCACGGCTGCGGCGGCAGAGAGTCGATCGCGGCGTCGAAAAAGATCGCGCGTTGATGATAATTGCGCTGCCGCAGACGCAACTGCAGATGTCTTTCGCCCACAACGCGCGGAGCAGCGACCGATTCAACGCCGCGCGCAAAAAAAAGTGGCTGCGAATTACCGTTGCCAAACGGTTGAAGCATTTCATGCCATCCCAGAAAATCGAAATTTAATTCAGAAAAATCGATCTCGTGATCGAGTCGCAATCGCGGCTGCAAATCCTCATCGGACAAGAGCTCGCGCGCCACCTGGCGGAATTGTTCCGCGAAGAGATCGAGATTCTTTTCTTGGATGGTAAGCCCCGCTGCCATTTCGTGTCCGCCGCACTTGTCGATCTTGTCCGCGCAGCGAGTCAATGCCTGCACGAGATTGAAACCTTCAATGCTCCGGCCGCTCCCTTTTCCAACGCCGTTCTCATCAATGCCGATCACAATCGTGGGCCGATGATATTTGTGCGCGATGCGTGAGGCGACAATGCCCAGAACACCGGGATGCCAGCCGCGGTCGGAAACCACGATGGCCGCATCGCGGGACGACTCGAACTCTTTCGTAATTTTTTCCTCCGCGGCGACAGAAATTCGTTTCTCAACTTCTTGCCGCTCGCGATTTTGTTTGTCCAAGAATTCGGCGAGCTCGCTCGCTTCGGTTTCATCCTGGGTCAGCAAAAGTCGCAGTGATTTTTCGGCGGTGCTCAAACGTCCGGCTGCGTTCAAGCGCGGTCCGAGCCGATAACCGATGTCCTCGGTGAAAATTGGCGCCTTCACCCCGCTAACTTCAATCAACTTCTTTAGCCCTGGCCTGGTCGATCTTGCAATTTCGATCGCGCCGCGTTGGACGAGCGTCCGGTTTTCGCCACGCAGCGGCACAATATCGGCCACGGTTCCAAGCGCGACCAGATCGAGCTTAGATTTGAGATCGAAATCGATCGGCCGCGTTCTCAAAAGGGCGTGACAAAGTTTGAAGACAATTCCAACACTGCACAAATAGTGGAACGGCGACGCCCGATCGATTTTGGGGTTTACGATCGCGACGCATTCCGGAAGCGCCGACTTCGGCTCGTGATGATCGAGCACGATCACATCTACGCCGCGTTTCCGAAGATCGACAATCTCGGCGGCCGAGGATGTGCCACAGTCGAGCGCGATGAGAAGCTGCGGCTGATATTGCTCGACGCAGCGTCCGACACTCTCAGGGCTTAGGCCATAGCCTTCTTCCATGCGGAGCGGCAGAAATAAATCCGGTGTAACGCCGTAGGCGCGGAGTGTTTCGGCAAGCAATGCGATAGACGTAACTCCATCAACGTCGTAATCGCCGAAAAGGACAATTCGTTCACGTCGGTCGAGCGCGGTAAAAATGCGCGTGACCGCCGCTTCCATGTTCGGGAGTAAAAATGGATCGCTCAACGATTTCAGCCGCGGCCGCAGAAACGCCTGGACCTCGTCTGCCGTGCCGAAACCTTTCCGAAATAAAAGGCGTGCGATGGATTCGCAGCCGCAGATTTCGCTCCACGAGATTGGCCCGCCATTTAGTTCCTCAGGCGGAAGAAGAATCCAGCGGCTTTGCACCGATTATTTTAGCTGCCGGACATTTCCTGACAACTCAGAGACGCGGTCATAATCAGTTGACTCACGGTAGAGCACTAAATAGACAAGGGCTGTGAAAGCGATCGCAATCTTGTTGTCCGCAAGTCTGTTTGCTTTGTCCGGGTGTTCGTTTGGCAGAAAAATGTTGGAACAGCCGAGCGGCAAACATGAGACATCTTCCATGCTAAAAAAGAACATCGAGACGTTCACCGGAAAAGTCGTGATGGTGGATGGAGCGTATCGATTCAGTTTGCTGAAAGATCCGGACACCTCGCTGCGGCTGACGCGCGCCCACAGAGAAAGCGAGTTTGCCGCTGAGCAAATCAATCTCAGAAAATATTACGAAAAAACGATCTCGGTGAACGGTACCCGCCAAGATGAATGGATCTGGAGCGCGAGCGTAATTGGACAATGGACGCCGCCAGGTGGTGATACCGGCCCGAACATGAACGCGCCGAAACCAAGCCGACCTTAGCGCTGAACGTTTAACGGCTGGGGTTACACGACGCTGAACCCGATCTCGCGTTGTGGCAGCAGGTCGTGTTTTTGGCATAACCGATGGAAGGCACGCAAACCTTGCTTCTCGCGCACTCCAAAACTGAATCGGAGATGCCAGCGGTAATAGCGGTCGCAAAAATTGGGATCGAATTCCTTCTCGCCGGCGATCAGATCGTTGAGGTTCGCGAGATTCTTGTCGCGCAATGCCCGCAGCCGATCCGCGATTGATTTTGGATCGACAACTTCAGGTCGCACCAGCCAGAGAGCATAAACAAATGGAAAGCTGACAAGGTTTTTCCAATTTTCGCCAAGGTCCAAAAACTGGAATTCATTCCCGTGTTCCTGCCGGAAACGAATCGCCTGGTCGCCGATGAACAAGCGCGCCCTTCCTTTCGCGGGAAAAGACTTCGATGCCGCCACGAACCGCAGTCCCAACTTCAACTCGCTGAGTAAGCAGCGCAGCAGATTGCCGGAAGTTTCGGCAGCCGGGTCGAGTTCGATCTGTTCGACCGCGGAAATTTCGCCGACGTGGGCAAGGACGACACTATAAACCGGGCCATCCGACGAAATGGAAACCCCATCCACGATTCGATAGATTGGGTTCCGGAGAAATTCGAAGCTCGAAACGAGCGCGACATCAAGTTCGCCGCGTGAAAGCCGCGCGCAGAGAACCGACGGATGATCGAGCACAACATCCGTTGGCCAGCCGTGAATCAGGGGACGCGCGTTGAGATACTTAACGCAGCCAATTCGCAGCGGTTGTTGATCCTGCACTCGTTAGGCGCAGGCCAGCTCCGCTTCCGACCGCGGCCGGCTCGATGTCGATCTTTGCTGCGCGCCATTGAGATGCCGGTAATAGCTGTCGCGCTGGACAGGAACGCGTCGAGCCTCGCGAATAGCATGCTCCAGCGCGGCGATGCTTTGCTGTTGTGGCGTGGTCGCCCCCGCCATGTGGAAGATCCTTTCTTCCATGATCGTCCCGTGCAAATCGTCCACCCCGTAACTGAGCGAAACCTGCGCCAGCGGTAGACCCAAGCTGACCCAATAGGCGGTCAGATGATCAATGTTATCGAGATAAATGCGGCTGACGGCGAGATTGCGAAGCTGCTCAATGGCGGATGCGCGTTTGATATGAGCGAGCACTGTCGTTTGGGGCTCGAAGGCGAACGGAACAAAGCCGCTGAAGCCGGCGGTTTCATCCTGAAGTTGACGAAGCTGCCGCAAATGATCGACACGCTGCCCGAGCGTTTCGACGTGGCCATAGAGCATGGTGCAAGTGCTGCGACCGCCCATCCGATGCCAGAGCCGGTGAACTTCGAGCCATTCGTCGGCGGTCTCTTTCCCGCGGCAAATGCGATCCCGGACCTCAGGATCAAAAATCTCCGCGCCGCCGCCGGTGATCGAACCCAATCCCGCATCGCGGAGAAGCTCAAGCGTCTCCGGGATCGACATCTTGAAGATTCGTTGCGCGAGGTGGCGAACTTCAATCGCAGTAAAGGCTTTGATGTGGAGGTCGGGATCGAGCGCGCGCAACCCGCGCAAAAGATCGAGATACCACTCCTTCTTCAAGGTCGGATGCAAACCGCCGACCATGTGGACTTCGGTAATTCCGAGCGGCAGCGCTTCCGCCACAGCTTGAATAATCTCGCTAACGGCATGCTCGAACGCGTGAGCGTCGCGTTTCTTGGCGGCAAACGCGCAAAACTGACACGACAAAACGCAGATGTTCGAATAGTTGATGTAACGATTATGGATGTAAGTAGCGAAATTGCCGTTTTTTCGCTCGCGCACGACGTTGGCCAGCATTCCGAGCGCGTTTAGATCGTTTGAGCGATACAAAGCTAGAGCTTCACTTTCGGAAATACGAGAGGCCGCCTCGATTTTCTCAGCGACCGGTCTAAGTTCCTTTGGAATAAGTGTGTAATTCATCCGGAGCCGACGCTGAAATCTATGGCTTACCATGCACAGACGACTCACGAGTTGCAACAAAAAGCACCGTGGCCGTGCGACTGAAAAAGGCGTGCCGATGCATAAGGCGATAACATTCGAATCCGCACCCACCAATCAACGTCTGTTTATCAATGGCCGATCCAGAAGCACCGGCGCGGGCCGAGGATGACGCCGAGGACGTCCGTCTGATGCGATTGATTGCGGACGGCGACACCACCGCATTCGAGCGACTCATCGGGCGGCATCAGGCGCTGGTCGCCGGCACCGTCGCCCGCATGCTCGGCAGCAATTCGGAGGTCGAAGACATCGCCCAGCAGGTTTTCATTCGCGTCTGGAAAAGCGCGGGAAGGTACGTCGCGCGCGCGAAGTTCACGACCTGGCTGCTGAAGATCACGCGCAATCTCGTGTTTAACGAGATGCGCCGCGCCAAACGTCATCCGCATGTGCCGGTGCAAATCGAACCAGAAGCGGACGAGATGCCGTTAAAGGACGAGGCCACACCCACCCCCGACGCAACGCTCCTTCAAGTGGAATTACAGGCCGCGATTGAGAAAGCGATCACGCTACTTCCGGAAACCCAACGCATGGCGCTCGTGCTAAGGCGATACGAAGAGTTGAGCTACGAGGAAATCGCCGACGTTCTCGATCTGTCCGTGCCGGCAGTAAAGAGCCTGCTTTTTCGCGCGCGAACGGAATTGCGCGAGCGCTTAAAGGATTATTTGGAACGATAAAACCCAAAGAGGGCGGGACCCTTGCGGGCGCCCGCCCCCTCTCAACCCCACATTCCGAAATTCTTATTCGTCGCGATCTTTGGCGTCGCTCTTAAACTGGACCTTAGCAGCTTCCTCCGGCGCCGGAGGCGCGCCAGGCTTCGCATAATCAGCAGCGAGCTGCCGATGCGCAGTTGGGACCAAACGTACGGCGCCTTTGGCGTTGTTCCGCCAGCCGTTCGGATCCGCATATTCCTCGCCGACATGATGAACACCAGAGACCTGATCTTCCAAGCCGGTGCCGTAATGTTGATCGAGGATTGTTGGGGTCACGAAGATGAGCAGGTTGCGTTTGTGCCGCTCGTTGTCGTGACTTTGAAAAGCATAGCCGAGAAAGGGTATGTCGCCGAGCAGCGGAACTTTTGTCCGGGCTTTGCTCACTTGATCGGAGAGCAAGCCGCCGATGGCGAGCGTGTCGCCGCTCTTGATCAGCACATTGGAATCCAATGTGCGGGTGTCGATGATCGGACTGGTTACTACGGCGCCCGAGAAGTTAAACTGAAAATCCGAGACCTTATTGCTGATCTCTGGCTTCACAGAAAGGGTGATGAAGTCGTCCTTGTTGATTGATGGACGGACGATGAGCTTGTTGCCAAACACCTTATCTTGGAAGCCGCCAAATACCGCCGTGGCCGTTTGTTCGTTGAAATTAAGTTGTGGCACCGGCTGGTTTCTCGTGACCTCGATTTTGGCTTGCTGATTATCGGCGGTCACTACTCGTGGATTGGCCAAAAACTCGGCATCGGCATCCTCGTTTAGTGCCGTCAACGTCGCAGAAAATTGCGGGATGGATAGAATGGCAAACTGGCCCGGTATGAGGTGACTGAAGTCGCCGATGAGATTGTGGTTATTTGGATTGCCAAGTGCAAAGCCGCTCGTTGGCGGATTAGCGCCGGGCACCGGACTGCCAGCCGCTATCGGATTGCCGTACGTAACTGTCTTAGGCTGGGTAGCGCTGCCAAACGTTCCCGCCCAGTTAATTCCGTATGCTTGCACTGGATCCGCGCTCACTTCAACCAGTCGCGCTTCGATCATGACTTGCTTGGTCGGCTTGTCGATCTGTACCAGCATTTTCCGAATGTTGTCGATGTTGCTGCGGGTCTCACGGAAGAAAATCGTGTTGGTGCGCTCGTCGATTTGCGGTGGATCTTTGCTCGCAAGTTGCGACGCTATCAGTGGCGAAATGTCCTTGGCTCGCGCGTAGCTGAATTGGTAGCTATCGCTTTCAGTCGGTTCAGCCGTCCGCTCGGTGGCGGTCTTGATGTAATAGACGTTGTCGATCCTATCCATGAAAAGCCCTTTGGCTTTGACGATGATCGAGATCGCCTGAAGTGCGGTCACGTCTTCCAACCGCATCGTTACGGTACCGGTAACAGCATCACTCACAACCATGTTGACCTTGGCCTGGCGCGCGAGCAGTCGGAGCACTTGGCCGACGTCGTCGCCTTGAAATTCGCGTACGCCAACACCACCACTTTCGACCGTGGCATCGGCTTCGGTCAATGCCGGGGCCGTCACCGTGGAAGAGGTCGTCGTGGTCGACTTGACGGGTGCGCCGGGAGAAGCAGCCTGGGCTGGGGCTTGCACCAGCAACATCGGCGGATGGTCAGCCGGTTTGATTGGGTCCGGTGGTTGCGCGGGCCCCGCCTGGGCGGGATTGGTTTGAGCTTGTGACAAGGAAAGCATGCACAGGAACGCCACCGCCGCGACGCATCCCCGGTGCTTGAATGAAGTAACCATATAGTGGAAGTGAGATAAGTGCTGGCCGGATAAAAGCAGGAAGCAGACCAGCCCTGTAACGTTTCCCACTACAACTCCGTAAAGGCCCGGGAAGTGGCCTAAACAGCGCGGTCCGAAATTTGCCGGACGGCTTGCACGAATGCCTTCACCCGCCGGGCATCTTTGCGGCCGGGCGAAATTTCGACTCCCGTCGTAACGTCGACTCCGCGTGGTCGGACGACCCTAACAGCCTCCGCAACGTTTTCTGGGTTCAATCCTCCTGCGAGAATTACGGTGATTTTGGGGTGGTGCCGCACGAATTCGGGCGCAAACTTCCACGGGAATGGCTTCCCCGTTCCGCCGAAGGCTCCACCCGCGCTCGAATCTAAAATCATCGTGTCGGTGAAATAGTTTGGCAGATCGGCTAGCGATTTGGAAGCGGTCACTGGCACTGCTTTTGCGAATGGAATTCCAGCGTCGGCGAGTCGCCGGCAGAATTCCGGCGGTTCGCCGCCGTGCAACTGCAAGGCGTCGAGGAACGGGAGCTGACTAATTCTGCACGCATCCTCCCAGTTTGGGTCCGCCATCACCGCGACTTTGCAAATCTCTCGCGGCAGTTTGTCTATCCAAGACGTGGCGCGATCGATGGAGACGTAACGTTTGCTGTGAGGAACCAAATTAAAACCCAATGCGTCGGCCCCGGCTTCAATTGCCAGGCGCGCATCGTCCTCGTTGGTTATGCCGCAAACCTTTACGAAAATCTGGCCGAGCGCGTTGAATTTGCCCCCAAACATTCCGCGAGGTTATTGGCCGGGTTCGATCACGCGACCGCTCACCTGTTTGATCTGGGTGTGATGAGTCAGGATATGGACGCGCCCATCGCTGCCGCGGAAAAACGCACTGAGCAGCCAGCTCACAAAAGAAATGATGATGGCGCCAAAAATTGCGCTCCAGAAGCCATGGACTTGGAAACAGGGCACAATCTCGCTCACGAACTTCAACATCAGCGCGTTAATGACCAAAATGAAGAGGCCGAGCGTCACGAGAATCAGCGGAAAGGTCAGGAACAGCAGGATCGGGCGAATAAAAGCGTTGATGATTCCGAGGAGAAGCGAAGCGCCTAGCAAGCAGCCGATCCCGGTGTAATCGATTCCTACGATCGGCGCTGCCACAAACACGGCAAACGCCGTGACAAACCAACGAAAAACGAAGTGCCGCATAACGAATGTTATTGGAAGTTGGTGTTTTCGCCAAGCAGAGTTCCACCAAATCCGCCGTGGCTTTTTTAGTGGATCCAGAAAACCGCTTGAAATCCAACTCCCCACAGTAAAGCGTAATTTTGGGAGGAATTTGTTTGTGGCGAAGAAGAGCAAAGGAATGAGGAATGAATTGTCGGCTGACGCGGTACCGTCCGACAAAGCGGGCAAGATGAAAACGCTTGGAAGATCGACATCTGCAAAAGGGAAGAAATCGCCGCCGCGCAAAAAGAGCGCCGCGCAAAAACCAAAACCGCTAGCGGCAGCTCCGCTCGGCCCGGATCTAAACGACGAACAAATTCGCATGCGTGCCTACTTCATCGCCGAACGCCGAAAGCGGTTCGATCTCCCTGGCGATGCAAATTCCGACTGGTTGGAAGCCAAACGACAGCTGCTTTCCGAAAGTGGTCCGCTCTGATTCCTACGCAATTAATGCGCGGACTCGATCGCGGGAACGGCTGCTTTGATTTTGTCCAACAGCCGATTGATCGCAAAAGGCTTGGCAACTAAACCGGCGACGCCCGGTTCCTTGAGCAACTCCTGAGCTCTCGCTTCCTCGGCTTTTCCGGAAATGAGTAACAGCGGCGGAACTTCTCTCACCGGGTGGCTGTTCTGGTAAACTTTGCCGATCAAAAAAAACAACATCGCGCCATCGATCATCGGCATTTGGAAATCGAAGATGAGCAGGTCGTATCTTTTCTTCAGCGCGATTTCGAACGCGTACTCGGGCTTGGGCGAAGTATCGACCTCGCACCACAGCGACGCCACCAACGCTTCCCGCACCACACGCAAGAGGGCCACGTCGTCGTCGACCATCAGGATCCGTTTTGGTTCGCTGGACATCGTTCCACGCTTGCTTGAACAAACAGCCGTTTAAACCTTAAGTTTCGAAGAATTGCGAATGCAAAAAGAGACTGTCGATCTTGCCGCCGCTCTGCGGGAGCGGCTCGCGCTTATTGGCGATGAAGACAGTCGACGCGATCCGCCAGCGCACACCGCCCGATTGCGCGAGGTTTCAGAGAAGATCGAGAAGTTGGAAGCGGCGCTGCCAAAGCCAATCGACCCGCAGCTGGCCCACTTTCTCAAACGGAAAAGTTACGACAAGGCGCTCGAATTTTTAGAAGCGAACGCGACTAAGCAGCGCGCTTAGCGCGAATACAACTCGACGATCAATTGCTCGTTGACGATCGGCTGCATTTCTTCGCGCGACGGGATGTGCGCGACCTTTCCTTTGAGAGCGTCGCGATCGACGGTCAGCCAATCCGGCACCGGCACAATTTGCGTGAGCTCGAGATTGCGCAAGGCGAGCTGGCGCGACTTCGGTTTATCTTTGATCGCGACCTCGTCGCCGGCTTTCACGTTATAGGAAGCGACATTGACGTTCCGTCCATTGACTTGAACGTGACCGTGAGACACGAGCTGACGCGCTCCATTGCGCGTGTTCGCCAAACCGAGCCGATAAATCACGTTATCGAGGCGCGTCTCGAGAAGTTGCAACAGCGTTTCACCAGTGACACCACGTTTGCGCAATGCGTTTTGGAAGATCCGGCGAAACTGTCTCTCGAGCAGTCCGTACTGATAACGAAGCTTTTGCTTCTCGCCGAGTGCGATGGCGTAATCGGATTGTTTACGGCGTGAGCCTTTAGGGCCGTGCATCCCCGGCGGATAATTTTTCCGCTCGAGTGACTTCGACGGTCCAAAAATCTGGACGCCATAACGGCGGCTGATTCTTGTTTTCGGTCCGGTGTATCTGCCCATAAAATCAAACGCGGCGTTGCTTTGGCGGCCGGCAACCGTTGTGTGGAACGGGCGTCACGTCGCGAATCAAAGTGAGATCAAGGCCGATCGCCTGTAACGCGCGCACCGCAGATTCGCGTCCAGCACCCGGACCTTTGACAAGGACTTGGACTTCTTTGAGTCCGTGACCCATCGCCTGCCGCGAAGCGTCCTGCGCAACCAATTGCGCAGCATAAGCCGTGCTCTTGCGCGAACCTTTGAAACCAACTTTCCCAGCGCTCGACCAGCCGATCACGTTTCCATTCAAATCTGTGATTGTGACGATCGTATTGTTAAAGGTCGCGTAAACATGCGCGATGCCGGAATGAATGTTCTTGGCGCCTTTCGCCTTCACAATTTTCGGCTTCTCAACATCGTCCGCATCCAAGGTGAGGTTCTCGCGAGGCGCTGCAGCCGGAGCTGCTTCTTGCTTGCTCGACTTCGCCGGTTTTTTCGCTGGCTTCGTCTCGGCCGTGACTGGCGCTGTCGTTTCAGCAGCTGGCGCTGGTTGGACAGCCTGTTCTTTCGCTTCGCCAACCGCGGGCTTATCTTCGGCTTTTGGCTTCTTCGGCTTTTCCGCCTTCGACTTCGCTGGTTTTTTATGTTCGGCCATCTTAATTAGACTTTGCCTGCTTTTGCTTCGGGATTACGGATCACGCCGACGGTCTTGCGCGGTCCTTTACGCGTGCGCGCGTTGGTCGATGTCCGCTGTCCGCGGACCGGCAGCCCGCGGCGGTGGCGCTGTCCGCGATAACAATTGATCGCCTGTAACCGTTTCAAATTTCCCTGAATATCGCGACGCAAATCGCCTTCGATTTTGATCTTGTTGTTCGTAATCGCGTGAATGATTTCGTTGATCTGCTGCGGAGTAAGCTTATTGGCGCGTAGATTCGGATCGATGTTTGTTTGCTCCAAAATCTTGCGCGCAGTGCTAAATCCGATGCCGTAGATATAGGTCAGCGACGCTTCGATGCGTTTGTCCGCTGGGATTTCAACTCCGAGTAATCGTGGCATTGGTAAATCGTTAAATAAACATCAGCCCTGGCGCTGTTTGTGCCTCGGATTTTTGCAAATCACACGCACCACATTCTTGCGCTTCACAATCTTACAGCTTTCACAAAGTCTCTTAACTGAGGGTCGCACTTTCATATCGGTCTAAACGAAAAACGCGGAGACGTGTCCGCGTTGTCACTTCTGGCGGAAGGTGATCCGCCCCTTCGACAAATCGTAGGGAGATACCTCTAGCATAACTTTGTCGCCGGGCAAGATACGAATAAAGTGGAGCCGCATTTTTCCCGAAATGTGGGCCAAAACGCGGTGACCGTTCGGCAGCTCGACCCGAAACATGGTATTCGGAAGCAGTTCGACGACAGTGCCTTCTACTTCAATTGCGTCTTTCCGCGCCATGTCAGGATTTCCGGCCCATCTTTGGTAATCAGAACCGTATGTTCAAAATGGGCCGATCGCGTGCCATCAGCCGTTCGCACCGTCCAGCCATCATCCAGCAGCCGCACTTCCGCGCTTCCACTGTTGATCATCGGCTCGATCGCCAACGTCATGCCAGATTTCAATTTTGGTCCACTTCCACGTCGCCCATAATTCGGGATTTGCGGCTCTTCGTGCAATTTGCGGCCGACACCGTGCCCGACAAACTCGCGCACAACGGAAAATCCATTCCGCGCAGCTTCATCTTCAATCTCAGCACAGATATCACCAAGCCGGACGCCCTCCGCGGCAATGTTGATCGCACAGTCGAGCGCTTTTTCGGTCACGCGCAAAAGCTGATCGGTCCGTTCGTCCACTATTCCAACCGGCACTGTGGTCGCAGTGTCCCCCACCCAGCCGTCTTGAATCACACCGATGTCGAGTTTGACGATGTCGCCATATTGAATCCGGCGTTGACTGCCAATTCCGTGCACAACTTCATCATTGAGCGAGATGCAAATGTTGCCGGGAAAAACCCGGTGGCCAAGTCGATATCCGAGAAACGCGCTCTTCACTTTCGCTTCGTTCATGAAATCGGCTGCCGCCTCGTCCACTTCCTTCGTCGTGATTCCGGGGCGAACCAATTCGCTTACCCGGTCGAGAATGTCGCTCGCCGTGCGACACGATCGCCGCATCTTCTCAATTTCTTTTGCGCTTTTGATAGGGATCATGCCGGAATTTTGTCTTCGATTAAACGTGAAATATCAGCAAATACCGTCTCGCGGTCGCGATTTCCGTCAATCCGACGCAAGATCGACATCTTACTGTAATAATCGGCAAGCGGTTGGGTTTTGGTGTTGTATTCGCGTAAGCGCGTTTGCAGAACACTCATGTCATCATCGCTTCGTCGTTCAAGTCGCCCTTCGCAATAAGGACAGATCGGACGGTCTGCAAATTTCGCGCTGTCCACACTCGTCGTAAAACCGCAGGTCCGGCACTGCAGCCGCCCGGAAATCCTTGCCCGGACTGTTTCCTCCGAAACGTCGAGCCAGATCGCCGCATCCAGCGAGGTATGCAGACTGCTCAAAATAGATTGCAAACTTTCCGCCTGCGGAAGCGTTCTTGGAAATCCATCGAACACAAAACCGTAACCACCGTGCAAGCGCAGCCAATCTTCAATCAGCTTGACAATGATTTTGTCCGGCACCAAATCGCCACGCTGCAGGATTTCCGCAGTTTCCAATCCGAGCGGCGTGCCCAAATCTCTTTCGCGACGCAGAATCGCGCCGGGAGACGTAACCGGAATCCCAAACTGGCGCGTGATCATTTCGGCCTGGGTTCCTTTGCCGGAACCGGGAGCACCGAGTAAAACGAGTCGCCGTTTCACTTCGACGCCAAAAACGCCGCCACTCCACCAATCACGATGATGGCGATGCCAACGTAGAGCCACATCAATGTCCGTTGCGCCGCGGCTTCGCCGCGAACATAAGCTGAGCGACCGGTGAACCCGCCGCGGACACGCCCTTTGCGAAGAAAACCGTCGTAATGCCGCTGGATCAAATGCGTTTCAACCTGGCGCATCGTATCGAGCATGACGCCAACGATAATGAGCAAACTCGTGCCGCCGAAAAATTGCGCGGTCACCGTTGGGACGTGCAAACTCTGGCTGAGCAAACTCGGGAGCACTGCTATGATCGTCAGGAAAATCGCTCCCGCAAAGGTCAAGCGCGTCATGGTGAAATCGAGAAACTCGGCTGTCGGTTTGCCTGGACGGACGCCCGGAATGTAACCGCCATACTTTTTCAAATCGTCCGCGATCTGCGATGGTTGAAATTGAGTTGCAACCCAGAAGTAACTGAAGAAGAAAATCATCACTGCCAGGACGACATAATGCAGCCAGCCAGTCGAAAGCATCTCTGAAATTTGCCGCGCCGTCGGACTGTTTGGAAACGCCCAGCTCACGATTTGGTTCGGGAACAACAAGAGCGCCCACGCGAAAATGATCGGCATCACGCCGGGATAATTCACTTTCAACGGCATGTATTGCGTATTGCCGCCGTATTGCTTGCGGCCGACCACGCGCTTGGCGTATTGCACCGTGATTTTGCGTACCGCTTGCGTAATCGCGATCACGCTGGCGATGACCAAAAAGAGAAACGCGACCATCAGGACCAGGATCGCGGGATTAACCTGGCTCGTGCCGGTTTGCGCTGACGGCACAAATGTCTTCCACGCCTGCGCCAGTGCCGCCGGTAACCGCGCCACGATGCCGATGGTGATAATCAACGAAATGCCGTTCCCGATTCCGCGCTCGGTGATTTGATCGCCGAGCCACATCAACATCAGAGTTCCGGTCGTGAGCGAAATCACTGTCACAACGCGAAAAACCCATCCCGGATCGTCGACCAGCGGAATCCCCAACCGCGCAATCGTCTCCGGAATTCCCGGCAAGGCGACCCGATACGCTTCCGGATGCTGAAACGAGATTGCAAGCAGGTATCCCTGAAAAATGCAGAGCCCGACGGTCATGAACCGCGTGTATTGCATGATCTTTTGGCGACCGCCGTCTTCGCGCGCGAGTCTCCCCAATTGCGGAATCACGGCCGAAAGCAGCTGCATCATGATCGATGCGCTGATGTAGGGCATGATGCCGAGAGAAAAGATCGCGCAATTTTCCAGGGCGCCGCCGCTGAACAAATTCAACAAAGCGGCCAGATTGCCGCCGGATTTTTCAGTGAGCGCACTGCGAAACCATTCCTGTAATACGGCCTGATTGACTCCGGGCGTCGTGATTGCTGCACCGAGTCGGACAACGACTACGATGGCAAGGGTGAACAGAATTCGCCGCCGCAGCTCCGGTATCTTTACCGTGTTGAGAAAGGCCGAAACCATTTAGAAAATTTACGCTGACGCTAGCGTTTCTTCGACGTCTTCTTTTTTGCTTTCGGCTGCGACTTCGCCGTCGATCTTCCCTTCGGCTTCGCTTCCTCGGATTCCGTCGCCCTTTGATCGACATCCTCCGCACTCGCCGTGGGCTTTCGCGCTGCCGGCTCGCGCATGGTGATCGTTCCACCGGCCTTCTCGATCTTTGCTTTGGCCGATTCGCTTACTTTATCCGCCTCGATCTTCAGAGCGTGCTTCAACTCTCCGTCGCCCAGAATTTTTATGCCCGCCACATTGCCACGCACGAGTTTCGATTCGCGTAGCAATTCTTCGTTCACAACCGTGCCAGCTTTGAATTCATTTAGATCCCTCAAGTTGATGATTGCGTAGGTCGCATGAAAGGCCGCGTTATTGAAACCGCGCTTCGGCAAACGCCGGATGAGCGGCATCTGTCCACCTTCGAATCCGAGACGAATGCTGCCACCCGAGCGCGCCTTTTGGCCTTTGTGGCCTTTGCCGCTGGTTTTTCCGTGACCGGAGCTTTCGCCACAACCGAGTCTCTTGACCCGATGACGCGCGCCCGGACGCGGCCGCAAATTATGTAGCCGCATCATGTTGCTTGCACGGCCGCCTTCCCGTCGCCGCCTTTGATGCCGCGCACTTTGAAGATTTCATCTTTGCGTCGCAACGATTTCAACGCTGCAATCGTCGCTTTGACGACATTTGCGTGATTGCTGGAGCCGAGAGACTTCGCCAGCACGTCGCGAATTCCCGCCGCTTCAACGACCGCGCGAACACCGCCACCAGCAATTACACCTGTTCCAGGCGAAGCGGGCCGGAGCAAGACTCTGCCGCCGCCGAATTCACCGATCGTCTCGTGCGGAATTGTGTTTTCGTGAAGCGAAACCTTTTCCATCGACTTCCGCGCCGACTCGGAGGCTTTACGGATCGCTTCCGAAACTTCGTTCGCTTTTCCGAATCCGACTCCAACGCTGCCATCGTGATCGCCGGCCACGATTAACGCGCTAAAACTAAAACGTCGTCCGCCTTTCACGACTTTGGCGCAACGGTTGATGAACACGACTTTCTCGGTCGTGTCGCCTCTTGCCGCCGGCGTTCGGTCCTGATGTCGGGAGTCTGGTCGTCTGCCTTGCCCTGGTCTGCCTTGTCCTGGTGCTGCCATGAAATTAAAACTTTAATCCACCTTCGCGCGCCGCGTCGGCCAGCGCTTTTACTTTGCCTTGATATTGAAACCCGCCGCGGTCGAACACGACTTTATCGATCTTTTTTCCAAGCGCGCGCTCGGCGATCACTTTGCCGATCACCTCGGCGCTCGCGCGATTAGCGGCGGCTTTATTTTTTCCAAGCAGCTCCTTCTCGGCGGTTGAGGCTGCGATCAGCGTCTTGCCTGCGTCGTCATCGATCACCTGCGCGTAAACATGCTTTCCCGAAAAGTAGATCGACAGGCGTGGCCGCACCGACGTGCCGGAAATTTTCTTCCGGATCCGCCGATGCAATCGCTCCCGAGCTGCTTTTCGATTGAACGTCGCCATAAAATTACTGGACGGTCTTGCCTTCCTTGCGCCGAATCTGTTCGCCGGCGTAACGAACACCTTTGCCCTTGTACGGCTCCGGCGGATAGAAACGACGAATGTCCGCTGCCACCTGCCCTACGACTTTCTTATCCGCTCCTTGAATCGTGATCTTGGTCTGATCCGCGACTGTGATTTTAATGTCCTTCGGGATCGGGAACAGGATCGGGTGCGAAAAACCTAGACTGAGATTCAAGTTCGTTCCTTGCACCGCTGCTTTGAAACCAACGCCCTCGATCTCGAGGTTTTTCGTAAAACCTTCGCTCACGCCGACGACCATGTTGTGCACAAGCGCGCGAGAGAGTCCGTGTAACGCTTTCACGCTTCGCGTTTCCGCCCCGCGCGCGATCGAGACGTGATTGTCCTTCACGCTCCCCGTGATTTGCCGCGGCAGTTTCCAATTGAGTTTGCCTTTTGGTCCCTCAACCGAAACGCCGCCGTCATTGTCGATGTTGACTTTGACTTTGTCGGGAATGTCGACCGGTTTGTTTCCAATTCGCGACATAAAATTTACCAAACGTAGGCGAGCAACTCTCCGCCCACTTTTTGTTTCTTGGCTTCGCGGCCCGACATTACACCCCGCGAGGTCGATAAAATCACGGTTCCCATTCCTCCGAGCACGCGCGGAATTTCCCCGGCGCCGACGTAGCGCCGCAGACCTGGCCGGCTGACGCGCTTTAAACCCGCGATGGCGCAGGTGCGGTCGACCAGCTTGTTCGTGATCTTGATCCGCGGATGCGCGGCTTTCGTGTCCACTTCGTAATCGCTGATGTAACCTTCGTTCTTCAAAATCCGGATGACCTCGGCTTTCAGCTTCGAGTACGGCACGAAGATCTCGATCTTCTGCGCGCGCGCGCCATTGCGCATGCGAGCAAGAAGGTCTGCAATTGGATCTGTAACGGTACTCATGAAATTCAGGCGGGTTGCTCCTGCCCAGCCGGTCCGCCTTCGGACGGACTCGCCGTGGCGAGCTTTTTCGCGCGATCGGAAAAAGGCATTCCCAACTCACTCAAAAGCGATTTGGCCTCTTCGTCCGTCCGCGCGGTGGTCACAATTGTAACATCAAAACCAATGTTGCGCTTAATTTTGTCCATCTCGACCTCGGGAAAGATTGTCTGGTCAGGGACGCCAAGCGTGTAATTGCCGTTCCCGTCAAAACAACGCGGCGAAACGCCGCGAAAATCTCGGATCCGCGGGAGCGCAGCTTTAATCAGTCGCTCGAGGAATTCGTACATCCGATCGCCGCGCAGCGTCACCTTCGCCCCGATAATCTGGTCCTTGCGCAGTTTGAAATTGGCGATGCTCTTTTTTGATCGCGTCTCGGCCGGCTGCTGACCGGTGATCAGCGCCAGCTCCGCCTTTGCTTCATCCAAAGCTTGCTTGATGTCTGGCTGTGAACCAACCGAGGTGTTGATTACAACTTTGTTGACTCGCGGAATTTGGTGAACGTTTTTGTACTTATGCCGTTCGCGCAAGGCAGGCACCACCCGATCTTTGTAGTGACGGTAAAATTCGTTTTCCATTACGCCGCCTTTTTCTCAGCCTCTTTCTTCGGCTTCGTTTTGGTTTTCTTCTCGGCCTTTTTCTCGCGCTCGATCAATTTCACATTCGAGATGTGAATCGGACCTTCGCGCTCGGCGATTTTACCCTGCGGATTGTCCTCCGATTTGCGCAGATGCTTCTTGATAATACGCACACCTTCCACCAGCACTCGGTGTTTGGCAGAGAGGACCTCGAGAATTTTGCCGCTCGAACCTTTAAAGTTTCCGGAGATAACTTCGACTTCGTCGCCTTTCTTAACGTGAAACCTGGCCCGGCTCATAAGACCTCCGGAGCGAGCGAGACGATTTTCATGAAATTGCGCTCGCGCAGTTCGCGCGCGACCGGACCGAAAATGCGTGTCCCGCGCGGATTCAAATCTTTATCGATAATCACGATCGCGTTGTTGTCGAACCGCAGAAACGAGCCATCATCACGACGAATTGCCTGTCGTGTCCGAACCAACACCGCTCGTACGACTTCGCCCTTCTTAACCGTGCCCGTTGCGCTCGCTTCTTTCACGTTCGCGGTGATCACGTCCCCGATCCCGGCATAAAGCGTGGCCTTGCCGATCACGCCGATCATGGTCGCCATCCGTGCGCCGGTATTGTCCGCTACATCAAGTCTGGATCGAATCTGCACCATAAAAGTTATTTCTGGAGGACTTCCACCAATCGCCAGCGCTTCAATTTGCTCAGCGGTCGCGTTTCCATGATCCGAACCGTGTCGCCGGTCTTGGCCTTGTTCTCTTCGTCGTGCGCATAAAATCTTCGAATCTGTTTCACAATCTTGCCGAACTTTGGATGCGGCACGCGGGTAATCGTCCGGACTACGATCGTCTTATTCATCCGCTCGGAAATAACTTCGCCCACGCGCGTCTTTCGAGCCGCGCGAGTGTACTTTGCTGGCAATGGCGGCGGTTGCGCGGTCGATTGTCGATCTTGTGCTGCTTGCTCGGCCATAAATTATTTCTTCTTCTTCGCCTTTGGTTCTGCGGCAGGAATGGGCTGCGGTTCCTTCGCGCGCCGGGAAAGAATGGTTTCGATCCGCGCCACATCGCGCCGCAGCAAACGCA
The DNA here is from genome assembly GCA_035568175.1 of Chthoniobacterales bacterium. GTDB lineage: Bacteria > Verrucomicrobiota > Verrucomicrobiia > Chthoniobacterales > UBA10450 > AV40. The sequence continues at coordinate 147,911 of DATMON010000004.1, forward strand.
AACGGCTCGGTTGCTCGAGCTGGCCGCTCTGCTGTTGCAAACGCAGATGCAAACGTTCCTGGCGAAGGTCGCGTCGCTTCGTCAGCAACTCGTCTGTGCTCATCTCGATTATTTCTTTAATTTTCATCTTCGTTAGGCCGCGGCTACGTGGTGGCGGCTAATAAACTTGGTCCGCACCGGCAATTTATCCGCGGCCAATCGCAGCGATTCGCGCGCAACCGATTCGGTTAGACCGTCGAGCTCAAACAAGATATTTCCTGGTTTCACGGTCGCCACCCAAAACTCCGGCTGACCCTTGCCCTTGCCCATTCGCGTTTCCGGTGGACGCGCGGTGACTGATTTGTCCGGAAAAATCCGGATCCACAACTTGCCTTTGCGTTTCATGTTGCGGGTCAACGCCACTCGCGCGGCCTCGATTTGAGTGTTCGTGATCCACGCGCGCTCGAGCGTTTGCAGTCCGAACTCGCCAAAATTGATTCTCAGATTGCGTGAAGCAGTGCCCTTGCGGCTTCCCCGCTGGGACTTCCGATACTTCACTCGTTTGGGCATCAACGGCATAAATATTCCTAGGCTTCGACTGGTTCAGCTGGCGGCGGGGGCGGCGGAGCCATTGCCGCTGGCGCTTCGCTCGGCGCCTCTTCCTTCTTACACATCCAGCATTTCACGCCGATCTTGCCATAGACGGTGTTTGCTTCGGCGAAACCGTAGTCGATCGGAGTGCGCAAAGTGTGCAGTGGAACTTTGCCTTCGCGGTACCATTCAGAGCGCGAAATCTCCGCGCCGTTTAATCGTCCCGAGCAACGCAGACGAATTCCTTCCGCGCCAAAGTCCATCGCCGTTTGCACCGCTTTTTTCATGGCCCGGCGGTAAGCGATTCGACGCTCGATTTGCAACGACACGTTTTCGGCGACGAGCTGCGCGTCGAGTTCCGGTGTCTTGATCTCCTGGATGTCGATCTTGATTTGTTTGCCCTGCGCCATCTTCGAAATCTCTTCCGTCATTTTCTCGATCTCGGCGCCTTTGCGGCCAATGACGATGCCGGGACGGGCGGTGTGAATTGTCACGCGAATTGAATTCCACGCGCGTTCGATCACAATTTTCGAGACGGCGGCGAATTGTAGCTTCTTCTTCACGTAAGCGCGAATCTCGAGATCGCTGTGCAAAAATGCGGGCAGCTCTTGCGGCGAGGCGTACCAGCGCGAACGCCAATCGCGGTTCACCCCGAGTCTGAATCCAATCGGATTAACTTTTTGTCCCATAAAATTATTTCTTGGCCGCTTTCGCAGTCTTCTTCTTACCTTTTTTCGCCCCGGCCGGTTTCTCTCCGCCTTCGCTCGCCTTCTTTTCCTGATCTCGTTTCGCCTTTTTCGTCTCGCGCGTCTCAATTGCCACGTCGTCCGTCAAAACAATCCGGATGTGGCTGGTCCGCTTCAAAATCCGGCTGCCGCTGCCGCGGGCGCGCGGCGTCATTCGCTTGAAGGTGGGACCTTCGCCAACGACCGCTTCTTTCACGACCAGACCGTCAGCTTTCAAGTTCGCGTTATTCTCCGCGTTCGCGATCGCGCTCTTGAGCGTCTTGTTGATCAGGAACGCCGCCTTTTTGGGCGTGAAAGCAAGGATGTCGAGCGCCGCCGAAACCGGCAGACCCTGAATCTCTCGGGTTACTTCGCGCACCTTAAATGGCGAAATCCGTGCGTACTTATATATCGATCTAATTTCCATTTATTTTAAAGTTACATTCGAGCGGGCATCCGCCTGGAGGCGATCGCCCACTTTTATTTTCTCTTTTCCAGAATCCTCAATCACCGCGCCGCATATCCGCTGGCGCACGTCCACCACCCGCAGCGTTGCGATCTTTTGTTCGCCGCGCATCACTCGCAGCGGCATTCCAATCTTCACGCCGTGCTGCTGGCCAATGTTCGCGACCACGAACGACCATTGGTCCTTCACGCTCAGGACGCTGCCATCCATCAAACTCGACCGCGGTTCTTGAGCCTGGTCCCGCCACTGCGGGATCGATCTTCCCACCAGCTCGTTCGTCTTGCGCAATTGTGTTTCCACGTCCATCCGCGCCTCCGCGTCGCCACCCTGCGATGTTTGCAAATATCGCAGGAGCGCTTCGTTCAGACCGAGCAGTTGATCGCGCAAATTCTCTCGCTCTTTCTGCACCAGCCGAAGATCGCTCACCGCCGCGAGCAAACGTTGCTCGAGCTTTGTGCGGTCTTTGCTCGCCGACACCAGCCCGAGCGCTTCCATCCGCAATTCCAAATCGGAATATTTGCGGCGAAACAATTCCGCTTCCGCGTTCGATTCCGCCAGGCTCGCGGTCAATGTTTTGAGCGACTCCTGTTGAATCGACAGTTGTTTGCGCAAATCCTCATTCTGCGCGAGCAGCGATTCCGCGGTGATCTTTCGCTCCGCGTCTTCAATTTTAGATTCTGACAAAGAACTATTTCCCTCTGCCGCCAGCCCTCGAGCCAGCGTTACGCAGCCCAACACTGCCAAAAAAATTCTCAACTATTTGGTCACCTTCGCCGTGTGCGAACCGTGTTTCTTAAAGATTCGGGTAGGCGAAAACTCGCCGAGTTTATGACCGACCATGTTCTCGGTGACGAAAACGGAGTTAAAAATCTTTCCGTTGTGCACCAGGAACGTGTGGCCGACAAAATCCGGCGTTACCATCGAGCGTCGCGACCAGGTTTTGATCGCCTTTTTCGAGCCCGATGCGTTCATCTTGTCGATCTTCTCCAGAAGATGCGATTCGACGAAGGGTCCTTTCTTTAGTGATCTTCCCATAAAAATCAAACTTTCTTCTTCCCGCGCTTGCGCTCCAAAATGAAGCGGTCGCTCGGTTTGCGTTTGCTCCGCGTTTTAAATCCTTTGGCAAGCTGTCCCCACGGGCTGACCGGATGATGACGTCCGCCGCCACCTTTCGATTTGCCCTGACCGCCGCCCATCGGGTGATCGATCGGGTTCATCACCATGCCGCGCACGTGCGGTCGACGCCCCTGCCAGCGCGTCCGACCCGCTTTGCCGCTGGCCACGTTCATGTGATCGACATTGCCGACCTGGCCGATCGTGGCGAAACAGTTCTCGTGAATCCGGCGCACTTCGCCCGAAGGCATCTTCACCAGCGCGTAACCGCCTTCGAGGTTATTCAAAATCGCCTGCTGACCTGCGCTGCGTGCAACCTGACCGCCGCGGCCCGGACTTAACTCGATATTGTGGATATTTGTGCCGAGCGGAATGGCGCGGAGCGGCAATGAATTGCCGAGATCGGGCGCAACATCGTTACCGGCGACGACTTTGGCGCCGACCTGCAGACCATTCGGCGCCAGGATGTAGCTCAGTTCGCCGTCGCTGTACTTAATAAGAGCAATTCGCGCAGAGCGGTTCGGATCGTACTCAATCCCCATCACTTCGGCCGCCACGCCATGCTTGCGCCGTTTGAAGTCGACTCTGCGATAATTTTGTTTGTGCCCGCCGCCAATATGGCGCGACGTCAGCCGGCCGTAATTGTTGCGGCCGCCGGATTTTTTCTTCGGCTCGATCAAACTGCGCGCCGGCCGCCATTTCGTGATCTCCTCGAAAGCAGGCGTCTGCTTGAAACGCTGGATCGGCGTGAGCGGGCGATAATTCTTGAGCGCCATAAAATTAGACCAGTTCGAGCTTCTCGCCTTCCGCGAGCGTCACGATCGCTTTTTTCCAGTTCGCGCGCCGGCCAAGCGGTCCGCGGACGCGCTTTTCTTTACCGGTGTAGTTGCACGTGTTCACATTCACGACCTTCTTCTGGAACAAACGCTCAACCGCGTCTTTGATTTGAATTTTGTTCGCGCGCGGACTGACCCGAAAAACATATTTGTTCTGTTTCTCACTCAGTAGCGTCGATTTCTCGGTCAGCGACGCGGTCTCGATGATTTCGTGTGGCTCGTTCATCGCATTCTCTCCGAGAGTTGTTCGAGCGCTTTAGGCGTCACCAAAATCTTTTGAAATGCGAGCAATTGCTCGGTATTGACGTCCGTCGCCGTCGCAAGCTTTACTGGCTTCACGTTGCGCGCGGACTTGTGCGTCTTGTCATCGAAGGAATCCGAAATGATCAGCACTTTCGTCGCGTCGGTCTGCTTCCGAACAAGATCGACAAACGCCTTGGTCTTGATTTCGGAAACCGCGAATTTGTCGATAGTCAGAACGTCGCCGGCTTTGATCCGTTCGCTCAGCGCCTTTTGCAACGCGAGACGTCGAACCGATTTCGAAACTTTTTTAGAATAATCGCGCGGCTTGGGTCCGAAGACGACACCGCCACCTCGCCAGATTGGCGATGAAACATAACCGGCCCGGGCGCGGCCAGTTCCCTTTTGCCGCCACGGTTTCGCACCGGACATATCAACTTCCGCTTTCGTTTTCGTGTTGGCAGAGCCAGAGCGCCTTGCCGCGCGCATCGCGACCACAACGTCGTGAACAGCCTGCGAACCGCGCCCATCTTCGATGATGTCGATCTTCGCTTCTTTGGCAGCGGCTTTGGTTAAAACTTTCGCGCTCATTTCTTCTCTGCCGTCTCAGGTTTTTTTTCGGCTTCCGGTTTCTTCTCTGCTTCAGGCTTCTTCTCCTCCACCTTCTTGTCAGCTTCGTGCTTCTTCGCGACGGCCTTGTCTTGTTTTGCGTGCTGTTGGTGCAGTTTTATCTGCGCCGCGGGATTCTTAATCGCCGGCCTAACGACCACATAACTGCCGTTACAACCGGGCACTGCGCCGCTGATCAAGATTATTTTTTCGGTCTCACGCACCTGCATCACTTGCAGGTTCTGCACAGTCACGCGCTCGTCGCCGAGATGACCGGGCATGCCCATGTTCTTCCAAATGCGACCGGGAGTGGAACGATTGCCGACGGCGCCATTGCGGCGATGTGTCTTCGATCCATGGGCCGCGCCTTGTCCATCGAAGTTGTGTTTCTTCATCACGCCTTGGAAGCCTTTGCCTTTTGAACGACCGATGACATCGACAAAGTCGCCCGGTTGAAATTGGGTAACGCTCAAATTCACCTCGCCATCACCGAGATCGGCCGTTAGCCGAAATTCGCGGACGAAGCGCTTTGGTTCCGAATTGGCGCTCTTGAAGACGCCGAGTTGCGCTTTGTTCACCCGGGATTCCTTTTGCGAACCGAACCCGACTTGCACGGCCGAGTAGCCGTCGTTCTCGTTTGTTAGCCGACGCAGGAGAGTATTATCGCCGACTGCGATGACGGTCACAGGATGCAGCCGACCATTGGCGTCGTAGACGCTGGTCATGCCGATTTTCTGTCCTAGTAACCCGATACTCATGTTGGCAACGTGGCAAAATTCTCAAGCGGCTAAATCTTAATCGTAATATCGACGCCTGCAGGCAAATTCAGTTTCTTCAACTCATCCACCGTTTTTGCAGTCGGTTCGATAATATCGAGCAACCGTTTGTGCGTGCGGATTTCAAATTGTTCCATCGATTTTTTGTCCACGTGCGGCGATCGGTTCACCGTGAACTTCTCGATCAATGTCGGCAGTGGGATCGGTCCGGCCACGCGTGCGCCGGTGCGCTTCGCCGTCTCGACAATCTCGACCGCGGACTGGTCGAGCATGCGATGATCGAACGCCTTCAAACGAATGCGGATGCGTTGGCCGTCCGTCATTTGTCTTCCTTCTGATCAAGAATCGCCGCGACCAAATTCTGCGGCACCGGTTGAAAGTGCGACGGCTCCATCGAGTAACTGGACCGGCCTTTCGAAAGCGAGCGAATCGCGGTGGCATAGCCGAACAGCTCTGCCAATGGAACTTCGGCATGAACGATGGTCAGGTTTCCACGCGATTCGATGCTGTTTACCTGGCCGCGACGCCGGTTTAAGTCGCCGATAATGTCGCCCTGATATTCTTCCGGAGTGATGTTTTCCACTTTCATGATCGGCTCGAGAAGAATCGGTTTGCCCTGCCGGAAGCCATCTTTCATCGCGAAGATCGACGCCATTTTGAAGGCGAGCTCGCTCGAATCGACTTCGTGGAAGCTTCCGAAAACAATGTCCGCCTCAACATCGACAACTGGGTAGCCGCCAAGGACGCCATCGAGCACTGCCTCTTCGATGCCTTTCTTGACCGCCGGGATGTATTCGCGCGGAATAATACCGCCGACGATCTTGTTTTCGACGACGAGGCCTTTGCCGCGCTCGCCCGGCCGTAAATCCACTTCAACGTGTCCGTACTGACCTCGACCGCCAGATTGTTTGATTAATTTGCCGACACCGTGCGCGTTGGTAGTGATTGTCTCGCGATACGCGATCTGCGGTTTGCCCGCGTTCGCGTCCACTTTGAATTCGCGGAACATGCGATCGCGAATAATTTCGAGATGCAACTCGCCCATGCCCGCGATGATGGTCTGGCCGGTGTCTTCGTGGGTGTAAACGCGAAAAGTCGGATCTTCTTCCGCGAGGCGTTGTAGCGCCACGCCCATTTTTTCCTGGTCCAATTTCGTCTTTGGCTCGATCGCCATTGAAATCACGGGATCCGGAAACGTCGGCGGCTCGAGCAAGATCGGATGATCCTCGTCGCAAAGCGTGTCGCCAGTCGTGATATTCTTAATTCCGACGATCGCCGCGATATCGCCCGAATAACACGTCTCGATGTCTTCGCGCTTGTCGGCCTGGATTTGGATCAAGCGCGAGATGCGTTCGCGCTTGTTCGTGCGTGGATTGTAAACGGTGTCGCCTTTGCTGAGCGTGCCGGAATAAACGCGGAAGAAAACGAGTTTGCCGACAAATGGATCGCTCCAAAGTTTGAACGCGAGGGAGCAGAAGTTCCGGTTATCGTCCGTCGGCGCTTCCATCGGCTCGTGCGTATCGGGCTCCATTCCTTTGGCAGGCGGGATGTCGAGCGGACTCGGTAGGTAATCGACCACCGCGTCCACGAGGTACTGCACGCCGATGTTCTTCAACGCCGAACCACCGATGACCGGCACAAATTTGTTCGCAATCGTTTGCCGGCGAATGGCCGCTTTCAAAATCTCCGGCGTGACTGGTTTCTCTTCAAGAACAACTTCCGCGACTTCGTCATCGAGATTGGAAATCTGCTCGACCAGATCTTTGTAAGCCTTCTCGACAGCGGCGACGTGTTCCTTCGGAATATCCGTCACTTCATATGTCGATCCAAGCTGGTCGCTTTCCGAATAAATGATCGCCTTCTTATTAATAACGTCGAGCTGACCCTTGAGCTGATCTTCTCTGCCGAGCGGCAGGAGCACGGGCCACGCGTTTGCACCGAGTTTCTTATGAATGCTATCCACCGACATCTCGAAGTTGGCGCCAACGCGGTCCATCTTGTTGATGAACGCAAGGCACGGGACGTTGTATTTCGTTGCCTGCCGCCAAACCGTTTCTGATTGCGGTTGAACACCGGCGACCCCGTCGAAAACTGCGATCGCGCCATCGAGCACGCGCAACGAACGCTCCACTTCCGCCGTGAAATCGACGTGACCGGGCGTGTCGATGATGTTGATCCGCTGCTTGATCCCTTCGAAAATTTTATAAACGCCTTCTTCCTTGCGCTGCGCCCAGCTGCAGGTCGTCGCGGCCGAAGTGATGGTGATGCCGCGCTCCCGCTCCTGTTCCATCCAGTCGGTGACGGTAGTGCCTTCATGCACCTCGCCCATCTTGTGAATCATTCCGGTATAAAACAGAACACGTTCGGTGATCGTTGTTTTACCGGCGTCGATATGCGCGGCGATGCCGATGTTCCGCGTCCGTTCGAGCGGGAACTTGCGATTCGGCGAGTTCGGACCCGCCGATGTCGATTTTTTCTTTTCGAGCGTCGCGGGCATAAATTTACCAACGGAAATGGGCAAATGCGCGGTTCGCTTGCGCCATTTTGTGTGTGTCTTCGCGTTTCTTGATCGCGTTGCCCTGACCGGCGGCTGCATCCTTGATTTCCTGGGCAAGGGCCTGCGCCATCGGCATGCCTTTGCGAGTATCGGCGTATTGAACAATCCAGCGCGTCGCTAAAGAAATCTGGCGCGCGGGTGGAACTTCCAGCGGCACTTGATAAGTCGCGCCACCGACTCGGCGCGATTTCACTTCCAGCCGCGGCCGAACGTTCTCGATCGCCTTGTTTACAACTTCGAGCGGATCGACCGAATCGGAACCTTCGCGCGATTTTTCAATCGCGGTGTAGACAATGCGCTCGGCCAGCGATTTTTTGCCGCGCTTCATCACCGTGGTGATGAGACGCAAGACCGCCGGACTCCCGTAACGGGAATCGACGCGCTCTTCCTTTTTGTAAACTCTCTTCCGTCGCGACATTGTCGATCTTTCGTCTCAAAAATTTACTTCTTCTCTTCCTTTGGCGCCGCTTCTTTTGCACCCCCGGCCGGTTTCGCACCGCCGCCTCCGCCCGCGCCACCTTTCGGGCGCTTCGCCCCATACTTGGAGCGACTTCGCCGGCGTCCATCGACGCCTAACGAATCGAGCGTGCCACGCACAATATGGTAGCGCACGCCCGGCAAATCTTTCACTCGCCCTCCGCGCACGAGCACGATCGAGTGCTCCTGCAAGTTGTGCCCTTCGCCTGGAATGTAGGCAATCACTTCCTGGCCGTTCGTCAACCGCACTTTTGCCACTTTGCGCAGGGCGGAATTCGGCTTCTTCGGCGTGCGCGTCATCACTTGCACGCAAACGCCGCGGCGCTGAGGACAATTGGTCAACGCCGGTGACTTTGATTTCACCGACATCTTCCGTCGTCCTTTCCGAATCAACTGATTAATCGTGGGCATTTTCTCTAAACAAAGCGCCGCCAAAAACCTCGTGTTCCGGGCGACAAAAAAACCCGCCCAGTCGCGTAATACACTGTCACGCGCCTGATGCGGTGAAGCGCGAATATAGAGGGAAAATCCCGTCCCGCAAAGAATATTTTGCGCGTCGGTTGTTATTCCGCGCGAACACGCGAATCTCTCGTTTGCATGCAGAAAATGTTCGAACTTCTGGCCCAAGATCGGGAGTCAAAAGCGCGGCACGGTCGTTTAACGACGGCGCACGGCGCGATTGAAACGCCGGCCTTTATGCCGGTGGGAACACAGGGAAGCGTAAAGGCAGTGAGTCCGCGCGAATTGCGCGAGTTAAACGCCCCCATTGTTCTGGGAAACACTTACCATTTGTTCGTCCGGCCGGGGATTGAAGTGATCAAACATTTCGGCGGCCTGCACAAATTCATGACCTGGGACCGGCCGATTCTGACCGACAGCGGCGGTTACCAGATTTTTTCGTTGGCGAAATTGCGCAAGATTTCCGAGGAGGGCGTTCAGTTCCAAAATCACGTCGACGGCACACCAGCCTTTATATCTCCCGAGATTGCGATGGAAATTCAGGCGGCGCTCGGAAGCGATATCGCGATGGTGCTGGACGAATGCCCGCCCTGGCCGTGCGAGTACGATTACGCCGCAAAAAGCGCGGAGATGACGACGCGGTGGGCGAAGAGATGCAAGACGTGGGCAGAAGAAAACGCCCAACGCTCAGCTGATGCTGTACTTGCCGCTGTTCCGAGCAGCGGTTCTGAGAACCTTGCGACCGACACGGCCGACACTACAACCAGACAATTAGTTTTCGGGATCGTTCAAGGCGCAACGTTCGGTGAGCTGCGCGAACAAAGTGCGCAGGCGATTGTCGACCTTGATTTCGATGGCTACGCAATTGGTGGAGTCAGTGTCGGCGAACCGGAGGAAGAAATGTTTCGCGCCGTTGAATCGAGCGAGCCGTTTTTGCCAAACGACAAACCGCGTTATGCCATGGGACTCGGCACGCCGCCGCAATTATTAGAGATGATCGCGCGTGGAACGGACATGTTCGATTGCGTATTGCCAACGCGACTCGCGCGGAATGGGACCGCGTTTACGTCAGCTGGCACGATTAATTTAAAAAATGCCGAGTACTCCAAGGACAAACGACCGATCGAAGACAATTGCGACTGCACCAGCTGCCGCGAATTCAGTCGCGGTTACATCCGCCATCTGATTAAAGCCGAGGAAATTCTCGGGCTGCGCTTGATTACGCTACATAACCTGCACTTTTATCTCGATTTGATGCGCCAGGCCCGAGACAAGATCGACAAAGGCACGTTCGACGAGTTTCGCCGCGAGTTCGTTTCCAATTACGAGACGCGAGATGTCGATCCGGATGTGTAGCCACGTGCCTATGGCACGTTTTTTCTGACGGCCCGCAGGGCCGTGGCTACAAACGATTCGAGATTGCAGCCGAAGCGTTCGGGTTTAAGCTCCGGCTCGCTCAAATTTTCCAATGCTATTTCTATTCTTAGCTCAAGCACAGCCAGCCGCGCCCGCTCCGGGTCCCGCCGGTGGGATCGGGTTTTTCGTCCCGTTCATTTTCATTTTCGTCATCATGTACTTCGTCATGTTCCGGCCGCAAAAAAAGCGGCAGCAGGAGCAGCAACGTCTGATTTCCAGTTTGAAAACGGGCGACCGGGTGGTGACAAACGCGGGCATCCACGGGTTGATTGCGAACGTGAAGGAGACAACCGTGATCGTGAAAGTGGCCGATAACGTGAAGATCGAGATGGAAAAGTCGGCGGTCACGAGTGTTTTGAAAACTGAAAGCTGAAACACTGACATGCTGAAATTTCCTTTCCACTTCCCGTTTTCCGCGTTCCGCTTTTCGTCATGAGTCCCGCGCTGACATTTTTTGCCGGTCTCGGATTGCTCGTTCTCTTCGGCTGGTATTTTGCGACCGACGTCGGACTGCGAAAGCGCCTGCTCGCCACAACCCTGGTCATGCTTCTAGTGGCCTTCAGCATTGCGACGATTTGGCCGCCGAAAGAAAAAATTCAGCTCGGCCTCGATATCCAAGGCGGCACCTCTTTCCTGATTCGCCTGATGGGGGGCGACAAGGAAGTGAACAAGGGAATGCTCGACCAGGCGGTCGAAGTGATTCGTAAGCGCATCGATTATTTTGGCGTGAGCGAGCCAGTCATCAGTCCAGTCGGGAATGATCGGATTCTGGTTCAAATTCCCGGTCTCGATACGGCGAAAATCCAGGAGGCGCGTGAGCAGCTTTCACGCGTAGCAAAACTCGAGTTCCGGTTGGTTTATCCCGATAATGGCGACCGACTCGCGAAGATCGATCAAGGCAAGGAAGTCATTCCACCGGAGTATCGGATCGAAGTTTACAAAATGGCGGCGGAAGGAAGTGAAAAGCCGCGCGAGGAACGATTGCTCGTTAAAAAGAAAGCCGATCTCGGCGGCGATCGCGTGCGCGAGTCGCACGCTTATTACGGCAACGAAGGCTGGACGGTGCAGCTCAAGTTCGACAGCGACGGCGCAAAGCAATTCGGCAAAATCACCGAGCAATACAAAGGGCACCGCTTTGCCATCGTGCTCGACGGCGTGATTCAATCCGCGCCAGTGATTCGCGATGCGATTTATGGCGGCGACGCCATCATCACCGGAAAGTTCGACGAAAAAGAAGCACGCGGCCTGGCGAGCGTGCTCGAGAACCCGCTCCAAACACCGGTCAGCATCGAGGAGGAGCGGAGTGTTTCGCCGACGCTCGGGATGGACTCGATCCGCGCCAGCGTCATGGCGGGCTTGGTAGGACTAGCAATCACGCTCGTGTGCGTGCTCATTTATTATAGGCTGCCGGGATTGGTCGCGAACCTCGCGCTTATAGTAAACCTGATCCTTTTGATCGGCGCGCTGACCATGTTCCGGTTCGTGCTGACGTTGCCCGGAATTGCCGGCATCATTTTGACGATCGGTTTATCCGTTGATGCAAACGTGCTGATTTATGAGCGGTTGCGCGAAGAAATGGCGCTCGGCAAATCGCTCAAGGTGGCAATGGAAACGGCCTACCAAAAAGCGTTCAGTTCCATCTTCGATGCCAATGTAACCACGCTGATCACCGCAATCATTTTGTTCTGGCAAGCCGCGGGCCCGGTCAGAGGCTTCGCCATTTCGCTGACCTTCGGCATCCTGGCGTCGCTGTTCACCGCGCTGATCGTCGGACGAAATGCGCTTGGATGGTTAGTCGACACTGGCCGGGTGAAAAAGATTTCGATGCTGCATCTGATCTCGTCGCAGAACATCAATTTCCTCGGCAAAGGTTTTCTCGCGTGCATGTGTTCGCTCGCGCTCATCCTTGCCGGCGCAACTTCGTTTTATATCAAAGGCGAGAAAAACTTCGGCGTCGATTTCCGTGGCGGCGATTTGGTGACGTTGAGCTCGCCAGCCGTAATCGACGTCGGGCAAGTGCGCGAATCGTTGAAACCGATTGGATTGGCGGATGCCTCGATCCAGGAGTCGTCACAGGGGAACAAGAATTACATCACGGTTCGCAGTCCGCTGAACACAAGCGACAAGGTTGAAAAGCAAATCATTCAGGCAATGCCGAATGCCGGCTTCAAAGTGGAACGATCCGAACGCGTTGGCGCCTTGGTTGGCGGCGAACTGGCCAGGAGCTCCCTTGTTGCGCTTGTGCTTGGAATTCTTGGCATTCTTATTTTCGTGACGTTTCGGTTCGAACTTTCGTTCGCGGTTGGGGCAATCGTCGCTCTACTGCACGACGTCATCATTACCGTCGGCGTTTTCTCCCTTCTCGGACGCGAGCTGACCCTGACAATGGTCGGCGCGGTCCTTACCATCGCCGGTTATTCGATCAACGACACCATCGTCGTTTACGATCGGATTCGTGAAGGCCTGGCGGGCGGGCGGCGAGGCACGATCGAAGAGATCATGAACTCGAGCATCAACCAGACTTTGAGCCGCACCATTCTGACCAGCACCGTGACGCTCATCCCAATCCTGTGTTTGTTCCTCTTCGGCGGCGCGGTCCTGCGCGATTTCTCGCTGGCAATCATCATTGGCGTCGTGGTCGGGACCTATTCATCGATCTTTATTGCCTCGCCGATCGTCCTCTGGTGGACGCGCGCTCGGGGTGGTGGAGGAACCGGCGGCGCGATGGCTCTGCGGCGCGAGATCACACAAAAGGCGACGACCGCCAATCCGCTGGCTCGATGACGCGAAGGTTGTCTCGCCGCCGTCGGCGGAAAATTCGCGCGACCGCTATCTAAAGCGGCGCCCACTCCTGCCATTTCTCCATTCTGTGGAATATTGGTAGCGAATCGGCGACTGCATCACTTCGAATTAATTCGAATCGGCCCGCGAAAAGCTCGTTCGCCTTAGCTTCGGTTAATGGATATGGCGGCGGGTCAGGTTCATCTCCATACAAAAAGAATCCAGCGAGCTTGCCCTTTGGCCGCAATAGCTCCGCAACCCGGGTGACATAATTTTTCCACAATCGCGGAGGCAACGAACAGAGAAACGTTCGCTCATACATGAAGTCAAAGCACCTTGATCCGAAATCGTAGCTAAAAAAATTCCCTAGAATCAGGGCGTCCGCGAATCGACCGAGCGCGTTTTTTGCCTGCTCGACCGCAACCGGGGAGAAATCGATCGCGGTGACGCGATGTCCAGCTTCAAAGAAGGCGCGGACCGTTCTCCAATCACCGCCGGAGCCCGGAATTAGAATTTCAGCGCCAGCTGGAAGCGCACTAATAAATGCGGCGAGCTGCTTTGGAACGTAACCCAACTGCCAGGGAGTTCTGCCGCTTTGGTAACGCTGCGACCAGAAATTTGGTTTTGCGCAATCAAGCTCGCGGAATTCGTCCATCTTTGGATCGACTCTCCGCACAGCTTGATGGCGCCGAGTTAAGTTGGCTGCGGGACGATACGAATATAAGGCTTTGGCGCCTTCCAACCCTGCGGGTAACGCTTCTTCGCCTCATCATTCGAGACCGAACCGGCAATGATCACGTCATCGCCCGGCTTCCAGTTCACCGGCGTCGCGACTTGGTGCTTCGCCGTCAGTTGGAGCGAGTCGATCACCCGCAGTACCTCATCGAAATTGCGTCCCGTGGTCATTGGATAAACCAGGATGAGTTTGATCTTTTTATCCGGGCCGATGACGTAAACGTTGCGGACAGTGGCGTTATCGGCTGGCGTACGTTTTTTCGGATCGCCTTCGACGTCTGCCGGGAGCATTCCATAGAGCTTCGACACGTTAAAATCAGAGTCCCCAATAATCGGATAGTTGGGCGCATGTCCCTGCGTCTCCTCAATGTCTTTCGCCCACCCTTGATGATCACCCGCCGAATCGACCGATAATCCCATGACCTTGACGTTTCTTCGATCGAACTCAGGCTTGATCCTCGCCATATAACCGAGCTCGGTCGTGCAAACCGGAGTGAAATCCTTCGGATGCGAAAACAGAACGGCCCATGAGTCGCCAATCCATTCGTGGAACCGGATCTTCCCCTGGCTGGTTTCCGCCTCGAAATCAGGCGCTGCTTCACCAATTTTCATTGAACTTATTCCTTTCTCTTTGGTTGAGAATTAGCCACTTGCAAGCCCAAACGGAAGACAAATTACGAGGCACGAGTTCGCCGACAGGCCGGTTTGAGCAAATTTGACGAGCTGCCACGGCCCGATTAGGCTCGGCGTCGCCATTTGGGCACAAAATTTGCAAGTCAGGAGTTGATTATCGATGCCAGAAGTACTCGTTCGTAAAGGTGAGCCGGTAGATCGCGCACTCAAGCGGTTGAAAAACAAGCTTGATGCCGAGGGCATTCTCGAGGAAGTGCGCCGTCTGCGCGCATTCGAGACGCCAAATCAAAAGCACCGCCGCAAAGCCAAGAACAACGCCAAGCGCGGCCGGACAAAGTTCCGCTTTACTGCGTAAAATCGACAACGTCGACGTCTGGTGAAGCCGCCGCTGATGGCGGCTTTCTTTTTACGGCCGCTCAGACAGTAGTCAGTGCAACTTAATCGCACTCGCAAACGATGCGGAAGCCGAGATCGTTGCAAGAAAAGCCAGGCACATTCGAGCTGCGCACCGTTGTCCGTAGACTGCTGAAGCGCGATTTCCAACTGCCGCCGCGATGCACGCGCTTGGTGCCGGCCGTCGATCCGCGCGGATTCACTTTCAGTCCCGGCCGATAGAGCTCGTAATAATCGAGACACCATTCCCAGACATTTCCCGCCATGTCTTCAATTCCAAACGGACTGGCTCCGAGCGGAAATACGCCGACTGGCGAACTTTCAGGATAACCATCGTCGATCTCACGATCGCTCCAGGCAAAAACGGTGTTGCGATCAGCGAAATTGGCGAGATCGCCGCGGCCGTCGTAATTTCCCCATGGAAATTTGCGTTCGTCGTTTCCTTTGGCGGCGTATTCCCATTCCGCTTCGGTCGGGAGGCGATATTTCCGGCGCTCGCGTGTGCTCAACCACTGACAAAATTTCACGGCATCGAGGTAACTGACGTAAACAACGGGATGACGATCATCCGTGCCGGGTGCGCGCTTGGCCCTGTGTGCGCGATCAAACTGTTCGTAATCGGCGTTCGTAATCACGCAGCGTGAAATGTAAAAGCGGCTCAGCGTGACGTGACTAAGCGGGCGCTCGTTAGGCGAGGCGCCCTCTGCCTCGCTTCCCATCGTAAATTCTGCTGATGGAATGAAGATCATCAGCCCGCCGAGCGTGTTTGTGAAATTACTATAACGCGCCCGCTCCAGGTCTGCGTTGCGCTCAATTTTCTCGGGCGACGATTTTTCCTCCACTGGCGAAGGCGTCGAAGCCGGCTTCGCTTCGATGCGCGGGGAGGCGGCACTGGGTGTCGGTCCCGCCGGAGCGGCGAGCGATTTCTCGTCCGCTTCTTCTAAATAGAGATCGACCAGATCCTCGGCTTCGCCCGGCTCAAGCCCGAGATTCTCCGCCATATCGATGAACGTGTCGCGTTGATCGTCGCTCATGCTGTAGCTGTCGAGATTGCTCAGCCGCAGCAGGTGCAGAAATTCCTCCTGCGGATTACCCGACGAAGTTTTCGCAGGCGCTTCCGTAATATTTGCGACTGGCAGAGCCGCTTGCCGCTGCGCGCCACTCTCGGACAAGGCTTCTTCGATCGTCGAATTCATTTCAGCCTCGGTTAACGCGCGCTCAGTGCCAAAGCGGAGCAGATTTTTCTCTTCGTCGGCCGTCAGCACACCGCTGGCCAAGGAGAAGTCTAGATATTTTTGAAATTCAAGGGCCGCTATTTCGTGATCCTGCGCGGCCAACTCCTCATCGAGAGCCTGGCGACGTTCTGGATCGAGAAGTTCGAGACGCGCTTCGGTCAGGTAGCGCGATGACTCCTCGAGGCCCGAACGCAGCAACTGCGCCAGTGGATTGCTCGGCTGATTTTTGAGCGGCAGTTTTTTTTGCCACCACCGCATTAGCTCACGGCAGTGTTCTTCGATCAGTTCGTTGCTCGGATTAGCATTTGGATCAAGACAGAGCCGCTCGTAAAGATTCGGCGACCTGTAATTGTTCCATCCTTGCCACTTTCGCGGATCGTCGGGCAGCGGAAGCGGAAAACTGATGTCGCATTTGGTCATCGCTAACTGACATGAAGCTCGCCCAAGCCGGAAGCCGCTTGTTCGATCTCTTGCGGAGCCAGACCGGTATTGCGATCAATAGTGACTTTGGCTGTGTTGCCGGCCGCTTGCACATCAACTTCCAAAACCTGATTGGCGTTGTATTGATAAGTCAGCTTCACCGGTGAGCCTTTGGGCAAATACGGCGGCAAGACGATGTCGCAAACGCCGAGTGGCGTGCATTCACCCGGCACTGTGCTTTCGCCTTCCACTACTTTTACCACTGCCCGCTGCATGTTGGCATCAGCGGTGCCAAACGAGTTCTTAATCACCGCCGGAATCGGCGTCATTTTCCGAATCATCGGAAAAACGTATTCCTGAAGTTGCTTCTCATCCCAGAGTACGACGCCGAGTGTGTGCGAAGTGATATCGGTAACTTCGATTAATCCGCCGTCGAGACAGGAAAATTGCCGGCGGACCGTTTCATCCAGGACTCTTTCGCCGGAAATGTCTTCTTCGTTCAACATCGACAAGATGCCCTGGATTGCAGCGCCTCTGGCCACAACTTCATCCGGATTCACATGATCGATCAGCGGCACAGAAGAGAAGCCGGCGATCATCGCCCTCATCATCGGCATTCGCGTCATACCGCCGGCCAGCAGCACTTTGTCGATCTTGTCCCATTTGATTTTCGCTTCCTGCATCACCATTTCACAAATGGTTTTGCATTTTTCGACCAGGTGGCGCGTGCGTTTCTCAAATTCTTTCCGCGTCAAAGTCAGTTTCACGCTTTTGCCGCCGTGGTGATAAACGATGGTAGTGCTATTGCGGCTCGAAAGCTGAATCTTCGCTGCCAACGCGCGGTTGTGCAGCTCCTGATAACTGTGCAAATCAAGCAATGGATTTTCGCCGTGCAGCCGGTCGAATTCCTCGGCGATTAGATTAACAATCACGTCGTCCCAATCTTTTCCGCCGAGCCGATGGTCGCCATTGGTCGCGATCATCTGGATCTTGTGATCGATGATGCGCATGATGGTGACGTCGAACGTGCCGCCGCCGAGGTCGAACACGAAAACCGTGTGGTTCTCGTCCAACTTGTCGAGCCCATAAGCCAGGGCGGCCGCGGTTGGCTCGTTGATAATCTGAAGAACGTTTAAACCTGCAAGCTGGCCGGCCGTGATCGTCGCTGTGCGCTCAGCGTCATTGAAATAAGCCGGCACCGTAATGACGGCGTCGGTAACCGGTTGATCGAGATACTTTTCCGCGTCGGCCTTTAACTTTTTGATGATCAACGCCGAAAGCTCCTCGGCTGAATAAATTTTGCCTCCGAAATCCCGGTGAAATTGGTCCTTCGGCTTGCCCATCTCGCGCTTCACGAAATCGACAATCTTCTCCGGCTCGGCCACGGCATTGTTTTTGGCCGCAGTGCCGACGATCACGTTATTCTCGTCGAAAAAGATCACCGACGGAGTGATGCGCTCGGTCTCCGAATTCGGGATGATTTGCGGTTTCCCGTAAGCGTCGATGTGCGCAATGGCGGAAAAGGTCGTTCCCAGGTCGATTCCAACTACTTTGCGTGTGCTCATTGTCTCAAAAAAGGTGGACGAATGCCTTTAGGTTCGGCGCCGGCCTGTTAGTGCAGTTTTCGTGCCTCGGCAGGGCAAGAATTTGCCCAAACTGCGGAGTCTAAATCGCGAACGCGAAATTCAATTCAACCGAAGCGTTTTGCGATCACTTCTTCGGGCCGAATCAGCTTCCCGCGCCAGACAAATCCTCGCTTCACCCGCATCACGATGCTGCCGTCCTCTTCCGGAAAATCGGCGGGCTCGTAGCTGATAACACGATGGCACGCTCGATCGACCCGCTCTCGCGGCTCAATCTCCTTGACATCGAACCGGTGCAGGATTTCAACCAGCGAGTGAATGGCGTTCTCTAAATTATCGCGCCACTGAGACACGCGACTGCGCTTTCCCTTCTCTTGCGCAGCACTTGAGAGCTGTTCGCAGAGTCCGTTCAAGTGGTCGTAGAGATAAACCAGGTCGTGGATGAAAGGTTTCTGGAGCGACTCGTGCAGAAAATTATCGCGATACTTGAGCAATTCGGCATGAAGTGAATCGAATAACTGCTGATTCACACTTTCGGTGTTGCGGATCGAAGCCAGTTGCTCGTCGATCTTGCGAAATTGTTCGGCAAAGGCCGCGGCTCTGGTTGTTTCAATCTCAGCCGCGAGTTGTTCAAATCGGCTGAGCAATGTGCTTTCCAGCGAGGTGACCCGCTCGGTAATCGAATTGCCCTCCGTCGGTCCGGCCGGTTCGTCCTCGGCCGCGAAAGAATGATCTGCGACAATCGGCAAGCCGGGCAGCGTCTTTTCCGCTTCAGCGCTGAGCTGTTGCATCGCCGAGGCGAACTCTTCTTCAGTTTGAGTGGCTTTGCTCACTCCGCGCTTTCCCTCCCAAAAAATTTTCGAATAGCGTCGACTAGACCATCGATGTCGTGGCGACGCGCTTCGACGTCGATCTTGAGACCATGATCAGTGGCTGTTTTCGACGTGATCGGTCCGATGCTCGCCACCTGCATGCCTTTTGGCCAAGGCAAACCGAGCGCGAGAAAATTTTCCACCGTAGAAGAGCTCGTGAACGTAATCAGATCCGCCCCCTCTTCCAAAAGCCGGCGTCGCGCGCCGGTAACGTCGCGCGTCTCCGGAACAGTACGATAGGCAAACGCTTCATCGACAATCGCTCCCAGCTTTGACAGCTCCCTCGAAAGCACGTCCCGCGCCTTTTCCGCGCGCGCCAGGAGGATTCGCAAATTTTCTACGCCTTGCTTGGCAAACTCCCGGACAACTGCTTCGGCCACGAATTCCTCGGGTTGAAGATCGACATGGAGATGAAAATCGCGCACGCGTTGCGCGGTTGCCGGACCAATCGCCGCGATTTTCGCGGCGCCGATCTCGCGTGCGTCATCGTAAAGCTTATAAAAAATCTCGAAAAACGCGTCCACGCCGTTTGGACTGGTAAACACAATCCAGTCGTAACCGTGCGAGTCCTGCACGAGCTCGGCGAATTCGCGCAAATCGGTTGGTGGCTCGATTCGGATCGTCGGGAGTTCAAAAACGTCGGCACCGAGCGCGCGAAGCTGACTCGTGAGAGCGCCCGCTTGTTTCCGCGTTCGCGTTACCACGATCCGCTTTCCGGAAAGCGGCCGGCGCTCGTACCAATTCAAATCTTTTCGCAATGCAACGACGTCGCCGAAGACGGCCACGGCCGGCGCTTCAAATTCAGCTTCGGCTACTCGCTTGCCAATATTATCCAGCGAGCCGGTCAATGTTTCCTGACGACCGGTTGTTGCCCACCGAACCAGCGCGACGGGAAGATCGCCGCGAACGCCGTTGGCCATCATTTCTCGGGCGATCGTCTCAATTCTCTCTACGCCCATCAGCATCACTTGGGTGCCGCCGAGCTTGGATAACGCAGCATAATCAATCGCACTTTTGGTTTTCGCCGGATCTTCGTGACCGGTAAAAAAGGTCACGTGCGAATTTTCCGCGCGATGCGTTACCGGAATTCCGGCATACGCCGGCCCGGCAATTGCCGACGTAATTCCGGGAACGATTTCGAACACGATGCCGGCGTCAACAACCGCCTTGGCCTCTTCCGCGCCGCGACCGAAAACAAACGGGTCGCCGCCTTTTAAACGGACAACCTCTTTTCCCTCGCGCGCTTTTTCAACAAGGAGCTTGTTGATTTCCTCCTGGCTCAACGCGTGCTCGCCCGCTTTTTTACCGGCATAAATGATTTCTGCATCGTCACGCGCCCAGCCGAGCATTTCCGGATTCGCCAAGTGATCGTAAACGATGACGTCGGCGCGCTCGATGCACTCCAACGCCCGCAACGTCACGAGTCCAAGATCGCCGGGACCAGCACCGACAAGATAAACCTTTCCCGCACTCTTCCTCTTACTCTCCATTTACTTTTTCCAGCAATTGCGCCGCCAATTTCTCCGCGTCCTCGCTCGGTCCTTGCACAAAACCTTCGCGCGGTGTCGTCGCCTCAAGAGCGAAAATTTGCCCGCGAATTTTCATGATTGTTCCATCGACAACGGCCAGCACTCCTACCGGTTGATTGCAATCCGCATTCAACAATCGCAAAAACTCGCGCTCTGCGCGCAAAGCGAGCCGCGTGTCAAAATCGTTGATCGCATCGACGATCTCTCTGAGTTGTTCGTCGCCTGAACGGATTTGCATGGCGATGACGCCCTGGCCGCCAGCAGGCAGAAAAATCTCGCGGGAAAGACGAGCAATGGAAAATTCGCTGCCTTCAAAATTAATCTGCCCTTCGCCCGAATTCAGGCCAAGCCGCTCCAAGCCTGCGTGGGCAAGGATGATCGCGTGCCATCGGTCGGTCGCGAGTTTACGTAGTCGCGTCGGCACGTTGCCGCGAAGATCGACAATCTCCAAATCCGGCCGTTTCCAGCGCAGTTGATGTTTTCGCCGAACACTTCCGGTCGCGACAATTCCGTCCGTGGCCAGTGAATTTAGATCACACTGCGCGGTCGCCACCAACACATCGTCAACAATCGCGCGCGGCAACACCGCGGCAATCTCGGTCCTTGGTGCCAACGTGCTCGGCAAATCTTTCGCGCTGTGCACCGCAAGATCGATATCGTCCGTGACCAGCGCGCGCTCGATTTCTCCGGTGAACAACCCTTTCCGACCCGCTCGGATATCCGGAATCGCCGTTTTCGAATCGTCGCCGCGCGTCTTAATGACTTTGACTTCGAACTTCAAATCCGCCCAACGTGTCTGTAATCCTTGCACGACTAATTGCGTTTGGGTCAGCGCCAATTCGCTCCCGCGCGTGCCGACGACGATTTTGATCCGGCGTGGACGCTTCATTTTGTAACTGTAGCGGCGCTCTTTGAGCGCCGAAACTACTTAAAAACGGCGGTCATGGACCGCGGCTACAATTCTGAGGGACGAAGCGAATTTTCTCCGATCGTCGGACGTTCCGGCGTTTTTTCGGGGCAACTCAATCCGCGCGCGATCATTTGACGAAATTCAGCGACGTGTTGCGAAATGATCTCCTCAGCCACAGCGATTTGTTCACGTCGTGTCGCGAGCGATTGCTCGGCAATCGATTGCAGCGAATCGATGTCGTAGAGATAAACGCCGTCGAGCGCGTTCACATCCGGAGCGACATCGCGTGGGACGGCGATATCGATAATGAAGAGTGGTCGATCGATCCGCTGGCACAACATCGGAGCAAGTTTTTCCTGCGATACCAACGGAACGTCGGAAGATGTCGATGTAATCAAGATATCAATTTCGCCGCAGTGCTCGAGCCATTGCTCAAAGGCGACAGCGCGGCCATTCACGGCGAGAGCGACCGCTTCCGCGCGTTCTGGCGAGCGATTGCTGACGCGCAAATCCGCAACACCGCGCGAAACCAGCGCCCGAACCGTGCGTTCGCTCGTTTCACCGGCACCGAGCACGAGGACTTTGCAATTCCGGAGATCACCAAAAATTTTCTGGGCAAGATCAACCGCGACAGAACCAACCGAGACAGCACCGCGCGTAATCTCGGTATGCGTGCGGACTTGCTTGGCCACGCGAAAAGCGCGCTGAAACAACCGATGGAGATGCCGGCCGACCGCGTCCGCCATTCGCGCAGCCTCGTACGCCTTTTTAGCTTGCCCAAGAATTTCGGTCTCGCCCACCACCATGGAATCGAGTCCGGAAGCGACGCGAAACAGATGTCTCACGCAATCGCCGGCTTCGTAGCGGTAGAACGCTTTCGGACTTCCAGCGACTTCGATCGTGTCGGTCCGGGCGAGGCAACGTGCGATCTGTTCGGTGGGGACGAAACTCTCCGCGGCGGCATAGACTTCAACACGATTGCAGGTACTGAGCACCAACGCCTCATTGCAACCGCAATTCCGCAGCGCACGGTCGGATTCGACATGGCCGGCAAAGTATTCGCGCGCCTCGACGTCCGCGTTGTGATGACTGAGACCGACGCAGAACAAATTCATGGCGTGTGCGTTTGGGCGGTGAAGGTGATGCCCCAAAGAAGGGTCAATGCGGCACTAAAACCAATGATGCAAAGCGCGGCCACCCGTTTTGGCGCAAACCAGTGCAAATATCGACCCTGTAAGATCAGGCCATAGAGAAACCAAACTCCGACCGCGCACATGATTTGTATCCACGGCAGCGGTTCGCCGACAAAAAAACCACTAATTAGTCCGAGCGTGTAAAGTGCAAATCCCCACCAGAGCAATCGTGTGATTGCGGCGAAAAGATCGGTCAGCGGCGGAAGGTGATAGAAAATCGAATGCAACTGGTGCGTCTTGAGCTGCCGCTCCTGCACCAGGTACATGACGCCGGCAATGCAAGCGAGGGCAAACGCCCCGTAAGCCACCAGAGAGATGGATGCGTGAAATTCCAACCAGGAATTCGCAAGTAATCGTCCGCGGTGCGGTTTATCGATCGGCGCTAACAGAGCAAAGAGTTGAAGCAAAACTACCAGCGGCGCAGTGAATGCGCCCATCAGCGAAAGCCGATACGCCGGACCAACCACCATATAAAAGAGCGCTATCGACCACGCCACGAAAACGATGACCTCAAACAGGTTCGTGATCGGACAACGACCGAGCGCGTGACCGCGGATCGACAAAAAGGCGGTCTGGAAAATAAAGCCGAGTCCGACGGCAAAGAAATTGAACTGAATTGGCCGAAAAATCCCACCGCGCATTTCGCGAATGGTGTGCGCGATCGCCACCAGAAAACAAAGCGTTGAGACAATGAGAAGATATCGATCCACCGCGAGCGTTCTATTCTAAGTACCCCCCTCGCCTTTGGCAATGCCGCGCTTACGCGTCCGGGCGGATCCTTTTCAATCTTTTCATTTCAGATAGCCGGTACGGCCGGGCGCTTACCGTTCAACACACGAGATTATAAACGTCGCGTGCGTTTACCTCCGGCCGCACCGGTGGACTTATCCGCGTATGAGATAACCGATTGGTCGAAACGCCGGTTCGCCGAAGGCTTCTCACATCAATGAATACGGGATCTGAATACCAAAGTTCGCGACCCACCGTTGTTTCCTCGGAATATTTTCAGGCGCGGCCCGCGTCGCCGTTGACCTGAGACGCCTGCCCGCTAGCATCGCCCTGGTGAATTCCGACGTAATCCAAAAACTCCGCGCCGGTGTTCGCGACGTTCCCGATTTCCCAAAAAAGGGAATCGTCTTTAAAGACATCACTCCGATTTTAAAGGACGGCACACTCTTTCGAGCCTCGATCGATCTTTTCCTGGAACGCTTCCCCGGAAAAAAGATCGACAAGATCGTTGGAATCGATGCGCGCGGATTCGTTTTCGGGTCCGCTGTGGCTTACGAGCTCGGCATCGGCTTTGTGCCGCTGAGAAAAAAAGGCCGACTGCCCTACAAAACCGAAAGCGCGAAATACTCCCTCGAGTACGGCGAAGCAGAAATGGAATTGCACGTCGACGCGATCACCCGCGGAGAACGAATCATTCTCATCGACGACCTGCTTGCTACCGGCGGAACCTCAGCTTCTGCGGCAACGCTGATCAAAAAAGTGGGCGGTGAATTGGTGGAAGCGATTTTCCTGATCGAGCTGGAATTCCTGCACGGCCGCGAAAAACTTACGCCGACTTCGGTCACTTCGTTTCTGAAATATTAGGTAGGGGCGATTACGCTCCCGCTAGTGCATTCATAATGAGCCCGCTCGTAGTTTGCCGCAGCGCGGCGGAATTGACCTCAATCGGTCCGAGCCGGACTGGCGTTAGCGGGCGGTTCAGGTGAACCGCCCCTACCCACCACGACTTCCACTTTGATTTCCTGGTGCGCGAGCTGGTCATGAATGTTGCCTAACAAATCGATCGCCCGCGCGTCCGGAAGATGCGCGCAACGGACCTCGATTCGCGCGCGTTTTTGCGCCAGCTTCGGATTCCATTCCGCAAATTCGCCATCGAGCAAAAACGAAACGTAGGCATTGAAGCGCTCTTGCAATTCGAGCAAACGTTCATCGGAGCCGTCCCACGCCGCCGGCTCATTCATTATCAGCACCGCCTGATCCGTCTTTGGATCGTGCGCGATCATGTCGATCACACCAACACGGTTCCCAGGGCCAGGATGTTCGCTGCCCGATGCTGTCATTTGGATTTGAAGGTTGAAGGTTCGCTGGTGAGCGTTGAACGTTCAAGCGATGAAGCGCGTTAAATCAAAGGCCACTTCTCTGACGCTGCTCGGTCGAAGCGAAACTAAATTGCCCGTTTCACCTGCTCAAGCGCGGCTGGAAACCTTTCCCAATCCAACTCGCCGAAATTACCACATTCATTTTGAGACGGACGATTTCACCTGCCTTTGCCCCGTCACTGGCCAGCCCGATTTCGCCAGGATCGACATCGACTACGTGCCGGACCGCCTATGCGTCGAAAGTAAATCGCTCAAGTTCTACCTTGCTTCGTATCGGAACGAGCGCGCGTTCAACGAAGCAGTCACTAACCGCATCCTGGATGATTTCGTGAAGGCGTGTTCGCCGCGGGACGCGATCGTGACCGCGCAATTTTCCGCGCGCGGTGGAATCGCGCTGACTGTTCGCGCCGAGTATCCCGACAAGGATCTTCGAGTTCAGCACGACGGTCGATGAAATCGGTCGGGCGAGACTCTGTCGAGCCAATCGATAATTCCGCGGCTCCGCGGAGCGTCGCCTTACCGAGTGAAAAATGAAACACGCGGTTATTCTTCTCAGCGGCGGTCTTGATTCGGCTACGACTCTCGCGATTGCACGCGCGCAAGGTTACGAAGCTTATGCCCTTTCTTTCGATTACGGCCAACGACACCAGCGCGAATTGGAATCGGCGCGGAAAATTGCCAAGTCGTTAGGCGCGAAAGAACATCGCACTGTTAGGATCGACAATCAGATCTTTGCCGGTTCGGCGCTAACTGACGATGTCGACGTTCCGAAATCGCGATCGGAGGAAGAAATCGGAAGCGGCATTCCACCCACCTACGTTCCGGCGCGAAACACAATTTTCCTCGCACACGCGCTCGCCTGGGCAGAGACAATTCCGGCCGGACACATTTTCATTGGTGCGAACGCGATCGATTACAGCGGTTATCCGGATTGTCGGCCGGAGTTCATTGCCCTTTTTGAAACGCTGGCCAACGTCGCCACCAAAGCGGCCGCGGAGGGCGCGCGAATCCAGATTCATGCGCCGTTGATCAAGCTCTCGAAAGCGGAAATCGTTCGCAAAGCCGTTGATCTGGATATCGATCTTTCGTTAACCCACAGCTGCTACGATCCCACGTCGGACGGCCGGGCATGTGGAAAATGCGATTCCTGCCAGTTGCGTTTGAAAGGTTTTCGCGAAGCCGGTGTTGCCGATCCGATCAAATACGCGCCTGTCGCGCCGTAGCTAACGGAGGCGGACGAAAGTGAAAAATGTTTTTGATCTGACAAAACGGGAACAACGTCTCGTCATCGTAATCGTAGTGGCACTTGTTGCCGTCGCATTCGCGAAACATTTGTTGGAAAACAGATCGCGGCCGGCGCCGGCAACAGCCCCCTCCGCCGAAGCGGCTCCGGCGGCCAGGCCCACATCCTCACCGGCAAGCTCGCCAACGATTCAGGCTGAGGAGGAACAATCCGAGCCGGACAATTCGCGCTAAATTATTTCCCGCTTAAACCGGGGATACGCCCGTAACCAACAAACACCGGGCCGGGCTCGCCGTTCGATTTCGACTTCGCGCGTTCCACTTTGAAATCGAAAACACTCACACCTGATCGCGACTGGCCTTTGTAAGCGAGCCGCTCGCTCGCGCCGATCATAATTCGCTGGTTTGTGCCGTTTTCGCGTCCGAGATAAATCATCGTCTGCGTAATGTCCGGGTCGCGGCTAACTCCGTAGCTGGTCGCCCAAAAAAGCAAATCGCCCGGCTTGAGCGCGTCGAGCTCGAAGCTGTCGTCGCGCTGCGCAAGCACGGCCTGAAAATTTCCGGCTTTTCGCACCCAGATGTATTGCTCGCGGGCGTCGCGTGGCACGTCTTTGATTCCGCACTTCGACAACACGTAATAAATGAAACCGGAGCAATCCAGCCCGCCATTCGCCGGCTCGGCCGACGCATATTTGTAGCCGAGATTTTGCGTCGTCAGGTTGAGACCCAGATCGATTACTCTCTTAACTTCCGGCGAATAACTCTTTGAATCCGAAATCTCTGTAACGGGAGTCGGAGCGTTTGGAATTCCTGCTTTCTTAGTGATCGGCGACGAACTCGGTGAGGTCGCCCGCTTGATCATCGGGGGCAAACTCGGCATTGGTCGGGAGACTGGCGTTTCCGTTGGAGTCGGTGTCTCGACCGGAGTTTCAATCGGCATGGGCGTCGCTGTCGTTGTCGGAACCGGCGTCATTTTCGGTATGGGAATTATTCTCGGGGTTGACCTCCGTCGTGAACGCGGTCCCGGGCTAATTGGACGCACTGGCTCGAAATATTGTGTTTGGCCTTGCTCGGCTCGAGTCGGCGTTCTTGATTCAACTGCGGCTGGCGCAGGCGGCGGCGTCCCGCGCGGCTGCGCGGTTGCCGTTGTGCTGACAGGTGGCGATGGGCTGATCGACGGAAGCGGAGTTCCGCTTGGCGAAGAAGTCGGCGTTTCGCTTGCCGACGGTGATGGTGTAATAGTCGGCGTCGGAGAAGTTTTCTTTTTCCTTCGAGGTTTCGGAGTTGGCGTCGGCCGAACGAAGAGTTTTTTTAGTTTCTCACCGAACGATTCGCCTTGTTCCTGAGTTCCGCGCGCCAGAGCAGCGCTCATCGCAATCGTCACCGCGATCGCAAATACGAAACGCAGTTTCCTTTTCACGCAACGGTGAGCGGTCAGCCGGCCAGCTCCTGGAGCACAGCTTGGTTCATTCGAATGCCAGCTTCGAGATTTTCCAGCGGAAAATTTTCATTGGGCGAATGCGCCCGGCAATCTTGCAACGCCAAGCCGATCAATAGCGTTTCGACCCCGAGAATTTTTCGGAAATCGGAGACGATTGGGATGCTGCCGCCTTCGCGAATAAGCGCGACGTCCTTGTTGAATGATTTCTTCAACGCACGTTGCGCGGCCTTGCCGAATTTGCTGTGCGGATCGGTCAAATACCACGGACCGCTGTGACCGCTCTGCATCTCCAGGGTCACTCCCAGCGGCAGATTTTTTTGAAGATGTTTTTTCACAAGATCGACAATCGCATCGCCTTCTTGATTTGGCACCAAACGAAACGTCAGCTTCGCCATCGCGTGACTCGGCAACACGGTTTTGGTTCCGGGGCCTTGATAACCACTGCCCATTCCGTTGATCTCCGCTGTCGGCCGCGCCCAAATCCTTTCAAGCGTGCTAAAACCCTTTTCGCCAAAAAGCGCGGCGGCGCCGGTTTCCTTGAACATTTCGCCGTCCGCGTCGATCGGCAGTTTTCTCCACATCTCGCGCTCCCAATCTTCCAATGGCAAAACGTCATCATAAAAACCTTTAACCGCGACGTGGCCATTTTCGTCGTGCAAGGTGGCAAGCAATTTTGCCAACGCGGTGGCTGGATTGGCTACGGCGCCGCCGAAAATTCCCGAATGCAGATCCATTTTCGGACCGGTGACCTTGATTTCCAGCGCGGCGACTCCGCGCAAACCGTAACTGATTGTCGGCGTCCGCGGCGCGATCATTCCCGTGTCGGAGACCAAAACCACGTCGCATTTCAACGCCTCGCGGTTGTCGGTTAAGAATTTTCCCAGATTTTGACTCCCAACTTCCTCTTCGCCCTCGATGACAAGATCGACATTCACCGGGAGGTCGCCGTTTTTCCCGATCGTTTCCTGCAAACCGAGGATGTGCGAGAAGATTTGGCCTTTGTTATCGGTCGCGCCGCGCGCGAAGACGTAGCCTTTCTTCAAAACCGGTTCGAACGGCGGCGAGTCCCACAATTCGAGCGGGTCCGGCGGTTGCACATCGTAATGTCCGTAAATCAAGACAGTCGGCCGGCCGTTGCGATGTTTGTTGCGCGCCCAAACGATTGGATGACCCGGCGTCGGAACGACTTTCGATTCCAATCCGATCTTTTCGAGCTTTTGCGAAACCCAGGCGGCGCAGTCACGAACCTTGTCGGCATATTTTGCGTCCGTCGAAACGCTTGGAAATCGCAGGAAGGAATAATACTCCTCAAGATAATTGTCGCGCATGGCCAAAACCTAATCAGTTTTTTGCTTTTTGCCTACGACTTCCGTCGTAGTTGGACTCGCATCAGATAAACGACCGACGCGATTGCCAACACGATCCCAGTCACAGCAAATTCGCGCACGGTTGCGTGGCTGAGAATCCAAATGATGGCGACGATCGCCAGCGCCGGCACAATCTTCATTCCAGGAAAATTAAACGGCGCGCCATCGGAGCGAACGTCGCGTTGCAGCAGAACCCAGCAACCGGCGCAACAAAGGAAATACATCAACAAAACGGCGACGTTTGATAGCACCGCGAGTTGCTCAAATGTCCCGCTGACTGACAACGCGAACGCGAGCGTCGCGTAAGTGATGATCGCAACGTCGGGCGACCGATAACGCGGATGGACGTGCGCAAAAAATTCCGGCAAAGCGCCATCGCGGCCAAAGGCGAAAATCATTCGTGGCGAACTAAGGATGTCGCTGGTGACAAATCCGAAGGCCGAGATGGTTGCGCCCGCGAGCAAGATGGTGCGGCCCAGGTTCCCGAGAAATTTGACGGCCGATTCAGCAAGCGGCGCGTCCGGATAATTTGCGAGATCGGCGCCGAGGGTTCCTTGCGCGACAATTTGAATCAAAACATAAATGATGGTGGTGACGACGAGCGCGAGATAGGCGGAACGCGGAACGGTCCGCGCCGGATTTTTCACTTCGCCGCTCGGGATCAATGCCACCTCGATTCCGACAAACGCAAAAATTAATAGAATAACTGTGTCACCTAACGCTTTGCTGCTGGGCCAAATCGACCAGGTAAGATTCGGCGCGTGAATAAAAAATAGTCCCGCGCCGATGAACAAGAGCAGTGGCAGAATTTTCGCGAAAGTAATTATCGTCACGGCGCCGGCACCCTTCCGCACGCCGCGGATGTTGATGAACACAAGCGAACCGTAAACCGCGAGCATGACAACGATCCGCATGACCGGGCTGCCGAGAGACGGAATCACCAGTGCAATTGAGTTCGCCAGCACGTTCACAACACCAGCGACCGCGCCGAGTGCTGTTAGAAAATAAAGGATGCCGGCGAGAAATCCGACGTAACGACCAAAGGCAACTTCGACGTAAGCGTAAAGTCCGCCGGTCAACGAGACGCGACTCCCAGCAATCGCGAAACAAGTGACGAACAAAACCATGGCAATCGCGCAACAAACGAATGCCAGCGGTGCTGCTGGACCGAGACCTTTCGCAACCATCGCCGGAATCACAAAAATCCCAGCGCCAATCGTTGAGCTGATAATATTCGCTGTTAGCGCGGGAATTCCGATCCCGCGGACGAGTTGATGATCGACGTTTTCTGCGCGTTGGATCGAGATCGTTTCGTCGGCGGCCACGGGCGGCATCGTGCGTGATTTGACCGGTTGAAGCAAGAGGGATTGATATCGCCTCCGAGCCCCAAATGTTGCGGTTGGGCCTCCCGGCAAACCCACCAATGGTGTGATTTTGCTTGTCACGCCACAAAGGCTATTATATTGCCCTCTAAGACTGATTTTTTGGGCCCCGGCCGCATGCATTTACTATCGCTCGAGCTCTTCGGCTTCAAATCCTTCGCCGACAAAACTCTCTTCAATTTTCACGAAGGCGTTACCGCAATCGTCGGCCCGAACGGTTGCGGCAAATCCAATTTGCTCGACGCGATCCGCTGGGTGCTGGGCGAACAGTCCGCCAAATCGCTTCGCGGCGACGAAATGGCCGACGTCATTTTCAACGGCACCGACAATCGCAAACCGCTCAGCTTCGCTGAAGTCTCGCTCACCTTCACCGATTGCGCGTCCGAGTTGAATGTCGATTGGCACGATGTGCGCGTGACTCGCCGTGTTTATCGCGACGGCAATTCGGAATATTTGCTCAACAAAACGGCGTGTCGTTTGAAGGACATCCAAAATCTTTTCGCTGACACCGGCGTCGGCCGCTCCGCCTACTCGATGATGGAGCAAGGCAAGATCGACATGATCTTGAGCTCGCGACCGGAAGATCGGCGCGCGATTTTCGAAGAAGCAGCCGGTATTACCAAATACAAAACGCAAAAGCGGGAAGCGCTGCGGAAACTCGAAGCGACGGAAGCGAATCTTCTTCGGATCGGGGACGTGATTAAAGAAGTGAAGCGGCAGATCGGCTCGCTTCAACGTCAGGCCGGAAAAGCCAGACGTTATCAAGCGTTGCACGCCGACCTGCGCGTTCTCGAAACGCATCACTCGAAAAAACAACTGGCCGCGCTCGACGCCGATCTCGCTCATTGCCGGGCCGAGATCGAGAAGATTGCAACCTCGGAGCAGACGTCGCGCGCCGGGATCGATCGCGGCGAAACCGAACTAGCCGAAGAACGTCGCGCGCTGGACAAGATCGACATCGAAGTTGCGGACATCCGCGCCGAAGCGCAACGATTACAAAGCGAGGTTGCGGCGCATCGGAGCCGGATTGAATTCAATCGGCAACGCAAAGAGGAATTGGCCGACTTGATCGAGCGCGCACGAGGCGACATCGCTACCGCCGAAAACAAACGAAAGCAGCACGCCGCCCAGATTCGTGAGAGCGACGCACTGATTGAAAAAACGCAGCGCTTTCTCCAATCGAAACAAGACGAACTCGCCAAAATAACCGAGTTGCTCGACAAACTACGCGCCAAACGCGAAGCGAGTCAGACCGATCGCGAAATGGCGCGCGCGTCGCTTTCAAAATACGAGGCGCGCATCGACAAGCTGGAGGACGAATTGGCTGGAATTACCGCGAGACGCGAGCTGACAGAGGAACAGATCCGACAAATCTTCTCAGAAACAAAAGAGGCGACGAAAGCCCGTGAGAAAATTGCGGCGGAGATTGTGGCCGCGCACAATGCCACCGAGAGCGAGCAAAAGAAGTTGGAACAGCTGCTCGCGCAATCGCAAATGGCTGAAACGAATTTGCGCCGGCAGCAAGAGCTGCTCGCAAATGCCGAGAGCGAACTTACGACGTTAGAGCGCACACTCGCCGAGAAACGATCGAGTCTTGAGATTTTGCGTCAGCTCAACGCCGAAGGCGAAGGACTCGCACAGGGTTCGCGGGCGGTCCTTAAAGGTTTGGACGATCCGGAGCGCTTTCGAGACGCGATCGCCGGCTCACTCGTCGCCCAGATCGATGTCGATCCAAGATTTATTCCCGCGATCGAGGCCGCGCTCGGAAGAAATCTGCACGCGGTGATTTTGAAGGATGGGCAAAGCGCCGAAGAGATCCTCGGGCGGTTGACGAAAAAGAAATTGGGGCAGGCCGCGTTGTTCGTTCCCAAGCTCGGCGCTTCAACTCAGGAATCGGTCCGCAAAAGTCTGCCGAAAGGCGCGCTGGCCTGGGCGGTTGATAAAATTGTCGCGCCGCGTGGGGTCGAGCCTGTGATTCGTCAATTACTCAGCGGCGTCCTCATTTTCGCTAAACTCGAGCAGGCCCTCGCCTGCAAGAGAGATGAACCGACCCTGGCAATGGCGACGCTCGACGGCGAATTCGTCTCGGTGGAGGGAATTGTTTTCGGCGGGAGCAGCACCGTAAAATCGGACTCGTTGCTCGAACGCAGGGCGCGGGTGGCGGCATTGGACAAAGAAGAAACCGAATGCGCTAAGCAGCGCGAGATCCTCATCCAAAAACGTGATCAAGCGAAAGCCAATGTCGAAAGTGCTTCGCGCCAGCTGGACGAAGGCCGCGCGCAGTATCAAGGCGCGCATCTGTCGCATTCGACCTCGGCCAACAAGATCTCGCTGCTACAAGCGGAAGAAAAAGAAGCCGGACGTAAGATCGAAAATCTCAAATCGGAAAAGAAAACGCTCGAGCAACAAATTGAAGCCGCCGGCGAGCGTGTCGGCGCACTCGAAGATGAATTGAGTGAGGCGCAAGCTGAACTTGCTGAACACGAAGCTGCACAAAGTGACGCCGAAAAGGACGAGAAAGGCGCGCGAACGCAGGAAGAAAAAACGCTCGAGAGTCTGAATGAGTTGCGGCTCGCGATCGCCACTGCCCGTCAGCGTCACGAAAGTTTGGAAGCGCAACGCCAACCGATGGCCGCGCGTGACACTGAGTTGGTGGAACTAATCGCGGCGCGCCGGGCCGATATCGCCAGCTATGAAAGCAAGCTGGCAACGCAAGCGCAGGAAAGCCGCGATGCCGAAGTTGCGATCAAAGAGCAAACCGCGCGTGCCGCTGAAGCGGAGTCAGCCGCGAGTAAAATTTCGTCACAAAGAGCAGCTCGGGTCGCTTCGGTTGAGAAGCGGGAAACGGAATTGCGAGGTTTACGCAATTCGCTGAGCGAGCTGCTAGAGAAGCGTGGTCATCAGCAAGTCCGCGAATCGCAATTGCAAATGCAGATCGAAAACCTCGCGGAAAACATTTCGCGCCGTTACCAGATTGATCTTCGCGCGTTTAGCCCCGACGAAACTGTATTCGGCAAGACTTTGCGCGCGCAATTGAAGCGGTCCGAAAAAGAAGTCGCCACCAAGGACGATGTCGATCTTCCCGACGGCGAACTACAAACGCTGATCGCCGATCTTAACCGGCAACTCGACAACATGGGCCCGGTCAATCTCGACGCGGTCCAGGAATACGACGAGTTGGAAGAGCGCTTTAAATTTCTTGAGACGCAAAACAACGATCTCACCAATTCGCGGCGCGAACTGCTCGACGTGATCTCACGGATCAATTCGACGACCAAGAAGCTGTTTGCCGAGACCTTCGCGCAGGTCCGAGCCAACTTTAAGGAAATGTTCGCCGAGCTCTTCGGTGGCGGCCGGGCCGATCTCTCATTGCTGGATGAAAACGATCCGCTCAACTGCGGGATCGAAATTTCAGCAAAGCCGCCCGGCAAACAATTGCAAAGCATCTCGCTCCTCAGCGGCGGTGAGCGGGCGATGACCGCGGTCGCGCTTCTTTTCGCAATTTACATGGTACGTCCAAGTCCGTTTTGCGTGCTCGACGAAATCGACGCGCCACTCGATGAAAGCAATATCAATCGTTTCGTCCGCATGCTCGATCGTTTCATCGCTCAAAGCCAATTCGTCATCATCACTCACAATAAACGCACGATCTCAAAGGCGGAGGTGCTTTATGGCGTGACGATGGAAGAGCGCGGCGTGAGCAAATTGGTCGGGATGAAATTGACCGCACCGCCAGCCACCGAACAAACGCCGCCGCAGCGCGAACCCGCTTCTTCACAACGTCAATTCGCTCTGGCGGAAAACGGGCACGGCGAACAAAAGACCAGCCGAGCCGGGCGTTAGTCGGTCGGCATTTCGCGCAAAAAAATTTTGCGCGCGATTGTCGATCTTGCGTAAAATTGGGCCGATGCTTCAAACGGCACCGCGCGGAAAAAAATCTTCGTCCAAGAAAGCGGCGCCGAAAGCCGGGGTGCACGAGCGATTTATGGAAGCGTTTCGCTGGATGCTGCTCGCACGCATTCTCGAGGACAAACTGCGAAGTCTTTATCGCGGTGGCATGATCGTTGGCGGCGTGTATCTCGGCCGAGGCCAGGAAGCAGTCAGCGCGGCGTGCGGAACGTTTTTGCAAAAGGGCGATGTGTTCGGCCCGCTCATTCGCGATCAGGCCGGGCGTTCGGCGTTCGGGGAACCGTTGTTGGACGTAGTCCGAACATATCTCGGCTCGGTCAAAGGGCCGATGCGCGGCCGCGACGGCAATATTCATCGGGGCCGGCCGCGCGAGAACCAACTGGCGATGATCAGCCATCTCGGCGCGATGATCCCGGTAATGGTGGGCAAGCTGCTGGCGAAGCGGATGAAGGGCGAGAAAGGGTTTGTCGGACTAACAACGCTTGGCGAAGGCGGAATGCAGACCGGCGCGTCACATGAAGGCTTGAACATTGCCGCGGTCGAACAAGTGCCGTTGGTAGTGGTGGTCACGAACAATCATTGGGCCTATTCCACGCCTAACGAACGTGAGTTCGCTTGTGCGAGCCTGGTCGATCGCGCGATCGGGTACGGCTACGAAGGGCACACGATCGACGGGACCGATCTGAACCAGTGTCTGGAAGTCGTTGAGACGGCGGTGAAGCGAGCACGCGCCGGGCGTCCCCCGCAGTTAGTTGTCGCTGAGGTTTTGCGACTGGCCGGCCACGGCGAACATGACGACGCCAGTTACGTTCCGGCGGAGATGAAGAATCAGCCATTCGCACAGGATCCGGTCGCGCGGACCGAAAAATTCATTCTCGACAAGGGTTTGCTTGATCGCGATGCGCTGCAACAGATGCGGGCCGAGATTGCAAAGCAAGTGGACGAAGCGGTGGCAACAGCGCAGCAGGAAGAGACACCGGTGGCAAGCGAGGAAGATTGGAGCGCGCTTTCTACGAGTGAGTTAACCGATTCGCCTGCTGAATGACGAAGGTCGAATGACGAATTACGAAATAATGTCGAAGCACGAAGTCCAACGGACAAGGTTTTCGATCTTTCGTCATTCGAATTTCGGATTTCGTTCGTCACTCGTCATTCGTCATTCGTCATTCCCCTAATGAGCGTCACGTATCTCGAAGCGATTCGCGAGGCGCAGACAAAACTGCTGCGCGAGGACGAGCGCGTTTTCATTTACGGACAGGACATTGCCGGGAAATTTGGTGGCGCATTCAAAGCAACAAAAGGACTCGCCGAAAAATTTCCCGGGCGCGTGTTAAACACGCCGATCAGTGAGGATGCGATGGTCGGCACCGCGATCGGCGCTGCGCTGGAAGGAATGCGGCCGATTGTGGAAATGCAATTCGCCGATTTCTCGAGCATCGCGCTCAATCAAATCCTGAACAACGCGGGCACGCATTATTGGCGGACGAATGTGCCGGTGCCGATTACCGTGCGGTTGCCATCCGGTGGAACCAAAGGGAGCGGACCATTTCACAGCCAAAGCATGGAAGGGCTGTATTCGCATTATCCAGGCATTGTGGTCATGACACCGGCAACGGTGGAGGACGCTTACACAATGTTAATCGATGCGGTCGCTATCAACGACCCGGTGATCTACTGCGAGCACAAATATCTTTATTACCACCTTAAAGCCGAGGCGTTGCCGAAGGAAAGTTTTCCGATTGGCAAAGCGCGAATCGTTAGGCCGGGACGGGATCTTACGATCGTGACTTACAGTGCGATGCTTCACGAAGTACTCGGCGTCGCAAATGAACTACGCACCGAGGGATTTGAAATCGAAGTTGTCGATCTTCGCACGGTAAAACCGCTCGATACGACTACCGTGCTCGCGTCGGTCGCGCGGACTGGCCGTTTGCTCGCGGTCGGCGAAGCATTCCCGTGGGGTGGTGTCACAGCGGAAGTGATCGCGCGCGTCGCGGCCGAAGGTTTTCATCTGCTAGATGCCGCACCCGCGCGCATCAACGCCAAAGACACGCCGATTCCTTATCACCCAAATCTGTGGAGCGAACACCGGCCGAACCGAAAAACCATCGTCGCCAAAGTGCGCCAAATTCTGCAGGAGTAACAACCCGCCTTTCAACGACTCAACCTCTCAACTCTCTCATGCCTCAAGTTCCAATCACCATGCCGCAGCTCGGCGAATCGATGGCCGAAGCCACGATCGTTTCCATCAAGGTAAAACCCGGTGACAAAGTTTCGGCCGATCAAGAGATCATCGAAGTAGAGACCGACAAAGCTGTCATGGGTGTGACCACGCCGTGCCCGGGCGAAATTGCGAAGATCGATGCCGAAGTGAAAGGCACGTATCCGGTTGGCGCGGTGCTTGGTTATGTCGAAGCGAGTGAAGCAGACGCCGCACGATTTCAGAAACGCGCGCCTGCGCCTCCTCAAGGCGAAGTCGCAAAGGAAATTCCCGGGCGCGAAGAGGAAACTGCGAAAACAGGCCGCACCGGAAATGGGAGTGGTT
The DNA here is from genome assembly GCA_035568175.1 of Chthoniobacterales bacterium. Lineage (GTDB taxonomy): Bacteria > Verrucomicrobiota > Verrucomicrobiia > Chthoniobacterales > UBA10450 > AV40. The sequence continues at coordinate 184,433 of DATMON010000004.1, forward strand.
CGCATTTTCAAGTGGACGATGTCGATCTTCCACAAGTGGCGACGAGCGCCGAAGCCGGACAGCGCGGCGGTCTGCCCGTTCCGGCGAGTGCAAAAGGCGCCGGATATCTTTCGCCGCGCGTGCGCGCGCGAATGGCGGAGTTACAATTGACGCAAGCGGATCTCGCCAGCATTGCAGGAACTGGAACGGCGGGTCGACTAACGATTAAAGATCTCGAAAATTTTCTCAACTCAATCGAATCCCAACCTGCCGAAAAACCAAGCGCAATCCGCACCGGCGTCGCGGATGCGATGCGCCGCAGTTGGACGCGACCGCTAGCAACCGTCGGCATCTCGGTCTGTCTCGATCCTGTTTTGCAAGATCGACAGTCGCGGGATCCGAAACCCGGCCCGGCGCTTTACGCGTTGCGCGCGCTTGCGCTCGCACTTGCCGAACAACCAACGGCGGCTGCACGATTGATCGGCGGACGCGCGATTGGATCGCAATCAATCGATATCGGTCTCGCCGTTGAAGCCGGGGAGGGAATCATGGTCCCAGTGATTCGTAACGCCGACAAAACGTCGCTCGCCGACCTAACGACTAAATACGCAGAACTTGTCGATCTCGCGCGACGGCGGCGACTAACAAGCGAGATGACTTCTGGCGGAATTGCGTCGGTTTCGAATTTCGGCACATTCGGCCTCGACTGGGGCACACCGATTCCCCTGCCCGATCAGACTATGATTCTCGGACTCGGAGCTGGAAAGAAAACTCCCTCGTGGGACGAAACGAAAAAGGAATTCGTTCCGAAAACGGAAGCGCAACTCACACTCAGCTTCGATCATCGCAGCCTCGACGGCGGCGGGGCGGGCCGTTTGCTCAAGCGCGTGATTGAGCTGTTGGAAGATCCGAACAAGCTGTAGCTGCGGTGGCAGGCGTCCCCGCCTGCTCTAAAAGAAGATATTGCAAGCCGAGACAACGCCAGTCCGGCTCGGACCTGCCTCTACAGAAGAAGGTCGAACATTTGCGACGGTCGTAGACCGCCGCTACAATTCTAGAGATGCACGAGAACACGGAATTCAGTTTAAGCCGGGAGGTGGAGGCGATTGAGATCCCGAGCGGTCGAAAATTAACCCTCGAGAAGGGTACCAAAGGCGTAGTCACGCAAACGCTCGGCGGCAGTTACACCATCGCCACGCCATATGGGCTATCGCGCATCGCCGAACAAGATTTGGATGCGCTCGGTCTGGAGAAACCTAAAGCCGAGGCGAAGGAAAAGACGAGCGGCAAAACGAACGGCACAGTTTCGGAAGAGGAGATTTGGACCCAGCTCAAGCAATGCTTCGACCCGGAAATTCCGGTGAACATTGTCGATCTTGGGTTGGTTTACGATTGTCGCCTGATAAAAAAAGACGATGGCGCCACGCGCGTCGAAGTTAAGATGACGCTGACCGCGCCCGGTTGTGGAATGGGACCAGCGATCGCCCACGACGCGCAGAGCAAAATTTTGTCGATCGACGGCGTGGATGAAGCCGATGTGCAGCTGGTCTGGGACCCGCCCTGGAACCAGAACATGATCAGCGAAGCCGGGCGCATGAAGCTCGGCATGGTTTAGGTCCGAGCCGGACTGGCACTTCGAACCGCACTAGCGTTAGCACTGCCTTCAGGGCCGGTGTTAATGAGATGGGATCGATCGGATCGTCTAAGCGTGCGGATTACGGCCACGGTTTCTTCACCGGCATTTCGCTGCGACCGCTCGATTGTCCTTCGATCGACCAATTGAACGTCGCACGGTCAGTTTTCGCGTAGGCATCGGCCCAATCATCGCGCGGCACAGGATCTAACGCGACGGTGTGCTCGCTGTTGTCGCCGGGTTCGATAAATGCGCTGCCGGCCGGAAGTGTGAAGATGCGCTCGAAAAGTTTTCCCGACGATGTTTCGACGGTGAAGTTGATCGTCGGAAATTCCACTCTGTTGGGAACGTTGATTCGATATGATAAACGGGCGCTGCGATAATCGCGATCGCCGGGCGTGCCGTGGGGTGGCTCGAATTTCGTCAGTGTCAGTTCAGTTTTCGTCGGTCGAGAAACTGGCGGTACTGATGCAGTTGGCGATGGCGACGCTGTTGGTGTCGGTGATGGTGACGAACTCGGTGTTGTTGTCGGAGTAGGCGGGACAGTCTTATTCGCGGCGGGAGAAGACGTGGGTGATGGCTGCGCTGCCGGCGAAATTTCTTTTTGCGGGGATGGCGTGCTTCTCGGTGTTGCAGACGTCGCTGCTTTCGACAGCGTAGGGGTCGGCGATTTGCGCGCTCCGGATGGCGTAGACTTTGGTTTCGGTGTGGGCGTCGGCCGTGGCGGAGGGGTTTGCGCGCTGCGATCCACGCCCATGTGAGCGCCGCGGTTCGCGGCGCCGCCGACGCTCGACGGCGTAGCCGAGCGATTCACCTTAAAAGGAGGAAAAAACGACTTCTTCTTTGGCGTCGGAGTCGGTGTTGGAGTGGGCGCTGCATTGAGCGACAACGCCAGGCCAAGGAGCAACACTGATTTCAACGAAAAAATTCTTCGGCACATAATTCAACTTCGCTGGAGCAATTCTTAGCAAAGCTTCGTCCATTCGAGCAATGCTGAAGGCAGTGTGCCGACTGATGTCATTACCACCGGACTTCAGTCCGGTGATGAAAATGCTTGGCCAGCCAAAAGCTGTTTAAACAGTTTTAGCGTTGGGTTGCACGAAGATCCATCGGCTTAAGAGCCCGTGTTAATGAAGCGCAAGCGAAAATAATTTGTTAATTTTCGTTCAGCCCGTTGACAGTATGCAATCGCGCTGCTTGTATGACGTTCGCGCTTCGCGAAAAATTTTTAGAATCAAGATGCCCTCAACTGAAGTTATTCTAACCGACAACGTACCCGGCCTTGGCGCTGAAGCCGACGTGGTGAAAGTGCGTCGCGGTTATGCGCGCAATTATTTGCTGCCGCGAGGCAAGGCTTACGAAGTGACGCCCGCAGCGCTGCGCCAACTAGACACACTCAAGAAGAAACGCGCCGAACGCGAGGCCCGCGAATTGAACGAATCGGAGGAGTTGGCCCGTAAGATTGGGAAAGCGCGCCTGACCTTCACACTCGCGACCGGCGAATCCGGAAAAGCGTTCGGTTCGATTACCGCCCAGGACATTGTCACGCGAATGAAGAATGAGCTTGGGTTGGAAATCGATCGTCACAAAGTCGTGCTTGAGCGTCCGATCAAAGACACGGGCGAACACGAAGTCGCGATCAAGTTGCATCACGATGTAACCGCGCAATTTAAATTTGACGTGAAATCGGCGGAGCAAGCCCGCGACCGTGGGAAAGACGAAGCCGAAGCGGAGCAGCCTGAGAAAAAACATCGTTCGTTTTTCAGGAGAAAAAAAGAGACAAAATAAATGGCGACTCAACCGTCCTTGCGGACTGGAGAGACGCCTCGCAAAGATTCGGGCAACGGGCCCGGCCGAGGCAGGCCGGGAGGAAACGGCGGAAGAGTTTTTCCCAGTTCGCCAACAGGTTCTGCGCAGGATATTCACCGTGCGCCGCCTCACAGCGTCGAAGCTGAGCAAGGCGTGCTCGGCTCCATGCTGATCTCGCCGCGGGACGCGATCGCCGAGGTCGTTGAGAAGATTAACGAGGAATACTTTTACGTTCCGGCGCATCAAACGATCTTCACGGTGCTGGTCGATCTTTGGAACGCCGGCCAGGCGATCGATCTGATCACGTTCACCCAAGTCCTGCGCGATCGAAATTTACTCGAAACCGTTGGGGGCGCGGCATTGGTGACGAGCCTTTTCACTTTCGTGCCGACGGCCGCGAACGTCGGTTATTACCTCGAGATCGTCCGCGACAAATACATTTTGCGCTCGATCATCGCTGCTTCGACCGAAAGCGTGCGCCGCGCCTACGAAGAGCAGGATGAGGTCGGCAATCTTCTCGACGAGGTAGAACAGAAAATTTTTGCCGTCGGCGAGGATCGCTTCAAGGGCCAGATGCTCTCGATGAAGGACCAGGTGATGGAAGCGATCGAGTCGATCGAAAAACTTTACGAGCGCAAAGGCGGCATCACGGGAATCTCGACCGGCTTTGTCGAGTTCGACCGGATGACCAGCGGGATGCATCCGGCGGAAATGATTGTGATCGCGGCGCGGCCGAGCATGGGAAAGACCGCGCTGGCGATGAACATCGCCGAGCATGTTTCGATCAACGAAAAACTGCCGGTCGGCGTTTTCAGCTTGGAAATGAGCAGTCAGCAGCTTGTTCAGCGCCTGCTCTGCTCGCGGGCGCGTGTAAATTTGCAGAAAGTGCGCGACGGGTTTTTGGGCGAGCGCGATTTTCCGAGCCTGACCGCTGCGGCATCGAAGCTCGCCGAAGCGAAGATTTTCATCGACGACAGCGCCAGTCTCACGATTTTAGAGCTGCGTGCGAAAGCGCGCCGGCTCAAGGCGCAGCAGGACGTCCAGCTCATCATCATCGATTATTTACAGCTGCTAAGATCGACATCGCGCCGGTCGCAGGACAATCGACAGCTCGAAATTTCGGAAATTTCCGCTGGCCTGAAAGCTTTGGCCAAAGAATTGAAGATTCCCGTCATTGTAGTCGCGCAATTGAATCGACAGCCGGAACAACGTACTGGCGGCAAACCGCGTTTGAGCGATTTGCGCGAGTCCGGATCCATCGAGCAGGACGCGGATCTTGTCGGCCTTCTGGTTCGACCAGAAATGTACGAGGAAGATGACGAAGCGCGTCAGGAAAAATCGGGCGAAGCCGAATTAATCATCGCGAAGCAGCGCAACGGTCCGGTCGGTGAGATTCCCCTCACCTTCCTGAAGGAATTCACCCGTTTCGAAGACCGCGCGCGGAACGTGACCGAGCCGGAAGAAGCGTTCTAGAGCGATTTTGCGGCTTCGACCACGTGCTTGGCGTCGATCCCGCGCTCCTTCATCACTTCCGCGCCCGGCGCGCTCAAACCGAATTGGTGCAGGCCTACGACTTTGCCGTCCAGGCCAACATATTGATACCAGGTCTCGGTAATGCCGGCTTCGATCGCGACGCGCTTGCGACAGGATTTTGGCAGCACTTCCTCGCGATATTTCTCCGATTCGCGATTGAAACGCTCAAAGCACGGCATCGAGACGACGCGCACGCCATCGCCAAGCTCCTTTGCTGCGGCAAAGGCGTGCTGCAATTCGCTCCCGCACGACATAATGATGAGATCGAGCTTTCCTTTTTCTTTCTGCGCGATGTATCCGCCCCGCGCGACGCCTTCACGACGCAATTTAACATCGACCTCGTTCAAAATCGGAACCACCTGCCGCGTTAGCGCGAGCAAAGTCGGACCGTCGATCCGTTGGGCCGCGGCCGCAAACGCTCCCGCCGTCTCCTCCGGGTCGGCCGGGCGAATCACATCGATCTGCGGCATGATTCGCACGGAACTGATCGTCTCGACCGGTTCATGCGTCGGTCCGTCTTCGCCCACCCCAATCGAGTCGTGGGTGAAAATGTAAATGTTCGGTAGCTTTGAAAGCGCCGCGAGCCGAATGGAAGGTCGGCAGTAATCGGTGAAGACAAGAAATGTGGCACCGGACGCGCGGAAAATTCCGTGATACGAAATTCCATTCATGATCGCGCACATCCCATGCTCGCGAATTCCAAAATGGATGTTCCGGCCGGCCGGCGTATCGCGGGTGAAGTCGCCGCCGTCCTTAATGTAATTCAAGGTCGATCCGTGGAGATCGGCGCTGCCGCTGATGAGAAGCGGCATCGCCTGCGCAATCGGCTGCAGCGCTTCGCTCCCGGCTTTGCGGGTCGCGAGCTTCGCGTCCTTCGGAAACTCGGGGATCTTCGATAGAAGATCGGCATCTACCTTTCGATCGATCGCAGCGTCGAGCAGCTTTGCCTGTTCGCCATTTTTCTTTCGCCAGTCATTGTAAGATTTTTCCCAGCGATCGTATTCCTCGAGCAATTTCTTTTTGTGCGCGGCGAAATAATCATAGGTCTCCTTCGAGACGTAATAATGTTCGTCCGGCAAACCTAGCCCCTTGCGCGCGGCATCGACAAATTTGGCACCGGCTTCACCGTGCGCTTTGAAAGTCCCCTCCACTTCGGGAATTCCTTTTCCAATCAGCGTGTGCGCGACAATGAACTTCGGCCGGCCATTGTCGTTCTCCTTCGCGCTCTCGAGCGCGTCGAGAAACGCCTGCATGTCCTGGCCGTTGATTTCCTGGACGTCGAATCCGTAAGCCTTGAATCGCGCCGCGGCGTCTTCGCTCTGCGTCATTTTCGCCGGAGCGTCGAGCGTGACCGCATTCGAATCGTAAATCAGAATCAGATTATCGAGGCCGAAATGGGCGCCGAACGCGCTCGCTTCCGCCGACACGCCTTCCTGCAAACAACCGTCGCCCGCGAGACAAATGCAGTGCTGATCGAAAATACGGTGCTCGCTGGTGTTGAATCGCGCCGCCGCCATTTTCATCGCGACCGCAATCCCGACCGCGTTGCCAACGCCCTGTCCCAGCGGACCGGTCGTACACTCCACTCCCGGAGTTTCAAAAAATTCCGGGTGGCCCGGCGTCTTCGAATGCAACTGTCGGAAGCGTTTGATCTCCGACATCGGCAAATTGTAGCCACTCATGTGAAGCCAGGCGTAAAGAAACATGCTGCCGTGACCGGCCGAGAGAACGAAGTAATCGCGCCCGATCCAGCGCGGCTTATCGGGATTGTGCTTTAGAGCATAGCCATAAAGCACCGCTCCCATTTCGGCGCAGCCGAGGGGAAGGCCAAGATGGCCGGATTGGGACGCTTGCACCGCGTCCATGCAGAGACCACGCGCTTCGGTAGCCGCGCGCGAGAGGGCTTCGATGTTCAAGCTCATGACAAGAAAAGGTAGTTTATGGTTTTAGATCCGAGATTGCGCAATATCTTTCCAAAGTTATTGCTTCCCTAGGGCAAATTTCGTCCAGGAAACCTCCTCGCGGGGCGTAGTTCCACCGGCTCGCTGCCGCTGTTGAATAACTTGTGAATAAAAGCTCTCTCTCAGCCTGTTTTATTCACAGGATTTTGTGAATAAGGGCTTAATTTTCGAAGCTTTGCGACTTAAGTTGTCGCTCTTCGATGAAGTTGTCTGAAATGGCCGCGACTTTGCAGGAAATCGGTGTCTCGCCGGTTAAAAGTCTCGGTCAAAATTTCTTACACGACCGCAATCTCGCGAAATGGGTCGTCGATCAAGCAGAGATCGGTCAGGAAGATTTCATCGTTGAGATCGGTCCTGGTCTCGGCGCGTTGACGGAACTGGCCCTGGCAAAAGGTGCGCCGGTTCTCGCGATCGAAAAAGACAAACGGCTGGTAAAATTTCTGCGCGATAAATTTCAAGGCGATCGGCTTGAGATCGTGCACGGCGACGCGCTCGAGTTTGATACGCGAATCTTCTACATGCAGCCCAAAGTAAAATTACTCGGGAATCTTCCCTACTACGTTTCGAGTCAATTGCTGATCAAGTTCCTTGAATTTCCAAGTCCTATATCGCTGTGGTTGTTTATGTTACAAAAGGAATTAGCACGACGACTCGTAGCTGTGCCGGCGACGAGCGATTACGGTGCGCTCACCTTGCTTGTCCAATTGCACTATCGCGTGGAATATTTACGAACTGTTCCAGCGAGTGTGTTTCTTCCGAAGCCGGAAGTGGATTCGGCACTCGTGCGCGTCACTTTGCGTGATCCGCGGGCACTTCCAGCATGTGATTACAAGACTTTCGAAGAACTGGTTCGGCGCGGTTTCTCACAGCGACGCAAGCAACTCGGCAAACTCATTCGCGAAAAGATCCCCGACTGGGAAAAGGCAGCCGTGGAACTCGGCCTCAACCCAAAGGCCCGCGCCGAAGAACTTTCGCTCAGGCAATGGATCGTACTGGCTAATCACATTGCACCGATTACCTCGCCTGACGGTGGCGCCGGGCCAGAAGAGTCCTTCCCGGTAGTGGATGAGCGTGATCAGGTGATAGGGGCCGCTCCGAGGAGCCAAGTGCATGGGAATAACTTGGTTCACCGGGCAGTCCACCTGCTGATTTTCAACTCCGCAGGGGAGGTCTTTCTCCAACTGCGCTCCCGATGGAAAGATCGACATCCACTGGCTTGGGATTCGAGCGCGGCCGGGCATGTTAACCCTGGCGAAGAGTACGACCAGACCGCCGCGCGCGAGCTAACAGAGGAACTTGGGATCGAGATTGCCTTGGAAAAGGTAGCAAAGCTGCCTGCTTCAGAGCGGACCGGTTTTGAGTTCATTTGTCTCTACCGCGGATCGTACGATGGCGAGTTGCGACCGAATCCGAGCGAGATTGAAGCCGGCCGATTTTTCCCGCTAACAATCGTTGACGCCTGGACCAGAGCGCGGCCGCACGAGTTTGCGCCCGGATTCCTTGAATGCTGGAGAATCTGGCGTGAAAAAAATTCTTAACGCCGCTTTCGACGCCGAGATGTCGATCTTGCGCCGCGCTTCGGAGCGCGACCCATCGCCGTGCGCTTGAATTTCCGCGCCGCCCGGCGAGCGCCGCCTTTTCCGCCGAAAAGCGAGTCGCTGAACATTCTGGTGATGGCATTCTTTCCACGCAAAAAATGCACCTGGAAACCGTGGGTCTGCTTTTTCGCGCGCGTCTTGGTATCAATACGGCGGATATTCGGTTCCGAATCGGGATTGGATCGTCTTCGCATGAGCCTCTGCCTAACAACTACGTCAAACAACGCGGGAATCAACGAGTCGCGGTATTTTTATCATTGGAGGGCGGTCTTTTCCGGCGCCGGCAAGTCCCATCCACGCCATTTCCTTTCATACTCATCGGCCGGCAGGAGGACGTAGCACGGGTGCCGCGACGCTCGCATCCACGCGATCATTTTGACCAGGTCCGGTTCGGCCATCGTCGTGCAACCGGTCGTGGCCCGGTTCACGCCGCGGCGAATGTGGAAAAAAATCGCGCTCCCCGCCCCCGGCACGGGCGGATCGGAATTGTGCCGGATATCGACCAGCCAATGGTAGGCGAAATCTCCCGAGCGCATTTTTTCGTGAGTGTAATTGTCGGGCGGGTTTTTCGGGTCGATAACAATGTGGCGATTGTAATTTGGCGAGCGCGGATCATCGCTCCATACGTCCGCTTCCGTGACCTGATGATATGGATAATCACCGCCCGGCGGTAATTTGGCATCGTAACCAAAAACTTTACCGATCGCGAAAACTCCGGCCGGAGCGCGTCCATCGCGCTCTTTTTTGTGCAAACCGGGCTCGCCCTGGCCCGCGAGACCACTTCCCCAGGCCAAACCATTCTTGCCGAACAAAACCGGCACCGCCGGCGCAACTGTGGTCCAACCGCCGCCGCGAGGACGCTCGAACAACTGCAATTTCCCGCGCATCGAATTCCAGTCCGGCGCGACGGCGACGATCAACTGCGAGCAATCCGCCGGAACGCCATCGGCCCGTACACTACTGACGACAACCATTACCGCGCCAAACAAAACTCCACGCAAGATCGACATAAACATTCGCAAATGTAAGCACACGGCTTATTGATTTCTCGTTTGTCGTGAAAAAAATCTGGGCTGTTCTAATTCTGGTTGTCGTTGTCTTCATCAGCTATGCCCCGGCGGTGCGCAACGGTTTTGTCTGGGACGACACGGCTTTGATTTTGCGCGATCCCCTGATCCGAAGCTGGCGACTGATACCGGAAGGCTTCAACCACTTCCTCTTCGTTGACGCGACTGCTTCGGATTTCTATCGACCGATCCAACGACTCAGTTACACGATCGATTACGCGGCCTTTGCGTTTCGCCCTGGGCCATACCACATCACGAGTCTGCTTTGGCACAGCTTGGCGGCCATCGCGTTGCTGTTTTTCGCTGAAGAATTGCTCCTAAGCTTTGGTATCGAACGCCGGCGATGTCGATTGATTGCCTTAGGCGCGGCCCTGATCTGGGCGGTTCATCCGGTGCAAAGCGCGGCGGTCGTTTATGTTTCTGGCCGGGCCGATCCACTCGCCGCCACATTTGGATTTCTTGGGCTGTTTTTGCTACTTCGCGCGTCGCGCATACTTGGTCCGCGCAAGCTGCTCCTTTTTGTCGGGAGCGCCGCGGCACTTCTTTTGAGCGCATTAAGCAAAGAATCCGGCCTGATTTTTCCAATAATCGGACTCGCGTTTTTTCTGTGGAGAAGAAATTGGGCGGATCTTTGGAAAATGATCGCGGTAACCGCTTTTGTTACTGCGAGCTACTTCAGTTTGCGCGCAGGCGCAGAGCACGACCCGGCGCCATCGCTCAGTCCACCTCCTCCGCTACTTGTTAGGCCGATCATCGTCGCGCGAGCCGTGGCGGAATACACCGGTCTAATCTTGTTTCCGCTGAACCTGCACATGGATCGCGACGTGGAAACGCAGCCTAGTGGTTTCAACGAAGCCAGCATGGCACGCGCGGCCTGGCGCGAACTGCAAACGCTGCTCGGTCTAGTTTTAATCACCGCGTTTTTTTACTGGCTGCTGCGGGCGCGCAAACGCAATCCCGCAGTGTTCATCGCTCTTCTTTTCACACTGATGACTTATCTACCGGTGAGCGGCGTTATCACTTTAAACGCAACCGCCGCGGAGCATTGGATCTATTTGCCGAGCGCATTTCTTTTTCTAGCCGTCGCTCTGGAAATTGCCGGGTTGGAAGAGAAGCTAAAATCGCGAAGGTCGACAACCCCGAATGAATCGGGGCTCGCGAAGCCGTTCGGAATCGCCACGTGGATCGCCGGATTGCTGGTGCTCTGGTTTGCATTTCTGGGCGGGCGCACTTTTGTCCGGACCTTCGATTGGAAAGATCAACGCACGTTTCTTGAGCGAACGATCGGCCATGGGGGCGATTCAGCACGAATGCTCATCAACCTGGGCGAGCTCGAGTTGACCGAGGGAAAATTAGAAGACGCGGCGGTCCATTTGCATGCTGCTTTGAAAAAGAAACCGGACCAACCGCTGGCTCTGATCAACCTCGCCGCGGTCGCATTGAAACAAAGCGACTTCAAGCTTGCGCGAAAACTACTGATGCGCGCGACGCAAATGCCGCCGGTGGACGCGCAGGCGCATCAGCTATTGGCTGTTCTTGAAAATAAAGAGAGCGGGAAGGTCGATGTAATGCGAATGCGGCTGGCGTCGCGGACGGGCACGCCGAATTGGTCGATCGAGAAACGCTACATTCAGTTGCTCGACCAGACTGCCGGAACGTCGGCGGCGATCAACGAATTACTGAATAGTTTGCAACGAGAATGGTATCGCGCGGAGAGTTGGAAGTTGTTGAGCGATCTGCATGCGAAACTTGGACATTCCAAGCAAGCAACGGAAGCGCTCGCGCAAGCGGGCGCTTATGATGTTCATTTGCAAACGAACGCTCCGGAACCGGCAAATCTGAGCGCATCGCCGACCGCAAGTGCGTCACCGAGCGCAAGCGCTTCACCAAATGCAACCGCATCGGCAACGGCTTCGGCCGCTGTGAGCGAAAGCGCGCCGCCTAGTAAAGCAACGCGCGGAGTAAACGCTAAGACTGGGACATCACCCGTTTCTCCGCGGAAGAGCTCTCATAAGAAGAGCAGCATTGAAGACGCCGCCGAAATAGCCCCAACACCTGGCGGAGAACAAGAATAAATCGTTTAGCGATCCGATTGGTCGCATTGGCTTTTCTTTAGATCGATATCAGACCGTCGCGGCTTCGACCCGCGCGGCGTCTCCGGGTAGATACTTTACTCCAGCAAACCACGCTAGGGCACCGATCAACATCACGACGGAGACGAAAAGGAAGGCGATGGTCATGTTCGTGTGGCCGGCGATAAAGCCAATGGTCGGAAACGCTGCCGCATCGCCAAAAAGGTGAATGACCAGGATATTCAGGGCGAAAGCAGAAGCTCGGACTTTGGGAAGCGTAACGTTCGCAAGCGCGGTGTTTGACGGGCCGGTATTCAAGAACATAAAAAAAACCGACGCAAACATCAGGTACCACGCCGCCGGAAATGGTGTAAACAAAAACACCACAAATAGCGGAAAGGCGAAGACCATTCCCCACGCTGAAACGAGAAAATAGGAACCTGGCCAACGCTTGCGAAAGCGGTCTCCGAGCCAGCCACCTAGTAACGTGGAAGTCAATCCAGCCACCACGATAATCACGCCGAAAAATTTCGTAGCCGACACCGGCTGGCCGCGAAATTGCAGATACGCTGCCACCCAAAACCCAATTCCACCGATCGCAAAAGTAAGCGCAGTTTGGGCGACACAATTAAGAACGTAAGACCGCGTGCGAATGAGCGAGATGTAATCTTGCAGACTGGCGCGCTGGCGCTCCGGTCGTGTTGCAGCACGCGCCCGCGGGTCACGCTGAGTGAAACAAAGCAGTCCGAGTAAAAGTCCAGGCGGCGTGACCAAGTAGAAAGCCCAGCGCCACCCCTCGTTACCAGGCGACGGACCGCCCAGATGTTCGCTGATCCACCCCCCAAGAACATATCCGAGCGCGCTTCCCACCGGAATTGCCGCGCAAAAGACAGCCATCACGCGCCCGCGAGTTTGCAGCGAAAAAAGATCGGCCAGAACTGTCGGCGCGGCCGGTCCATAACCACCCTCACCGATTCCAACAAAGATGCGGGTAATCAAGAGGGCGCCAAATGTGGCCGCCAAACCAGACGCACCGCTTGCTAAACTCCAAACAACTACCGCCGACCCAATGATGATCCAGCGAGAGAACCGATCCGACAGCCAACCCAAAGCCGGCGCGGCAAGCATGTACGTCACAAGAAACGCCGTCCCTAACACTCCCGTAATCGCCATCGCATTGCGATCGTTTGCCGCAAAAAATGTTTCTCGGATTTGCGGCTCGACCGCGGCCAGAACTTGACGGTCGATGTAATTGAAAAGATTAATCCCGAGCAGCAGGACCAGTGCGGTCCAAGCTCCGGGAGGAGGACGGTCTCTTGCTTCCATCACCAATTGCCGATTGGCAGATAAATGGCCACGCGTTAATTGTAAACAAATAAACGATGCCTCACATGTCCGCGGGTGAGCGCGCGCTCCATTTTTTTGGCCGGCCGCTCGTCAGAATTTTCTATCGCGTCCACGCCCTCGGTCTCGAACATTTGCCGGCGGGCGGCTTCCTTCTTTTGCCCAATCACATCACCTGGGTCGATGCCCTCGTCCTCCAGTTCGCTTGCCCGCGACCGATTCGTTACATCATCGACCAGGAATTTTATCGCAAACCGGTGCTGCGGCCGTTTCTGCGCACTGTTGGCTGCATCCCAATCGACGTCCGCCATTCGCGTTCAGCGATTCGCGCTGCAACCGAACGACTTGCCGCGGGCGAGATTGTCTGTCTTTTTCCCGAAGGCCAGCTCACGCGATCAGGGACATTACTTCGCCTCCGCCGGGGCTACGAATTGATTGCCCAACACGCGAACGCGACCGTCGTCCCAGTTTGGCTCGATCGCCTCTGGGGTTCGATCTTTTCATTTCAAGGAGGAAAGTTCTTCACCAAATGGCCGAAGGAAATTCCTTATCTTGTCACGGTCGCGTTCGGCAGACCGCTTGAGGCAAAGGCAGCCGACATTGCAACCGTCCGGGAGGAGTTGCTCAAACTTGGTGAGCTCTGCTACAGCCGGCGACCTTCGTTAGATCGACATCTGGCCGAAGAATGTGTCCGCGGATTGAAACGCCGGCGTTTTTCAATTGCAGTCATCGATGGGATCGATAACAGCGAATTGAGCCGTGGTAAATTACTCGGGGCGGCTGCGGCCCTCAGTCGTTATCTCCGAAAAGAATTTTCCGACAAACGGATCGCGATCGTTTTGCCTGCCGGCAAAGGTTCAATGGTGGCGAATCTGGCCGTCGCGCTCGCCGGAAAAGTGGCGGTCGATCTGAATTTCACGGCTGGACGCAGCGCGAACGAGTCCGCCTGCAAGCGTGCTGATCTGCGCGTTGCAATCTCAGCCACGCCATTCATGGAACGAGTGAAAGATTTTCCATGGCCGCAACGCACCCTGAAACTGGACGAATTGATGCCGCGACTGAAATCGCGAATTCTTCTCTGGTGGATGGCGTCGACCTTCGTCCCCACGCCCTTGCTTCTGCGATTGCTCCAGATTCCGAAACGAGGCGGTAGTGACGAAGCCGTCGTGCTTTTTACCAGCGGGAGTTCCGGAGAACCCAAAGGCGTGGTTCTCTCTCATCGCAACATCGTCGGCAACGTTTCCCAGTTTCGCGAGCTACTCGATGCGAAAAAGGAAGATGCGATTCTCGCGTCGCTTCCGTTTTTCCACAGCTTCGGATCGACCGTGACACTTTGGTATCCGTTGATCGAAGGCGTCCGCATCGTCACGTATCCAAGTCCGCTCGAAGTAGCGAAGAACGCCGCGCTGATCGAAAAATACAAACTCACACTCCTTCTCGCGACCCCAACTTTCCTACGCGGCTATTTACGGAAGGCAGAGTCCCAGCAACTCCGCAGTCTGCGGCTCGTCATTACTGGCGCTGAAAAACTTCCGCTCGATTTGGCCAAAGCATTCGAGGAACGATTTCGACAGCATGTCTTTGAAGGATACGGGTTGACTGAGACTTCGCCGGTCGTGAGCGTGAACCTGCCCGACCCGCAACCGACCAAACCCGGCGAGCAAGTACAGCCATCGAGTCGTCTAGGATCAGTCGGGAAAATGGCGCCGGGCATCGCAGCCGAAATTCGGGAGCCGGAGACCGATCGAAAACTTTCGCTGCATGAGACCGGAATGGTTTGGTTTCGCGGCGTTAATATTTTCGATGGTTATTTACACGACGAGAAACGCACGGCGGACGTTTTGCAGGACGGCTGGTTCAAAACCGGCGACATCGGCCGATTCGACGAAGACGGATTTCTTTACATCGAAGGACGGCTTTCGCGCTTCTCAAAAATCGGTGGCGAAATGGTACCGCATGAGGCCGTCGAACAAAGGATTATCGAGTTGCTCGGCTTCTCCGGAAAAGACGAACGCGTAATCGCAATCGTCGGAGTGCAGGATGAGGCCAAAGGCGAAGCGCTTGTCTTGCTCGCCGGGGTTGATGTCGATCTTGCGCAACTCCGTGAGAAGCTTCGCGAATCCGGCGTTCCAAACTTGTGGATTCCAAAGAAAATTTGTCGTGTAGATTCAATTCCTGTCCTGGCCTCCG
This sequence comes from Chthoniobacterales bacterium, assembly GCA_035568175.1. GTDB lineage: Bacteria > Verrucomicrobiota > Verrucomicrobiia > Chthoniobacterales > UBA10450 > AV40. The sequence goes on from DATMON010000004.1 coordinate 199,619, forward strand.
GCAAACTCGATCTCTCACAGTGCGCTGTGCTCGCAGGGAACCTGCTCACTTGAAAAACTCTAATGAAAGATAAAACCCTGGCTCCGGCGAATTCCCGCGAGGAACGGATTGCCCAACTGCGCGCAGCTATCGAAGCCCAGGAAGCGATGCGCCCTGCGCTCGGCCACGCTACCGTTGAGCTCAGTCTCAAACCTCTGCGAGGAATGCTCGAGTCGTTGCTCACCGATGAGACTGCCTCGACGGACAATGATGGAACGTCCGGCGAACTTTTGCAGCGGCTGCAAAGTTATATCCCAAAACAGTTGGCAGATAAAATACGCACCAGCGGCCATATCGAAGGGGAGCGACGGCAGGTAACTGTAATATTCGCTGACATTTCGGGTTTCACGGCGCTTTCCGAACGCCTGGATGCGGAAGAGGTCGCATCCTTCGCGAATGATTGCATGAAGGAATTAACCGCCGCGGTTTACCACTACGAAGGCATGGTCGACAAATTTATTGGAGATTGCGTGATGGCAGTTTTTGGGGCGCCCATCGCGTTGGAAGACGACGCGGAACGGGCGCTGCGTGCCAGCTTGGCGATGAGAGAACGGCTCGAGGCATTTAACCGCCGATGGATTGATAAACTGAAAGAGCCGTTGAGCCTGCATATTGGCATCAACTCGGGCACCGTGATTGCAGGTAATGTCGGCAATGACCTGCGGATGAGTTACACGGTCATGGGCGACACCGTGAATGTGGCCTCTCGGCTCGAAAGCGCCGCCACACGCGGCCAGATTTTCGTCAGCCAAAGCACTCACCGATTAACGCACGGCGCGTTCAATTTCAAGGCGCTCGAGCCAATTCGGGTAAAGGGAAAGAAAGAGTCGCTTCCGATTTTCGAATTAATTGGGGCGAAGATCCAGCCGGAGAAAGCACGAGGCCTTGAAGGTCTCGTCTCTCCGCTGATGGGCCGTGATAACGAGTTGGCAATGCTGGAGAAATGCCTCAGTGCAGTCGACGCTGGTAAAGGATCCATCGCATTTGTTTATGGTGAAGCTGGTGTCGGGAAAACCCGTTTGCTGGCGGACATACGTCAACACGAAGCGGGCAATTTTACCTGGCTTGAAGGCCGATGTTTTGCATTCAGCAATGCACTAAGTTACGGACCGTTCCTGGATTTATTGCGCCGCCACGTCGGCATCGCTGACGAACAGGGAGAAGATGCAGCACAAGCCGCGCTTCGCTCTTACACAGACAAAATGTTTCCCGGAGAAGCGGATGTTTATCCTGTCCTGGCGCAACTGCTCGTTTTGCATCTCTCCGATGCCGATCTCGAAATCTTGAAGCAGGTAAAAGGAGAGGCATTCCGCGTCCGGCTCTTTGCAATCATCGAGCAACTCTTGCTGCGCTTAGCCGAAGAAAAGCCCGTGGTTATTCTGCTGGAGGATCTTCATTGGGCCGATCATAGCTCGATCGAGCTTCTTAGTCATCTCCTGCCTCTGACGGCTCGCGGGCGGGTGGGCATCGTCGGAGTGAGCCGCTCTGCCAATGAGCCGGCCGGAAATTGGGAAAAACTCCGGCCAGCCCTGGAGCAGCATCGAGAGCGCTTGACGGAAGTCTCGCTCGACCCGCTCTCCGCGGAATCGAGCCGCGGTTTAGTCGAACAGTTGCTCGGCGGAAATTATCTCCCCGAAAAACTGAGCGAAGAAATTCTCGATAAATCTGGTGGCAACCCATTCTTTCTCGAGGAAGTGCTGCGTTCGCTAATTGAGAGAGGCGCTCTAACCAGGAGCGAACAGGGCTGGGAGGTCAGCGCGCTGGTCGAAACGCTTCGGGTCCCCGATACATTGCAGGGAGTGCTGCTCTCGCGCTTGGACCGTCTTCCGGAAGAGTCAAAGCGGGTCATCCAAAAAGCAGCCGTCATCGGTCGCGTGTTCTTTTATCGGATTCTGGAGCAAATGGGCGGCGGACAAGATCAACTCGATCCGCAATTGAGCACGTTGCAGGAAGCGGATCTGGTGCGGGAACGTTCACGGGTCCCGGAAGTGGAATATATTTTCAAGCACGCGCTAACGCAGGAGGTGGCGTACCAGACCCTGCTCGCTCCCGCCCGAAAACTTCTTCATCGCAACGTCGGCGAAGCCATGGAAAAAACTTTCGCAGAACGCATCGAGGAATTCAGCGGGCTCCTCGCCTACCACTATTTCTGCGCGGAATCGTGGGAAAAAGCGCTTCAGCGTTCAGTCGAATCAGCCGATGGTGCGTTCCGTGTTTGCGCCTACGCTGAGGCGCGTTCGCATTATCAGCGCGCGCTGGAATGCCTCGAGCGTTTTGAAAAAGATCCGCCACACCTGCGGCAGTACATCGATATCACAATCAAGTTAGTAGGCGCGTCGCTTCAGGCTGAATCGCCGGAAAAGAATCTTGCCCGGCTGCTGGAGGCCGAGGCCGTAGCCCAAACACTGGACGATCCGGTGCGGCTGGGGCGCGTTCAACTCTGGATCGGACGCGCCCATTATTACGGCGGCAAATTGCGGGAGGCGATTGGTTACTTCCAGAAAGTCCTGGCCGTTGCCCCGATGCTGGGAGATCCCGAATTGATGGCGCTGCCCGGGGCGGTCATCGGACGCGTTCTCTTCATGCAAGGTCAATTCCAGAAGTCTCTCCAACTGCTCGACCAGGCGATTCCACTTCTCGAAGCGGCAAACAACCGCCACGAAATGCTTTTCGCCTATATATATCGCGGCGCCTCCCGCACCTGCCTGGGAGATCACTCAGCCGGCTTATCAGATTTGAAAAGTGCGCTCAAAATCGCTCGACTAAGCCAGGATCAAAATGCAGAAGCGATGGCCCACACTGGCCTCGCACTGGTGCAAATGTTTGCCGGTAATTACACCGCCGGAATGGAGAGCGCGCGTACGGCCCTGGCCGTTGCGGAAAAAAGCGGCGACGCCATGTTTCGTTATTCGAGTAACTCTTTTGTCGCTTGGGCACTTGCAGGCTTGGGAAAATTTCCGGAATCGCTGAAACACTGGGCGGCTGCCCGCGATGCGGCCAAACCGTTGGGTGGGCGCTTGCTTTTCCGAGAGTCGTTCGCGGCGATTGAAGCGGAAACGCTCTTGCAAGCTGGCAATACGAACGCGGCGCTCACTCAAGCCGAGGAAGCTCTCACCTTGGCCAAGGTTGCGGGCAGCGCGATCGCCGAAGCGCTGGCAGAGCGCGCGTTGGGTCGAACGCTGACCGCAATTCCGGATAGGGTCGGAGAAGCTCTTGCCCATGTCTCGAAGAGCTCCACGATCCTGGAAAAAATTGGAGCTAAATACGATCTTGCGCGCACCATGCTCGCTCAAGCAAAAGCAGAGATCGCTTGTGCCGATCCGAACAGTGCGGCCAAGACATTGGAGAAGGCGGTGTCACTCGCCCGCGAATGCAATCTTGCAGCCGAAGAATCAGCGGCCCGCACTTTGTTGGCCGAGCTCGGAAAGGCTTGAAGCGCTTGTCTTCCGCTCGATTCCCAGAAACTCCAGACTCGGTGGAAGCGCGCTAAACGCAGCTTTCGCCAGAACGCTGTGCCCTTTCACCGAGGGATGCCATGCATCCATGGCATGGATCAATTCCGCCCGGCCGATGTCCACATTCGACAACGCGTCAGAATATCGCAGCTGCACATTTAAAGAGTGCGCGCGCTTCAATTCACCGACCATTTTTCGCAGCTCCTCATTGATCTTCAGCGCCAACTTGATCATCCCTTTTCGATATTCCGGCTTCATCGAAATAAAATGCTGATAGTCCACTTCGAGATATGGATAGAGCTTTGGATTTTGGGCCTTGAGCGCTTCAGTCTGCTCTCGCGCTTTAAAAAACGCTTCAAAATTTACCAGCCCATAAACCACGATCGACACTTTGTGGTTCTCGGTTTGAGCGCGGCTAATCAAACGCCGCACCTGTCGCTCGTAATTTTCGCGAAATGTTTTCGTCAATTGTTCAAAATACTTCTCGGGATGCTCGCGTTCACTGGTCGAGATTCCCGCCGCCCAATCCAAATTGTTATGCCCGATCCAGAGTAGAATCAGATCAGGATACCGGCGACTCTTGAGCACTTGATCAACTTGACCCGAAAAGTTGCGCGTGCGGATAAGCTGCCGAGCAAAGCTTGCTTTCGCATTTCCGGGATCCACCAGCGCGCCAACACCGCTGTATTCGGTCGCGACCAGCGGAGTGATTTTTTGCAGCTGCTCGAAGACACTGTAAACGCTGTCTGGCGAAGGATCGGTATCAAGAAACCAATCCCTGCCTCGTCGGGTGCGCGCCCGCCAAAACGTGCTTGGAATCGATGAAACGTAAGCGTCTTTCGAAAGGCTGTCGCCGATCATCGCGACATGCGGCAGCCGCGCCACCAGCTCGCCGCGGCTAATCTGCTTTTGTCTGTACTTCAAATAATCGGCGTGAAAGCGGCTCTGCGGATCGGCCACCTGGTCCAAGTAATTCGGGCTCACTGCCGTCGCAGACTTCATAAACAGATGATCAGGCAGTAAAAGTATATCCGCCGCCGCAACCCCTGCCGCCTCGCCAATGTTTTCCGAAGGCTTGGGAGAAGACAAAGCGTTCGATGTCGCAGCAGATGCAGCCTCCAGCGCCGGCCAACCGAGAACCAAAACTGTAGCGACTAAACTCTGGAGATCCCTTCGCACAATACGCACCCACATTTCGCAAATGAATTCCGCCGACAGCGCGCTCTTTGTCAATTAGGTTTGAAATTGTCCATCTTCCGCGGTTACGCCAAATCCATTGCGCTGGACTTGCTGCGCTCGCCGAGGTCGACTGAATATCGCAAGATTATTTAATTCGATGCCACTGTTCCATTCAATTGCCAATCGCGCAGCCGCTCTTCTCATGAAGGCCTTGTTCGGCTACTCATCGCGCATTTATATGATCGGCAGGGAGCAACTGAATCGCGCTGGGGGATTTTTGCTCGCCTCAAATCACATCAGTCATTTCGACCCGTTTATCATTTCGTCCGTCTCGCGACGAAAAATCGATTGGATGGCGATGGCCGAATTTTTTCCGCTTCCAATCCCCGGATTATTTCTGCGCGCGGTTGACGCTTTTCCAGCGGCGCGCGATCGGGCAGATCGCAAAACAATTCGCACCGCGATCGAGCGTCTGAAAAATGGACGCATTGTCGGCGTTTTTCCCGAAGGAGGCATTCGCGATGGCGTTGGTTCACTGCTTCAAGGCGCGCCGCTCCGCGCCGGCGCATCAACACTCGCGCATTTGGCCGGCGTCCCGATTGTGCCGTGCGTGATTCTCGGAAGCGATCGTCTCTACGCGAAAAGAAGTTGGTTACCGTTTCGGCGAACACCGGTTTGGATTGCTTTCGGCCGAGCCATTTCACATTTTCCTGAATTGGAGAAATCAGTCGCGCGCGCACGGATTGAGCAGGAGCTGACGAGCGCGTTCCAGCAAATCTACGCCGAACTGCGGCAGAAATTTCAGCTCACAGCTGACGATCTACCGCATCCTCCACGCGAGCGCATGCAGCGTAGCCGCCCCGCTCTGTCGAGGCGTTCTGATCACAACACGGCGACAGAGCGCCGTGGCTACATCAACTTGCGCAGAGCGGCCGCCTCAACAGTCGATTTCGGCATGTGTGCGGCGATGAACCTATTGCAATCGCGTCATCGTCTAAACGGATCCAGCGCGGAAGAAATGGAACGCTACGTCACTCAATGCGAGAAACTGACGCCGCACGAGTATTATGCCGCAGGGCAAGATCTCGATCTTGTTCGCGCAATGGAAGACGCCAACCGCGCGCCAATCACCTGGCGCAGCCCGATCGAAACAACATTTCACCGGAATAACGTTGCGCGAGTCGATTTCTTCCCGTGCGCGATCGGAAAAACTGCACCGACCGTGATCATGCTTCACGCGTTGATGTCGGCGACGCATATCGGTTATCGCCGGCGGGCGGCCCGGTTTAACGAGCTTGGATGGAACGCGTGCTTCGTTCATCTCCCGTACCACTACTCGCGCGTGCCGGCGGGCTACTGGAACGGCGAGCTGGCGATCACGGCAGATTTGATTCGAAACGCCGAAGGGTTGCGCCAGGGCGTGATCGAAGTGCGCCAGCTGATCGGGGCCTTGCGCGAACATGGTTGTAGCGAATTCGGAATCCTCGGGACAAGCTATGGCGGGTGGATCGGCGCCTTGCTCGCGATAGTCGAGCGCGATTTGCGGTTCGTCGCGCTGATGTGCCCGATCGTAAATGTCGAACATGCGATTTGGCAAAATCCGGGCACCGCATTCATGCGACGCGAATTACGCCGCGCAAAAATTACGCCCGAACTGGTCGCGCGGCATTTTCATCTTAGCTCGCCTTTGCACAACTTGCCGGTGTGCGATCCTGCGCGCATCCTCTTTGTCTCGGGCGATTTCGATTTGATCGCGCGAGCTGCCGACATCGATGCGATTCAGCAAAAATGGCGCGGCTCCGAATTATTGCGGGTGCGGCAAGGCCATTTTGGTTATCGCATGATGCGCGAAACAGTCGCGCGACTAAAAGAGCGCGGGCTCTAGCGCAAATCGAGATAATCGTACCAATGCATTGCGCCCATCAAGCGGCGGAGTTCTTCGTTATCGGCTGATAAAGCCGGCAGCCATTCGCTGATCAGCTCGCGCTTCCACCAGGCTTTTTCGCCCAGGGGCGCGAACCGATACCGATAAAGCCGGGCGCGAATGTAGTGAGGCGGTTTGTCTGGAAATGGATTGTTGGCCAGGAGCGACAATGTATCCGGATCGTTGTGCAAAAGTTTCCAGACAAAATGAAATGTCCATGGGTAATCGCCGGGAGAAGCCATGGCCGCGAACCAGATTTGCCAGTCGATACGCGGTTGATACGGCGCAATGAACGGCGGACGCCGGTCGGGATCGCCCGGTTTAGCTACGAATTCGTACTCTTTCCATTTGGTGTCGCCGGTAATGACCGCGTCATCGGTCCCTTCAAAAACAATTTCGTCGCGTTCGCGCCCGACCGTTCCGAACGCGCCATAAGTGTTGACCAGATCGAGTCTATTGAACGCCGTATTCATCATCTGGCGGCGCGACACCAGATTGAGCACAGGATCGATACTCAAATAGGCAACCAGAATCGATAACCCAACGGCGACGATGTTGTTAATTTGCGACGGCTTCGATTCCTGCGCCGCCCGCTCGGCTCGCCTAACGAGCGGCTTTGGCAGAATATGTCGGAGCAATGTGTCATCAAAGCAGGCGAGAAATGGAATAATCGTCAGGTAATTCAGAAACGAGAGATTACCGCTGATGATGAGGAAGATTTGGAACGTGACGAGCAATGCACCAGCGATGTGACGCGCAGTCCGTGGTCCAAACGAAAACCACGGAACCACTAATTCGATAAAGTGGTTCCAAAACGTTTCGATTCTATGAAACCAGTGCGGTAAAAGATGCAGATAGCGGCTGATCGGATTTGGAATCGGCTGTGTTTCGTAGTGATAAAACATGCAGGTCAAATCGCGCCAACACTCGTCCCCGCGCATTTTGATCAGCCCGGCGCCAACCATGATCCGAAAACCGAGCCAGCGAAAAAGCCAGAAGACTAAAATCGGCGGCCGGGATTTCGGAAACGGCCTGCCATCGAGCAACGGACAAAGAAAGATCGACAAGAATCCGGTTTCGAGAAGCTGAATTTCCCAACCGTAGCCGTACCAAACCTGGCCGATGTGAACGATCGACAGGTACATCGCCCACAGCACAGTGAGCAGAATTGCGTTCGCATAACCCCCAAGAACAACAAGCGACAACGCGAACCCAACCCAGGCAAAGATCCACATCCCCTGGTCGGTACAACCGAACCAGAACAGCGTCGGCACCTCCAACATTCCTTCGGTGCGCGAACCGAGCTGGGAATGAATGTGGTAAAGAAAGTCGTGCGCCGGAGTCAGACCTTGCCGGCCAATCAACGGCACCAACTGCCGGGCTGCGACGAGAAACGCGATCGCGTAGACAAATCCAAGCAGCCGTAGAATCACGAAGCGCGTCAGCCAATACGAATTTCCGCGGGCGAAAAACTTTTCGAAGGCGTTTTCGTCATTCATTACGGCGAGGCAAGAAAATGCCAGGGGGGAGAATTGAACTCCCGACCAAGGGCTTATGAGTCCCCTGCTCTACCGCTGAGCTACCCTGGCTTCAAACGGCGACAAAGTTCAATCGCACTGCGCTGCTGTCAACGCAGCCGCAAGATGTCGATCTTACAGCTCTCGAGTTAGTTTTTCGGCTTCGAAATATACGGCGCGAGATCTTTCGCGGTTCCGCGCGTTGCGGCCATGAAGCAAACGCCTTTGTCCTCTTTGACCACGCCGGCCCACCGCTCCTGTTCAAGATTGCGCCATCCGGAAAACTCCCGCGCCTTTCCCGTCTTCGGATCGCGCTCGGCCGGAAACAGAAAAAATTGCATTTTCTTTTCCACGACCCAGACTTGAGCGACTCTTTGACCTTCTTCGTCGTCAAACACGCGACAGCCAAGTGTTTTCAACTCAGCAAATTCCGGCGGCACATCGTAATGCACGAGCCGGTGCTTCATGAAAAGGAAATCGCCTATCGCGCCGGCGTCTGTCTTCACCGGATCGAGCATCATCGCGTGAGTAGAACTCGCCGTGGTCAGCAAACGGCGCGCGGTCGGTTCGCCCGGGAAGCGATTCAATCGGTCAACGAGTTGGAAAATTGCAATAATGGTAATGACCAAGACCGCGATGCCGGTCGCGAGAAATGCCGGATTTTGCGCATAATTTTTCCAAGGACGACGCGTCGGCGCGATAAACGTGTCGGGTGGAATCCATTCGGTAATTTCCTGCGGGATTGGAATTGCCTGAACTAGTGACGCCGCCGCCTTGTCGAAGTTTTGCTGAACTGCGAACGCTTCGGTCTTGCGCGCATGATGCAGCGCTGTGCGCAGCGCCCGATCATCCACCCGCTCCTCGCGAATCGGTGCACAATGCAAAAGCATCTTATCTTTCCGCGAAAGTTGGACGGCACTCATGTTTGGCTCGCCGGAATGGTCGCATCCAACCAGGCTTGAAATTGACGGCGCCCAGCGCAGAGCAATTTCGACAACTCCGGCGGTTTTAGTTCGGTCACCGACAACAAGTCGCGATAGTTGAACTCATCGAGATAAAAAAGTGCGAGCGCAGTCCGTTGCGGATCAGGCGCGCCGGAAATCCAGACCGCCAACTGTTGAGGCTCGAGCTTTTCGATTTGCGACGGCGCCCAGGCGGCAAGCTCGTCCTGCTCAAGATCGACATCTTCCGCCTGCAAGCCTTGCTCGCCCGCTTCGAGACAACGCCAGCGCGCGTTGCGAAAAAACCAGAGCCGGTCGCGCGGCGCTTCACTATTGGCCGCCAGCTGAGCAGCTTCGCGGAGAGTAGCGTGAAAAACTTCCTGGGCTTTCGCCACATCCGCCAGCATTAGGAAACAAAAGCGGTAAAGCTGGAACAGATTTTGTTTTTCGTCGGCCACGCGGACTTCTTTCCCAAAGTCGCAATGTTACGCGCCTCGCGTAGATCGCAAGAGGAGATGCGAACCTGAGGTAGGGGCGATTGACCTCAATCGCCCGCGGGCGGTTCGGTGAACCGCCCCTACCTGAAATTTTTCAGCCGCCGCGCCACTTCCTCGGCGTTATCGCGGCTGTTGAATGCGGATATCCGGAAATAACCTTCACCCTGCGCCCCGAATCCGGCCCCCGGCGTAACGACCACATTTATTTCGCGCAGCATCCGGTCGAACAATTCCCAACTCGTTAGGCCTTTTGGCGTTTGCACCCAAATATAAGGCGCATTCATACCGCCGTAGACTTGAAGGCCGATTTGTTCGCACGCTTCGCGCAAGATTTTCGCGTTGCCCATGTAATGCTCAATCAGCGCGCGACATTGTTTCCGACCTTCGTCCGAGTACAACGCTTCCGCGCCGCGTTGGACCGGATAACTCACGCTATTCGCCTTCGTACTCCAACGACGGTGCCAAAGTGGATGGAGCGGCAGCTTCTTTCCCGATTCAGTTCCGGCGAGCAACGTTTTCGACATCACCGTGAACCCGCAACGCACACCAGTGAAGCCGCCAATCTTGGAAAAACTTCGAAATTCGACGGCGCATTCGCGCGCGCCCTCGATCTCAAAAATCGAATGCGAAATTTTTGGGTCGGAAATGTAAGCTTCGTAAGCGGCGTCGAACAAAATCAATGCATCGTGCTGGCGCGCGTAATCAACCCAGCGGGCGAGCTGCTCACGAGTCGCAACCGCGCCGGTCGGATTATTAGGGAAACAAAGATAAACAAGATCGACATGTTCCTTTGGCGGCTCGGGAACAAAATTGTTCGCAGCCGTGCACGGCAAATAAACGATGCCTTCAAAGCTGCCATCTTTTCGCGCCGCGCCGGTGTGGCCCGTCATCACATTGGTGTCGACATAAACCGGATAAACCGGATCGGTGATCGCGACTTTGTTTTGGTCACCCAGGATGTCGAGGATGTAACCGCAATCGGACTTCGAGCCTTCCGAAACAAAGATCTCGTCGTCCGCGATGTCGATCTTACGATCGCGATAATCTTTCTGCGCGATCGTCGATCTTAGAAATTCGTAACCCTGCTCCGGCCCGTAGCCGCGAAATGTTTCGCGATGCCCCAGTTCTTCGGCCGCGCGTTTCATCGCCTCGACCGCCGCCCGCGGCAGCGGCTCGGTCACGTCACCGATGCCGCAGCGAATCAAACGTTCCGCGGCTTTCGGATTTCGTTCGCAGAACTGACCAACCCGCCGCGCAATCTCCGGAAAGAGATAACCCGCCTGAAGCTTGAGATAATTTTCGTTTAAATAGGCCACATCTGTAGCGGCGCTCTCTGAGCGCCGAATTTAATAAAACGGCGGTCACCGACCGCCGCTACAGAAACAAATTAGTAATTCTTGGCCACAGCGTCCCAGTTGACCACGTTCCACCAGGCTTTGATGTAATCGGGCCGGCGGTTTTGGTAATTGAGATAGTAAGCGTGCTCCCAAACATCAACGCCGAGGATCGGCGTGTTGCCGTCCATCAACGGGCTGTCCTGGTTCGGCGTCGAGATCACTTCCAGCTTGCCGCCCTTGTTTTTAATCAACCACGCCCAGCCGCTGCCAAAACGTCCAACACCCGCGGCGGCGAATTTCTCTTTGAACTGATCGAACCCGCCAAAAGTCGATTTGATGTCGTCGGCGAGTTTGCCTTTCGGTTCGCCGCCCGCTTTCGGGCCCATAATTTTCCAAAAGAACGAGTGATTGGCGTGGCCGCCGCCGTTGTTGCGCACGACGGTGCGAATGTCTTCCGGCACAGCGTTCAAATTCTTGATCAAATCTTCGACCGATTTCTTTTCCAGATCGGCTTTGCCTTTGATCGCGTTGTTCACGTTGGTGATGTAAGCCTGATGATGCTTGGTGTAATGGATCTCCATCGTTCGCGCGTCGATATGCGGCTCGAGCGCGTTGTAGTCGTAAGGTAATTTCGGTAATTCGTAAGCCATAATAAACACGTTAGGCCGCGAGGAATGGCGGTCAATCGTTGGTGGTAGGAGCGGTTCACCGAACCGCACGGGCGATTGAGGTCAATCGCCCCTACCTACTTTGCCTGATAAAAGCCCGGCTTCGTGATGAATCCGTTCCGGTAGTTCACGTAGGTCGCCAGCGCGAGCAGCGGGAAATTTTGGCGATACATGTCGTACTTCAAATAGAAGACGCCCGGAAATCCGGTCCCGGTAATTTCCGGTTCGTCCCATGAACCATCCGACTTCTGCGAGCTCAACAGGAAACGCAGCCCGCGTTGAATGCTCGACCGATTCAGATCCCCGCACGCGCAGATTGCCATGATCGCCCAAGCCGTTTGTGACGCGGTGCTGGCGCCAATTCCTTTCATCGCCGGATTTTCGTAAGTGGCGCAGGTTTCGCCCCAACCGCCGTCGTCATTTTGACAGCTCTCGAGCCAATCGCGCCCGCGCAGGATCCAATCCTGCGTCATATCGTGTCCGATGGCACGCAGTCCGCGCAATACCTGCCACGTTCCGTAAATGTAATTGACGCCCCACCGTCCGTACCACGAGCCATCCGCTTCCTGGGTTTCGATCAAATAGCGGATCGCATCACGGACACGACGCGTTTTCGGATTGAACCCGATGTAGCCGAGCAATTCCAGTGTCCGCGCGGTGAGATCACTGCAGGTCGGATCGAGAATCGCGTTGTGATCGGCGAACGGCATGTCTTCGAGCCAAGGAGTGGTCACGTTCTTATCGAACGCCGCCCAGCCGCCGTCGCGACATTGGAAACTAAGTTCCCAATCAAGCGCACGCCGAAAAGCATTTTCCAATCCCCAATTCTCCTCCGGCCTAACGAGTCGTAACGCCATCAACACCATGGCGGTGTCGTCCACGTCGGGATAATAAACATTGTTGTATTCGAATGCCCAGCCGCTCGCTTCCGAATGCGGATTGTTGAACGCCCAATCGCCGCGAATATGTACTTCTTTGTCGAGAAGCCATTTGGCGGCACGACGCAAGGCTGGATCGTCAGCTGACAAACCGGACTCGGCCAGCGAGATCAAGTTGATGGCGGTGTCCCATACTGGTGACATACACGGTTGAATTCGAAAATCCTCGGGATCATCAACAAATAAGCCGGCGAAATCTTGGGCGGCTTTCTTATAGGCCGGGTGCTCCTTTGAGTAACCGAGAACGCGCAGTGCGATCATGCAATTGAGCATCGCCGGATAAACCGCCGCAAGCCCATCGCTGCCTTGCCCGATTCGTTCGAGCATCCAGCGCTCGGCTTCCTCAAGCGCGCGTCTGCGCATCGGATAGACCCTGAGCGGGTGCAAAATTTTCAAGACATCATTGAGTCGAAGGAAAAAATTGCGCCAGGTCCAAAAGCGTTCGCTGCGCGGTAACCTCAAATCGCTTTGCTCGGTGCCAAGCGGGTAAAGTTCATGCAGCTGTTTGTTGCCAGGCAACGACCGAGTCGGCTTGAAATGATTGATGATGGCGAGCGGAATCAGCATCGCCCGGCTCCAGGACGACATTTTGTAGATGTGGAATGGCGCCCAGCTCGGCAGCAAAATCATTTCCACGGGAATGGTCGGCAGATATTTCCATGGAAACTGGCCCAGCAGCGCGAGATACAATTTACTGAACGTGTTCATGCGCGGGATGCCGCCGAGACGCAGAATATTTTCGCGCGCCTTGCGCATGAACGGCAGATCGGGCGAGTAACCAGCCAGCTTGAGCGCGAAGTATCCTTTGATCGAGGCGTTGATCTCACTCGGCCCGCCGAAATAAATATTCCATCCGCCGTCGGGCAGTTGCCGTTTCAAAATGTGACGGGCACAGCGTTCCTGAAGAGAAACGTCGATCTCGCCCAGCCAGTGCATGAAAAGGACGAAGTCCGAGCAAAGGGTGCTATCGACCAGCAATTCGCCGCACCAATGGCCATCCGGGCGCTGTTGACGCAACAGATTCTGCTGCGCGCGCGCAATCGCGTCCGAAATTTCGGCGCCACTCGCCAAATACGACTGGCCCCGCTCTGGAGCCGCGCTTGGCAATGCAATGACGTTTCGGGACGAACTCATTGGGAATTTAGATTTTGCCTGTCGAACGACTGCTTGTCACGCCATAGTCATGACCAAGGCGGATCGATCTTACGACGCTTGCGCAGCCGTAACTTCGGCGTTCTTACCAGTTTTGTGGCCGTTTCCGCAACTCACCCCATTGAAAGCTACCGTTTCGCTGCCGCGCCCTGTCGGTTTCGGTTTCGGTCCGAAATTAAACTTGATCGTCTTCCAAGTATCGCCGCGTTTCGCCTGCAAACCGAGGCTCGCCGTCGGTTCATAGCCGCAGTGCACCATACAATTCTCGCAACGCGGATCGCGCGCCACGCCATCAACTACGCCGTATTTCTCCCACTCCACCTTCTCCAGCAATTCGGCGTAGCTCGAATAATGCGCGTCGGTCATCAAGTAGCATGGGCCTTTCCAACCGCGAATGTTTCGGGTCGGAATCGCCCAGGCCGAGCAGGTCAGGTCGCGATGGCCGGCCAGAAATTCGAAATAAATCGGCGTTCCGAAGAGCGTGTAACGCTGCATCCAATCCTCGATCTTGCTGAACTTCTGTACCGTCATTTTGCGGGTAAGGAAGAAATTTTCCGGCTGCAAATTGAGCCGCTTGATCATGTCCTTCTTGGCCGCGTCGTACTCGTAGCCCGGCGAAATGGTGTGGCCGTCGACGCCAAGATCGGAAAGATAATCGAACATTTGCTCGACCTCTTTCATGTCGGTCTCCTTGTAGATCGTCGTGTTCGTCGCGACCTGATAGCCAAGAATCTTCGCCATCTTGATGGCGAGAATGCATTCCTTGAACACGCCTTCGCGCTCGACGATCAGATCGTGAATTCGCTCGAGTCCATCGAGGTGGACATTCCAGTACATCCACCTGCTCGGCCCAATAGTTGGCTTGTTTGGATCTTTCGGACCTTTGCGGACCTCATCGGCGTCTTTTTCGCTCATCAAGCCGGCCGCGAGGAGTTCCGCGATTACTTCCTCCACGAAATCCGGCTTGGTCGACAGTTGGGTCGCCAGCCACTCGCGCATTTTTTTGCGCATGAACATGGCGTTGGTGCAGATGTAAATGATGCGCTTCTGCTCGAGCAATCCCTGCACGAGCGCCTCGATCTGCGGATAAATCAGCGGTTCGCCGCCACAGATGGACACCATCGGCGCGTTGCATTCCTCGGCCGCCGCGAGGCAATCTTCCAACGGCAGGATGTCCTTGAGCGAAGTGGAATATTCGCGAATCCGGCCGCAGCCGGTGCAGGTCAGGTTGCAAGTGTGCAGCGGTTCCAATTGCAACACGGTGGCGAATTTTTTCGTGCCGCGCAGCTTCTGCCCGATGATGTAGGCAGCGATTTTTGTCGTTAAGGCGAGCGGAAATCTCATAAGGGCGTGGAAAGTAACAATGCTCCCAGGCGTGTCAACCGGATGGTGGTTTGACGAAATAGAGCCAGATGTATTGCAAAAGCGAGCAAATCTTCCGCAACGTCAGACCCCGCCCGCGGTTGAATATTTTGAACCTTTCAGGGTCACGGGAAACGAAGCTAGTATAACTAAAGGTAACAAACATGAAAATATTACTCGCAGTCGCAATGGCGGCTATTTTCCTCGGTTCCGCCTATGCTCAGGGCACACCGGGGAACGGGCAGCCAGTCGGTCCAAAAACAACCGGACCCGGTTCTTATTCACCGGCTAATTCGCCGTTTAAGAAATGGACCACCGCGCAGTTGCAGCAACGCAGGCTCGATCTCTATCGCCAGATCCCACAAACGCAGGATCGTCACGGTCGCCCGGTCTTCATTCATCATGGAGGCGAAGCGTTCTCCGATCAGCAGAAAGAGGTCTACGCGATCGAGGGCGAGTTGAACTATCGCTATGACCACGGCGACAAAGACGCCGAGCTAAAGCGCGCGATGCCTGGAATGCAGCACTAAGATCGACATCGTCGCGGACGTTGTAGCGGCCGCCGTCCTTGGCGAGTCGTAGCCTTGGCGAAGACTGCCCTGGCGGCAGACCTTCAGTGTGTCTGCCAGCCGCGGCGGATCAGACTGATTGCGATCGCCGCCAGGAGCAGCGCAATGATTTTAGAGATTCCGCGTAGACCCTGCCTGCCCATCAAGCGCGCAAACCACTCGGCGTTGCAAAGCGCAATCGCGACAATCGCCAGATTCGCGATCAACGACAAGAGCGTGAAGACAAGGCCGACGCTATCGATCAAAATCAGTAACGCCGTGAGCAATGCCGGCCCGGCGAGCAACGGCATGCCGAGCGGGACAACGCCAAATTCATTGTCCTTGTCGTTGTCCACGCGACCGAAGCCGACCAGCTCGCGGACGGCTAGCGTGAGCAAAATCAATCCGCCGGCGATCTGAAAGTCGGCCACGGTGATTCCGAGCGCGGCAAAGATTGCTTTGCCGAGAAAAATAAATCCGATCGAAACGAGAAGCCCCGTTAGCAATCCCAGAAACGCCTGGCGTTTGCGATGTTCGTGCGATGCGCTCGTGCCGAGTCCCATGAAAATCGCGACCAGCCCGATCGGATCAATCGCGACAAAAACCGGAATGAATGCGAGCAGAAATTTCTCGATCATTTCGCCACAGATGAACACAGATAAAACACAGATCCAGCAAAATTCCGTCTGTTATCCGTGAAAATTTGTGTAAATCTGTGGCCGCTTGTGTCAAACGAAATTTATGAAAACTACCTCGCTTCTTGTGCCAGTTGCTTTGCTCGCTAGCGGGATTGTCGATCTTCGCGCCGAAAATCTGAAGACCGTGGACGATTTTCGCGCCGCGGCCGCGAAAGCGAACGCTGTCCTGACCGTTCCTGATTGGGAACAAACGCCCGATGCCGTCGACGCGATGGCGAAGAACGCGATCGCGACCGCGAACACAGCTCTCGATCAAATCGGCACGCAGGATTTAAGCAAGGTCACCTTCAAGAGCACGATCGTTGCGCTCGATGATCTCACCTGGCAGGCCGGCAATGCCGCGAACAAGGTGGTGATCATCAAAGAGAGTAATACCAACGAAAAAATGCGCGCCGCAGCCGAGAACGCGGTCAAAGAGTTTCAAGACTGGGCCGTCGGGATCGATTACCGCGAAGACGTTTACAAAGCGCTAAAAGCATTCGCCGACACCAAGCCGAAACTTTCTGGCGAAGACAAAAAGCTTTTTGACGAGACGATGCGCGATTATCGCCGCGCCGGTCTGGATTTGCCGCCCGAGAAACGGAAAGAGATCGAGCAGCTGCGCAAAGATCTCTCGAAAATCGGGACCGATTTCGACACCAACATCGTCAACGCCAAGGCGCCGGTGGTCTTCACCAAAGCCGAGCTCGATGGTGTTCCGGATAGTTTCTTCGCGGCCCCCGGCGTCAAGACCGGTGACGACGCGTACACCGTCATGTCCAACGTCACCTGGCAGTTCGTTACCGTGGAAGAAAACGCCAAGAGCGAAGCAACCCGAAAAAAACTTTACGTGATTCACGATTCGCTCGCGAAAGACACAAACCGGACCGTCCTCAATCAAATGATTGCGCTCCGGAACAAGATCGCGCTCCGGCTCGGTTACAAATCCTGGGACGATTTCCAGACCGAAGTCAAAATGGCCAAGACCGGCGCCGGCGCGAAGAAATACATCGACGATCTCGTAACTGGCATTCAGCCGAAGTTCGCCGCCGAAGTTGCCGACATCCAAAAAATGAAAGCGGCCGACACCCATGATCCGAAGGCAACGATCAGCGTCTGGGATTGGCGCTATTACGACAACCAGCTCGTGAAACAGAAATACGCCGTGGACAAGGAAGCGCTCCGCGACTTTTTCCCGTTCCAAAAAGTGCTCGAGGGAATGTTTAACATCTACCAGAGCATCTTCGGCTTGAAGTTTGAAAAAATCGCCGCGCCTTACAAATGGATAGACGATTTGCAGTTTTACATGGTCACCGATTCGGCCACCGGCGAGCCGCTTGGCATGTTCTATCTCGACATGTTTCCGCGCGAAGGAAAATTCAATCACTTCGCCGAGTTCTCAATTATCAGCGGCAAACAGCTCGCTGACGGAAAATATCAACGCCCCGTTGCTGCGTTGCTTTGCAATTTTCCACCACCGAGTGCCGACAAACCGTCGCTGATGACCCATTCCGACGTGGAAACGCTTTTCCACGAATTCGGTCACGCGCTGCACGAGATCACAACCCGCGCAAAGCACGGTCGCTTTGCCGGAACGCATGTCCCCGGCGATTTTGTCGAAGCGCCGTCACAAATGCTGCAGAACTGGGTTTGGAGCAAGAAGGTGCTCGACACTTTCGCCGCCGACTATCGCGATCCGGCCAAGAAAATTCCGGCCGAGACGATTCAAAAGATGAACGACGCCAAAAAGGCGACTGCCGGCATTTTTTATCGGCGCCAGTTCGCGTTCGCGTCGCTCGATCTTGCGATGCACGACGCGCATCCGGAAAACGCGGATTGGGATTGCGTGGCGATTTCGAATCCGGTGCTGGAAAAGGTTTTTCTGCCAATTGAGCCGAGCACGACCATGGTCACCTACTTCGGTCACATGAACGGGTACGATGCGGGTTACTACGGCTACGCCTGGGCCGACGCGATCGCGGCCGACATGGCGACCGTTTTTGAAAAAGCGAAGGACGGTTACCTCGACAAGCAAGCCGGGACGAAACTGCGCAACGAAATCTACGCTCAAGGCGACGGGCGCGACGTGACGATATCGATCGAGAAATTTCTCGGCCGCAAACAATCGGTCGAGCCGTTCCTGAAAAAGATCGGCGTAAAGGGCGAGGACAAAAAGAAAGCGTCCGCCGGTCCTTCCAAGGAAGTGCGATAGGAAATTGTTGTAGAGGCGCTTGTGCCAAGCGCCTATCTTTCTAGTTCGGTGCTTGATACAAGCACCGCTACAACTCTTCTCGTTATGAACGCACGCCGTCTTTGTTGCCTCGCTTTCATTTCATTCACCGTCTTCCTCTTCGCTGAAGACAAAGTCGCTGAGAAACTGAAGCCGGCGCTCGATGTCATCACGCCGGATGCTTTGCTCGCGCACATTAAAATTCTTTCGTCGAACGAGTTTGAAGGGCGCTCCCCCGGAACCAAAGGCGAAGAGCTGTCGATCAAATACATCTCCGATCAGTTTAGATCGATCGGATTGAAACCCGGAAATCCTGACGGCACTTATTTTCAGGAAGTGCCTCTCGCCGGAATCAAAAGCGACCCGAAAATGGTTCTCGCGGTCGCGGGCAAGCCGCCGATGGAATTGAAATTTCCCGACGATTTCGTCGCCTCCTCCGCGCGATTGCAGCCGGAAATCAAGATCGACAATTCCGATCTCGTCTTTGTCGGTTACGGTGTGGTCGCGCCGGAATACGGCTGGGACGATTACAAAGGCGTCGATGTTCGCGGCAAAACGATTTTGATGTTGATCAACGATCCAGCCGTTCCCGATCCCAAAGATCCGTCAAAGCTCGACGAGAAAATGTTCAAAGGGAAAGCGATGACCTACTACGGTCGCTGGACCTACAAATATGAAATCGCCGCGCAAAAAGGCGCGGCCGCGGCGATCATCATTCACGAAACCGAACCGGCGGCTTATCCCTGGCAGGTTGTCAGATCGAGCTGGGCAAAAGAAAATTTCGAGCTGGATAATCCCAACAAGAACATGGGCGCCGTCGCGGCACGCTCGTGGATCACGCTCGATGTCGCGAAAAAATTATTGGCCGATTGCGGCCAGGATTTCGATACGCTCAAGAAAACCGCGATCACCAAGGAATTCCGGCCGGTGGCGCTGAACGCGAAAGCGAACATCAATATCAAACAAGCATTGCGCTCGTTCAAATCGCGCAACGTAATTGGGAAGTTCGAAGGCGCGGATCCGAATTTGAAGGACGAATACATCATCTACACCGCGCACTGGGACCATCTCGGACGTCATCCGGAATTACAAGGCGACCAGATTTTCAATGGCGCGGTCGACAACGCTTCGGGCGACGCGGCCGTAATTGCGCTGGCGAGTGCGTTTCCGAAAGCTGGTCTGGCGCCGAGGCGATCGATTCTTTTCATGTGCACGACTGCCGAGGAAGCCGGTTTGTTAGGGGCGAAATGGTATGCCGAGCATCCGCTTTATCCACTCGAGAAAACTCTGGCTGACATCAACATCGACAGCATGAACGTCTGGGGCAAAGCGCGCGACATCGAGGATGTCAGCTACGGTTTTTCGACAATGGACGATGCGCTCGACGCAGCGGCGCAACGGCAAGGGCGCAAAGCGATCCCGAACAGCCGTCCCGAGAAAGGCGCAATCTATCGCGCCGACAATTTCGAATTTTCAAAAGTCGGCGTGCCCTCGCTTTACATCGGCAAAGGCGAACACCTGATGTCGCGACCCGAGAACGGGCCGCTGCGCTCCGATGAATTCGATGCAAAAGATTATCATCAAGTCACTGACGAAGTGAAACCCGACTGGGACCTCTCCGGCGCAGTTCAAGATGTCGATCTTCTATTCGAAGTCGGTTACCAAATCGCCAACGCCGACAAATTTCCGGAATGGAAACCCGGAGTGGAGTTCAAGGCCAAGCGTGATGCGATGATGAAGAAGTGAAAGCGATTTCGTTACGTCGACTCGTTTTAACAAGTGTCGTCGCCACAACTTGGTTGCCGTTCGTTACATCAGCGCTCGCGCAAGCAATGCACGCGCCGCTTGTCATTGATAATCCGAAGGATTTCCATCGCTACGCGCTTTACTGCCCCAGACCTGAATATCCGATTAACTTGCGCGATCGACGCCTAGCGGGATCAGGCAAGTTTTTGCTGCACATCCGTCCAGACGGAACGGTGCAATCAGTGGAGACCTTGAACAGCACAGGGCACGCTGAGCTCGACGATTACGCCCAGAGTTCTTTTATCGCGTGGCGTTTCCGACCTGGACCAACCGCAGCAAGGATTCCAATTACGTTCAAGGCTCCGCGTGGCACACCAGGTTGGCCATTCGCCCGTTGAGTGTAGAGGCGCTTGTGCCAAGCGCCTGTTTATTTAGTTCGGCGTTTGAGAACAAACGCCGCTACAACGTCTTCGTGCTTTTCGAATCTGTGAAAATCTGCTTGCGCCGCCGTAGCTTTTAGCGAAGGCGCGTGTCAATCTGTGGCTAAAGCATGCGAGTTGATTTTGTAATTGGCGGGACGCAGAAGGGCGGGACGTCGGCGCTGGATTCGTTTTTGCGGCAGCATCCGGAGATTTGCATGCCAACCACGAAAAAGGAGCTGCATTTTTTCGATCGCGAAGCTGACGACACGGATTACAAAAAGTATCACGCGAATTTTAAACCGAAGCCGCCGCAGCGCATGATCGGCGAAGCGAGCCCGATTTATATGTACTGGGAAACCGCGCCGTATCGGATCTGGAAATACAATCCGAAGATGAAATGGATTCTGGTTCTGCGGAATCCAGTCGAGCGCGCGTTCTCGGCCTGGAACATGGAAACGAAACGCGGCAACGAGAAATTATCGTTCGCCGAAGCGATCGAAAAGGAACCGGAGCGATGCCGCGAAGCGTTACCGTTGCAGCATCGCGTCTACTCCTACCTCGACCGCGGCTTCTACGCGCACCAGCTGCGGCGGCTGTTCAACATTTTCGGCGAAGACAATTGTCTCGTTTTATTGAACGAAGAGCTTCGGAACGATCATAAGAAAACGCTTTTGCGAGTTTTTGAATTCCTCGGCGTCGATTCCTCGTTTGTTCCGCCGGGAGCGAGCGTGTTCGAGCAGGAATACTCAGATAAGATCGACAATGAGTTGAGATCGCGCTTGATCGACATCTTCTGTTTCGACATCAAGGAACTGGAGAAGCTGTTGGGACGCGATTTATCGAGTTGGTATTCGCCATGATTCTTCGTGTTGTAGCTGCCGATGTCCGCATCGGCAGATTTAAGATGATTCTGCCGCCAGAGACGGCGGCAGCTACAACTGTAGCAGCCGGCCTTGTGGCCGGCTACGCGTCGCACAGCGACGCGACTACAACATTTGCGACGGTCATAGACCGCCGCTACAAAGAAGCAATGAATCTGCCGATTCCAATTCTGAGCGTGCTCATCGGCGCGGTGATTTTGTTTTTCGGGCGAAAACTGTTCTGGCTTTGCGTGGCCGCGGTTGGATTTGCGGCAGGAGTAGAAGTCGCGCCGCATCTGGTTCATGAACCATCCGCCATTCTGTCGCTGAGCGTGGCGATCGTCTTCGGGTTCATCGGCGCGTTGCTGGCGATGTTTCTGCAAAAGGTCGCGATCGCGATTGCCGGATTTCTCGCCGGCGGAAAACTGGCGCTGGCACTCGTGACAGCGTTCCTTGTTCACGGCGCAAATTATCCCGGTGTGACATTTATCGTCGGCGGCATTATCGGAGCCATCCTCTTGCTGTCATTGTTTGATTGGACGCTGATCGTTCTCTCAGCCGTCGTCGGCGCGTATTTGATTCAACAGACGATCGTCTTGCCGCAAACCGGCGCGACGATTTTATTCGTTGGTCTGGCCGTGGTTGGAATTGTCGTGCAAGCGGCCGCATTTCGGGGAAGAACGACGGCCTAATCCGCCTTCGCCAAGGCTAGGGCGCGACAGGCGATCCATGTTATGCGCATTTTTGCTGACAAAGCGAAGATCGACATGTGAAAATGTGGTGCATGAACTCACAAAGAACTGGATTACGGGTGGCCAGCGTCATTTTCGGTCTCGCGTGTCTTGTCCATATCTGGCGATTATTGATGTCGCATTTCACGGTGCAAGTTGGTTCGCATCAACTCCCGATCTGGGGAAGCGGGGTCGCGGTCGTTGTGGCCGGCGGATTAAGCATTTGGATGTGGCGACTATCGTCCGCGGCCAGTTAAGAAAACTAGCCACGCTGCGATTGACGATTTGTTCATGGTGACGCGTCTCAAATGAGACAATCGACTCTCGCCTTAGTTTGTGGACTGATACTTTTCGTCGTCCTGGCTTATTCATGGTGCGGACGAAATCCTCCGCCGCCGGTCACCGCGTTGCCGGCGACACCGACTCCCACGCCGCCGCCAGTTGCAGTGAGCGCCACTCCACAGGTCGCGGCCAGTCCGTCCGTCTCAGTGGCACAGGCCACGGCCAGCCCGCCGGCGCAAACCCCGCCGCCAGAATTTCAGAAAGTCGCGCAGAAGGCGGCGCCGGCGATCATCGAAATCACCGTCTTCGACGCAAAGGGTGAGCTTCTTCGCACCGGCAACGCTTTCTTTGTTTCGCGCGATGGTCTAATCGTCACGAGTGGGACGATGGTCGCAGACGCAGCGTATGGCGTCGCCAAATCTCCCGATGGAAAAATTCGCAACATCGCGGGCGTGCTTGCGTCCGACCAGCAAAACGATCTCGCCGTTCTGCGGGCGGAAACGAAAGTCGGTGTACCGTTTCTTCCGCTGGCTAAAACATCCGAATCAATTGCGGTGAATGCCTGGGCTGTAGTCATCAGCAGTTCCCTTCAACGCAAAGAGCAGCCCGCCGCCGCGGGTACAATCACTTCGCTCGGAGCCGATCCAAAAAAAGACGCGTTCCAAATTAATGGATCGATTCCGAACGAGGCCGCCGGGTCGCCGGTGGTCGATGCGGACAGCGAAGTGGTCGGAATCGTTACCTCCGCAGCCAAAGACGGTTTGCGACCATCAGCATTACTCGATCCGCTACTGGCGCAGGCAAAATCAGAAACGACAGGACGCTGGGCCGCGGCTCCGGTTGAATCGCCGACAGTTTCGCCAACACCGACGCCGAAGTTCGTCCGCAATCCGCGAGTGCTTTACAATCCGGCGCCGCGATATCCCTACCAGGCCCGAATGCTTCGCTCCGGTCCGACCACGGGTTCGGGAAAGTTTCGGGTTACGTTCGACGCGAACGGGCAAGTAAAGAACGTCCAGACCTTGGAATCGACCGGACAAGGTCTTCTCGATTCAGCTGCGATTGATGCGCTTCGCCACTGGAAAGCGGAAGCGGGCGGACGCGATTGGACCGTGATCGTGCCGGTTACTTTTCGGCCATAACGCGATGTTGTAGCTGCCGATGTCCTCATCGGCAGTCCAAATAAAATCTGCCGCCAGGGACGGCGGCAGCTACAACTATTTCGATCTTCAGTGTCTGAAATGCCGGAAGCCGGTGAAGATCATCGCCATTTTGCGCTCGTCGGCAGCGGCGATCACTTCCTTGTCCCGGACTGAACCACCCGGTTGAATCGCACAGGTCGCGCCAGCATCGGCGGCCGCGATTAAACCATCCGGAAACGGAAAGAAGGCATCGCTCGCGACGGCGCTGCCCTTCAACGAAAGCCCCGCTTCTTCCGCTTTCCAAATCGCGATCCGCGATGAATCGACCCGCGACATTTGCCCGGCGCCGATGCCGAGTGTGCGATCAGCCGCAGCATACACTATTGCGTTCGACTTCACGTGCTTGACCACCCGCCAGCCAAAGTGCATCGCAGCCAGTTCGCTTTTCGTTGGCTTGCGTTTGGTCACGACTTGCTCCGGAGTTTCGCTGACATTGTCGGAATCCTGAACGAGAAGGCCCCCGGAAACCGACCGAAGATCGACCGCCGGTCTCGCATCGAGCGCGGAGCTGGTGAGCCGAATGAGCCGCAGGTTTTTCTTCTTTTGTAAAAGCGCGCGCGCCTTCGTCTCGAAATCAGGCGCGATGATCACTTCCGAAAAAATTTCGCTGATCGTTTTGGCAAACGGTTCGTCAATCGCGCGATTGCAAACAATGATGCCTCCGAACGGCGCCTGCTTGTCGGTGGCGAACGCTTTTTCCCAGGCTTTGCGAAGATCGACATCGGAACCAACGCCACAGGGGTTTGTGTGTTTTAAAATAGCGACCGTTGGTTGAGTAAACTCCGCGATTAGATTCGTGGCGGCGCTGATGTCGAGAATGTTGTTAAAGGAAAGTTCCTTGCCGTGGAGTTTTTCGAAGTAGCGATCGAAATCGCCGTAAAGCGCCGCGTTCTGATGCGGATTTTCGCCGTAACGCAATTTCGTCACCAACGGTAGCGAAAGAGAGAATGACGCTTCCGTAATTTGCTCGCGGTTCAGGTAATTGCCTATGGTACGGTCGTAGTCTGATGTTTTGATAAAAGCCTTGATCGCGAGATGCTCGCGCAGTTTCAACGTCGTCTCGCCATTGTTCTCGCGCATGTTTTCCAAAACGCCGTCGTAATCCGCCGGATCGACCACGACCGTGACTGATTCGTAATTTTTCGCCGCGCTCCGGATCATCGACGGCCCGCCGATGTCGATGTTCTCGATCGCCTCAGCCAGGGTCACGTCGGGCTTTTGGATCGTTTTCTCGAACGGATAAAGATTCACCACGACCAGATCGATTGGCTCGAAACCGCATTCCCGTGCTTCCGCTTCGTGTTTGGCGTTGCCGCGCTTGTAAAGCAGACCGCCGTGGACGCGCGGATGCAAAGTTTTGACCCGGCCTTCCAAGACCTCGGGAAACGCGGTGAAACTGGAAATGTCGCGGACGGGAATCTTTTCTTTTCGCAGTAAATCGGCCGTGCCTCCGGTCGAAATGATGTCGACACCCTGCCGCTCGAGCGTGCGCGCGAATTTGGCGATTCCGCTTTTGTCGGAAACGGAAATGAGAGCGCGGGTGATTTTCATGCAAAACAGAATTAACCGCGGATTACACGGATGACACTGATAAGATTTTGAACGGCTGCCTCAGCCTTGTTCGGAAAGCCATCCGTTAAATCCGTGTCATCCGTGGTTTAAATTCTTAACGGTCGAGAATCACGTTCTTCGCCGCCGGATACAACACCGGACAACAGCCGATCGTTTCGCAGAATGCTTTGCTGAAATGACTGAGACTGGAGTAACCGACTTCGGTTGCGGCTTCAGTCACGTTGTAGCGGCCGGTGCGCAGCAATTCGGCGGCGCGTTCCATTCGCAGTTTCCGCAAATACTGCGGAATGGTCAGACCTACTTCGCGCGAAAAGCTCCGGCTCAAATAAAATGGGCTGCAACCAACTTCCTGTCCGAGCGCTTCGAGCGTGAGTGGATTCGCCAAATTGCGCGACAGCAATTCTTTTGCGCGCTCGACCCGTTCGCGCGCCACCCGTTTTTGCCGCATGCAGAAAAACTCCGGATCTTTTGCTTCAAAGAGAAAATGCGCCATCAGCTCGAGCGCCTTGCTTTGATACCAGATAATCTGGGCCGCTTTGGAAACCGGCGGTTCGGCCAAACTACTCACCACTGCGCGCTGCTGAATCGACATCGGACGCGTTGGCGCCACAATCGCTTCGTTCTTGCCGCCAAAAATCACGCGCCGAATTTGGGGTTCGAGATCGGCTTCGTTTTGCACAAACTGCTTTTGCAAATGCGCCCGGGAAAACTCAAGCGTTACAAATTTGTGATGATCGTTTGCGCGGCGCGACGCCGGCAGCGGTTCGTCCCCGATCGCGTAGTAGCCCGAGTTGCCGGGCGCATAATCCGTTTTCCCGAAGCCAACCTGGCCGTGACCTTCAAGATTTAAACAAAATTCGAGACTGTGCGGGTGAAACGTCCGGCCCCAGTTAAAATTTCGCGCCATCCGAAAATCGTGCCATTCGACAGCGACGCCCATCGAATCGACGTCGCCATAAAGCGGTCGCCAGCCGTCTTTCACTTCGCGCCAGGCGTGCTGTTCGGCCGCGCATTGGGAATTCATCGTGCCAAATTACGAATGTTGCCGCGCCGAATGCAAGGAAGGTTTCTCTTCCTCCAGGGCCGCGCGGTCCCACTTGCCCAGCTGCGACGCCGCATCATACGTGCTTTGAGCAAAATCGAGAATCGCGTCGTCGGGGGATTTTGCAGTCCGCACCGCGTCGTAGGGCAGAACGAATTCGTGGAACTGTGCATTATATAAGGCAGCGTCGGGTTTTACTTTCGCCTCCGAGAATCCGGCCGGTTCGGGATAAGCATAAGAATAAAAAATCGCCATCGGCATTGCATCGGCGCCGGGCCAGAAGCCGAGGCTGCTCACTTCTTGCGAGTAGGCTTCGCGAGTGATGGCGTCGGGCAAATGGGGAATACCGCCGGGATGCTTGGGCGCGGCGCGGCCGGAAAAACGAGTCACTGCGAGATCGGGCGCGCCCCAGAAGAGATGGACCGGACTGCATTTGCCGCAGAAGCGGGATCGAAATTGCTTAAAGACGCGATCCGCCTGGACCAGAACGCGCCAGAACCGGTTCGCATATTCCGGATCGTAAGAGCGATGCTGCTCGTCGCGATCGAACGGAATCGGATTTGGGATCTCGTTTGGCAACACGTCGATTTTCACCGGCAGCTTCAGCTCATCGAGCGCTGTCATCACGGCTTTGTAAAAATCCGCCACGCTGCGCGGTTTCAGTTCGATCGTTTTCTGCGCGCCATCATTTTTCAAAATGCGTAAATGATGATCGATAAAATCGAAGCGGATCTCAAACGTATTCGTTCCATGCGGAATCGGCGAAGTGGTCAGGCCGCGGGAAGTGACATAAAGCGTGACGTGCCAGGAATGGTTGGTCCATGGAGTCAGGGTCAGCCGGATTTTGCCGACAATTTGCAACCACATGTGCAAGGTCGCGCACGTATCTTTCCAATCCGCGTAATTCAGCTCCGGCCAAGCCATAGCGTCTTCCTCTTCCGCTTATTCTTACTCTGAATCCCAACAGTTACGCAGATTAGCAGCGAGAGGAAGAGGAAGATTCCGCCTCAGCGGTTGATGAAATCGGTAAACGAACGCCGGACGCGGTCGAACATTCCGTTCGCCTCATCTTGCGCCCGTTGAAAATATGGGCGCAGTCGCTGTCTCACCCCGTGAAACGGTCCGTGTTCGTCGTCGCCTTCGTCGCTGACCTGTTCCTCGCGTTCGTCGTGGCGACGCTCGGGCGATACTTCGCGCTCGGTTTGCACGTCTTCCATCGTCGCGCCGGCGAACATTCCTTCGGTGCGCGTCACATTTCCGCGATTGGCGCCGATGTGGATTGTACCCACGGGCTGGCCATTTACCGCGTGCAGCGTCACGATCCAAACCGGATCGCCATGTTGATCGTTTCGCAAAGTGTAACTCGCGCTGTCGAAGCGCGTTCCGGATTTGTCGGCAATATGACTGGCTACTTGAAACGCACCGCTCGAATCGAGATTCAATCGCGACGTTTTAATGGTCGCGCCTTCGCTCGAGCCGACGACCGAGCTGGGACGGTCCGAGGCAATTTGACCGTTCTTAATTTGAATTTCGCGAACCCCGCCATTGCCACGCCGATCGTCGATCAGAATTCGCCACGTTGCCGGTTGCGGATCGCCATGTGTCCCGGTGACAGAGACGACATGATTAACAGCGTCGCGGTTGATGTGTACGCCCACGATGCGAAGCGCGTCGTAAGCGCTCAACCGTTCCTGCGCCAAAGCGGGCGCGGCGAAAAGCACAAGCGCGGCCAATGTTCTCCACATGCGCGAAACTGAACAACCGCTTCCGCGGAATGTCCAATTGGTTTCCGATCCGCACTTGATTGCTCGCCGAGGTGTGCTCGCGTTTGATTGGGCCAATGAAGAAAGGGAAACTCGAGTTCACTAGCCACACCGCGAACCTCGCGTTGATGCGAAACTTTGTGCGCAAATTTCTCTCTCGCCATCCTTTCTCGGAGAAACAGCGGGCGCTAATGGTGCTCGGGGTCGATGAAGCCTGCACGAACGTCATTCGTCATGCCTACGATTTGCGAGATGATCAACCGATCGCTCTCTCGGTCGAGGCGCTGAGCACATGCGTGCGAATGCGGCTGCGCGATTACGGCGAGAAAACTCCGCCGCATCAAATGCGAGGACGCGCGCACAATCACGTGAAGCCCGGCGGTCTCGGGTTACATTTAATTCGCAACGCGTTCGATAAGGTCGATTACATTTTGAAACCGCGCGGCACCGAGCTCGTGCTCACGAAGAACTTGGAATGAACTTAGCCCAGCGCTTTGGCGATGGGTCTACCGCGGCAACGCGGCCGAGTCCCAGCGGGACGAAAGAAACGCAACTCTTGATCGTTGACCCGGCGTTGAAACGCTGGGCTATTGTCTTAAAGATCTCCGAATGAATGTCGCCAAAATGAAACCGCCGGAACCGGACGCCGCTTTCGAGATCTCGCTGCGGCCGCCGATGTTCAGCGAGTTCACCGGTCAGTTGAAAGTGCGCGAGCGTTTGGAATTGATGGTGGAAGCTGCGAAAAAACGCGGCGACGTGCTCGAACACATTTTGCTGAGCGGTCCGTCCGGCCTGGGCAAAACCACCCTCGCCTACATCATCGCGAACGCCATGGGCGTGAACGTGAAAAACACGAGCGGACCGGTCATCGAAAAGGCGGGCGAGCTGGCGGGATTGCTCACGAGCCTGGAAAAAGGCGACGTTCTTTTCATTGATGAGATTCATCGGCTCCAACCGACGATCGAAGAATACCTTTACCCGGCGATGGAGGATTACCGGCTCGACATCATTATCGATCAGGGTCCGCAAGCGCGCAGTCTGCGACTGCAACTGCCGAAATTTACCCTGGTCGGCGCAACCACGCGCGCCGGAATGGTGAGCGCGCCGCTGCGTTCCAGGTTCGGGATGACCGCGCGTCTCGATTATTACACCGCCGACGAAATGCAAAAGATCATCCTGCGTAGTGCGCGCCTTCTCGGGGTGGAAATCGACGCGGCCGGCGCGCGCGAGATTGCGACCCGATCACGAGGGACTCCGCGGACCGCGAATAACCTTCTCCGGTGGGTGCGCGATTATGTTCAGGTCAAAGCGCAGGGAAAAATTAACGGTGAGCTGGCGGATAAAGCGCTCGCCATGCTCGAGATTGACCGCGACGGCTTCGATCAATGGGACAAGCGCATCATCGAGACATTGATTCACAAATTCAACGGCGGTCCGGTCGGGCTGAATTCGCTCGCGGTTGCGGTCGGCGAAGAAGCCGGCACGCTCGAAGAAGTGAACGAGCCGTATTTGATCATGGAGGGCTACATCAAGCGAACGCCGCAGGGCCGCGTTGCGACCGCAAACGCCTATAAGAAATTGGGGCTGAAACCACCCGCCGGAATGCAGGGAGAATTGTTGTAAATTAGCCCGCTAATCACGCCAATAGACGCGAATCAAAGATTCTCAGGACCAAACAAACGACGACAACCTCAGCCGTTTTCTATCCAACTCTTCAAAAGCTTGCTGTTTATTTGTGTGTTTCGCGTGATTCGCGGGCAATAAGTTGATGCAACAAACAGCCGACTTCTTTCAGCAAACATCGAAAGTCCTCACCGTTTCCGAGCTGACGCGCAGCATCCGCGGCGCGCTCGAGACTAAATTCGGCGCGGTTTGGGTGCAGGGTGAAGTGTCGAACTACAAACTTCACCCAAGCGGTCATCAATACTTCACTTTGAAAGATGCGCGCGCCCAGATCGCCTGCGTGATTTTTCGCAACACGATGGCGCCTCTGCGCCAACCGCTAGCCGATGGCGCGGACGTGCAAGTTTACGGAAACGTGTCTGTCTTCGAAGCGCGTGGCCAATATCAAATCAGTGTTCAAATCATTCAGCCGCGCGGGCTCGGCGTTCTGCAGGCGAAGTTCGAAGCGCTCAAGCGCAAACTCGACGCCGAAGGCCTCTTTGATCCGGCGCGAAAACGCGCGCTGCCGAAATTTCCGAACCGCATTGGAATCGTTACTTCACCCAGCGGCGCCGCAATCCGCGACGTGCTCAATGTGCTGCGCCGGCGCGCGCCGTGGTTGCAGATTTTGATTAGTCCCGTGCGCGTCCAGGGAACGGGCGCGGCCCAGGAGATCGCGGTCGCGATTCGCGAGCTGGCGAAGCCGAACGAAAATTTCGCGCCAGTCGATCTTATCGTCCTCACACGCGGCGGCGGAAGCATGGAAGATTTGTGGGAGTTCAATGAAGAGATCGTGGCGCGCACAATTGCTGACATCACCGTGCCGATTGTTTCCGCCATCGGACACGAAATCGATTTTACGATTGCCGATTTCGTGGCCGATCTTCGCGCGCCGACACCCAGCGCGGCCGCGGAATTGATTGTCCCGGACATTGTCGATCTTGGGCGGCAGATGGACGTGTTTGCGCGCGGACTCGGACGTGAGTTGATCAATCTCATGCGCGATGCCCAACAACGGCTCGATCATGCCCGCGAAATCCTGCGCCGCTGTCTCGGACACAAGATCGACAACTACCGGCGCGGGCTTAGCCACGCTCTCGCAACGCTGCAGGCCCGCAGTCCTCTGCGCGAGCTCATGCTGCGACGAAATCGCTTTGGCGATTTGCAACGTCGATTCACCGAGTTGCCGAAGCGCGCGATCGAAAATGCGCGTCACCGGTTTCAGCGGATCGGAGGGATCCTGCGCGTGCTCGGACCGGACGCGACCTTGCGACGGGGATACAGCATCACCAGAAACGAACGCGGCGAATTAATCCGCAGCGTCGCGAACGTTCGCCCGAAAATGAAATTGCGGACTCGCGTTGCCGACGGCGAGTTCCAATCGACCGCGAATTAGTTACGGCTGCTTAAGCACGCCTGTGGGATCGCCCGAGGTGACACTTCCCTGCGCTTCGCCCGGTTTTTTGCCGACGAGCGATTCAAACGTAGATTCCTGGCCGGACGTCGCGGTAGCATTGTTTTTTCGCAACACAGCCGCATCCCCGCCCTTGCGGACGACAACAAAGCCTCTGTCACCATAAGGATTTCCCGGGCTGGCGGTAAACGCAGCGTCATAAGTGTAATTGGAAGTCACTGCAAAAATCACGTTCGACGCGTCGGCGGAAGTGACGGGATAAACCTTCAGCCCACTGTTGCCCGACAATGTCACCGTCGCGGAAGATCCGGTGCCGCTCGAAGTGGCGGTGCAGGTTGCACCTGGCGCGCTCAGAATTTTTGGAAGATCGCTCGCCTTCAAATAATCGTTCTGCACCAGCTTCGCGCAGTAGTCCTCAAGTTTCGACAGCGTGCCGGCCGAATAATCTCCCGGCCAGGCGAGGTTGGCGTCCGAATTGGCCGTGCCGTCCAGCGACATTTGATACCCGGCTAAATACAATTGCCGCGCATTGTTCATCGTGCCGGTCATCTGTCCTTTGGTCAGAGCGCTGGTCAGAGCTGGCACTGCGAATGCGGCGATCGTTGCAATAATCGCAATGACAACGAGAAGTTCGATCAGCGTAAAACCGCGGGGGGATATTTTCATGTCGGACATAACCCGTAGGGAAAATCCCTACATCGGTCAAGTTCGAAAAGTGATTCAATCCGGCTTAAACGCGAGCTTCGCCCTTAGCGCTCCAACTTAAACGCCAGCGTAGCCAGCGGCGGTAGCTGGATCAGGATCGATTGCTCCCGCCCCATCCATTGCACGCCCTCACTCCGCACGCCGCCGAGATTGCCGACATTGCTACCGCCATAAGTGTCGGCGTCGGTGTTAATGATCTCGTGGTAAAAGCCGGCGCGCGGAACGCCGAGACGATAATTGTGACGCACGATCGGCGTCGCGTTCACGATGAAGACAATCACTTCGCCTTCGCGCGATTTTCGCACAAACGAAACAACGCTGTTGTCCGCGTCGTGAAAATCGATCCACTCGAAGCCGTCGTAAGAATCGTCCTGCTGCCAGAGCGCCGGCTCGCTCTTGTAAATGTAATTCAGATGCTGGACCAGACGCCGCAAACCGTCGTGTTTCGGAAGATCGAGAAGGTGCCAGTCGAGACTCGTGTCGTGGTTCCATTCCCGCCACTGACCGAATTCGCCGCCCATGAAGAGCAATTTTTTGCCAGGCTGTCCGTACATCCACGCGTAAAACGTGCGGAGGTTGGCAAACTTCTGCCATTCGTCGCCCGGCATCTTCGACAATAACGAGCGTTTGCCGTAGACGACTTCATCATGGCTCAACACCAAAATGAAATGTTCGGTGAAGGCGTAGAGCAGCGAAAACGTGATGTTGCCGTGGTGAAATCGGCGGTAAATGGGGTCGAGTGCCATGTATTCGAGGAAGTCGTGCATCCAACCCATGTTCCATTTGAATCCGAAGCCGAGTCCGCCCAGATAAACCGGTCGCGAAACGCCCGGCCAGGCGGTTGATTCTTCGGCGATGGTGACGATTCCCGGGAAACGCTCGTAGCAAACTTCGTTGCAGCGTTTGAGAAAGTAAATCGCATCCAGATTTTCGCGCCCGCCAAAAACATTCGGAATCCATTGCCCGGGTTGGCGCGAATAATCGAGATAGAGCATCGACGCGACCGCATCCACTCGCAGTCCGTCGATGTGATATTTGTCGAGCCAGAAAAGCGCGTTCGCGATCAGGAAATTGCGCACTTCATTGCGGCCGAAATTAAAAATGAGCGTGCCCCAATCCTGATGCTCGCCCTGGCGCGGGTCCATATGTTCGTAAAGATCGGTCCCATCGAACTCGGCCAGCGCGTGCGCGTCTTTCGGAAAATGGGCCGGCACCCAATCCATGATCACCGCGATCCCGGCCTGATGACATTTGTCGATGAAGTGGCGCAGCTCGTCCGGATTTCCGTGGCGACTGGTCGGCGCATAATAATTTGTGACCTGATAACCCCACGAACCCTCAAAGGGATGCTCCGCGATCGGCAGCAATTCGACGTGCGTGTAGCCCATCTCCAGCACGTAGGGCAGCAACGTCTCGGAGAGTTCGAGATAACTCAGCGGCCGGTTTCCTTCTTCCGGTTTCCGCTGCCACGAACCGAGGTGCACTTCGTAAATGCTGATCGGACTCCGCGGCCATTCCTTGGAACGGCGTTGCTCCATCCAATCCGCATCGCTCCACTGGTATCGCTCCAAATTGTAAACGAGCGAACTTGTCGATATTCCGTGCTGATTGAAAAACGCGAACGGATCGCTCTTGAGCAAAAGCGCGCCGGATTGCGCGCGAATCTCGAATTTATAATGCGCGCCTTCTTTGACACCTGGTAAAAATAATTCCCACACCCCGCTGCCCAGAAGTTTGCGCATCGGATTGACGCGTCCGTCCCAGCCGTTGAAATCGCCGACTACGCTCACGCGCTGCGCGTTCGGCGCCCAGACGGCGAAATAAACCCCGCTCGCGTCGCCGATTTTTCGTAAATGCGCGCCGAACTTTTCGTAGAGCTGCCAATGCTGGCCCTCGTTGAACAAGTGCAGATCGACTTCGCCCATAATTGGGCCGTACTGATACGGATCGCGCATTGAATATTCGGACCCGTCCCAATTCGTGACTCGCAATTGGTAATCGAGATCGCGACTCGCGTTTGGAATTGTCGCCTGAAAGAAACCGTCGCGATGAATTTTCTCGGCCTCGACCGGGGTCTGACCGTTTTGCACGATGTCGATCTTGCGCGCGTCCGGACGAAATGCGCGAATGGCAAGATCGTCCCCCATCCGATGCGGTCCCAGAATGCGGAATGGATCGGAATGAGTGCCGGAAAGAAAACTATTCAGTTCATCCGGCGGTAGTCCGGCCACGGCGAAAGGTTTCATCACCATTCAACCTAGAGTTCGTCCCGAGCTTTTCAATCAGCTGTAGCCGCCTCATGCAGCCTGCCCGCCGTGGCGGGTCGAGGCGTTCTGGACGAGAAGACACGGCGACAGAGCGCCGTGGCTACAATTGCTTCGAAACGCCACGCAGCGCATACTTCTCGGGATGGACAAGAACGGGACAAACGCGGTGAACGACTTGCTCGCCACTTACGGTGAGACTGGCGGGATCAATTATCTCGCCGCGGCCGCGACCCTGCCCTCGCGCGAAACGATCGAAGAGGCCTGCGCCGATCTGATGAGCTTAATGTTCCCCGGATTTCGCGGCGAAGCGCTGGCCGACTCGGAAGACTTGCCGGACATCACCAAGAGCCGCGTCAGAAACCTGCGAATGCGGTTAAAGCCGGAGATTTGCAAAAGTTTTGGCGATTATCCGGCGAGCGAGGAAACGAAAAAGAAAGCCGACGAAATTCTCGATTTCTTCGTCTCGGAGCTTCCGAAGGTCCGGAAAATTTTATGGACGGACATCGACGCCTCTTATGAAGGTGATCCCGCGGCAAAAAGTTACGAGGAAATCATCCTCGCCTACCCGTCACTCGAAGCGATCGCGATCTATCGAATGGCGCATCTGCTCTACAACAAAGTGCCGTTGATCCCGCGCATCATGACCGAATGGGCGCACAGCCGTACCGGAATTGATATTCATCCCGGCGCGGAGATCGGCTCGCATTTTTTCATCGATCACGGGACCGGCGTGGTCGTTGGCGAGACAACCAATATCGGTTCGCACGTGAAGCTTTATCAGGGCGTGTCGTTCATCGCGCGGTCGCTCGCGGCTGGGCAGGCGTTGCGCGGAAAAAAACGCCATCCCACGATTGAGGACGGTGTTTGCATCTACGCCGGGACGACGATCATGGGCGGCGACACGGTGATCGGCGCCAACTCGACAATCGGCGCGAATGTTTTTCTGACCAAAAGCGTTCCGCCGAACTCGCTCGTTTATTACGAAGAGAAGGAAGTTGCGATCGTGCAAAAACGGTCGCGAAAAGTCGCGCCGAAGACCGACGGATTCACCGAATAACAATCATCTTACTTTCGCGGTAAAAACTTCCTCCATCGCGAGATTGGTGCGACAGCCGGAGATCGGGTCGAGCTGTCGCCGGCTGTCCGTCCAAATCGGATAAGAAGTGCCGTTAAAGGAAACGAGTCCTTCGTAGTCGCCGTACTGATTGCCGTAATTAATTGCCGAGCACGGAAAAACGCCGCCGCAATCGTGCTCGTTTGAGCTCACGGTTGATACGCGCGTGTTCGGCGAAGAGAACGACGCGCCACCATTTGTCGATTTCGTGAAGTAAACGTCGGTCATATAACGCGAGCCCGTTGTGTCGTTGCGTGTGTCGTAAAAGGAAATGTTCACGTTGCCGGTCACCGGATCGATCGACATCCATTGAAAGAATCGATCGACCAGAATCGACAACTGATCGGCAACGGTTTTACGCGGCGACCAATGCGCGCCCTTGTCATCCGAGTAAGAAAGGTAAATATCGGTTGTGCCCGCGGCCGCGCTGTCCATCCACGAGCAGTACAAACGCCCCCGATGTGGACCGTTGGAACGATCGACATCGAGCACCGGATAAACTAGAGCGCGCCGGAATGATTCCGCCGGAATTCCGATGTCGAACGGTATGCTCTTCGTTGAAACTGTCGTTGGTTGTCCCCAGGTTTTGCCGGCGTCGTTCGAGCGGTTGAACATGATCGCGTTCGCCAAATAATCGTTCCACGCAACGTAAAGTTCGCCGCTCGGCCCGACCGCCGGCGAGGCGCCGATTGATCTTCCAGGGCCGGACGGATTGTCTGCGCGCGTCACAGTGAAAGTCCCGCCGTGATCGGTCGATGTTCCAACACGGATACCGCCGCCAGTTGATCCGCCGGCCGCTGCGTCCCACGCGATGTAAACGTTGTCGCGGAATGCACTATTGAGATTTGTGTCAGCGGTGATCATCGGTTTGTCGTTGAAGTGATTACTCCCGCCTTCGAAACCAAAGAAATTCACGCTCGAATAGGTCTGACCGCCGTCGGTTGAACGCGCCACGGCCATTTCGCTGCCATTAACTCCATTGCCGTTCCCGAAGAAGATGACGATGTAGCCGTAGAACACATTGCCGCGGGTATCGAACGCGAGCGTCGGATCGGAACCAAAATCGACACCGTTAGTTCCCTGTGCTGGCGGCAACGGAAGGTCCACTCCGCCCCAGTTCGCTCCGCTGTTCGATGAAAAATAACCGCGCATCGGCAGTCGAAAGATTTCGTTCGAGCCGGCAGCAAGGATTCTGGGCTGCGCCGGATTCAACGTGATGAATGTCTCGCTTTGCGGACCGCACTCATTCGAAACGTCCACATTTCCATTGAAATTCAGGGAAGCGCTTGATCCGCCGCCAATGGTCGGGCCGTTGTTCGCGATGTACTGATATTTGTCCCACCACGTCGGATTATGCGTTTTGCTGTCGGCGATTGCGCAAACTGGCAGGGCGATGCCTAATTGGATCGACAGGCAAAATCGGAAAAACGGCGCTGGCATTTTCATGGCAATTCATTCTAAAACTTTTTGGCTGACCCTGTCCAAAGGATTAGGATTGGCCCATTGTCATTCTGAGCGAAGCGAAGAATGGAGCGAGTGGGACGAGCGACATGGACGGCAAAGCCGCGAGGGAAGCGGTGAATGAGTCGGGAGACGAATGAGTTCAATCGATTTTCGAATAGTCAGAGATGTTTCGCTCCGCTCAACATGACAAGGTAAAGGAAGAGCCCCGATGATTTATTTGGACTACAACGCGACCACACCCCTTTGCGATGCGGCGCGCGAAGCGATGTTGCCATATTTTAGTCAGCATTTTGGGAATCCATCCAGTATTCACCGCGCCGGACGCAACGCGCGCGCCGCGATCGATAACGCGCGCGACAAAATCGCAGCGCTGATCAAAGCCAAACCGAACGAAATCGTGTTCACCGGCGGCGGAACGGAATCGTGCAATCTCGCCGTACTAGGATTGGCGCGGTGCAAAATGGATGGCGGCGGTCACATCATTTGCGAAAAAACCGAGCACCACGCTGTCCTGCATGCGGTCGAGCATTTGGAAAAGCACGGAGGCTTTGAAGTAACCTGGCTCGATGCTTCCAACGACGGAATTATCGATCTCGATCAACTCGCGAAATCGATTCGCCCCGAAACGCGATTGGTTTCGATCATGGCCGCGAACAACGAGACCGGCGTGATTCAGCCGTTAAAGGAAATTTCGAAAATCTGTCGCGAACGCGGCGTGCTCCTGCACAGCGACATGGTGCAATCGTTCGGAAAGATCGATATCGATCCCGCAGCCGCGGGACTGGTCGACGCCGCGAGTTTCGCCGCGCACAAATTTTACGGACCGAAAGGCGCTGGATTTCTTTTTCTTCGGAGCGGACTTTCGCTTCAGCCGGTGTTGTTTGGCGGTTCGCATGAAAATCAGCGTCGGCCCGGGACCGAAAATGTTCCTGCCATCGCCGGCATGGCTGCGGCTGCGGAATTTGTTCTGGCCAATCGCCAAGCCGAACAAGATCGGCAACTGAAGCTGCGCGACGAGCTTTGGAATTTGATCTCGCAAAATGTTCCGGACGCGAAACTAAATGGTGAAAATGCGCCGCGACTCGCGAACACGTTGAATGTCAGTTTGCTCGGGATCGATTCGGAAATGCTGCTTATCGCGCTCGATTTGAAAGGCGTCTGCGCGTCGAGCGGCTCAGCCTGCATGGTCGGCTCGGTCTCGGCATCGCACGTTTTACTCGCGATGGGTTTGCCAGTCGAACGCGCGCGATCGGCCGTTCGCTTTTCGTTAGGCAAACAAACCACGGCCGAAGAAATCGCCGCGACCGGAAAAATCGTCGCCGAAATTGTCAATCGCGTGACCAAACGCAAAAGTGCGCATGCTGTGGCCTAAATTCTTTAGGCAGCCCGAGTTTTCTTTTCCGCCTCAACGTGTCGTCGCACCCTCAGCGGTTGTAGGGCAACCGCCTCGGTTGCCATCTACGAAAACGGCAGGCGGAGCGTCTGCCCTACAATTCGTCCGTCGTCGCGATCGCGCATTAGAATCACAAGCGCGCGAATTGTTGCGTTCGCTCGGCGCTGGCAAACTCGCCCGCGACGTTCGAGTCGAATGGAATCCGCGACTCAAAACCGCGGCCGGTCGCGCGGATTTTCGCAAAAGCTTAATTTCACTGAATCCGTTGCTACAGGAGCTACGCGATGGACTCGTCCAAACTGAATTCGGCACTGACAAACTTGACTGCTTAAAGCAGTCAAGTCTAACGAGTGCCGGCCACCTCGATCATGATGAAATCGATCGCACGTTGCGACATGAGCTGGCGCATTTGCTCGCGCAATGGCGAATTGGCCGTCGACGAATCGCGCCGCACGGATCTGAATGGCGACGCGCGTGTCGCGATTTGGGAATCGCGGACGAAGCGCGTTGTCACAATCTGCCGTTCGCTTCGAGAAATTTTCCGCCGCGCTACGTTTATCGTTGCCCGAATTGCAAAGAAGAATTTCGGCGCGTCCGCCGCATTCGCCGCGCGATCGCATGTCTTGCTTGCTGCCGAAAACACAACGGCGGCGATTTCAATCCGCGGTTTCGGTTGAAGCTAACGACGACGTTGTAGCGGCGTTTGTTCTCAAACGCCGGACTAAAGAAACAGGCGCTTGGCACAAGCGCCTCTACAACGCCCGTCATGTCGAGCAACGTCGAGACATCTTTAACTGTTTCCGTGC
This sequence comes from Chthoniobacterales bacterium, assembly GCA_035568175.1. Lineage (GTDB taxonomy): Bacteria > Verrucomicrobiota > Verrucomicrobiia > Chthoniobacterales > UBA10450 > AV40. The sequence goes on from DATMON010000004.1 coordinate 238,528, forward strand.
TGAACGCGCGGATCTAAAACAGAAATAGTTAGAGGTTCCTCGACTTCGCTCGGAATTACATGACGTGATTCCAACTACGATTCCAGACGGCGCGAGAGTTCTAGAACTTTCTTTCCATTTCTCTTTAAGACTAACTTCTTTTCGCCTCGTCCGTTCTGCCATTCGACAGAATCTGCGTAGATCGTGTCTCGCAGAAACCACCGGTTACATGTTGGACATGGGTAGCTGATATCTAAACCGCGTAGCGCTACTCGCCATGCGCCATTCTTGTCGGGCTCAACGAAGAAATAAGTCTCGGTCTGACTGTCTTTGGCAGTTATCGAAAGTCGGGCCCGTGCGCGCGTTCTTTCGTTCCAATGGCGCCAGATGAATTGTCGTAGCTCGTCAATGTGGCGAATGTCGTAGTGGGTTTGCAGATCATTCTTAAACTCACCACCATCAGCGTAGAGTTTTAGATCACGATGCTCGACCACAACATCGGATGGCGGCTGGTCCCGAAATTCCTGATACGGAAAAGCAAATCGCGCAACGGTTAAACTCACGAGGAAAAGGGCTGATCGTAGTCTAGATTTCATCACTCTTGTCACCCTTCGCCGCTTTCTGCCCGCGCAATTTCGCCTGGATGAAGTTGTCGATCTTGCCGTCCATGACTTCCTGAACGTTGCTGGTTTCGGCGCCGGTGCGGTGGTCTTTCACCATTTGATACGGCTGAAAAACGTAGGAACGAATCTGGTTGCCCCACGCGATCTCGCCTTTCTCGCCGTATTGCCGGTCGATCTCGGCGCGTTTTTTGTCCTGCTCAATCTGATAAAGTTTCGCTTTTAACATTTTGAGCGCGAGATCGCGGTTGCGTCCCTGACTGCGTTCGGCCTGACACGCGACCACGATTCCGGTCGGCTTGTGCAAAATGCGCACGGCGGTTTCGACTTTGTTCACGTTCTGCCCGCCTTTGCCGCCGCTCCGGAAAGTGTCGATCTCGAGATCGGCCGGATTGACTTCAATCGGCGCGGTATCGGCGATCTCTGGAACAACATCGACGCTGGCGAACGAAGTGTGCCGGCGTTTGTTTGCGTCGAACGGCGAAATTCGCACGAGCCGATGAACGCCGCGCTCGGTTTGGAGATAACCATACGCGTATTCGCCGCTCACCAGGAGTGTGACCGATTTGATTCCGACTTCTTCGCCGGTCTGAACATCGACAATCTGCGATTTCAAACCGCTGCGCTCGATCCAGCGCTGATACATCCGCAGTAGCATGTCGGCCCAATCGCACGATTCAGTACCGCCAGCGCCGGAATGAATTGTTATGAAGGCGTTGGAGCGGTCACTTTCACCAGAGAGAAACTGGCGCAGCTCAAATTCTTCGAGCTTGTGGATGAGGCGATCGTGCTCGGTGGCAACTTCGCGCTCGGCCTGGGCGCGATGCGATTCGTTCTTTTCTTCCGCCGCGAGCTGATGGAGCGCGTCGAAATCCTCGATCTCGCGTTCGAGTTCGTGGAAGGGATTGATCAACGAGCGCAGGCGCGAAACTTCATCGACATCCGTTTGGGCGCGCTCGCGGTTGTTCCAAAAATCCGGCGCCGCCATCCGCGCTTCGAGCGCGGTCAGTTTTTCCTGCAGTTTGGGCAGGTCAAAGAAACCTCCGCAGTTCGCGGACGCGCGACTTCAAATCTTCGGCGTCTACGGTGGTTTCGGTAGCCATGACGTCACAATAACGTGGGGCCTTAATTTGTCATGTCGAGGTAGCGGCGGTTCACCGAACCGCCATGGCGAGTCCGAGCCGGACTGGCACGGTTAATCGCCGCTACCAGACGGAAAGACTTACCCGCGAATAACGCGAATCACACTAATGGAATGCAGGACAGAAGTCTTTATTCGCGTCAATTAGCGTGATTCGCGGGCCGTATCCGGACGAAGGTCACCGGCGCGCGGACTCTTTCCGCTTGTCTGCTTGGGCCGCGGCAGATTCGATCCGGAAAACGGTTTCGCCTTCCTTCATTAAATCGAGCCGGTCGCGCGCGATTGTCTCCAGATACGTCGAATCGGTCTTGAGGAGATTCACTTCGCGCGTTTGGCGAGAGAGCAATACCTGCTGCTCATCGCGTTGCGCCTGCAGCTGGTCGATGTCGGCGTGACCGATCTTCAATTTTTTGTAGGGCGGCACGAACAAACTCACGATCACGAGCCAGACCGCGAGCAAAAGCAAGGTGACGAGGACACGGTTCCATCGCTGCCAGACGGTAGCTTCTCGTCGCGCGCGGAAATCGCCGTAACTTTGATCCACTTCAGCGGACATTACCGCCGTACATCGCTTTGTCACCAAGTTCTTCGGCAATTCGCAGAAGCTGATTGTATTTTGCGATGCGATCCGTTCGAGAAAGCGAACCGGTTTTGATTTGGCCGGCATTGGTCGCGACCGCGATATCGGCAATCGTCGTGTCTTCGGTTTCGCCGGAGCGATGACTGATCACCGACGTGTAATTATTCTTCTTCGCCAGGTCGATCGTCGCTAAAGTTTCCGTAAGCGTGCCGATCTGGTTGACCTTGATCAAAATGGAATTGGCGACGTGTTCGGCAATTCCTTTTTCCAGAAATTTCACGTTCGTCACGAATAGATCGTCGCCAACGAGCTGAATTTTCTCGCCGAGCTTCTTCGTTAGTTTCTTCCAGCCGTCCCAATCGTTCTCGGCGCAGCCGTCTTCAATCGAAACGATCGGAAACCGCGCGCACAGTTCGGCATAATAATCGATTAGCTCTTCGGCCGACTTCTGCGAGCCGTCGGATTTTTTGAAGACGTATGCGTTCTTATCGCAGTCGAAGAATTCCGATGACGCCGGATCAAGCGCGATGAAGATTTCCTTGCCTAACGAATAGCCGGCCTGCTTGACCGCGGCCGCAATTGTCTCGAGCGCGTCCTCGGCCGATTTCAGATTTGGCGCGAATCCGCCCTCATCACCGATCGCGGTGGAAAGATGTCGATCTTGCAAAACTTTCTTGAGCGCGTGAAAAACTTCGGCGCCGTAACGGAGCGCTTCCGGAAAACTCGGCGCGCCGCGCGGCATGATCATGAATTCTTGAAAATCGATCGGCGCGTCGGAATGCGCGCCACCGTTCAAGATGTTCATCATCGGAACAGGAAGAACGCGCGCTTCAGCGCCGCCGAGATAACGGAAGAGTGAAACATTTTCCGCGATCGCGGCCGCATGCGCGACGGCGAGCGAGACGCCGAGCAACGCGTTCGCTCCAAGATTCTTTTTGTTGGGCGATCCGTCGAGCTCGATCAGGCGATTATCGATCTTGGCCTGATTGCGTGCGTCCCAGCCTTTGATGGCGGCCGCGATTTTCCCGTTCACGTTGGCGACCGCTTTAGCGACGCCTTTGCCGCCGTATCGTTTCTTGTCGCCGTCCCGCAATTCCCACGCTTCGTGTTCGCCGGTGCTGGCGCCGCTCGGGACCGCCGCGCGCCCAAGCGCACCGTTTTCCAGGCGCACATCCACCTCGACTGTGGGATTGCCGCGCGAATCCAGAATCTCGCGCCCATGAATTGCGGCGATGGTCGTCTTTGCCATGGCGAATATTCGATTAGTGCAGTTCCGGCGCGCCGACAATTAACTTTTCGAAATTCTCATCGTCACCGCGCTTCCAGCTGAATTAATCTCGCGCCCGGAATGACTTCGAAAACGTGGATGCTTTGGCTCCTTATCATCACCGTCGCTGTGCGGTTGCCGACAATGTTCGGTGTGAAGCGGACCGGCTGGGATGAACGCGCCTACGTCGTCTTCGCTCAGACGCTGGACAAAGGCGGCGTCTCTGGAATCCGACAATGGATGCACGATTATCCGACGAACGAAAGTCTTCAGAAATCTCCGCTCCTGTTGCGAGTTGGATTCATCGTGCCGGCGATGCTCACCTGCAAAATCCTCGGCGGCTTTAACGCCGATAACCTCGCATGGCTTTCATTTCTCTGTGGCGTTGCGTTGGTTCTTCTCGGCGCGCAATTCGCCGAGAATCTCTCCGGACGCCGGATGTCGATCTTGTGCGGAATTCTTCTGATCACATCGCCCCTCGCCGCCGGACTCTCGCGCCGTGCGATGCAAGACACGTTTGCCGCACTCGTCTTTTTGGCCTGCCTTTATTTTTTCGATCAATGCTGGCGCCGACGCAGTGTGCTGGCACACGTTTCGCTCGGCTTCTGCCTTTGCCTCGCGCTGCTGACAAAAGAATCCGCGCTACTCCTCTATCCGATGATGGCAATCGCCGCGGCATATTATTACGCCGCGATGAAGTTGCGCTCGTCGCGGTGGCTGGTCCTGCCGTTGCTCGTGGCGCCACTGATTTATCTTCTAATCGAAATCGGCATCTGCGGCGGCATCGGCAACTTCATCGGCACCTATCGCACTTACGCGTCGCTCCAACAGACGCTCGACTACACCGTTCACTACGAGAAAGGTCCGTGGTTTCGTTATCTGCTCGACTTCCTCGCGATCGCGCCGGTCGTCTTTATCGCTGCCGTCATCGGCTTCGTCGCACGAACTGAGGAATCCATTCGCCATGGTCGCAATCTCGCCCTGATCTATTTCGCCAGCGGCGTTCTGATTTTCGGTCAAATGCCGATCGTTAATGTGCGGCTCGTTCTTTTCATCGACATGTTTCTTCGACTCGGCGCCGCTGCCGCAATTGCGTACTTTGCCACGCACTCTGGAGAAAAGTGGTCGCGGCGGATTTTCTATCTCGCGATCGGACTTCTCGTCCTGACCGACGCTTGGCAATTCTACCAGATCTTCGTAGTCGGAAACGTCTACAGCCCGACCACGTTTCTCCTTCTGCGCGCAGAAGGCTTTTACGACATCCACCCGCAATGACGCCCGAGTTGCATTCTTACTGGCAATCTCGCCCAGCGTGGGTACGCTGGGCGGCATGAGGCGTGTCAGGCAATTCTTCGCCCTCACATTTTTGGTCTGCTGCTGCGTCGTGATCGGCGCAGAACCGGCGCGGCTCCCGGCCGAGCAATTGGCCAAAGCGATCCGCAACGACTCGATCAGCATCCCAACTCCGGGCGAACTTTTCGCCGCGCTGGAAAAACCGGGCAAACCAAATTGGGTTGACCAAATGCGCGGCCCGGTCGGAACGACCTACAAAAGCCGGCCCCAAATCGCGCTCAATCTTGGAAGCTTGATCGCGGACGGATTTATCGCAGTCGAAGCGAAAGACAGCCAGCAAGTCAAAAACATCGGCACCGATATTATCAAATTGGCGAAGGCGCTGGGCGTGAGTGAGAACGTACTTAGCCGCGGAAACAGCATCAACGAGTTCGCCGAGAACGACGAATGGGATGCGCTTCAGGAAGAATTGGAAGCGACACAAAACGAAGTGAAATCGTCGATGCAATCGCATCGCGATCAGGACTTGATCATTTTGGTAAGCGTCGGCGGTTGGATCCGCGGCACCCAGGCTGTCAGCTCGGCGGTAATGCAAAATTACGATGAGCGCGCCGCAAAAGTATTGCGACAACCGGCGCTGGTAAATTTCATCCAATCAAAGATGAACGACATTTCGCCGGACGTCCGTGAGGAACCGCTAATCAAAGAAGTGACCGGTGAACTTCCGGGAATCGAAAAACTGGTAACGTTTCCGGCGGGCAAAGCGCCGAGTGCAGATGAAGTGCGCAAGGTGAACGAAGCTGTCGGCAAGATCATGAGCGAGATCCAGGCGAAGGAAGGAAAATGAAACTCCGACATTCGTCGCGAGCCCCGATTTTTTCGGGGTTGTCGATCTTATCGCTATCGATCTTCGCAGCGATCGGTTTGACAACTGCGACGGCATTCAGCGCGCCCGAGAGCGACACCGAAGTGGCGGCGCGCAAAGCGGCGCTTGATCTGGCGGGCGCATTTTCCAACGAAGGTTTCAAAATGCGCGATGGGCATTGGTCGGGCACGATCAAGCCGAAAGAACACGCGTTGATCGCGGTAAATCTTTACGCCGGCAACCAATATTGGTTCTCGGTCGGCGCGACTGAGGCGGCGAAGAAAATTGCGGTCAATGTTTACGACGAAACCGGTAAGCTGGTTCAAACGGAAGATTATAACGAAGGCGAAAAAGCGGCCGCCGGATTTTCGCCGACCAGCAGCGGGCAATATTACGTGCTGGTCGATTTAGTCGAAGGCAGCGAGAGCAGCGTTTGCCTCGTTTATTCTTATAAATAAGGCTGCAGCCGCTTCGCTGTGCGAAGCGTGGCGTCGCCCTCCGGGCGACGGCTACAAGAACGCGCGCATTCTACTTTTCGCGGGAATCATTTTGTTTAAGATCGCTTACCTGCGCCATGATCTCGCTCCAGGTTTTCTACGAAGGCAATGTGCAGGGCGTCGGTTTCCGCTGGACCATTCGTCAGATTGCCAAGGGCTTTAATGTCATCGGCTGGGTGCAAAATCTGCCCGACGGGCGGGTCGAACTCCAGGTGGGCGGCGAAGAAAGCGAGGTTTTCGCGTTCCTCGATTCGGTGATGGAAAGCGAATTGCGCTCGCACATCGACAAGCAAACGCGATCGGCCTTGGCCGAACCGGTGAAGGCGCGCGGTTTCGACATTCGCAATGACTGACTTGTCACGCCGTAGCGACACAGGGGCGGACGCGGCCGTCAAGGTTGAGGGACTGACGAAAGTTTTTCCGGTCCCCTTTCATCGACGAGCGATCACGGCCGTGCGCGATCTCGATTTGCGCGTCGAAGCCGGCGAAGTTTATGGCCTGCTCGGACCCAACGGCTCGGGCAAAAGCACGACCTTGAAAATTATTCTCGGTCTCATTTCTCCTACCCGCGGACAAACCAAGATTTTTGGGCGCGAGAGCTGGCTGGTGGAGAGTCGCGAAGCGGTCGGCTTCCTGCCGGAGAACCCTTACTTTTACAAATTTCTCACCGGCGAGGAAACGCTCCGATTTTTTGGCAGGCTTTGCCGGCTGAACGGCTCACAATTGAAAAGCCGGGTTCACGAATTACTCGAGCTCGTCAGCCTGACCAATGCGCGTGACCGGCGATTGAGCACCTACTCAAAAGGAATGCTTCAGCGGATCGGTCTGGCTCAGGCGCTCATTAATGAACCGAAGTTAATCGTGCTTGATGAGCCAACCGTCGGCGTCGATCCCGCCGGCTCACGTGACATTCGCGATCTCATTGTCGATCTTAAGCGGCGCGACGTCACCGTGCTGTTGTCGTCGCATTTACTTACCCAAGTGCAGGAAGTCTGCGACCGCGTCGGGATTCTTGCGCGCGGCGCGCTCGTTCGTGAAGGCCGGCTCGAGGAATTGGTCGCGATCCAGAACCAAAGCGAGCTCGTCCTGGAGAACGCGTCGGAAGCGCTCGTGAACGAAATTGAAAAGCTCGCCGCCAATTCGAACGCAAAATTGGTCGAGCGCCGAAGATCGACAACCACGCTCGAGCGATTGTTTCTCGATGCGACCCAAGAATCAGAATCATCCGCTAAACACGCCAAATGACGCTAAATACTTTATGGGGCTCTGAACCTTTGGTGTCATTTCGCGTATTTGGCGAACTCGTCTTCTATTGAAATGAGCGAGCGACTGTATCGCGCGTTTTCGCCGGCGCGGATCTTGGCGATTACAAACAACACGCTCACAGACTTAACGCGCCAAAAGGTCTTCTACTTTCTCCTCATCTTCGCGCTGGTGCTGATCGGCAGCTCCGTTTTCATGGCGCGATTCACCTTTCAGGAGGAATTCCAAATCCTGAAAGACATTTCGCTCGGTGCAATGTCGATCTTCAGCTCGCTGCTGGCAATCCTCGCAACGGCGCGCCTCCTACCGCAAGACATTGAAGACCGCACTGTTTACACCATTTTGGCCAAGCCGGTACCGCGTTTCGAATATTTACTCGGCAAACTGTTTGGCGTGCTTCTCTTGATCGCCATCAGCGTCGCTCTGATGAGCGTGTTGTTCATTGCGGTTCTTTATCTGCGCGAACAAACTGTGCTGAAGGAAACGGTGCGGCAAATGGGCAGCGCGCCGGGCGAACAGCTGGACGCTGCGTTAAAGGCTGTTCGCTCCGCCGGACTCAACATCGACATCCTCGCCGGGATCGCGGTCATTTATTTGAAAGCGTGCGTGCTCGCCGCCTTGACGCTTTTGGTCTCAACATTCGCGACCACAAACATTTTTACAGTCGTGGTGATGGTGTTCGTTTATTTCATCGGCCATTTGCAGGCGACGGCGCGCGAATATTGGCTGGAACAACAAAGCGCTGGGTGGCTGACGCGGGCGTTTCTCGCGATCGTCGCGCTGATCCTTCCCGATCTTCAGGCTTTCAACCTGGTCGATGAGATTGTCACCGGCGTGGCAATTCCGCTGACGCTGTTCGCGAAAACGGCTCTGCTCGGAATTTTTTACATCGCGATCTACACGCTCGCCGCGACATTTGTCTTTTACGGAAAAGAATTATGATGCTGGATCCAAGAATTAATCACGAATTAACACTAATAGACACGAACAACGGAAAGTTCTTGGTCAACGAAAAAGCTTTTTGATGAATTCGTGTTCATTCGTGGTTAAACGCTGTATGAGGTGGCTTGTAGTCTCAGGAAGAATCGCAATTGTCGCTTCAATAATTCTCGTCTTCGGGGTGATGAAACTTCCGGCCGAGCACGCGATCTCGCTCCAACATCGACAACTTCGGTTTTTCGATGTCGTAAACCTCGATCTCCGCGAAGAAATTGGACAACTCGGGTTCGTGGCCGCGCTCAGCGGGTTCCGCGCGATGCTCGCCGATTTTCTTTTTATCCAGGCGCATGTCGCTTGGGAACGGACGGAATGGGGTCGCGTCTTGTTCTTATTTCGGCAAGTCACGACTCTGCAGCCGTATGTCCCGCTCTTTTGGGACATGGCCTCCTGGCACATGGCTTGGAACGCAAGCGCGGCCGCAATGAATGATCCATCGCAGCCGCGGCTCGCTCTGCGGATGAAGGCGCAGCGCGAATATTTCGCCCTCGGCAAGGATTTCCTCGAACGGGGGATCAAAAATAATCCCGACAAACCTCAACTCTACGAAGCGCTGGCCCGGCTTTATCGCGAGAAATATAACGATCACGCCCGCGCTTCGGAATGCTTTGCCAAAGCCGCACGCTTGTCCGGGGCCGCGAGTTACGATAAGCGGTTCTCCGCATACGAGCTTTCGTATTGCGACGGACGCGAGCGCGAAGCCTACGAACGCTTGCGCGCGCTTTACGACAAAGGTGAAAAGGAACGCCTGCCGACTTTGATCAAGCGCCTGAAATTTCTGGAAGAGAAACTAAACGTCCCACCGGAACAGTGCATTCCCGACAAAAAGGTTGAATTCCCCTGCTGTTCTGAACGTCAATTGCATGCTTATATGTTGAGCTTCAACGCTATATTAATAGAACCCGATGCGCTTCGCCATTTTTAGTGACGTTCATGCCAATCTCGAAGCGCTCGAAGCTGTGCTCGCGGATGCGCACGACAACAAATGCACTCACTTTGTTTGTCTCGGCGACGTCGTCGGTTACAACGCCAACCCGCATGAGTGCGTCGAGCGCATTCGCGAAATGGATTGCCCGATCGTCAAAGGCAACCACGACGAACAGGCATCCCTGGTGGAATCGTCCCGCGATTTCAACGAGATGGCCGAGGCCGCCATTCAATGGACGCGCGATCATTTAAGTGACGCGGACAAGGACTGGCTCCGCGAATTGAAGCTGCAGCAGCAGGTACACGACTTCACGATCGTCCACGCGACGCTCGATTCGCCCGAACAATGGGGCTACGTCTTCAACAATCTCGACGCCGCCGCCAGTTTCGCTTATCAGCAAACAAGTGTTTGTTTTTTCGGGCACACTCATGTCCCGATGGCGTTCGTGCGCGATGAAGGCGTACAACGTGAGCACATCGAAAAGTTGCGGATCGAGCCGAACAAAAAATATTTCATCAATGTGGGCAGCGTCGGCCAGCCGCGCGATGCTGACTGGCACGCGGCCTATTGCATCTATCACATCGACGACAACGTGGTCGAACAACGGCGGCTCAAATACGATCTCGCGACTGCGCAGAAAAAAATCATCGACACCGGCCTGCCCCGTTTGTTAGCGGAACGCCTCGCCATTGGAAGATGAGTGAAGAGTGACAGGTGGTCAGTGACGAGCAAAATGCCTCCAACCCATTACCTTCGTGTTAATTCGTGTCTATTCGTGGTTAGATTGTGAATTCAATTTTGATCATCAAGCCAAGTTCGCTTGGCGACATCGTTCACACCTTGCCGGCGGTGGCGGCGATTCGCGATGCCCATCCGAAAGCGAGAATCACCTGGGTGATGAACCCCGAATTCACGCCGCTGCTCCGGGGAAATCCCGATGTGAATCACATCCACGTTTTCCCGCGCCGCGAATTCACCGGACTCGGCGCGCCGGTCAGCATGATGCCGTGGCTTAAAGAAACGAGAAAACTGCGCCCCGATCTCGCGCTCGATTTTCAGGGACTGCTCCGAAGCGCGTTCATCGCCCGAGTCAGCGGCGCGAAGGAAGTTTACGGAATGAGCGATGGGCGTGAAGGCTCGCGTTTCTTTTACAAACGCACCGCCAAAGTGAGTCGGCGCGAACACGCGGTCGAGCGATACCTTAAGCTCGCCGAAATGGCCGGGGCACAAATCGGTGACGCGTTGCGCTGTCCCCTTCCAACGGGCGATCCGTTGCCGCGTTTCGACGAATTTCCGCCCTTTATTTTGCTGCACCCGTTCGCGCGCGGAAACGGCAAATCATTGACCAACCGCGTGATCGAGGACATTTGTCTCGCCTTCGCGCCAACGCGCGTTGTTGTCGTTGGCAAAACAAACCGAGCCATCGACGTGGCTGAGAATTGCGTCGAGCTCACCAATCAGACTTCGCTTCTGCAACTCGTTCGACTCATTCGCGTCGCCCGCTTCATGATCAGCGTGGACAGCGGCCCGATGCACATCGCTGCCGCCGTGAACGACCGCCTCTTGTCGATCCACACCTGGACCAATCCGCGCCGCGTCGGTCCCTACAATCCCGACGCCTGGGTTTGGAAACACGGAAAAATCGTTCGCGTCAACGAATTGGAAAGCACAAAACTCAAACGCCACGGCCGCCCGTTTAAAACCAAAGATGTTTCAGCGATTGTCGAACTCATTCGCCCGCTCGTCCCGATCGATCCGATGCTGGCTTAGCATTCCTGCTTTTGTGTCGCTCGGCTAGCGACAGTTGGCCTAACCAATCTCCTTTACCAGCGGTGCCGAAATTCTTAGAATCGGGACACCCCAAGCAATGATCGCGATTTCGTACCGCCGAGAGGATTCAACGCCGGTTGCGGGCCGGCTCCACGACCGCCTGCAGGCCGACTTCGGAAAAGGGAATGTGTTTATGGACTTCGATTCCATCCCCTACGGCGTCGACTTTCGAGAACAGATCAGGCAGACACTGAAGCGCGCCAAAGTTGTCATTGCTGTCATCGGGCCGACTTGGTTCGGTGGCCGCGGAAAAGGCAACCGTCGAATCGACGATCCGGCGGATTTTGTCCGGCTGGAAATTGCCATCGCGTTGCAGCGTGGCATCCCGGTTATTCCTGTGTTGATAGACAACACGCCGATGCCGCAAGTGGACAATCTTCCGGACGACCTCAGCGGTCTGGCTTTCCGTAACGCACTCATCCTCGACACGGGCGTCGATTTTCATCATCACGCCGATCGGCTGATTGCCGGCATCCGGGAGCTGATGAACGATCCGCTTAATGCAGATACGATCTCGTTTGCGGTCACTCCGGCGCCGAAAAAGAAAGAGCAGAAGATCTCAAGCTCCGTTGTCGATCCAGAGCGTCGCAAAGAGCTGATCGGCGGTAGCGTCGTAATCGTCGTGCTGATTACGATTGCGGGTTGGTATTTTTTTGTAAGGCCAAGCCGGCCGAAAAATCCGCCTGTGCTTCCTTTGACGATAGCGACCCCGGCTCCAGCTCCAGTTCTTGCGGAAACGCCAGTCATAGCGCCCACCGCCATGGCAACGGCGACGTTCGCTCCTACGGCGACGCCTTTCGCTGCTACCACTCCGGTTCCGGTTCCAATTCCCACGCCAGCACCGCTACCGCCTGCACCGGCTGATAACGGGATTACGGATGATGAAGTGCAAGCATTTGTTGCGGCCCACTATCAAGCGACCGAGCGGAAAGATCTCGATTACCTGCTTTCGCAGTACGACGATTTGGTCGATTACAACACGGACGGCCGGCGCGATCGGGCGTTTATCCGAAATGGTTATGTGAATTATTTCAAGCGCTGGCCAGTTGCTTCCTTTAGCCTCGGCCCTGTGCGGGTGGTGCGCTCTCTGATGCAAAACACGGTCACGGCCTATTTTGAAATCCGCTATTTTGTAAGAGACGTTGGTTCGAACCGGAGCAGGCAAGGACGGGCTGATGAAATGTTGACGATCTCCAAACCGTTCGGCGCGCTCAAGATTATTTCCGAAAAAGAGACCGTGCACGGTGAAGCGCCGGAGCGACGCCGGCATTAATCCGTGGTTCGGTAAACGCGCCGAAATGGTGAGCTCCAGAACTCGGCGCAAAGGAATAATGCCCGGCCGCAATCTTTGCGGCCTGATCACAACGTGCGTGATCGTCTGCGCGCTTTGTCATTCAATTTCGGCGGCGGAGCCAAGCGCAACCCCGGCGCCGAAGAGCGCGCCCATATCCGGCAGTGAAGCCACGAAATTCGTCAAAGAATATTACGCCGCGTTATCGCGATCCGATATTTCCAACGTCGTTGCGAAATTCGCCGAGAGCGTCACTTATGCCGAAGGACAGCGAGATCACGCCTACATCGAGAAAGATTTACGTGATTACGTCAGGCGCTGGCCGGTGCTGAGTCTCAAACCGGATACGGTCGCCGTTTCGCCGAAAGACGACGGCGGCACGGCGCTGAGCTTCAGCCTCGTCTACTTCGTGGCGAACGAGATCAATAAGAAATCTTTGTCGGGGCATAGTACGAACACCTGGATCGTGCGGCGGATAAACGGGGAGATCGAAATCGTGTCGCAACACGAAGTAGTTCACCCGAATCCGACAATTGCGGTCGAGAAGACTACGCGCGCCCAATCGCACGAGGACGAAGAAGCGTTAAGCGATGAAGAGTTAAAGAAGCAAGGCGACACCCAAATTGAAATCCCGACGGCAAGATCGACACCGAAAGTTTCCGCCACGCCGGTGGCAAAGGTTGCGCGCAAAAACGCCGCGGACTTTGTCATCGCGCTCGATATCGGACATTCTCCCCTAAAAGGCGGCGCGATTAGCGCGCGAGGCGTGTTCGAATACGAATTCAACCGTCGCCTTGTCGCCGAACTTTTCGCTCAGCTACAATCGTTAGGCTTTACCCGTTCCTTCGTGATCAATCCGGAGGGTGCCGAGATCAGCCTTGCCCACCGCTCGGCTGAGGCCAACGAGCACAAGGCCGATCTGTTTCTCGCCATCCATCACGATTCGGTCAAAGACAAATATCTCAAGAATTGGGAGGTCAAAGGAAAGACGCAGAAATATTGCGACGACTTTCATGGCTACTCGATATTTATCTCGCGTAAGAATCCCAGGGTGGCAGAAAGTGCGGAATTCGCCTCAAAGCTGGGTCGGGCGTTATTAGACGCAGGGTTCACTCGAACTTTGCATCATGAGGAGCAGGAGAAGAGACCTGTCACCGACAGGGAGAAGGGCATCTACGCATTCGACGATCTAGTCGTGCTAAAAACCGCAAAGATGCCGGCGGTCCTCCTTGAATGCGGAGTCATTGTAAACCGCGCCGAGGAAGAACAGCTAAACAACCCAGTTTACCGAAAACATTTGGTTGGGGCGATCGCTCGCGCCATCCAGGACTTCGCTCAGCTCGCATCAAGCGCGGCCAAGAATAATTAGCAAGGTGATTGCTGAGAGGCCGCCCTCACGTGCGCCGGACGTGATACGTCGGCAACGTCCCATAATCTTTCGCCATTGGCGTTTGGCCGACGTAATCGCAAGTAAAGGCGTCGGTCTGTTGCGCGGCGGCGAGCGCGGCGAATGCTTCGCTTGCATAAACTTGTCCCGCCGGGGTAATCGGTTCGATCCGGGCGGCGCGGCTCACGTGTGTGCCGCTATAACTCCGGCTCCCGGTGATCGGATCATCGAATTCGTAAACTGGGCCGGCGTGTAGCCCGATGCGCAGACTCAGTCCTGCACGCAAGCCTTTGTCTTCCCATTTTGTGGTTGCAACAAGGTCTGCAAGTTGAAGCGCAAACTTGCCCGCAAGATCGACGTCAGAAAAGACGAAATAGAGCCCGTCGCCCCAGGTGTTCTTGGCAATGATTCCGTTTGTGAATTTCTCGCTTAACTGCGCAATCGCGCCGAGAAAATGTTGCACGAACCGCGGCACTTCCGGTTCGCTCAGTTTGCTAAAGCCAACGGCATCGGCGAAAAGAATCGCCACGATGCGGGAGGCGAAGGAATTAGATTCGATGGAGGGCGCCGCGCTGTCGGCGCCAGCATATTTGGGACGCGACAGCGCGCGTCCCTCCAAAATTTTCGCCAGATCGACAATCTCCGGATCGTATCCAAGTTCTCTCCAATTTCCAACTACCGCGGCTGTGCCGCCGGGCCCGTCTCCGGACATTTCGTCCCACACCGCCATCGGAATCATAGGAGTGTCGAGCTGACGCGCACGAATCGTGGCCAGGCCCAACATCAATTGATTACAAAATTCATAGGCCACGCCGCCGATCTCCAATTTTTGCGGTGACGCGGTGATCACGTTCGTCGCGCGCTCAAGCACACGATCATAGCGCGCGTGCCAAGCAGAATTCGGAATGAAATCGACGCTATCGCGCACGAATTCCTCCTTTTCGTAAGGCAACACGACCGAAACTTCCGCGTCCGCGTCGAGCATCGCTTCAAGAAAGAGAATATCCGAGCCGCAAGCCGCCGAGGCGAAGCCGAATCCGGGCTTCAATTTGTCGATCTTTTCGCGAACTTCTTTCGCGACCGCGGATTCCAAGTTCCCTGGGAATCGTGGGCTTGCGCGACCCGGTCGATCGATCATGTGGCCGGCAAACACGATCACCGACGGAACGTGAAGGTACTGGCCGATCCAATCCGGATCTTCGTTCCAATATTTCAGAATCAAACGAGCATTGCGCCGACTCGATTGAAGGTCGCCGGAGCGGTGTTTTCCTTCCTCGCCTGCACGAGTGTACCATTCTCCTGCTTGCGACAAATCGTGCAAAATCAAGGCCGCTTCGCCAAGCGCGGCGAGTTCCCAGTACGAATCGCCGCTGGGGTCTTCAACTTCTTTCAAACATTGCTCGCGCACTTTTTGTGCAAGCTCGCGTGCACGGTCGGTCTCGCCGCAGACTAAACTCATCGTGGCGGCATTGATTCCTGTCCAATAACCACCGGTCGTCTGGTATGCTTGCGTGTAGATTTCGGCCGCGCGTTTTAGAAATTGCTCACGTTGCGCGGTCGAAGCAGCACCGGCCGCCAGATCCTTGTAGGTCCGCCCGAGCATCCCAAGCGTTTCTTCGTCAGCTTGTCCTTCCCCGAGCAGTTCCTCGAGAATCGCATTTGCGCGTTCGCTCGCACCGCTGCGAGCCAGGGCCAGGCCTTGCAGTTGACGGAGTCGAACGTCGGTCGGCAAGATCGACAATCCCTCGCGCACGACATCGAAAGCCAGCAGCGGTTCGCCCTTCCGCAAGATCTTCTCAGCGAGCAATCGATAGTTGCTTGGAGATTGCGACCACTGCGCTTTGTCACGCGCCCGCCAGATCGACATCAACTGCGCGAGATCGTCAGGGACGTCAGATGGAAGCAATTTGTCGGCCGCTATTTCCATGAGCTGCGATAATCGAATTCATCTCGCGGGAAGAGATCCGTGTTGATGCTCGCAGGTCCCGGACGTATCGCGTCAGGGCCATAGGCAATCACTTTACCGGGCTCCAGATAATCTTTGGTCATCGCTTCCACACCAATTCCTGCCGAGTGCACGATTCTTGAAAGCCCTTTGCATCATTTATTATTCGCCGCTCGCTGTTTCAGAACGAACTCCGCCATCGGCAAATCGCGCGGGTAAGTGATCTTGAAATTGAAATCGTGATTCGGGACGAGGACGACTTTGCGGCCGAGAAGCTCGACTGCTGAAACTTCGTCGGTCACTGAGACATTTTTCTTTGCGACCAACTGGTAAGCTTCTTCCAGCAATTTTCTCGCAAACACCTGCGGCGTTTGCATTCCATAAATGCCGCTGCGATCGACCGACTGCTTGACGGCAAAATCGACATCGGCGCGTTTCAGGGTGTCGTTGATTGGTTCGGCCAATGTCGCCGCACCACCGCTCGTCCGGCAAACTTCGAAGACGCGTGTGATTTTTTCGGGAGTTACCAGCGGGCGCGCGGCGTCGTGCACGGCAACGAAATCGGACTTTGGATTTACCTGATCAAGTCCGGCGCGCACCGAATCGCTCCGTTCTGCTCCGCCGGGCACGATTTCTTTCACTTTTGTCGGCTCGCTCACAATCTTTCGAAATTCGCCCAAACTATCACCGCGGCCGACCAAAATAATTTCGTCGACGCAATCAGTGCGCTCGAACGCAGCGATGGTGTGTGCGATTACAGGCTTTCCGCTTACCAGCGCGAACAATTTGTCGAAGCCCATTCGTTCGCTGCTCCCGGCGGCGACGATGATCGCAGTCAACATAAGTTGATATATTGAGCGATTGAGATGTTGAGGTTAGGCATTTGAGCGGCTCGGCTTTCTTTTTTGCTCAACGTCTAAACTCCTCAACCACTCAACTGCCGTTGCACTTCTGCACTGAGCGTTTTGCCGTCCGCGCGACCGGCGACTTTCGCCTGCAACGCTTTCATGACCGCGCCCATTTGCGCTTTCGAACTGGCGCCGACTTCAGTAATCGTCTCCCGCACAACTTTCGAAATTTCGTCGGCGCTCATTCCTTGCGGTAAATAGGATTGCAAGATCGATAATTCCTCTTTTTCCTTCGCCGCGAGCTCTGTGCGTCCGCCTTTTTCGAAGCTCTCAATCGAATCCTGACGTTGCTTCACCTGTTTCCGAATCACCTGGATCGCTTCCGCATCGGTTAACTTTGAGTCCGCGCCACCTTTTTCGATTGTCGCATTGGTGACGGCGGCTTTAAGCATGCGTAGAACGCCCAGCTTGGTGGCGGCTTTTTCGCGCATCGCCGTTTTCAAATCTGAATCAACACGCTCGGACAGATTCACGTGTGAAAATTACGATGCTGCACGCGGATTGTCGATCTTGCGTAACACTTGATTCGACAGCGGCAGAATTTGGCGGAAGATCGAGGTTCATGGTGGATTTCATGGGCCGCCGCGTGCCGATAATTTTGACGGTCGTGACGGCGATTGGCCTCGCGGCCTGGGCTTTGTTCCCCGATACGCTCATCGCTCGCAACACAGACCTCGATGAAGGCGTCTACCTGATGGTCGCGCGTCTCCTCCATCGCGGCCACGACGTGCACACGTTTTTCTTCGACCAGTTCTGGTTTTTCCCAAAGATCCTCGCAACATCGTTCAAATTTTTCGGCGATTCGCTGTTAGTCGGACGCCTGACCGCGTTTGCGTTCGCGTTAGCAGGCGTGTTCGGCGCAGCGGCATTAACTTATCAGCTTGAGGCTAAGTGGAGCGCGGCGACCGCCGCCATTCTAATTTGTGCTGCGAGCCCGCTTTACATTCGACAATCGCGAATGGTCATGGCCGATGTTCCAGCAACAGCGTGCATTGTCTGGGCGCTGGTTTTTGTTTTTCTATTTCGAAAGAATCGCCAACGGCTTTGGCTCCTCCTGAGCGGAGTCTGCGCCAGCGCAAGCCTGATGCTCAAGCCGTTTACCGTCGGATTTCTTGTCACCATCATTATCGTTGTCTTCGCGCAACGGACACGGCACGAAAATGGCCGACTCAAATTGGATCCGCAAATTTTGTATGACATCCTGATCTTCGCCGCCGGTGGCATCATCGCCGCGGCGCCCTGTGTCGATTTCCTTCACCCAATCGAAGAGTATCGTCGTACCGTTGGGTTTCACTTCGCGGAGCGAAACTGGCTGATCAAGCGCGTCGACGATCGATGGCGCGGTTTGGTCGGCTTTACTCGACTCGATGTTCCGCTCGTTGTCTTCGCCATCCCCGGAATCGTGGTGCTGCGTCCTTTGTCGGCGCCATTGGTCGCGTTATTGATCGGCGAATTGCTGACGATCGCCATTTTGTTCGCAATGCCGCCATGGCTTCACCACTACGCGTTGATTCTTCCGGCGATGATTGTTTTCACGGTGCTCGGCTTCAATCGAGGGCTCGCTCAATTTAAAGCTTTCATCGCCGAATCTCGCAATCGCGCGACGATGCATTCCGCGAGCAAGTTCGTCGCAGCGTTGTTCGGGTGCGCGCTTGTGATCAGCGTGATCGATCTTCCGTGGCTGGCGCGTCTTGAGCATCGTGCGCGTTGGCCTCGTTTAATTCATTTGGAGCCGGCTGTTCGTTACGCACAGCAAACTTTTCCGGCTGACGAATATTTGATAACCGACGATGCGCTGATGGTCTATTTAGCGGATCGATTGATTCCGCCGCCGGCAATTAATTTTACTTTCGCGGACGTTTTGAAATTCGATCCAACGAGCTTTGCGCGCTTTGAGCAAGTTCTTCGCGAAAACAACGTCGGCGGAGTGATTGTCACGAGTCGATTCAACCATCATCCGCGGCTGATGTCGTGGCTCGAACAAAATTTCACCGAGTCAGTGCAAGTGGGATCGGAACAAAACGACGAACTAGTCGCGCGCATTTTCAGTAAGCGCCGCGAGGCGCGTTGATCCTTAGCTCTTCAATAGCTCTGCGCACCGGCGCGCCGATTCGACATTGCCGATCGAAATAATCTCGGCGTCTTTGCGAGTGCGTTTGAGCAAACCGGCCAGAACGCCGCCCAGCCCCAGCTCAATGAACAAATCGCAGCCGAGCCCTGCAAGTTGTTCCATGCAATCGACCCAGCGCACCGCGCTCGTGACCTGGTCCTGAAGAGTTTGTCGAATCTCTGGAAGCGTGGTCACTTCGCGCCCGGTAACGTTGCTGACCACCGGGAATTTCGGCAACTGCATTTGGACGTCGAGCAGCACTGGAGCGAGCTTTTCGTAGGCGCTTTCCATCAAGCGCGAATGATACGCGCCGGCCACGTTCAGCGTTGTCGCGCGACGAATTCCGTATTCTTTCGCAACGCCGACCGCTGCTTCTACTTTCGCCAGCTCACCGGAAATAACGATCTGGCCCGGCGCGTTGATGTTGGCAACATCGACATCTTCATCGTCGGCCAACTGGCGCACGCTGTTTTCGTCCGCGCCGATCATTGCCGCCATTCCGCCAACCGTAGCGGCGCAAGCTTCGTCCATGAACTCGCCGCGTTTTTGAACAAGCTTGAGACCGCTCTCGAAATCGAACGTTCCTGCGGCCGCGTGCGCGGTCAATTCGCCCAAAGACAGACCAGCCGCCCCACCGACTGGAAAATCGCCGGCCAATTCGCGCAAGATCGACAAACAGGCGAGCCCGTGAACAAATAATGCAGGCTGACAATTCGAAGTCTTGGTCAATTCCTCGATTGGGCCGTTCCACGCGATATCGCTCAATTTGCGGCCAAGAATTTCGTCGGCTTGCCGAAATAAATCTGCAGCCGTCGGGAATTGTTCGGCCAGATCTTTTCCCATTCCGACGACCTGGGCGCCTTGCCCCGCAAATAACAGCGCGATTTTCTTCATGTCGTTTCTCTTGTTAATCGTGTTGTCGGCACGGCGCGAGCGGGTCATTTTTTACGGCCGCCGGCGCCTCTCAATACGATAAAGCATAAGCAGTTCGTTTGAGCCTAACGAACTATCCCTCATGAAAATTTACAGCCTATTGTTTCTGCCAGTTCTGCTTTTTACATCCTGCGCAACGATTACCCGCGGCGTGCATGACAAATTAACCGTAACCAGCGATCCATCCGGCGCGAACGTGGTTCTTTCTACTGGCGAACGCGGTGTGACACCGACGAAATTCGTGAAGGAGCGCAAAACCGAGCCGTTCACAGTAACGGTGAGCAAGCCAGGATACGCCCCGCAAACCGTGAAGGTGGAAAGCAAGTTTGGCGGAACCGGCGGTGGGGCGATGGCCGGCAACCTCCTCCTTGGTGGCGCGATTGGTATGGGCGTAGACGCCGGGACCGGCGCTTACAAGTCGCTTTATCCAAATCCGGTCTCGGTTCACTTGGTGCCAACATCGACATCGAAAACGAAAACGTCGAAGCGATCGACAACCTCTGCTCCTGCCGAAAAACCGCGCCCGAAAGCTAAAACGATAAAGGCTCCAGTGAAATCCGAGAGCGCACCGAAAATAGAAACGGCGCCTGAGCCGAAAACGGAGAGCGTGCCAACACCAGCGCCCACTTCAACTCCCTACGTTCCGCCGACCCTGGAAAGTTCTCCGCCGCCATAACAGTCCGTCGTCCCGAGCGGAGCGAGGACCCCACACTCGAAGCGTGGATTGTCCAAACTAGTTGGCGTGATCAGCCAGCCCGGGTGAGTTCCTTCACTTCGTTCAGAATGGCCGCGCCATTCTTTCTTGCGCGCGCTGGTTAACTCGCCAGCATAAATGCAACTCCGATCTTATGGCCTTCACCGTGCGCGAAATTGAATCGCCCGATCCGGTAACGCGAGTCGCTGCCGAAGAAGCGAAGCTGCGTGAAGTCGATCACGACATCGGCGAGAAAATGATTCTCAACATGGGGCCGTCGCATCCGGCGACGCATGGCGTATTGCGGCTCGTCCTCGAACTCGATGGCGAGACCATCACCAAAGCGACGCCGGACATCGGTTTCTTGCATCGCGGCGACGAAAAAATTGCCGAGAACATGCAATACAATCAATTCGTGCCCTACACCGATCGTCTCGACTATCTTGCGCCGCTGTCGAACAACGTCGCTTACGCGCTCGCGGTGGAAAAATTAATGGGCTGGGAAATTCCGCCGCGCGGAAAAGCCATTCGCGTAATTTGCTGCGAGCTCTCCAGGATCTCATCGCATCTGATGGGCTTTGGCGCGATGGCGCTCGATCTCGGCGCCATGACGGTGTTTCTCTATTCGTTCACCCAACGCGAGAAAATCTACGACCTGAGCGAATTGCTCAGCGGCGCGCGCTTCACCACTTCCTACACTCGCGTCGGCGGACAAATTCGCGATCTCCCCGAAAAATTTATTCCAATGCTGTGCGAATTTCTCGATCAATTCGGCCCGGCCCTGGACGAGATGGACAAATTGCTCACGCGCAATCGCATTTTTGTCGATCGAACCAAAGATGTCGGGGTCATTTCAAAAGAGCGTGCGATTGCTTACGCGCTGTCGGGTCCAAATTTGCGCGGCAGCGGCGTCGAACACGATTTGCGGCGCAAACATCCCTATCTCGATTACGAACAGTACGATTTCGAAGTCGTGATCGGCAGCGCGGGCGATGCCTACGATCGCTATCTGGTGCGGGTCGAGGAAATGCGGCAGAGCGCAAAAATTCTGCGGCAGGTGATCGACAGATTGCCGGCCGGCCCGATCAATGTGGCCGATTGGAAAAATATGACGCCTCCGAAATCGCACGTGATGACAAAAATGGAGGAACTGATTCACCACTTCATTGTCGTCACCGAGGGTCTCGACGCGCCACCGGGCGAAATCTATTTCGCGGCTGAAAACCCAAAAGGCGAGCTCGGTTTCTACATCAACAGTAAAGGCGGCGGTGTCCCGCATCGCCTCAAGATCCGCGCGCCTTCGTTTGTGAATCTGAGCATCTTGCCGGAAGTCCTTCCGGGCCGCATGGTGAGCGACGTTCCCGCGGTGCTCGGAAGTCTGGACTTTGTCATGGGCGAATGCGACAGATGATAAGAATGACGAAGCACGAATTCCAAATGACGAAGCAAAAGATGAAAACCAACGAAAAACTTCCAGGAAATCCATTCCGTTTCTTGTCATTCGTCATTCGTCATTCGTCATTCGTCATTTGCAAGCGCTTCCTCGTTTTATTGCTCGCTATCATGACAATCTCCTGCGTTGGCCGGCGCATCACCAAAGCCAACGTCGATGAAGTGGCCGAAGGAATGTCGAAGAAACAGGTGGAATCGATTCTTGGACCGCCGACCGAGCTCGATAACAAGGATTTCGTCATCATGAAGAAGACGACTTACGTCTACCGGCAGGCCAAGGACACGGTGATAATCGTTTTCAAAGACGACAAGGTCACTGAAAAGCAGAGTACGTTAACCGACTAACTTTTTCGCCCGTGGACTCCCGCGTTCCCGCCGAGTTGGAGCGAAAAATGGATGAAGCGATCGGGCATTATCCGTCCGATCAAAAACGAAGCGCTGCGCTGCCGTTACTCCATCTGTGGCAGGAATATTTTGGATTAGTTAACGACGATGCGGTGACTTGGATCGCGGCCAAGCTTGGCCTGCAGCCGATCAACATCTTCGAGCTGGTCACGTTTTATCCGATGATGCGCGAGAAACGCGCGGGCAAAACGCACATCCGCGTTTGCCGCACGCTCAGTTGCGCGATGGCTGGAAGTTATCAGCTAATGGAGAACCTTTCTGCGGCGACTGGGATTCAGCGGAAGACCGGTCCGGCAGCTGCCGGACACACCCCGACTGGAGTGAGCCCTGACGGAAATTACAGCATCGAGTTCGTTGAATGTCTCGCCAGCTGTGGCACCGCACCGGTCTGCATGGTGAACGACGATCTGCACGAAAACGTCCAGCCCGACAACGCGATGTCGATCTTATCAGAACCTCCGGCGAGACCGGTGGTGCTTCAACCGCATCCACTCGAGCAGCGGATCGTTTTCAAAAATATCGGACGCAAGAATTGGAAAACCGACATCAAGACCTATTTGGATGACGGCGGTTACGAAGATTTGCGCAAAGCCGTCAAGATGTCGCGCGCCGACATCGTGAACGAAGTGAAAACATCCGGTCTGCGCGGACGCGGCGGCGCCGGATTTCCGTGCGGAGTGAAATGGAGTTTCATCAAGCCCGACGAGAAGAAGCCGGTCTACTTGATTTGCAACGCGGACGAATCCGAGCCCGGCACATTCAAAGACCGCTACATCATTCATGAAGATCCTCACCAGTTACTGGAAGGGATCGCCATCTCCTGTTTCGCGCTCAACGCCCGGACCGCGTACATATATATAAGAGGCGAATTCCCCGAAGGCGCCAAGATCCTCGAAGGCGCGATCAAAGAAGCGCGCGAGCACAAGTTTCTCGGCAAAAACATTCTCGGCTCGCGGTTCGATGTCGATGTTCACATTCACCGCGGGGCCGGTGCTTACATTTGCGGCGAAGAAACTGGTTTAATCGAATCGCTCGAAGGCAAACGCGCTTACCCTCGAATCAAGCCGCCTTACTTTCCGGCGGTCCTCGGGCTCTACATGTGCCCGACGATCGTGAATAACGTCGAGACACTGTGCGCGGTAAAACACATCATCGCGATGGGCGGAGCGAAATACGCGCAGCTCGGTCGACTGAATAACACTGGAACACGCGTCGTTTGCGTGAGCGGCGACGTGGAACGCCCCGGCTATTTCGAAATCGAAGTCGGAAAAGTGACAATGGGCCAACTGATCTATGAAATGGCCGGCGGAATCAAATGGGGCCGCAGATTGAAAGCGATAATTCCTGGCGGCAGCTCGGCAAAAGTCTTGCGCGCAGACGAGCGATTCAAAATCAAACAGAAACAGCCGGATGGCTCGACAATCGACGTTGAGATGTCGATCGACGAACTGCCGATGGATTTCGATTCGCTCGCGGCCGCCGGATCAATGGCCGGATCAGGCGGCGTGATCGTACTCGACGATTCGCGCGACATGGTTTGGGTGCTTAACAACATCAACGAGTTTTATGCTCACGAATCGTGCGGCCAATGCACGCCCTGCCGCGAAGGTTCGCTCTGGATGAAAAAAATTACCGAGCGCATGCTGGACGGCGGCGGTGTGACGGAAGATCCGCGCACACTGAAAACGATCGGCGATAATATTGCCGGCCGGACTATCTGCGCGTTTGGTGAAGCGTGCGCCTGGCCGACCCAAAGTTTCGTCGAAAAATTTCCGGAGGAATTCGCGGCATACGCGCGCAAATCAATCCCGCCGCCGATGCCGCCCGAAGACACACCTCGAGAATTAATTGAGCGCGAACAAATCCCAACCAGTCCCCTCGCCCACGATCCCGGCTGGGAAAAAGCCGGCGCCGATTCGGTGATCTGATATGTCTGACCAAGTGCCGATGTTCAACGTCCAGATCGACGGGGTGTGGCATCAGTTTCCGAAAGGCACGCGCGTGATCGAAGCTTGTGCGCAGGCGGGCGTTTATGTGCCACGCTATTGCTATCACAAAAAGCTCAGCTCACCCGGCAATTGCCGGATGTGTTTGATCGAGATGGGAATGCCGCGGATGGGTCCCGAACGCAAGCCGGAGCTCGGCGTCGACGGCAAACCGATCATCAACTGGATGCCGCGTCCGCAAATCTGTTGCGCACAGGATGTGGCCGAGGGCATGGGTGTCCGCACCAGTTCGCCACTGGTCGAAGAATGTCGCAAGGGTGTGATGGAATTTCTCCTCATCAATCATCCGCTCGATTGCCCAATCTGCGACCAAGCGGGCGAATGCGAGCTGCAAGAATTCAGCGTCGAGTACGGGGCGGCCGGCTCCCGTTTTCTCGAAAACAAGGTGAAGAAGCCGAAGGCGGTGCAGCTTGGACCGCGCGTTACGCTCGATGATGAACGCTGCATTCTTTGTTCGCGCTGCGTTCGATTTTGCAACGAAATTGCGCACGACGACGTGCTCGGATTCGTCGACCGCGGCAGTCACACCGTGCTGACAGCGCATCCGGGCAAGCGTCTCGAAAATAATTATTCGCTCAACACCGTCGATATTTGTCCGGTTGGCGCGCTCACTTCCACCGATTTCCGTTTCAAAATGCGGGTTTGGTTTCTCAAGGAAACGAAAAGCATCTGCACCAGCTGCGCGACCGGTTGCAACACGATCATCGGCACGCGTGAGGACATCGTTTATCGGCAAACACCGCGCGAAAACGATCACGTGAATTCCTGCTGGATGTGCGACTACGGCCGGCTCAACTTTAAGTACCTCGAATCGGAGAATCGGTTGCTCGAGCCGCAGATTTCCAACGGAAAAGAACTCGTCCCGAGCGATTGGAAGGGCGCGATCGCACACGCGGCGCTTCAGCTCAGACAATTCAGCGGCGCAAACGTCGCGATTATCGCCTCCGGCCGGATGACCAACGAAGAACTTTGGCTCGTGCGCAAGATCGCAGACCTGCTCGGCGTTCGCTACATCGACATCGTGCCGCGTCGCGGCGAGGGCGACAACATCTTGCTCAGCGAAGATCGAAATCCAAACGCAACCGGGGCGCGATTGATTCTCGGTTTGGATTCGGAACCGGACGCGCAACTCCCGGCGATCGTCGAGGGAGTGAAATCGGGAGAGATCAGAGCCCTGCTCGTGCTCGGTGAAAATCCGATCACGCTCGGGATTTCCGGCGAACAGCTAACGAACATGCCTGCGTTTGTTGTGATCGACATTTTATCGAACACTGCCAACGAACACGCGACCGTTCGCTTGCCCGCCTCGGGGTTCGCCGAAAAACGCGGCTCGATGATCAATGGCAAAGGCCGACTGCAACGGTTGAATCGCGCGGTGCGTCCACCCGGAAACGCGCGCGACGATTGGGAAATTTTGCGCGACCTGCTCCAGGCGCTCGGCGGGAGCAATGGAATTTATACGATCGAAGATGCCTTCCGGCAAATGAGCGCAGAGGTTCCGGAATTTGACGGACTGACTTTGAGCAAGATCGGTGACCTGGGCGTGCACGCAACGAAGTTAGACGAATCGCCTCGGCCGCCGACCGATCCCAAGGCAAAAGATATCGAACAAGCGGAGAAGAGGCGCCCGGTCGGCCGATAACGCGAAGATCGACAATGGATTATTTTTTTGTTGGCACGTCGCTCCTGAAAATCATCGGCATGATTTTCATCGTAATTTTGCCGATGGTTTCCTACGCGGTTTACGCTGAGCGTCGCGTCAGCGCCCTCATTCAGGATCGTCTCGGACCGAATCGCGTCGGCCCGGCCGGTCTTTTTCAGCCGATGGCCGATGCCGCCAAATTTTTGCTGAAGGAAGATTTCACCCCGGCGACGGTGAACACGTTTTATTACTGGCTGGCGCCGTGTCTTGCGATGATTCCGGCGATCATGACGATCGCGGTCGTTCCCTTTGGCAGCACGCTATTCGGCGTGCCGATGGTCATTGCCGACATCAACGTCGGAATCCTCTACGTCTTCGCCATTGCCTCGTTAGGCGTTTACGGAATCGTCCTCGGCGGCTGGGCCTCCAATTCCAAATATTCTTTTCTCGGCGGCGTTCGCTCGAGCTCGCAAATGATTTCCTACGAGCTTTCGCTCGGTCTCGCTGTCATTCCGGTTTTCCTGCTCGTTGGAAATCTTCGCCTGACGAGTGTCGTGCAATATCAAATCGAGCACGGTTGGTTGATCGCGCCGTTTATCGGCGATTGGACAAACCTTGGGAAATGGCTGCTCGCAATTCCAATGATCGTCTCTTTCGTTGTGTTCATGGTTGCCGTCTTCGCTGAGACGAATCGCCTTCCGTTCGATTTGCCCGAAGCGGAGCAGGAACTTGCCGGCGGTTACCACACTGAATATTCCTCGATGAAGTTCGCACTCTTTTTCCTCGGCGAATACGCCGCAATGATCAGCGGCTCGGCGATCATCGTCACCTTGTTCCTCGGTGGTTGGCATTTTCCCGGAATTCCTGATGGATCGCGCGGCTGGATTTTCGGTTTGATCAACATCGCGGTTTTCTTCGCCAAAGTGGCCGCTCTGATTTTGTTCATGATGTGGGTGCGCTGGACGTTGCCGCGCTTTCGCTGGGACCAGCTCATGCGTCTCGGCTGGCTCTTTTTCTTCGAAATTGCGCTCGTTAATATCTTTATCGTCGCCGGAATCTTGGCTTTCATCCGCTAAACACGCCAAATGACGCCAAATAAATATAAAACCGAAATCAGTAAACCTTTTCGCGCTGTTTAGCGTATTTGGCGGACAATTCTGAAGTTATGGCGATCACCGTTCCACGACCGAATCTGAATTGGCGCGAGCGAATGTTTCTGCCCGCAATCGCGGCCGGGTTGCTGATTACGCTGAAACATTTCAAGAACATGATTTTCCGGCGGACAAAGGTGACGATGCAATATCCGGAAGAAAAATGGGACCCGAATTTGCCGGAGCATTACCGCGGCGCGCCCGCCCTAGTGCGCGACACCGATGGTCGCGTGCGCTGTGTCGCCTGTCAGCTTTGCGAATTCATTTGTCCGCCGCGCGCGATCAAAATTATTCCAGGCGAAATTTCAAGGGGTGATCGTTTCGCTAAAGTCGAAAAGTACCCCGAGGAATTCGATATCGACATGGTCCGCTGCATTTTCTGCGGGATGTGTGAAGAGGTCTGCCCCGAGCAGGCGATTTATTTGCGCAAAGATTACGCCATCACCGGGTTCACCCGTGAAGACATGATGCATCACAAAGACAAACTGCTCGAAATCGGCGGTGTGATGCACGGAGTCGTTTTGAAGTGGAACGAGAAAAAATAAGTGATAGGTGGCGAGTGACGAGTGACGAGTTGGCCTTCGCCAACGGCCAATGGCTCGTTCGTTTCTTGTCACTCGTCACACATCACTCGTCACTCTGATATGTCACCCTTTCTCTTTTGGGTTTTCGCTTTGATGATGCTGGTCTTCGGCGTGGCCGTTATCATTAACCGCAATCCGGTGGCGAGCGCGCTTAGTCTGGTCGTTTCGTTTTTGGCGCTGGCCGCGCTATTCATCTCACTCGATGCGTTTTTCATCGGGATCATTCAAGTGCTTGTTTATGCCGGCGCAATCATGGTGCTGTTTCTTTTCATCATCATGCTGCTCGATTTGCGCGCCGAAGAATTGCGAAAGATTAACTGGATCGCGTCCGCCGGCGGCGTGGCGGTTGCGCTTGCGTTAATCGTCCAAATCTTGTCGGTCATCGGTAGTTTCCAGATCGCTACGCAACCTTTTCCGCCGCTGGCAAGATCGACATCGGACGATGTCCATCGAATAGGGCTTTTGCTTTTCGGGAACTACACTCTGCCTTTTCAAATCATTGGCATCGTCATTTTGGTAGCAACCATCGGCGTGGTGATGCTCAGCCGCCGCGAAACCCGCTAACGTGATTACACTTGGCGATTACCTAATTGTCAGCGGCATTTTGTTCACCATCGGTTTCGCCGGCGTGATGCTGCGACGCAACATCATTATCATTTTGATGGCGCTCGAATTGATGTTGAACGCCGCAAATTTATCGCTCGTCGCGTTCTCCCGCTTCCGTGTCGATCCAAACGGCGTGCCGAATTACAACGCGCAGGTTTTTGTCTTCTTCATCATCACCGTGGCCGCGGCCGAAGTCGCGGTCGGACTCGCCATCGTGGTCGCGCTTTTTCGCATGAGGCAGACGACGAATGTGGAAGACATCAACAGCCTGAAATTTTGATGATCCGCCAAACACGCGAAATGACACCAAAAAATCTAGTATCCGATTTGGTCTTCAAGGACGAATGCTACTCGATCGTTGGCGCGTGCTTCGAAGTCTATAAGGACAAAGGATGCGGCTTCCACGAGCCTGTTTATCAGGAATGTCTTGGGATCGAATTTGAACATTGCCGCATTCCCGCGATCGCGCTGCCGGCATTGTCTCTCGAATATCGAGGTAGAGTTCTTCAACAAAAATATTTTCCCGATTTTGTCTGTTACGAAAAGATCGTTGTCGAGCTCAAGGCCGTTACGGAATTAACCGACGATCACCGTGCCCAGGTACTGAATTACTTAAAAGCGAGCGGCTTTCAGCTCGGGCTGCTAATTAACTTTGGCCATTACCCAAAGTTGCAATACGAACGGCTGGCCAATACTCAGCCCAAACTTCAACCCGATGAACCGCTTTACCTGTAAAGCTTTAGCGTTGTTTCGCGTGTTTAGCGGGTGGAACCAATGACTTTCACGACCAACAGCTTGCTTCCGTGGTTAGTTTTGCTCCTGCCGCTCGGTTCGGCTGCTGTCATCACCTTGTTTACGCGGCGCTGGAAGAATATCAGCAGTGCCATCTCGATCGCGGCCGTTCTCGGAAGTTTCGCCTGCAGTTGCGCGATCTTCGTCCAAGCCGACATCTCGGCGCCGGAGTTTACTTGGATCAACATCGGCGGCGTGTTCACTGTTCCGCTCGCGTTTGTCCTCGATGATCTCAGCCGATTGATGCTGCTCGTCGTTTCCGGTGTCGGAGGGCTGATTCACATCTATTCGTTAGGCTATATGCGCGATGACGAAGGCAAAGCGCGCTACTTCGCCGCCCTCTCGCTCTTCATCTTCGCAATGCTCGGAATCGTTCTAGCGAACAATTTCGTGATGTTATTCATTTTCTGGGAGCTGGTTGGCTTTACCTCCTACGTGCTGATCGGCCATTGGTTCGAACGTGACGCTGCCGCCGAAGCAGCTAAGAAAGCGTTCCTTACCACGCGCGTCGGCGATTTCGGATTCATGATCGGAATCCTGATGGTGTGGATGGCGACTGGTTCGGTCGTGTTCGACGACATCGTTTCGCATCTTTCGAAAATCACGAGTAACCCGGGCTATCTCACTATCGCGGCGATTTTGATTTTCTGCGGCGCCGTCGGCAAATCCGCCCAGTTCCCGCTTCATGTTTGGTTGCCCGACGCGATGGAAGGCCCGACGCCGGTGTCGGCATTGATTCACGCTGCGACGATGGTTGCAGCCGGAGTTTACCTTCTTGTCCGCGTTGCGTTCCTCATTCAGGCATCGCAAACCGCGCTTCTCGTCATTGCCTGGATTGGAACGATCACCGCATTGCTCGGCGCGTTGATGGCGACACAGCAAGCCGACATCAAACGAATTCTCGCCTACTCAACGATTTCCCAACTCGGTTACATGGTGATGGCAGTCGGACTCACCTCAAACGAAGCGGCGATGTTCCACCTTTTCACACACGCATTTTTCAAAGCGCTCCTGTTCCTTGCCTCCGGCTCCATCATCGTCAGCCTGCACCACGAACAAAACATTTGGAGAATGGGCGGCCTCGCCCAAAAGCTGAAAATTACATTCGCCACCTTTGCCGCCGGCGCGCTTGCTTTGATCGGCTGTCCGCCCTTCAGCGGATTTTTTAGCAAAGACGCGATTCTTGCGCTCGCCTATCAACACAACACGCCGATCTTTGCCATTGGCCTGACGACTGCGTTCCTGACTGCGTTCTATGTTTCGCGCGCCGTAGTCGTCGTTTTTCTCGGAAAACCGCGCAGCGAAATTGCCCGCGCCGGCAAGGAATCGCCGCTGGTGATGATTATTCCGCTGCTCATCCTCGCACTGTTTGCGCTCATCGCCGGATGGGAGACGATCGCCCAAAATTTTCTCGTTGTGCCGCACGAAAAAGAAAACGTCTTCACCGTTCCCGCGCTGGCGCTAATCGCGCTGATTTTAGGCTCTGCAGTCGCCGTTTGGCTCTATCGCAGCCGTGAGCGCGACCCGTTGCATGTCGATCTTATCCGGCGCCGTTTTTACATCGACGAATTTTACGAGTGGCTGATCAATCGAACTCAGGACCAGCTGGCGCGCATTGCCGCTTTCTTCGATCGCTGGATCATTGATGCCGGAGCGGTTCGGGGCGTAAGCGGCGGCACCTTTGGGTTAGGAGCGCTTCTACGATTGTTTCAAGTCGGAAACCTTCAAGCCTACGCATTTCTTTTTGGATTGGGAATCGTGGCGCTCATTTACTTCACACTTTTCCGCTGACGCCAGAGCAGAAACGTTACCCCACGAAACACACGCCAAAACAATGACAAATGACCAAATGACGAATGACGAAAAAAACGTCACCGCGCTGCTGGGAAAATTGGCTATTCGAGCTTCGTCATTCCTTCGTCATTCGACATTCGTGCTTCGCCGCGCAGAAGCGAGTGAAAACGCCCGAACGCCTCCATTGTTTTACGCGGCTTCGTCATCTAATTCGTAATGCTCCTCTTTCTTGTCCTCTGTCCAATCGCTGCTGCGATTCTGATCATCGCCGGCGCGCCCGCGCGATTTACCGCACTGGTCGCCGCGATTTTGAATTTCGTTGTCGCGCTCATTCTTCTCAGTCGTTTCGATCAAGTCGCCGCCGGGTTCCAATTTGTCAGCTCGTTCGCCGTTTCCACTGACTGGCGCATTCATTTCGCGTTCGGCGTCGATGGCTTGAGTCTGCTCATGCTTCTTCTCTCAACGATCGTCACCTTCGCCGCCGTTTGGTTCACCGGGAAGATCGACAACTACGAGCGCGCGTTCTACGCCTGCTTGCTTTTCATTTCGGCCGGCGCGATCGGCGCTTTCACATCAGTCGATCTGTTTTTCTTTTACGCGTTTCACGAGCTCGCGCTCGTCCCGACATTTCTTCTCATCGGAATTTGGGGCACGGGAAATCGCGTCCGCGCCGCGTGGAAAATCACGATCTACCTCGCACTCGGCAGCTTCATCTTGCTGATCGGATTGATCCTGCTTTACCAAAGCGTTCCGCCGCCGGAGCGCACGTTCGACATTCGCGAATTGCGTGACTCGATCGCGGTCCATCCGATCACCGCTTCAGATCAACGACACATTTATCTTTTACTCCTGCTCGGGTTCGGCATTCTCATTTCGCTTTTTCCGTTTCATTCCTGGGCGCCGGAAGCTTATGCATCCGCGCCGCCGCCGGCCGCGATGTTGCACGCTGGCGTCCTGAAGAAATTCGGCCTCTACGGCTTGCTCCGACTCGCGACTCCGATGCTCCCGGAAGGCGCGCACTATTGGATGTATCTGCTCGTCATTCTCTTGCTCGGTAACATCATTTACATCGGGCTCGTCACCATCGCGCAGAAGCAGCTCGATTGGATGCTTGGTTATTCAAGCGTGATGCACATGGGCTACATTTTTCTAGGAATCGCCAGCGCCAATGTTCTCGGCACAACCGGCGCGGCCGCGCTCATTTTCGCGCATGGTCTTTCCATCGCGCTCCTTTTCGCGATCGCCGGTGAAATTCGAAGCCGCACCGGCACGCTCGAGTTCTCCGAACTCGGCGGCCTCGCCAAAGTGATGCCGTTCGCCGGGCTCGCGTTCGGTTTTGCCGCGTTTGCCGCGATCGGACTCCCCGGTTTCGCCAACTTCGCGTCCGAAATCATGATTTTCTTCGGCGCGGTCCGAAACGGATGGGAGATGCAACGTCTTCACATTTTCCAAATCGCGGCAGTGCTCGCACTTTGGGGTGTCGTCATCTCAACGGTTTACATGTTGCGCGCTTATCGCTCCACGTTCATGGGCACAATGAATGAGCGATGGGGAAAGCTTGTCGATCTTGGCTCCGGCCTCCGAATCCCGGTCGCATTGCTGATCGCGGGTTTGCTCTGGTTCGGATTTTTCCCGCAAACGCTCGTGCAAATGGTGATGCCGACGTTTCGGACCTACTTCACCGTCACGAAATGATCGCGATCCCGGCGCCTCACCTTGAAATCGACGTGCTCGTTCTCGGCGTGGCGATTCTGCTGTTCGAAACTTTCGCCGCCAAGATCGACAAGAAGGTTTTCGCTTACGCCGGAATCATTGGACTGACGCTTGTCCTGATCGCGACTTTTTTCCTCGCGCCGGGTCCCGCGCCACAAGAGGCGAGCGGTTTTTGGAATTTTTATACCGCTGACGCGTTGTCGATCTTCTTCAAACGATTCATGCTCGTCACCACGATCGTCGTCGTGGTGATGATGATCGATTATGCGCCGGCGCTGCGCAAAGCTGACGCAAGCACCTCCGCGAATCTCGGCGAGTTCTTTTCGTTGCCGCTGCTCACCTGCGCCGGCCTGATGTATTTGGTCTCGGCGATCGATTTCATCTTTATCTTCGTTTCCCTCGAGCTCGTCACCATTTCGTTCTTCGTGCTCGTTAGTTTCCCGAGAAGAAATCCAATCGCGCTCGAAGCCGGCGTGAAATATCTCATTCTCGGCGCGCTCTCAACCGCATTTCTGGTTTACGGCATCACCTGGATCTTCGGCGTTACGGGCGAGACCAATCTGGCGCGAATTACCGCGAGCTTTGCCAGTGGCAAAATCGACAATCACGCCGCAACCTTTGGGGCAGTGCTGGTGCTGGTCGGTCTCGGTTTTAAGATCGCGGCGGTCCCGTTCCAAATGTGGGTGCCGGATGTTTATCAAGGCGCCCCAACACCGGTTACCGCATTTCTTTCCGTTGGATCCAAGGCGGCCGGGTTCGTTGTTCTTTTGCGCGTGCTCCAGCCGTTTCTCATGCTGCCGAACATGCAACGCCTCGTTGTGTTGATCGCACTACTGACAGTCGTTTACGGGAACCTCGCCGCGCTTCCGCAAAATAATCTCAAACGTCTGCTCGGCTACTCCAGTATCGCCCACGCGGGTTATCTGCTCATCGGCGTCGCCTGCTTCGACGGACGCGCCGTAACATTTTATCTCGCGGCCTATTTGCTGATGACGCTGTTGAGCTTTGCGATCCTCACCATTGTCGAGCAACAAACCGGCGAAGAAATTTCCGGCTTCGACGGCTTGGCGAACCGCGCGCCCTTTCTCGCGTTCGCGATGCTAGTGGCGATGGCGTCGCTCGCGGGTCTTCCATTCACCGCCGGCTTTTTCGGCAAGTTCTTCATTTTCGTAAGCGCGGTCGCGCAAAAACAAACCGCGCTCGTAGCAGTGGGAATCGTGACCGTGGCGTGCGGCTTCTATTATTATCTGAAAGTCGTCCGCGCGATGTATTGGCAGCCGAGCACGAACAACAACACGATTCCAGTCAGCGTTCTTTCACGGGCGATAATGATTCTGCTGATCATCGCCACCATTGTCTTCGGTGTTTATCCGCAACCGATCTTGAATGCGCTCAAGCCAAAACGCGAACAAGTCGCGCAAAGGTCAACACGATAATTGTAGCGGCGGTCTATGACCGTCGCACTCAGATTCGCCCGCTAAACACGCCAAAAAGACGCTAAAGTCAGAGTATCTGGCTTTTTTTGGCGTGGTTTCGCGTCTTTGGCGGATCCTTCTTTAACTGTCCGGAATTAATCGCTTAGCTCGACGTTCCAGTAAGCAAGATCGACAAAGTGTCGCCAGCTCTCGTGCTGCGGCGCGGTGAAGGTAACGTGCAAAAACGGCCGCCACTTCGGCCGCTTCGGTTTGCGAACCAGCGTCATCTGCGCTTCTTGCGGGAGGCGGTTGCCTTTGCGGGTGTTACACGGAATGCACGAGCAAACGACGTTTTCCCAGGTCGTCGTTCCACCGCGATCCCGCGGCACCACGTGATCAAGATTCAAATCATTGCGATCGAACCCGTGCCCACAGTATTGGCAGGTGTTCTTATCCCGCTCGAAAACATTGTGGCGGGTAAACTTCACTTCCTTCTTCGGAAGCCGATCGAAAAAGAGGAGCACGATCACGCGCGGCACTCGGATCTTCCACGAAATCGTTTGGACGAGCTCATGATCAGGCGCGTCGGTCGAAAAATCGCGCCAGCCTTCAAAATCGTGGGTCAGGAAATTGTTCGCATCGTCGGCTGAAACGACCTGAGCGTGACCCGCGTAAACCAGCGAAAAAGCGCGGCGGGCAGAGCAGATATTCACCGCCTGCCAGAGGCGGTTCAGCACCAAAACCTGACTATTTAACAACGAGTGCAAATTAATACCCTCGGTAAGTGGCCTTTGACGACATTTCCGCCAAAGTGCGGCGAAAGTATCACCCGCGTTTTGCCTTGTCAACGAAGGCAGACGTCTCGCCCCCAGCTTGCAGAAACCCCAGGGACCTGACACAATCGACATCGAATGCGGTGTTT
This sequence comes from Chthoniobacterales bacterium, assembly GCA_035568175.1. Taxonomy (GTDB): domain Bacteria; phylum Verrucomicrobiota; class Verrucomicrobiia; order Chthoniobacterales; family UBA10450; genus AV40. The sequence goes on from DATMON010000004.1 coordinate 273,537, forward strand.
ATCCCCCTCCCTCCCAGGAAAGTCCCGAATTAGGCCGGAAAAACCCGTAATTAAAGGCGGGAAAATCCCGTCTACTTCTCGTTAGGTGACAGTCCGCGTCCACCGGTGCATCCCTTTCGCTACGCTCTCTCATTGCGCATCTGGCATCCGCAGATCGACGCAGCCATCGTCAGCGACACGCTCGGGCTTGCGCCGAAGCGCACATCTCCGGCTATTCCTTCTTTTTGGACATATAGCTACGACGTGCCGCAAGACAGCGAGTGTGCCGCGTTCATCCATTCCGCCGCGTCCGCTTTGCAGCAGCACACAGCATTTTTCCAGCGGATCCGTGCAGCTGGCGGACGAGTCGAGTTCTTCGTTGGCTGGTTTGGCGACAAAAACTTTGGTGATACCTTTCCACATGCGACGCTTGCTTTGCTCGCACGGCTTCAGGTTGATCTTTCGTTCGACGTTTATCCTGATGCACCGCAAGTCGCCTAACCAATCGCTGGAGCCAACCGCTGGCTGTCGTGAAGTCCACATTTGATTTTATGAAACGGTTATCGATGTTTGCCCCGCTCGCTCTCGCCAGCGGTGGCTCAGCTCCATCTCGTTAGGCGTCCCTGATCACACCCGATGAGTTACCGCTCCTTCTCCAACCTGTGCTTCCTGCTGTTTGCCGCGATGCTTCTTTCATCGCTTCTCATCTCTATCGTCGCGGCTGCACGCAGCCTCCGGCGGCGCGCCAAGACCCGCGGCACAGAGCTGACTTCGGCTTCAGCGCCGCCTGTTGGAGGCCGCTTGGCGGATGTGCTGCTCCTTATCGCAGTCGCAGCGACCTGGTACAATGTTTCGTCGGGCTGGATCGCCGAGTTGACCATCTATCCGATCTACGCCGACATGAGCCAATTCGGTCCCGAGGCCTTTCATGGTTTCAGCAAAGCGTACCTGTCCCGGCTTCCAATCATCATCCTTCCCGCTGGAGTTATGTTTCTGTCCTGGTCGCTTCTGCTTTGGCTCCCTTGTCGCGGCGTACCGTCGCGCCACATCTGGTTGGCCATCGCCCTGTGCACTGCGTTTGTGGCCAGCACGCCACTAGCCGCCGGGGCCCAGGATCAGATGTATAGCGGTGGCTTTTCGCAAGAGATGTTTTTCAGACTCTTGTGGTCTAACGGGGCACGCGCAATTATTTTCACACTAACAGGACTTGTTGCGCTGCGCATCGTCTGCCTAAGGTGGCACCATGGTGAGCGCGCAGACGCCTAACCCCGATGTAGGGTGTCAAGGTGAGTGGGATATTTTAAATCATAGATTCAATTGGACCGGGCGGTGGTTGATTCTGGAACGCATCCTCTTCCGCTTAACTCGCCGGTTGTTTTTCCAGCGGTTCCTACTCCTATCCGTGCATCCGGCCGTAGCGGGAGCACAATTTGATCAATGCGATCGGTGGAAGAGGAACGAGAGCGCGGCCCAATCTAGGGCGTCGAACGAGAGCAATCTGCTCAGGTTAGGCAAGGGGCGCACGCTGCACGTTCCAAAGTTAATTTAATGTTTCGTTACGCGGTTTTTCTCCTTTCTGTTCCCCTCGAACTCACTTTCTAAGTACTACAGCCCAGGTGCTCCCGATTCCAAGCTTGATGACTGTGTTGCCGCCATTAAACTGGCTGCGGGTTCCCTCGGGTGAGGACAACTCTGTATTATTAAGCTGATACACCCCTACATGTCATCTAGGCGATGGAGCCATGGGGAGGTTGAGATGTTGAGTTGTTGAGAGGAAAAAAAAGCAACAACGCGGCTAAATGTTGCGGCTGATTGTCAAATCGCGGTATCGCACCGACGTTCAGCCATGCACAAACCACGCAAACATGACTTTGGTGGCAGTCCCCGGACTGGAAAGCCGAAGCGTGACACATCACGACTGGAAGACGCTTCTGGGAAGCAGCGCAAACAACATGCTCACAAGGCGCCCGTACGGCGTGCCGCGAGCAAATTTCGCGGATAATCAGAGCATAACGGTTTTTGCGACTCCAGTGGATTGATTCTCGTTAGGTTAGCAATGTCCGCATCTACTCGCGTTCGATTGCTTAGAGGAAGCGGGTTGCTGCTTTTGTTGCTCGGGATCGTGCATTTGGTGGCGACGCCGCACATCGCGGCCCTTATTCGACACAGCGTTTCTCAGAGTGTGGCCGACAATCTCATTCCGCCGATGCTGCTGAATCACATTTTGGTCGGCGTGTTACTGCTTCCTCTCGGCTTTCTGACCTTTTATGCCGCGCCATATTCGGATCGATGGGCCCAGGTGATCGTTCGAACAACGGCTCTTACAGTTGCAACACTTCCTCTGACGCTGCTCTGGCTGATGGGCGTACGCTATTTCGACGCGCCCCTCTTCGTTGTCGGTTTCCTCCTGGTGGTTGCCGCGTCAGTGACGCTGCTCTTGGCCGCGTTTACCGAACCGCGTAGCTGACGACAATTATCGTCGCGTCGGCTTGGTCGCGCTGCGCGTCGCGGCCCGCTTCATAAAATTTCCGGGCAACTTTTTTTCGTCATCCGGAACTGCGCCGGCGGCGTCGCCGAGGTGCTCATCCTCCGCAGGAAGAAATTGCTTAAACCGGTTCTTGTCGATCGCTTTCATGAATGCCTCGTGCGCGGTGACCGTTCCGCTTTGCAAGAACGCAAAAATCGCGTCGTCCATGAATTGCATCCCCTGCGCTTTACCGGAAACGATCACGTCCTGAAGTTTTTGGGTGGCGCCTTCACGAATGATCGCGGACACCGCAGCGTTCGCGACCAGGATTTCGTTCACCGCGACGCGACCCGAGCCGTCTGCTTTTTTCAAAAGCAATTGGGCGAGAACACCGCGCAACGAATTGGCCAGCATCGCGCGCGCTTGGGGTTGCCGCGTCGCGGGGAAAACGTCAATCATTCGATCCACCGTTTTCCGCGCGTTGTTGGTGTGAAGCGTTCCGAAAACGAGCAGACCGGTTTCAGCGGCAGTGAGCGCGAGCGAAACTGTTTCGAGATCCCGCATTTCGCCGACGAGCACGATGTCGGCGTCTTCGCGCAACGCCGCTTTCAGCGCGACCGGGAACGATTCGGAATCGCCGGGAACCTCGCGTTGGGTGATGATGCTGCGCTTGTTGTCGTGCACGAACTCGATCGGCTCCTCAATCGTGACGATGTGGCGCGAGAAATTTTCGTTAATGTAATCGATCAGTGCCGCCAGCGTGGTCGATTTGCCGGAACCGGTCGGCCCGGTGACAAGGACCAATCCGCCGCGCAGATGCCCGAATTCCTTGGCCACGACTGGAATCCCGAGTTGGTCCAGCGTCGCGATCTTCGTCGGAATCAATCGAAACACTGCGCCGTAGCCGTGCGCCTGCTTCAAATAATTGCAGCGAAAACGGGAAGCCGCGTCCATTTCGTAGGCGAAATCGAGATCGCCACGCTCTTCGAAAATTTTCCAATTCCGCTCGCCGCAAACCTCGCTCAACATTGATATCGTCTCATCGCGCGTAAGCGCTTTTTCCCGAATGGGCGCGACATCGCCGTGTTTGCGCATCTTTGGAGGCTGGCCTTGGCCGAGGTGAAGGTCGGAGCCACCGTCGTTCACAATCACTTGCAGAAATTGATCCAGGGAAGCCATGACTAAATGACGAATGACGAGTTTCTTAAATGACGAAGCTCGAATGTCGAATGACGAATTAATGACAAAGCTCGAATGTCGAAAAAGATCGGTCTCGCAGTTCTTGTCATTCGGATTTCGTCATTCCTTCGTGCTTCGTCATTCGGCATTCGTCATTTCGCGATCAGCGATCGCATCTCTGCCTTTTGTTCCGCTCGTGCAAGGGCCTCTTCACCGATGATGAGTCCGCGGTTGTATAGCTCCGCCAGCGCATCATCCATTAGCTGCATGCCTTGTTTTTTTCCTGTCTGAATAATTCCCGGGAGCATGTAAGTCTTCGCTTCGCGGATCACATTCGCGACCGCCGGCGTGTTGGTCAGTATTTCCAAAGCCAGGACGCGGCCTTTGCCGTCAGCCCGCGGGATGAGTTGCTGACTAACTACGCCGCGGAGCGATTCGCTCACCATGATACGGATTTGTTCCTGTTGATCGGGCGGAAAGACATCGAGCAATCGATCGAGTGTGCGCGACGCGTTGCCGGTATGGAGCGTTCCCAAAACCAAATGGCCGGTCTCCGCGGCCGTGATCGCGAGCGAGATCGTTTCCAAATCCCGCATCTCGCCGACCATGATGACGTCCGGATCTTCACGGAGCGCGCCGCGCAACGCCGCCGCGAACGAGCGGGTGTGCGTGTGCACTTCGCGTTGGGTGATGTGGCAGCCCTTCGGCTCCAACACATACTCGATCGGATCTTCGAGCGTGATGATGTGCTCGCGCCGTTCGATGTTCACCTGCTCAACCAAAGACGCGAGCGTGGTCGATTTTCCACTGCCGACTGAGCCGGTGACAAGAATCAATCCATTTTGATAACGCGTGAGCAGTTTAAGATGCTCGGGCAAACCAAGCTCGTCCATCGTGCGCACTTTTGTGTTGATGATGCGAAAGACGAGATCGACCCCGAGCCGCTGGCGCACCACGCTCGTGCGATACCGGCCGACATCGTTCGCGTAGGCAAAGTCGGCGTCGCCGCGCTCGTTCAATTGCGTTTTTTGCGGGTTCGAAAGAAAACTTTCGGAGAGAGCGAGCGTTTGGTCGGAGGTTAGCCGTGGCGCGTCCGGCCAGATCGGTTGCAGAGTCCCGTGTAACCGCCAGATCGGCGGCGCGTTTGCACCGAGATGAACATCCGAGGCCCCGGCCCGCTGGCCAACGGCCAGATATTCATCGACATGCGAAAGCGGATGCGACTTGGGAGACGTCGATCTGGGGGACATGGCGCGCCCGTTGTATGTCGGACGGCGCCGCACGTAAACTCAAAAACCCTTCGGCCAAGATCGCCCGCGCCCTGAATAGCTCCCGAGTTTCTTTTCGACAAAGTTCATGACCACGGGTTTGAGCAAACTTGCGGCAATCCGGAGTGCGCCCAAAACAAATCCCGCCTCTAAAAGGGCGTGCCTGGATTTGGGGCCGCCCTTTGCATCGACGTAAACTTTTTTCTTCCGGGTCACGACCGCAGTCACAAGCAAACCAACCGCAATTGCGCCAATGATCCATGGCACGGGCTCACGCCGGACCGAGCGCCGAATCTTTCTTGGCAAATCAACTTCTTCCCGAACGCGTTCCAGCCTGAACGCCAGATCTTCGCGCGATCGAGCTATCTCCTGCCTCAGCTCCGCGTCTGATTTGTTTCTATATTTTTTAGCCATTCTCGATCCTTTTTTAGCTCGGCCGCGGTTGCGCGAAAGACCGGCCGCTTAATTCCACTCCAAGCGACCAACAGAAGAATAAGTGCGATCAAAATATGCAGACCGGCTGCAGCCAGTGCTGTCCACAGCCATGAGACGTTTGCCAGGTGCGCGACGGCTACCACCGCAGTCGCGAGCAGAAAGACGTACCCGAATGCGAAAAACAAAAGCGCCGCGACCAAGCAAACTCCAATTAAGACAAATTGAAACAGCGCCGCTTTTGATTCCGTTGCAAAAAGGGCGGCGCGGCTCTCGAAAAACTCAGCGAGCGCGCTTGCCAGCGCGACCAAACTGCCGATGAACCCCGTCTGGCGCATTCGACTCCGCGACGGCGAATTTTCGCCAGCCATTCAGCGAATCGGGGTCAGCGCCGGAAAATCAGTCCAAGAACAAATCCCACGCCGAGCGCGGTGAATATTGCCTTGGTCGGATTTTCGCGGACGTACTCTTCCGCGTCGTCCTGAAACGTCCGCGCGCGTGTCTTGGCATCGCCCAACGCTCGCTCGGCTTTGCCGCGGGCGTCGGTCCAGGCTTCTTCCGCTTTCCCGCGGGCGTCGTTCCAAGCTTGCTCTGCTTTGCCACGATATTCGCCGGCAACAGCACCGGCCGCGTCCCGTAGATCCTCGGCCGCTTTGCGCGCGTGCATTTTGCTGCTCTCGAATTTGTTCTGTGCATCCGCCGCCGCGGACCCTCGATGTGATTTGTTTTCTTCAGCCATGATATTCTCCATTTAAATTTCGTCACCGGAACTATCCGCGCGCTTGCGATCTTGAGCAAATCGCACACCGGATGTCGATCTTTCGGTTATTGCTCGCGGAAAATGATGCGCGCCTTGGTCAAATCGTAAGGCGAAAGCTCCACCGAGACTTTGTCCCCCGGCACGATGCGGATGAAATGCTTGCGCATCTTGCCGGAAATATGCGCGAGCACGTTGCGCTGGCCCGCGAGATCCACCCGAAACATCGTTCCCGGCAAAACCTGGGTCACCGTCCCCTCCATCACGATCTGTTCTTCCTTCGGCATGACGCCGAAATATATTCGTGAAGACGGATCGCTCAACTGTAGCCACCGCCCTGCCGGCGGTGAACGTCGCGCAGCGACGTGGCTACAACTGATTGCTAATCTCATCGGACGTCTTCGAGCGATACGCCTGGCAGATATTCGCCCAGCTCCTGACGTTTCCACCAGGCACCGGTTTCGCGATGTTCCTGCACCGTTGTGAAACGGTAGCGGTAAAATGTCGCGCGAATATACCGGGGTGGACTTTGCTGAAACGGATTTCGCTCGAACAGCGCCGCGACTTCCGGTTTACCGTGCAACAACGAAATCACCGTTTCAACAAACCACGGATTTTGTCGATACGACTCGAGCGCGGCAAACCACATTTGCCAATCGAGACGCGGCTGATGCGGCGCACACCAGCCCGGCGCGCGCATCACGTCGCCGGGTTTCCATTTGAACTCGTAGGGTCGCCAGTCAATTCCGTCGGCGCTGCCTTCAATGACAATCTCGCGCCGATCTTTCGTCATTACGCGAAAAAGACCATAGCCGTTTACGATTCGAAATGCTTCCGCTCGCGCATAAACGGACCCGAGCAGCCGCGGCCATTCCGCTTCCGGTTTGAACGCGTTGTAAATCAGCCACCCATTCATTGGCAAGGTGAGAACGATCACTGCGGTCGCGGCGTAGATCGACAATCGATCTGAGATCCTGTAGCGGCGGTCTATGACCGTCGCATTTCTTCGGCGCCATGTTGCATCATCAATCAGTAACAAACACAACGCGACCGTGAGCAAATTGAAGAAGCAATAGTTACCCGTCACCGCAATTACGATCTGCAAGAAAACGAGAAGACCGCAGGCAAGTAATCGCAATCGCCGCGGCGCCCAAATGAAAAACGGGACAATGATTTCGACGACCAGACAAAACGCGACCGAAAAATGTTTAAACCACTCCGGATTCTTGTCCGCGTACCAGGCAAAAATGGTCGGCAACGGTTGCGACCAATAGTGATAGTCCAGCGCGGTAGCTAAACTCCAGTGCCATGAACCGTCGGCCCAACCCCATGAATCGTCGCCGCTCGTGAGCTTCACCACGCCCGACATGATCATCAGTTTGAACAGCAGCAGTTTGAGCAGAAAAATTGCGGGCTGGAAAACCGGCGGATCAGTTCCTCTCTTTGGCCAAAGCCGCCACGGCGCGAGAAAGATCGACAGGAACCCGGTCTCGAGGAGGAGAATGTCCCATTGAAAACTGAGAAATGTTTGGCCGGCGATGGTGAGTGATAGATAAAAAATAACGAGAACGACCAGTGATAGCGCCGGCGCGATTCCGAAAATCAGAAGTAGTGACAAAACAACTCCGCCGCCGCAGAGAAGATGGAGAAAGGCGTCGCTCGAGTTGAACCAGCAAAGCGTCGGCAAGGCCGACAGAGCGTGGTCGCCCAGTTGAGCGCGGGCGGCGGGAAGAAACTCGCCGACCGGCGTGATTCCGTTCGAGCCGATGAGTCCGTCGATTTGGACCCAGAGCGAAACGAACGCGATCAGGAAGATCAAGCCGAGAGCGCGCAGAAACCAGCGCCGCGCGACAAAATAAGTCGGCGGCCGAACGTCGTTGCCCCAAAGAAGTCGCGTGATCGTCGAGGCAAACTGGCGATTAGAAGCGATGATTTTGTAAAAGCTTTCCGAGATTGGCGCGAAACCGGGAACGTGTTCGTAACTCCAGGCCAGCCACTTTTTCGAAGATCGGCATCGTAACGATCGAAAGACCGCCTCAGCTCCGGAAAGGACGCTGCCGTCGGTCTCGACAAAAATCACCGAGCGCTCGAATTGTTCGCGCGGAATTTCTGGAAATCTCTCAGCGCTTTCCTGGGATGTCGCGTAATCAACGTCACTGCGCGTGATCCCGCGCCAACGTTCAATCCAGCGCCGGCAAAAATGGCACTCGCCGTCCCAGATCAACAATGGCTTCGTCGGCGGCGAAGCAACACGCATCGGCGGTTGTTCGATCATCAACGCCCAACGTCCAACGCCCAACGCCCAACGTCCAACTCAGAATCCGAATTCGATATTCGATGTTCGATGCTGAGCGTTCGGCGTTTTCTTACTCCTCGAATTCTGCCCAAATCGGCGCGTGATCGGAAGGATCCTCGCCTTTGCGCATGTCGCGATCGACTCCCGACGCCGTACATTTTTTGGCAAGTGCTTCGCTCGCCAACACCGCGTCGATCCGCAGTCCGCGATTTTTCTGAAACGCGAGCATCCGATAATCCCACCAGGTAAAAACGCCGGGCTCCTGCCGATGCAATCGCAGCGTGTCGCGCAAACCAATTTCACAAAGTTGCTGAAAAGCGGCGCGCTCGGTGTCAGAGCACATGATCGCGCCGCGCCAAAGTTGTGGATCGTGAACATCGACATCTTCCGGCGCGACATTGAAATCGCCGCAGACGACAAGTCCGCCATCCGGACGGACTCGTCCCGTGGCGAGATCGACATCTTTTTCTTTGGTCAGGCAATCGCGCAGTCGCGCGTACCATTCCAATTTGTATTTGTAAGCCGGCGAACCAACTGCCTGTCCGTTTGGCGCGTAAACGGAATACACGCGCAAATTTCCGATCGTCGCCGAAATCACGCGGGCCTGCGGATCGACTACTTCGTCACAAAGCGACGCGCGAACTTGCGCGAGTTTCGTTTTCGAAAGAATCGCGACGCCATTGTACGATTTCTCGCCGTGATAAGCGGAATCGTAACCGGCCGATTGCACCGCCAGTGCCGGAAATTGTTCGTCGAGGCACTTCGTCTCCTGCAAGCAGATAACGTCGGGCTTCGAACTTTCGAGCCAAGCAAACAACCGGTCCTGGCGTTTGCGGAGCGAATTGATGTTCCAAGAGACGACCTTCATTACAGAAAGTGAATGCTGATCAGTGATAAGTGATCAGTGATTGGAAGGAAAAATTTGCGCTCGTTCATGACTATTCCCCATTCACCGATCACGATTCACAGTTCCAGTTCCACGCCCGGCGTCGGGACAACGATTTCTGAACTGGGCAAATCGGAAGCAAGGCGCGCCCGGATCCATTCCACCGCCTGCGGATCGCCGTGGACGAGTAAGATTTTTTTTGGCGCGAGACGCTCCGCGAATGCAATGAGCGATTCACGTGACGCATGGGCACTGAATTGAAACTGCTCGATGTGACAGCGCACGGGCTGCGGCGATTCGCCTGGATCAAGCGTCACCTGTTCGTTGGGCTGCGCGTTTCGCAAAATTCCCGCGGGCGATTCCGGATCGGCGTAACCGACGAAGAAAATAGAATGCCGCGGCTGATCGACAATTCGCTGCGCGAAAATGTTGGAGAGCGTTTTCGGCATCATCATCCCGCTGGAAAGTGCATAAACACGGCCGGCGCGGGTCCGCGCATCATGAATGGTTTCGGCGTTCAAAACAAACGGTCGCAATTCGTCGAGCAATTGGAGACGCGGAAGCTGGCGCCGGCCCACGCGTGCACGCCGATCATAAATCTCGCTGATCTTGGAGCTGAGTCCGCCGATGTAGATCGGGAAATCGAGAATTTTTTCGCGTCGAAGCTTGTACAGCACCCCCAACACTTCCTGCGTTTTTCCGAGCGCGAAGACGGGGATCAGGACACAACCTCCGTGCGCGAACGCGTTTTCAATCGATTGCGCGAGCCGTTGTTCTTCGCTCGCGCGCGACCAGGTCGCCGGAACCGCGGTATCGCCGCGGGTGCATTCCATCACCAGGATGTCGATCTTCTCTTCCGGAAAAACAGCGGCCTGCGCGATCGTTTGATGATCAAAGTTAACGTCGCCGGTGTAAAACAACGTCCGCCCTTCAGCGCGAATGAGAATTCCAGTTGAACCGAGAACGTGTCCGGCATCGAAAAATTCGAAAGTGACCGCGTCACCGTCGGCAGCCGGTGCGCGTTCGCCCGAAACCGTGTAGGCCTGCCTCAACGCGCACGATTGCCAGCGGTCGGCGGCGCGATCGGTCTCGCGATGGGTGAAAAGCGGATACAACGTCGTCCCGAACTCTTCACGCTGCCGCGTCATCACGTTGACTGAGTTGTGCAGCAACACGCTGCCGATTTCCGTCGTCGGCTCGGTCATGAATACGGGTGCCTGCGGTTGTCGCCGCATCAAAACCGGCAACGTGCCGATATGGTCTTGATGCGAGTGTGAAACAATAATCGCGTCGAGCCGGCGGTCGCCGAGCGGCTTCCAATTCGGAAGCGCTTCTTCGCCTTCGAACTTGGGGTGCATTCCGGAGTCGAGAACCAGGCGGCGTCCGGCAGCCTCTAAATAGTACGAGTTGGCGCCGATCTCCGTTCGGCGCGTCAAATTGATGAATTTCAAATGAACTCTTGCTCTTGCTCCTGCTCTTCCTCTCCAAAAGAAAGATACTCACCCGATTCTTCATCAATGCGCGTTCTCAGACTGTTGATCAATCCGATCAGCATGGAGACGATTTCGACAAGCTGCTGCTTCCCCGAAGCGATTCTTGCTACGTCGGTTAACTGTTTCGCAACTAAAACATCGAGACAGGCGGCGCACTCAAGCGCGGAGCCACGCGCGAAATCAAGATAGCGACAACGATCTCTAATCGCGAACTTGCCGTTTCCTTCCGCGATATTGAGCGGCACGCTGGTAGAGGCGCGGTCGAGCTGGTCCTTCACCGCCGCCTTGACTTGGACATTGGAAATTAGGTCGGTCGCCCAAGTCACAAATCCAAGAGACGTTTGGTAGACAGTGAGCTTTTCGTGGTCAAATCGGGGGTTCATTCCGTCAGACTGAGCAGGAGCAAGAGTAAAGAGCAAGAGACTTATGTAACCAGAAGGGCCGTCAGTGGGTCTAGACAAAGTAGAGTTCGACGTGCAACTGCCTTCGCTTAAACCGGTTCAATCAACATGCTGACGCCGCTACCCGACTCAAGCTGGAACGAGGCAACGGCGGCACATCTGCTCAATCGCGCCGGTTTCGGCGGAAGGCCGGCTGAAATCGAAGCGGTTCGAAGAAAAGGTCTCGCCGCCGCGGTGCGGGATTTCGTTGAGGTGAAAGACGACACGGCGAACGCGACACCGCCGTCCTGGGCTCATCCGCGAGACATTCGGGCGCAGCGGATGGAAATTAAAGCCGCGAAAGATCGCGGTGAAAATTTCCAAGGCAAAGCGCGCCAGGTCCGAATGATGGAAGGCGAAGAGATTCTCGATCTTCGCCGCTGGTGGCTCGATCGGATGCTGAATGGACCGGCGCCGCTGCTCGAAAAAATGACGCTTTTCTGGCACGGTCATTTCGCCACCAGCATCCAAAAAGTTCGCGACGCGTATTGGATGTGGCTGCAAAACGACACGCTTCGTCGCAACGCCTTCGGAAATTTCGGCGCGCTGGTAAAGAAAATCTCCCGCGACCCCGCGATGATGATTTATCTCGACCTCCAACAAAGCAGGCAGCCGCATCCAAATGAGAATTGGGCGCGCGAACTGATGGAATTGTTCACTGTTGGGATTGGCAATTACACCGAGCAAGACATTCGGGAATCGGCGCGCGCGTTCACCAGTTACCGGGTCGATATGACGACGCAGCAGTTTCGGTTCGCGCCATTTCAGCAGGATCGTGGGCCGAAAACGTTCATGGGCAAAACGGGAAATTTAAATGGCGACGACATCATCGACATTCTCGTGAGCAAGCCTGCCTCCGCCCAATTTATCGGTCGCAAACTGTGGCGCTTCTTTGTCGAAGACGATCCGAGCACGGAAATGGTGAATGCGATCGGAGAGCGCATCCGCGCGCACAATTTCGAGATGCGCCCAATGCTGCGAGAAATCTTCAGCTCGGCCGAATTTTATTCGAACCGAGCGATGGGTAGCCAAATCAAGAGCCCGGTGCAATACATTGTTCAAACTTCGAAGTTGTTGGACGCTCCGCCACCGGCGCCAATCGCGGCCCAAAATGCGATGCGGCAAATGGGACAAATTCTTTTTGCGCCGCCAAACGTGAAAGGCTGGGACGGTGGCAAAACCTGGATTAGCACATCGACGTTGTTATTTCGTTATAACTTCGCCAACTACTTGATCAATGGCGACGCAATCTTGCCGCCAAATCTTCAACAGGGCCGGCAAGGCGCTGATGTTGGCTTTGGCCGCGCGGCGCAGCTGGCCGAGCAAGTGCGCCGTGACCCGATAGACATCGGCAAGCTCGTGCCGGCGGATGTTCGAGCTAGACCGCGGGATGTGGTCGATCTTTTGGTGAAAAGATTTTTCCAAGCGCGACCGGCGGAGAAAGAAATCGATACCTTCGCAAAATTTCTTGAATCGCGCGGCCCAAATACGAGCGACGCAACCCTACGTGAGCTCGTGCACCTGATGATGAGCACGCCGCAATTTCAACTCGCCTAACAGATGAAAACAAAAACGACGCTGCAAACACGCCGAAAGTTTCTCCGGACCTCGATGCTCGGCGCGGCCGCAACCTGGACGCTGCCAGTGTTCCTTGAAAAAACTTTCTTCGCGCTCGATGCGCTGGCGGCCGACGCAGCGACGCAGACTGTTACCGGCAAAGACGGAACAATTCTCGTCGTCCTGCAAATGGCCGGCGGCAACGACGGGCTCAATATGATTGTCCCGTACGCTGACGATGCTTACCACGTTGCTCGACCGCAGCTTCGGTTCTCAGCCGATCAAATTCTCAAGATCGACAATCACATCGGGCTCAATCCAAAGCTGACTGGTCTGAAGTCACTCTACGACGACGGACACGCGGCAATCGTGCAAGGTGTCGGTTACCCGAACCCGAACCGGTCGCATTTTCGTTCTACTGAAATCTGGCAAACCGCTTCCGACGCCGACCGCACCGTGAGCGATGGTTGGCTCGGACGTTATTTCGACAATTGCTGCTCCGGCGCCGATCCAACCGTGGGCGTCGCCATTGGTGAAGAGACACCGCAAGCCTTCGCCGCGAAAAATCCGACCGGTGTGACATTTTCGCGTCCGGAACAATTTCGGTTTCGACCTTCCGAACCCGGCAAAGGCCAGATGAGCGCGGAAGAAATATTTTTCCGCCAACTAAACGAAAGCGGCGCGGGCGAAGAAAGTGGAAATGTCGCATCGAACGCTGGCGGATCGATCGGCGCGATTCCGGGAAAAACGAGAAACGATTTGAGCACTCTCGACTTTTTACAACGCACCGCGCTCGACGCGCAATTGAGCTCCGACAAGATTCTAGCGATCGCACGCAAGTACCAGTCAACGGTTTCGTACCCGCAGGGCCAGCTCGCCGCGAGTTTGAATATTATTGCCCGCATGATCGCCGGCGGGTTACCGACGCGGGTTTATTACGCAAGTCAGGGCGGTTTCGATACCCACGCCGGACAAGTCAACACTCACGAACGGTTAATGGGTGAGTTCAACGACGCGGTCACCGCTTTCGTAGCTGACCTGAAGCAACAGGGAAATTTCGAGCGCGTTCTATTAATGACATTCAGCGAGTTCGGCCGGCGCGTACAGGAAAATGCAAACGGCGGGACCGATCACGGCGCCGCCGCGCCCATGTTCGTCCTCGGCGGCGGCGTGAAAGCGGGATTGTTCGGAAAATATCCGAGCCTGACCGATCTCGATCACGGCGATTTGAAATTCAACACTGACTTCCGCAGCGTTTACGGAACAGTTCTGGATCGGTGGTTGAAAGCGCCGAGCGAGCTTGTCCTTGGTCGAAAATTTCCGGCCCTGGCCATTGTGTAGGTAGGGGCGATTACGCTCCCGCTAGTGCATCCGATAGTGTTCCCTTTTTCTAGACGTTGCCGCAACGCTTAGCCGCTTTTGCGGCAAGTGGATTGACCCCAATCGCCCGCGGGCGGTTCGGTGAACCGCCCCTACCTCAACCATTCTTCAAAAATCCGCAGCCAGTTGCCGCGTAGAGTTTTTTCGATATCGCCGTCGCTAAAGCCGCGCTCGATCAATTTGCGGGTAAGATTCTTGGCGTGTGAATGATTTGTCAGGTCAGGAATGAAATGGGGCGTCGTTAATTTTTCCGCCATCCACTTCTTCTTTTCGTCCGGCCATTGCCGGTAAATGAACTCGAAGAAATCGAAACCGATTCCGACACAGTCGATTCCGATCAGGCTAACAATGTGCTCGATGTGGTCGACGTAACAATCGAGCGTGCTCTTCTCCCGCTTCGGGCTGACGAGAATCGAATTGATCCCGATCACGCCGCCGCATTTGCCGATCATCTTGACCTGTTCATCGCTGATGTTGCGCTCGACATCGTAAAATTTTCTGGCGTTGGTGTGCGAAACGATCAGTGGCTTGGTCGTAAGATCGACAACCTCTTGGAAGCCGGCCGGATTGATGTGGGCCAAATCAATTATGATGCCGAGCTTCTCGCATTCGCGGACGAGATCGCGACCAAACGGCGTCAATCCTTCGGGCGATGAGCCGCTCGCCGCAAAAATGCCGCCGTGACCAGCCGCATTCGTGCGCGCGTGAGTCAATCCAATTGCGCGAACGCCAATTTCATAAAACGCGCGCAACAAATCCAAATCGTCCCCGAGCGGCTCAACGCCTTCCATGGTGATGAGAAAGCCAATCTTCTTGGAATCGAGCGCGCGCGAGATTTCATCGTGCGTCCGGCAAACGACGCAACGTTTCGATTGCTCCGCTTCGGTGTAAAGCCGGGCGATTTGATCAAGCGCTACCTGCAGCCCGCGCTCCGGAAGATATCGATCTTCAATGTAGATCGCCGCGCCGATAATCCCCATTCCGCCGGATTCGAATTCGGACAGGAATTGCGCCGCGAGAATATCTGCACGGGCGCGCCTTTCGTATAAATCCATCGGCAAATCGAAATGCATGTCGATCACGCCGTTCTCGTGCAGGCGATTGATCCGTTCTTCAATTGTATTCGCGGCCATCGTCACAGAGGTTCCTGTTGCCCGCTAAACACGCGAATAAACGCGAAAGGGTTTGCAAGCAGAGCATCCGCGCTTGATTCGACCATCTGCACTTTTCATTCGTGTCATTCGCGTCTTTCGTGGGCTAAAATTCTAAGATGCTGTTGAGATTCGCCTAGAGCGCAGGCGGCGAAGCCGCGATGGCAACTGTGCGGGCGGAATCTCTTGGTTTCGGAAGGACGATCGCGAACAATACCGAAATCCAAGTCGCTCCGAGCGGCAGCCAGGCCGGGATCCAGATCGAAAAACGCGAAATGATCGCGAGCGCAATCAAACAATAGGCGGCCGAAAACGCGATCGCCCCGATAATCAGATCGATCCGCGAGAATCTTCGAAGCGCGCCGCTCAAGGCGGCGGCGATCACGACCATAACGCAATCGAAAACCCAGCTGACGCGCCGGACGAATGAATTGGTTTGGATCGCGCCAATTGCGGCCGCGAAAAGATCCGGGGCATTCGTCTGCGGTCGGGCCAACACCAGCTGAGTCCGAATATCCTCCAGCCGAATCGGCGTTGCGGCGCCACTTTCGTGTTGTTGGGCCGCGAGCAAAAGTTCGTCGAGCGTAACGTGACGTGCTTGCTGCACCATGCGCGGATTGATCAAGAGTGTGCCGTCGGAGCGAATAGGAATCTTGATCCCGTTTGGAAGCGTAATCGCCGTGCCAATATCGATCATTACTTCGCCCGGCGTAACGCGCATCCAAAAAAGCGCGGCTTGGAGCGCAAATGACGGAATCACATCGCCGCGATACTGAAACAACAACGGAACGTGCAGATCGTCCGCGCTTTCTTCAGGCAGATTAATGAAGCCGAGGGTGGAAAGAATCCGAACATCTTCGCCGGGCTGATGCTCAATCCCGGAAAATTCCGGAAGATCACCCCGTCGACCGCTGACTCGGGGAAAACCGGCAATTTCAGCGACAGGCGCATCCGGATCCGGTGTGGCAGTCAATTCCGCGCCAAGCAGCAGCTTTGGAACACGCATCGCCTGATCGATGAAGATTTGTTCCTGATCTTTACTGCGCTCGCCCCATTGCAGAATCGGTTCAATCGCAATCACGGTCGGCTTGAATTCGAGAATACCCTGCAAAAACAAAGCCGCTTCTAGCGGCGGCGGATTTTCGCGCCCGATTTCAACGATCGTGAGCGGCACCGCCTTGGCCACCGGTTGTGAATGTCGAATCAACCAGCGCAAAAAATATTCTTCGGAGCGTTGAAAGCGCGGCTCGCGCAGAAACAAAGCACCAAGCAACAACACGACAATGATGACCCAGATCGACGGCCGCTCCATCGCAGAAAAGTGAAGAGTGATGAGTGACGAGTGACAAGATTAAAGGTAGCGGCGATTGACCTCAATCGCCATGGCGGTTCGGTGAACCGCCCCTACCTACCTGCTCAGTTCGAGCATTCGAAGAATCGGCAGCTCGGCGCGTTGGCGGACCGATTCCGGCAATGTGATCTCCGGTTCCATGTTCAAGAGCGCGTTATACGCTTTCTCGAGCGTGTTCATTTTCATGAACCGGCATTCGCCGCAAAAACAATTGTCGGTCGGCCCGGGAATGAATGTTTTGTCGGGAATTTCTTTCTTCAACCGATGGAGCATGCCCGCCTCGGTTACGATTATGATCTCGCGCGCAGGCGAATTTTTGCAGAAGGCGATCATCTTTTCGGTCGAACAAACTTCATCGGCCAGCATTCGGACCGCGTAAGTGCATTCCGGATGCGCCACGACCGGCGCATTTGGATATTCGTCGTGAATCCGATTGATGCTGCGCGCGGTAAACTCGACGTGCACGTAACAGGTCCCCTGCCACAAATCCATTTTGCGACCGGTCCGTTCCATTACCCACGCGCCGAGATTTTGGTCCGGCACAAAAAGAATATGTCGATCTTCCGGCGCCGCGCGCACGATTCTGTCCGCGTTGCCGCTGGTGCAAATCACATCGGCCTGCGCTTTCACGCCCGCGCTGCAGTTAATGTATGCGATGACGTAGTAATTCTTGTCGGCATGTTTTTTCAAAAACTCAGCCAGTTTTTCCGGCGGGCAGGATTCCGATAGCGAACAGCCCGCTTCGAGGTCGGGCAAAACGACGCGCTTGGTCGGGTTGATGATCTTCGCCGTCTCGGCCATGAAATGGACGCCGCAAAAAAGAATCACGTCGGCATCGGTTTTCGCCGCCTGATAACTCAGGCCTAACGAATCACCGACAAAATCGGCGACGTCCTGCAGCTCCGGCACCTGGTAATTGTGAGCGAGAATGACAGCCTTGCGCTCAATCGCCAGTTCACGCAGTCGCTGGGCCAGATCCGCACTGTGCCGACTCAAGGTTCCACTGCGATTTGAACCGGATGCAACGTCACGTTGCAAATTTACACCCAACGCTACCATTGATTAATATCCGGCAAACCAATGGATTCTCAAACACATCGGCTCGGCTTTATCGGCGCGGGCAAACTCGCCGGCTCGGTCATTCGCGGTTTGATACGCGCCAAATTCTGCCCGCCGGGCGAGATCATCGCGAGCGAGCCAAATGAGCAGACGCGGGAGGCGCTGCAGAAAGACGTTGGCATCAGTCTAACCGCGGATAACGCCGAGGTCGCAGAGAAAGCTGAAGTTGTTTTTATCGGAGTGAAGCCGGCGATGGTTTTGCCGGTTTTGCGCCAACTGAGCGAGAAACTTCAAAACAAAGTTGTGATTTCACTCGCGGGAGGCGTTCGGATTGCGAGCATGGAGAAAACCGGAAACGCGCAGTTCATGCGCGCGTTGACCAATACGCCGTCGGCAATTTGTCGTGCGGCCACCGGAATTACCCGCGGCAGTCGCAGCACAAAAGAAGATGTCGATCTTGCCACAAAGGTTTTTGGCGCAATCGGCGCCGTCGTTGAAATCAAGGAAGAACAAATCGATGCCGTGACTGCGCTGAGCGGGAGCGGACCGGCTTTCATTTACACAGTGATCGAAGCGCTGGCCGCGGGCGGAACAAAAATGGGGTTGCCGGCCGACGTCGCGCTGGAACTGGCAATCCAAACAGTCCTGGGCGCGGCTGCGCTCACGCAGGAAACCAAAATGTCGCCGGAAGAGTTAGTGAAAATGGTCGTGACGCCAGGCGGCACGACTGCCGCCGGCCTTGCCGTCATGAAAAAACTCGGAACGAGCGAAAGTCTGATCGCTGCGATTGAAGCCGCGACAAAGCGAGGCGAGGAAATGGCGAAAGAAAACAGGTAGGGGCGGTTCACCGAACCGCCCGCGGGCGATTGAGGTCAATCGCCCCTACCCTATCGCTTTCCGCATTACTTCGATCGGCGCTTCGCGTTGAAACCAAATCTCAAAGGCAAGCGCGCCTTGATGGAGCAACATCGACAAGCCATTGGTCGCGCGCGCGCCGGCTTCGATTGCCGCTGACACCAACGGCGTTCGCCCAGCAGAATAAATCGTGTCGTAAATCATCAAATGCGGGGCGAGCAGTCGCGCTGGAATTGGCGACGGATCGCCGCGATTCAAACCGACCGGTGTTGCGTTCACGACCAGATCAACATTTCCGATTTGGAATCGAATAGCGGTTTCTTCCAACGAAACCGCCTGTAACCGCGCGACGGGCCCCAGCACTTTCGGACCGGCAAAAAAATCACGTAGCTCATCGGCAAGCTTCTGTGCTTTTTCGAAAGAACGATTGGCAATGACAAGTCGCTCGGGATTTTCCTTCGCACATTGTAGCGCAATCGCGCGCGCCGCGCCGCCGGCTCCAAGAATCATTACGCGAAGATCACGCAAATCGACCGAGAACTCTTCGCGAATCGCGCGGGCAAATCCTCGTCCATCGGTATTGAAACCGTGCAACTTGCCACCTTCGACTTTGACGACGTTGATGGCGCCGATCCGCTTTGCATTTTCATCAGCGATATCAACCATACCAAGTGCCGCGATTTTGTGCGGAATAGTCAGATTAACGCCGATGAATTCGAGTTTACGGATGAGATCGATCGCACCGCGCAATTCGTTAGGCGAAATGTGAAAACGCGCATATTGCAGGTCGATTTTGCAATGCTCGAGCGCGGCGTTTTGCATTTTGGGCGAGAGCGAGTGCTCGACTGGATCGCCGAAAACTCCGAGGCGAACAGGCGGATCGGCATCATGCCAATCTCTTAAATCGGCCAGTGTGTAAACTGCCTTGGCTGCGGCGGGTTTCTTTTTCATATGAAGGGGCACGCGCTGTCGTGCCCCATTAATTTAGGGACGCGACGGCGCGCGTCCCTCCAATAATTGGAACTCATTTCGTGCCGAGCTTCGCCATCATTCGGTCGAAACGTTTGAGCACACGTTCTTTCCCCATCACCTCGAGCATGTGATACAAACTCGGGCCAACGCTCCGACCGCTCACCGCCACGCGCGCGGGATGAACCAGATCACCGGTCTTGCAGCCAAGTTTTTGGGCAAGCAACTTGAGCGCAGATTCCAGTGTCTGAAAATCCCACTTGTCGATCCCAGCAAACTCTCCGCGCAAAGCTTTCAAATTCGCGGCCGCTTCCGGTTTGCCGAAAACCTTTTTTACCGCCTCGGAATCGAATTCGTAATCCTCGGTGAAGAAATAGGAAGTCCATTCCGGAACATCTTTGAAGAGTTTGATCTTCTCTTTCACGATCGCGAGCACATCGCGCAGATATTTTTCATCGGCGACGTCGATCTTCGCTTTTTCCAAGAATGGCTGCGCCAGTTCAATAAACCGGTCGAGCGACATCTGCGCGATGTATTGACCATTGAGCCAAAAACATTTGTCGAGATCGAAGGCGGCATTGCGCCGGTTAATCTTTTCGAGCTCGAAAAGTTTTACGACCTCGTCGATGTCGATCTTTTCCCGGTTGTCCTTCGGCGACCAGCCGAGCAGGCAAAGATAATTCCGAACAGCTTCGGGGGCGTAGCCTTGTTCGATGTAATTCGCGACGGCCGCGCCTTCATCGCGCTTACTCATCTTGGAACCGTCCCGATTTAGAATGAGCGGAATGTGTGCGAAATGCGGCGACGTTGCACCGAGCGCCTTGTAAAGCTCGATATGCTTGGGCGTGTTCGACAAGTGATCTTCGCCGCGAATCACGTGCGAGATCTTCATCTCGATGTCGTCGATCACATTCACGAAATGAAAAATCCAGGAACCGTCCGGCCGGCGGATGGTCATGTCGGGATGCGTCCCCGGATTGGTGAGGTCGAAATCGATTTTGCCGCAGACGAGATCGTCAACGACAACGTGCTCGCGCGGCGAGCGGAACCGCAACGCGCCCTGGTCTTCGAAAATGTGGCCGCCTTCCTGAAGTTTCTTCAGGTAGCGTTCGTAAATTTCAGTGCGCTGACTTTGAAAGTAAGGACCTAACTCTCCGCCGGCATGCGGACCTTCATCCCAATTCAATCCGAGCCAATTCAAGCCTTCGTAAATCGCGGCCGCGGCCTCCTCGGTGTTGCGCTTAATGTCGGTGTCCTCGATTCGCAGAACCAATTTGCCGCCGTGATGGCGAACAAAGAGCCAGTTGAACAAAGCTGTGCGCGCGCCGCCAATGTGTAGGTAGCCGGTCGGCGACGGAGCGAAGCGAACTCGGATTTCAGAAGCCATCTGAAAATATTGTAGCCGCTTCGCTGTGCGAAGCGAGCGCCGCCCACAGGGCGGCGGCTACAGATTCACTCGATAAAGATCCTCCCGGCTCGTCGGCGAACATGTCGATCCTGCGGAAGATTAACTTTGGCTACTGGCGCATCGTGATTGAGCAATGAGCGGACGTTTTCCACGACATCGAAGCCGACATTCGTAATTTTTCGCGTGCGCAACCATTTCAAAATTTCGCGGCGCTGAAGCGCCACCGGCAATTCGCGCAACTTTGCGACCGAAACGTCGACGTCGGTGGCATCGGGGAGCTGGTCTTCGATCCAGTTTTCTTCTTCCACGGCAATCACCGCAGCGCGCCAAATGCTCTGGCGAATATTTCGTCCAAGCTTCTTCTCCAAATAAGGAATAACTTGCCGGCGGATCCTGTTGCGCAGCGGCGCCAGATCTTTGTTTGACGCGTCTTCGCGGAATTTCAGCCGATGCTTGCGAACATAATCGTCGATTTCGCGCCGCCACACTCCAAGAAGCGGGCGAACAATTGTAAGATCGACATCTTCAACCTGGCGTTTCGAAACTTCCCGGATCGCGCCAAGACCGGTCGCTCCGGAACCACGAAAGAGATTGATCAAAAAAGTTTCGACCAAATCGTCAGCGTGATGGGCGAGAAAAATGGCGCGACATCGTCGGCGCTTGGCTACTTGCGCAAAAAATTGATAGCGCGCCTCTCGCGCTGCGGCTTCGACCGAGATTTTTTGCTTTGCGGCAAGTTCGCGGACATTGGCTGTTCCAATCTCAACGTCCACATCATCGAATGTTGTTGTAGGGCAAGCGCCTCGCTTGCCAGCCCGTGCCAGCGGCAGGCGGAGCGCCTGCCCTACAATTTGCCTGCGATATTTGCTTACAAATCTTGCGACGAAGCGCGCATCAGCGGCACTCGATCGCCCACGGAGTTGGTGATTCAAATGGCAGATGATCAGCTTTCTGTAGCCGCGTTCGAGTAGTGAATGGAGCAGCGCGACGGAATCGCGACCGCCTGAGACACCGACGAGATAGCACCCGTCAGGCGGAAACCCGCGCAAAAAATTTTTATTTTGAATCTGTTTCAACGCGGCCTCGCATCCAATGTTCGAAGGCAATGATAACGCTGAGTGAGATTAGACAAAAGGAACGCTCGGCGGCGTCTTCACAACAAAGGGAAACAGTATGAGAAAGAAATCGACCTATAGACTTCTGGTTCAGTCAGAAGAGAGAAACAAAAACGTGATGGAAATTGCAGTCTACGCCCTGGTCGCGTTGAGCTGCTTGATTTCGATTTGGCAATTCGCGGAACAACCGAACGCATTGCCGCTGGATAACATCAAGACTGTAGGAGAGCAGCAGGTCCAAACGCGGGTCGCCTCGTAAAATAGGGGCCATTTGACAATGAATGAACGTTCATTCATTGTGTTGGCTCAATGTCCCAGGCCCAAGTAGAACCCGGTCTAGATCGACGAACCCAGATCCTTGATGCGGCCGTCGTTTGTTTTGCCAAACGTGGATTCCACCAGGCCAGCATGCACGACATCAGCGCCGAGGCCGGGATCAGCGTCGGTCTGATCTATCGCTATTTTCAAAATAAAGAGGCCGTGATTTCGGCCATGGCGGACCGGCATAAACAGGAAATCCAGGGAATCCTGGAACGCGCCCAGCAAGCGTCGGGGTTACTCGAATCGCTGGAGGTCCTGTTCACCTCGCACTGCGGCGACGCCGAACCGCAGGTCGTTTCCGCTTTCGTTGTCGATCTTTTTGCGGAGGCGAGCCGGAACACGCACGTCGCCGAATTGGTGCGCGATGTTTGTGAAACGTCGATGAAGGGCGTGACCGATTTAATCGCGCGATCACCCGAAGCCAAGGCCACCAATTTAACTCCTCGGGAGATGGCGGAGCTTATTTTTGCGGTGAACGACGGCATGCTGATGCGGAATGTCCTCAAAATCGGTTCGACCTCTGACGAACGACGCGAGCAACAATTAAAAGTCGCGCGCAATTTGTGGCAGCTATTATTTAAGAAGAAGAGTCAACCAGCTTATGCATGACGTTTTGAAACCAACTACTCTCAATCAAAAACAAAAAGGACGCGGCCGTTGGCTTTGGCCGGTGCTGTTCACGATTGCATTCGTTGGCGCGGTCACTGGTTTGGTTCTCATCAAGACCGCAATGATGATAGTTGTCATCGCTGCCGTAACCGCGCTCGTCATCTGGTTTGGATTTATTTCCTTCCGACGGTTTCGTTCAGGACGCACGACTTCGGGCGCAGTCTTCGCGGTTCTTGCCGTTCTACTGTTGTTAATCGATCTGAAGGCGCTGCAAATCCGCGCCATGGGGGCGATGGCGGCCAAAATGGCTCCTCCGCCAACAACTGTCACCAGCGCGGTGGTCAAAGAAGAAGATTGGATACCGACACTGTCCGCCGTCGGATCGATTTCTGCAGTCCAAGGTGCCCTCCTCTCGACTGATCTCGCCGGCACAGTGGCGAAGGTGAATTTTGAAAGTGGGGGCGAAGCGAAGAAGGGAGACGTTCTTGTCCAACTTGTTGCGTCTCAGGAGGAAGCCGATTTGGAATTGGCGCGAAATGATCTGGCCCGGGCACGCGATCTCGCCGCGCGCAAAGTGATTTCAAAAGCGGACCTCGATGCCGCCGAATCGAAGCTCAAACAAAAGGAAGGGGTCGCCCAGCATAAGGAAGTTCGCGCGCCGTTCGATGGCCAGCTCGGTATCCGCCAGGTGAACGTTGGGCAGATGATCAAAGAAGGCCAACAAGTCGTGCAGTTGACCGCGCTCGATCCGGTCTATGTCGATTTTGCGTTGCCGCAGCAGGAGCTCGCGAAAATTTCCGCCGGTCTGGAAGTTCGCGTACGGACAGATGCGGTCCCCGGCCGCGAATTCAAAGGCAAACTGACAGCGATCAACTCAATGGTCGACACGGTGACGCGAAATGTGAGCTTGCAGGGCACCCTGGAAAATCCTGATCACACGCTACGTCCCGGAATATTTGCCAAAGTCGATTTACTTCTGCCGGAAAAACGCAAGGCCCTCGTCGTTCCGGGGTCGGCAATTTCCTATGCCCCATTCGGCGACTCGGTGTTCGTAATTGAGACAAAGAAAGATCCAAAGACCGGTAAGGAAACACAATCGATCCGGCAACAATTTGTTAAGATTGGCGAAGCCCGCGGTGATCTGGTCGCGATCGCTGATGGATTGAAAGCCAACGAAACAATTGTGGGCACCGGCGTTTTCAAACTCCGCAACGGAACAGCGGTGATCGTGAACAACGAATTGGCGCCAAAGCCGCAGGAAAAACCGAATCCTGTCGACTCGTAATCGTGAAATCGTTTACCGATCTTTTCATTAGGCGTCCGGTGCTGGCGATGGTCGTCAGCTTCGTGATTCTGATCGCCGGTTTGCAGGCGATGAAGACGATCAACATCCGGCAATATCCGCGCAGTGATATCGCCTCGATTCAAGTCAGCACCGTATATGTGGGAGCCGATGCGGAACTCGTGCGCGGATTTATCACAACCCCGCTCGAGCGGGCAATCGCGGCTGCGGACGGCATCGATTACATCCAATCGCAAAGCCAGCAGAGCGCTTCCACAATTACAGTGCGATTGAAGTTGAATTACGACGCGAACAAGGCGTTGTCGGATATTAGCTCGAAAGTGGACGCGATTCGGCGCGACCTCCCGCCGGAAGCGGAAATTCCGGTGATCTCAATTCAACCGGCAGATTCACAAATCGCGTCAGCTTATTTGAGTTTTACTTCCAACATTCTCGAGCCTAACCAGGTTACGGATTATCTGGTTCGTCTGGTCCAGCCGCGTCTCACGGCGCTCGGTGGAGTGCAAAAGGCGGACATTCTTGGCGGCCGTACTTTCGCGATGCGGGTTTGGATGAAGCCGGACCGGATGGCGGCGTTAAATATTTCACCCGCCAATGTTCGAGACGCTCTCGCCAAAAATAATTTCCTCGCCGCGGTCGGGAACACCAAAGGTTCCCTGCTTCAGATAAATCTGACCGCCAACACTGACTTGCACACCGCGGACCAATTCAAGCAGCTCGTAGTTAAACAGGAGAGAGGCACACTCGTTAGGTTGGGTGATATCGCCGACGTCGTTCTCGGCGCGGAGGATTACAACACCGAAGTGCGGTTCTCCGGTCAAAAAGCGGTGTTCATGGGCATTTTCGTTTTGCCCAACGCAAACTCGATCGACGTAATCAAACGCGTGCGCACCGAACTCGAGCAAATCAAAAAGGAATTGCCGAGCGGCATGCAGGCGGAAATGGCCTACGACGCCACCGCTTACATCAACGACGCCATTCACGAAGTCGTAAAAACGCTGATCGACACGTTGCTCATCGTGATGCTCGTGATCTTCCTTTTCCTTGGCTCACTCCGCTCCGTGATTGTTCCGATCGTTGCGATTCCGATATCGCTGATCGGCGCGTTGTTCTTGATGCAGGTGTTTGGATTCAGCCTCAATCTGCTCACGCTCCTTGCCATCGTGCTCTCCGTCGGATTGGTGGTCGATGACGCAATCGTCGTCGTCGAAAACGTCGAACGTCACATGCGAGAAGGAATGTCGCGGATGAACGCGGCGCTGGTCGGCGCGCGCGAACTGATCGGCCCGATCATCGCGATGACGATCACCCTGGCGGCGGTTTACACCCCAATCGCGATACAAGGCGGACTGACTGGCGCGCTATTCCGCGAATTCGCGCTTACCCTTGCCGGCGCGGTGTTCATTTCCGGTGTAGTCGCTCTCGTTCTTTCGCCGATGATGTCGGCGCATCTATTAAGAACCGAACATTCCGATCATGGCTTCAGCGGCCTTGTTAATCGCACGTTTGATCGCTTCCGCGACTGGTACGGCACCCATTTGGATCGAACTTTGCAAGCGCGACCCGCCGTCTACGCGGTTTGGGCCGGTGTTTCAGTCATCACCATTCTCATGTACATGCTGATTCCGAAAGTGGCGACGAAGGAGCCCGCGCCGACAGAAGACCAGGGATTTATGTTCGGTATCATGACCGCGCCGGCGAACGCGACGATTGACGACACGATCCGTTACGCCGAAGCAGCCAATAAAGTTTTTGCAGACCTTCCGGACACGCAATTCACATTTCAGATCACGCAACCCAGTTTCGGCTTCGGGGGAATGGTGTTGAAGCCTTGGGGCGTCCGCAAGACTCCGACTAAGAATTATGTCCCCATCGTCCAGCAGAAGTTGGGTGCCATTCCTGGAATCCAGATGTTTGCTACCCAGCCCCAGCCGCTTCCTGGCGCCGATAACTTTGGAATCACGTTCATTATCGCTTCGACTGCCAGTCACGAGCGCATCCTCGACTTTGCAACGCAAATCTTTCGCAAAGCGATGGACGCTCATGTTTTCCAATTTGCCGATATCGACACGAAGATTGACCAGCCGCAAGCTCAAATCGTTTTCGACCACGACAAGGTTTCAGCGATGGGCCTCGACATGCAACAGGTCGGGGCCGATCTCGCTGTCAGCATCGGCGGAAACTTCGTCAATCGTTTCAACATGGACGGCCTGAGTTACAAAGTGATCCCGCAAATCAAACGCATCGATCGCCTCACTCCGGAACAGGTCAAAGACATTTACGTGACCGGCCCGAACAATCAGCTGATATCGCTGAGCACGATCGCGACGATCAAACACACCACGATTGCGCGTTCGCTGAATCGAATGCAACAGCTCAATGCGGTGACGATCTCCGGCGCTCCGCGCGGGTCGATTGATGCAACGTTGAAGTTCCTCGAGGATGAAGCGCACAAAATTCTTCCGCCGGGTTACGTCATTGATTACACCGGCTCATCGCGTCAGCTCCGGACTGAGGGTGACAAATTTCTTGGCGTGTTTGTCCTTGCGCTCATCTTGATCTTTCTGGTCCTGGCCGCTCAATTCAACAGTTTCCGCGATCCATTCATCATTCTGCTTGGCTCGGTGCCACTGGCTCTGTTCGGCGCCGGACTTTTCATGTTTTTGAAAATGCCGTTCGGGAAGTTCTTCACCGATAGTTGGACGACCTCGTTCAACATTTACTCGCAGGTCGGACTGGTCACCCTGGTCGGTCTCGTCTCCAAAAACGGAATCCTGATTGTGCAATTCGCGAATCAGTTACAGCGAGACGGCATGGAGAAACTTGCGGCAGTCGCGCAAGCCGCGCGAATTCGTTTGCGGCCGATCATGATGACGAGTGTCGCGACAGTTGCAGGTCACTTTCCGCTGACATTGGTCACGGGCGCCGGCGCGGCCGCGCGAAACTCAATCGGTCTCGTGCTCGTCGGCGGCATGACCATTGGAACGATCTTTACATTGTTCATCGTCCCGTCGCTCTACATGCTCATCGCCAAAGAGCATCACGAGAAGTCCTTGATGGACCCCGAGCTCGAAGACGTTCCACAAGATGTCGATCTTACACCTGAGTACGCGCCGGCAACTCGCTGACGCCGCCTCGCGTCGAGCATTAACCTCATTCGCGACCGCTTTTGTTAATTGGGTACAGCGTCACGCTGCTCTGCTAATTGGATGCAACATCATGTTGCAAAAAAAGCGCGGTCCCGCGTCCGCGGGACCGTCGCTGCTGAAGCTGAGGAACGTTCAGTTTCGTTTTATTGACTTCCTAGCTTGCGACTGTTGCTAAAAGCAACCGCAATGCCACGGCCATAAAATTCAAATTTCATAACGGCGAAAGCGTTTTTCATTGTCGCCGCGGCCCACATCCGCGCTGCCGTGGAGAGCATCCTCAACGACAACCGCGCGTGAGCGAAGAGTTGTGCTAGCTTGGCAGCTTATGTATTGGAGGCTTCTCGCGCTTCTCTTTCTGGCGCCGTTGACACTGATTTTTGCGGGCGACTCGCAGACCCAGTTCAAATACCCGGCCGCGCCGACCAGCGATCAGGTCGATGATTATTCCGGCGCTAAAGTTGCCGATCCTTACCGGCCATTGGAAAATCCGGACGCGCCCGAGTCGCGGAAATGGATCGCGGCCGAGAACAAGATCACGTTCGATTTTCTGGCAACGATTCCGGAACGCGACGGAATCAAGAAACGACTGACTGAAGTTTGGGACTACGAGCGGTTCGGTGTCCCCTTCAAGGAAAAGGACCGCTACTTTTTTTCCAAGAACAGCGGTTTGCAAAACCAGAATGTTCTCTACACCACGGCAAACTTTTTTGAAAAACCACGCGAACTGCTCGATCCAAACCTGCTGGCCAAGGATGGAACGGTCGCGTTGGGCGGCGTTGACGTGAGCGATGACGCGAAGTTGATGACCTACGGTCTCGCGACCGCCGGCTCCGATTGGCAGCAATGGAAGGTGCGCGACGTCGAGACCGGGAAAGATCGACCAGATCTTCTCGACTGGATCAAGTTTTCGGACGCGTCCTGGAAAAAAGATGGGAGCGGATTTTTCTACAGTCGCTACGACAAGCCTGACGAGAAAAACAAACTCCGCTCCCAGGTTTACAATCACAAACTCTTCTTTCACCAGCTCGGCACGCCGCAGTCGCAGGACAAATTGATTTACGAGCGGCCCGATCAGAAAGAATGGCTCTTCAACGCCGAAGTCACCGAAGATGGGCGTTATCTGATCATCACTGTCCAGCGCGGCACCGATCCGAAAAACCGGATCTTCTACAAAAATCTGGTCGATCCGAATTCCAACGTTGTCGAGCTGCTCGATAAGGCCGACGCCGAATACGCTTTCATCGACAACGAAGGCCCGGTCTTTGCGTTCCGGACGAATTTGAATGCGCCGCTCGGCCGCATCGTTACCATCAACACGTGCAAGCCGCTCCCTGCCCAAATCGAGGAGCTTGTGCCGCAATCGAAAGATAAACTGGAAGCAGTTAGCGCCGTCGGCGATCGCTTCGTCGTCGTTTATCTGAAGGATGCGCACAGCGCGGTGAAGTTATTCAAGCTCGACGGTACGCAGGATGGCGAGATCGCACTGCCCGGGCTCGGCACGGCCGGCGGATTCACCGGCAAACGCAAGGATCGCGAGACATTTTATTCGTTCACCAGTTTCACAACGCCGACTGAAATTTTCCGTTACGACTTCGACAAGCTCGCGAGCGGGCTGCTTTTCAAACCCAAGGTAAAATTTAATCCCGACGATTACGCGACCGAGCAGGTCTTTTACAACAGCCCGGATGGCACGCGCGTGCCCATGTTCATCTCTTACAAAAAGGGAATGAAACGCGATGGAAAAAATCCGACTTATCTTCTCGGCTATGGCGGATTCGACATTTCCGAAACGCCGACGTTCACGCCCGCGAATCTCGTTTGGATGGAAATGGGCGGGATCTTTGCGCTCGCGAACCTGCGCGGCGGCGGCGAGTACGGCGAGAAATGGCACGAGGCCGGAATGCTGCACCTGAAACAAAACGTGTTCGACGATTTTATCGCCGCGGCGCAGTACTTGATCGACAATAAGTACACATCGACGCCGAAACTCGCGATCGGCGGCGGGAGTAACGGCGGATTACTCGTCGGCGCGTGCATGACCCAACGGCCCGATCTTTACGGCGCCGCTATCCCAGCCGTTGGCGTAATGGACATGCTCCGGTTTGAAAAATTCACGATTGGCTGGGCGTGGAGTTCCGATTACGGCAGCGCGGAAAAACCGGACGACTTTCCATTTCTCTACGCCTACTCACCGCTCCATCACATCGCCCCGCCTGGGCGGGGCTGCTGTTATCCAGCGACAATGATCACGACCGCCGATCACGACGACCGCGTCGTCCCCGCGCATAGCTTCAAATTCGCGGCGACGCTTCAAGCCGCGCAAGGTTGCGACAAACCGACCTTGATCCGAATCGAAACCAAAGCGGGACACGGCGCCGGCAAACCGACTACCAAAATCATCGACGAAACTGCCGACCGCTGGGCCTTCCTGGTCAAAGAGCTTGGCGTTAGAATCCAGAAATAATTAACCGCTGATTACACGGATTTACACTGATGGCAGAATTATTGGACGTTGAGCGTTGGATGTTGGGCGTTTGCTAGGACTTATCTTCGCCCACCGCTGGTCCTTACTCCTCAAAGAACCCGGAATGAAGGTCTCGAAATAGTCGCGCCCCAAATCAAACCGCGGATTTCGCAGATTTGTTGAAAATCGGAAATCTGACTTCTGGCCTTTTTGGCAATTCACTTTGACCCGTACGGCGTTGCCTCACGTGCTGTCCCGAGAAAACAATAGCCTTGACCTTCCGCAGGGGGATTTCTAGAACTCCGGCTCACGGCAAGCTCCAAAATGAAAACGGACTCCATTGCTCTCCTCCGATCTATCGGCACTGGATTTTCCGGGCTTTTGCTCATCTTGATGTTTGGTTACGGCCAGGCGGCGCTGGCACAAGACCCAGCGGCCGAGGAAAAACCGTCAACGTTCATTCCGCCAAAGGAGTTACCTGCACAGTCCGCGGCGCTGGAACCGCTCGAATTCGGTATCAGTTATAACTACATGAATGTCCTGGACGCAGACGATGTAAAAGATCTCCACGGCTTCGACGCGAGTTTATTTGTCAATTTGAACTCGCTGCTGGCATTGGGAGGCGACTTGATCGGGGGGTTCGGAAATAATACGTCTCGGGAAGGTTCAAACATTGAGACTGTTAAGGAGGATCGCTTCGTTTTTATGTTCGGCCCGCGGTTAAACATCCGCCCCAAGGAGCGCGTGAGCATCTTCCTCCAGGCATTGTTCGGCGGCGTGTATGACGATTCTGATGAAGAAATCAAGGGCCTCGCCCACTTTCAAACTTCCAACAACACGTCGGCCGACGGATGGGCGTTCGATGTCAGCGTCGGTGCAGACTGGCGGTTAACGAATAATTTATCGTGGCGCATAATCCAGGTGGGTTATCTGGGAACGCATTTCTCTTCGTCAAGCGACAACGATCGGCAGAACAACTTGCGCATTTCCACCGGCATTGTTTTGAGCTTCGGCGGAAGAGAACGGCCGACTAGCGCAAAGTGAGTTATCTGTCGGCCGAGTAATCGCCCGTGGTCAGTGGAGCGGAATTCGGGGTCGCATCTAAATATTTGACATTGATTAGTCCCGGCGGAATGCGTCCGGCGGGCGCCGAGACAAGGAGACATTAGCCGCCAGGCTGGCCCGGAGTGAGCGAATCAATCGAAGAACACGTCAACGCATTTCACCGAGAGTCTAATACGCGCTGCATTAGAGAAGCTGCGTTCCCGGCGGGAATCGAGCGAGTCGGGAGACCGCGAGATGGACTTTAGCCCGAAGGGTGAGCTTTCGGGAGAAAGCGAATCAATCGAAGTCGGCGTCAACGCATTTCACGAAGAGTCTAATGCGTGCTGCATTAAAGAATCTGCGTTCCCGGCGGGAATGGAGCCGACGGGAGTCGAGCGACATCGACAAAGCCCCGAAGGGGTGAGCGAGCGGGAGCGAGCGAATCAATCGAAGAACACGTCAACGCATTTCACCGAGAGTCTAATACGCGCTGCGTTAGAGAAGCTGCGTTCCCGGCGGGAATCGAACCCACATTTAAGGTTTAGGAAACCCTTGTTCTATCCGTTGAACTACGGGAACAACGACGTTTTTGATTTTAGATTTTCGATTGCCGATTGCAAACAGCGACGCCATCGAGGAGTTGCTCCTTCCTGGGTTACGCTCCCGCTAGTTCATCTAGTTTGGTCCCGGACCTGTAGTTTGCCGCAGAGCGGCGCGATTTCCTGATTCGATTTCTCTTTTTCGAATTGTGGACGGCACGGCCAGTTGGGTGGCGGCGTTCGATTCTTCTGATGTATGAAATCACCCCTTAGAACTCTGTTAACGCTGCTATTTCTCCAACTCGCGCTGCTAACGCCATGCCGCGCCACCGACGTCGTGAAGATTGACGCGCAGTACAAGAAAGATTCGATCTCTGCGCCCGATCCGGAATATCCGATCAAATCGCAGCACATGGGTTATCAAGGTCAGGGCATTTACCGGCTCGTCATTAATCCGAAGACCGGAACCGCGGACGAAGTGAAAGTTCTCCGAACAACCGGTCATCGTGAGCTGGACGCCAGTGCCGTGATGACATTGTTCAATTGGAAATTTCCGCCCGGGAAAATAGACCATCGGGACGTGCTGGTGGTATTTCATCTCACCGGCTGGGTGCGAGGACTGCACTAATCAGAGGTCACAAGTTCGCCACGGCGAATCCGTCCTTTGGCGGATCAGCGGACAGACATTTGTAGAATTCGTCTGTCCAAATTGAACACCGAGCCGCTACTATTGGCGGCGCCATGGAAAATCCGATCGAGCCGGCGGCAATGGCGCACGGTGCGGGTCGATTTCGATATTTGATCGATATCGTTATCTTGGTTGCAGTCGTTTTCGGTTTGGAAACCGCCGCCGAGGCTATTTACAAGCCGAAGTCGATGGAGTCCGGCTTCGTGTTCGGCGGAGCCATCCAAATGTTGGAGGTCCTGGTGGCATGCGTGCTGATCTGGCTGCGGCGCGAACGACTCGCAGACATCGGGCTGAAACATCCGAAGAATTGGCCGCGCACATTGCTCATCGGCATCTTGCTCGCGGCTGTTGTCTTCACTGGAATATATTTTTCGGAGAAGGCCGGGTTCCATCGTGACCTCAGTCGCTTCAGCGCGTTGCAAGGGAATCTCGGACTCACTATTTACACTGTGGTTTATGTCCTGATCGGGGCCGGATTTTATGAGGAATTCATGTTCCGAGGGTTTTTGATGCAAGGGCTCGCCATGCTTTTCGGCGGTAACCGCGGCGCGTGGATCACTGCTTGCATCATTCAAGGCCTCCTGTTCGGAGCGTCTCACGCTTACCAAAATCCACTCGGCATGCTAATCACTGGCACGCTTGGCGTTTTGCTGGCCGTTCTTGTTTTTGTCTCGGGACGCAATCTTTGGCCGGCGATCATTGCCCACGGCCTTTTCGATGCGAGTCGCGCGGTTTTATTTTATTTTCAAGGTCCGCCCGCGGGCTGAGCTCAACAACGAATCGAATGTCCCGACTGCCCCGATTATTAAGGCATAATTAAGGCATAACTAATGGTCTCTGTCGCTGAGGACAGCGGCAGCTACAACAAGTCGCCGTGGCAATTCTTGATTTTGCGCGCCTCTGAAGTTATTCCCAATTATTCACAAATCGGTTGACCAACGCGGCGAGCCGCGTAACTGGTAGAGCGATTCGCACAGGCGGTCGGGTAATGAATCCCAGGAAAATTCCCACGCTGCCGGCAATCAGCGCCTTGGCGTTGATCTATTTTGTTGCCGGCAAACTTTCACTGCACCTGGCCTTTCTCAACGCGAGCGCATCGCCGGTCTGGCCGCCAGCTGGCATCGCGCTCGCGGCATTGCTGGTTCTGGGGGTTCGCGTGTGGCCCGCGATTTTTGTCGGTGCATTTTTTGTAAACTTTTTGACCGCGGGAAATATTTGGACGTCGCTTGGCATTGCCGGTGGCAACACGTTAGAAGCACTTTGCGGAGCCTGGCTCGTAAACGGATTAGCTGGAGGCACTCGAGTTTTCGATCGTCCACAGGATGTCTTCAAATTCGCGCTCGCTGCGCTAATTAGTACAACGGTTAGTCCAGCGATGGGTGTCACCAGTCTCGCTCTCGGCGGCTTCGTTCAGTCGGCAAACTACGGTCCGATCTGGCTGACTTGGTGGCTCGGAGATGCATCGGGAGTTCTTGTCGTCGCACCCCTTCTGATTCTTTGGAGCGTCACGGCGTCACGGAGAAACTGGAACCGGGCGCAAGCGGTCGAAGTCACCATCCTCCTTCTGCTGCTGGTTGCTCTCGCGGAGACAGTATTCGGCGGATGGTTTCCAATTTCCGCGCACAATTATCCCATCTCGTTTATCTGCGGACCAATCGTTATCTGGACCGCGTTCCGATTCACGCCGCGCGAAACCGCCACCGGCATCTTTGTTCTTTCTGCCATCGCCATTTGGGGAACGCTTCACGGTTTTGGCCCGTTCATCATGCAGACAAAAAATCAATCGCTCTTGGTGCTGCAATGGTGGACAGCAGCACTTACGGTCACGGCAATGGCAATCGCCGCCGCAATTGCTGAGCGCAATCGCGCCCAAGCTGCGATCGAGCAGCAAAAGGACGCGGTCGAGGCCGCGAACCGCACGAAAGACAATTTCCTGGCGATGCTTTCGCACGAGCTGCGCACGCCGCTAACCCCGGTGATGGCAGCGCTCGATACGCTCGAGACAGACGACGCGCGTTCGCCTGAATCAAAAAATTCGCTGGCAATGATTCGTCGCAATGTCGAATTGGAAAGCCAACTCATCGACGATCTCCTCGATCTCACCCGCATTGCCAAAGACAAATTGCAATTACGATTCGGGCCGCTAGATGCTCACGAAGTCATCAACAACGTGGTAGAAATCTGCCGGCCGGAAGCGCAGGTGCGCAATTTGACCCTGCATCTCAACTTGCGCGGTGGCGCGCATCACGTCTCCGGAGACGCCGCCAAGTTCCAGCAAATTGTTTGGAACCTGCTCAAGAATGCGATCAAGTTCACTGCCGATAACGGCGAGATCACAATTTCGTCGTCTAATCCGGAGCCGCAGCTTCTCGCCGTCGCCGTGCACGACACCGGAATCGGGATCGAACCGGAAATCATGAATCGGATTTTCAACCCGTTCGAACAAGGCGAGCGCGCGTTTCAACGGCGCTTTGGCGGACTCGGTCTCGGTTTGGCAATTTCTAAATCCCTTGCCCAGGCGCACGGCGGCACACTCATTGCGCGAAGCGAAGGCCGAGACCGCGGCTCCACTTTCATTTTGACAATGAAAACTGTGCCGCCACCGCCGCGCATCGTGAAACTGACTGCTCCGATGCCGGAAAGCCGGCCGCTGCGAATTTTGCTGGTCGACGATCATCAGGACACTTGCACTGCACTTGAGCGACTGCTCGTTAGGCGCGGCCATCTGGTCGCAGCGGCGCATAACGTTCGATCGGCGATGGAAGCGGCGGCGCGTAATTCATTCGACCTGCTCATTAGTGACATTGCCCTGCCCGACGGGACGGGCACAGAGCTCATGACTTACCTCCACGCAATTTCGCGAATACCGGGAATCGCCATTAGCGGGTTCGGGATGAATGGCGACATCGAGAAAAGTATCGAAGCCGGATTTGCCGAGCATCTGGTCAAACCGGTGAAAATGGAAAATCTCGAAGCGGCGATCGACCGCGTAATGGCGTCGGTGGCTAGTGTTTAGCCCAGCGCTTCAACGCTGGGTTTCCAAATTTATTTTCGGCGAAATGCCGGCAGACACGAAAGAATCGTTCTACCGTCCCTAACGGGACTTCTTCGTGTTTTCATTCATTGACCCAGCGTTAAAACGCTGGGCTATTGTCCGACATGCGCACTGTCGATCTAAAAATCGAGGACGTCGCGTTCGGCGGAAAAGGCGTGGCGCGGGAAAACGGCAAGGCGGTTTTCATTCCGTTTACGATCGACGGCGAATTGGTCTCGGCAAAAATTACCCGCGAGAAAAAACAATTCGCCGAGGCCGAGATTGTCGATCTTTGCGAAAAGTCGCCGGTTCGGGTCGAACCGCCTTGTCCCTACTTTGGCCGCTGCGGCGGTTGCGCTTATCAACACATCGATTACTCGCATCAGCTCGAGATTAAGTCGCGCCAGGTCCGCGACGTTCTTCAACGAATCGGGAAGCTCAAGAACGTGCCGATGCGGGCAATGATCCCCTCGCCTCTTGCCTACGGTTATCGCAATCGCGTCACCGTTCATGCCGAGAACGGCATCATCGGATATTTTCGGCGCGACTCGCATCGTTTGATCGAGATCGAACAGTGCCTAATCGCGATGGAAGAAGTGAACCGCGAACTGGCCGAATTGCGATCGCACGATGTTCGTGACGGTCATTACACGCTGCGCGCAAGATCGGAGCGGCGCGTTTTCTCGCAAACCAATGACGGCGCCGCAAACGCGCTCCGCGACTTAATTGTTCAGCTGACGCAGCCCAATCAAGACTTGCTCATCGATGCATTTTGCGGCGCCGGATTTTTCACCAAAGCGCTGGTCGATAAATTTGAACGTGTCGTTGGCATCGATTGGGACAGGTTCGCGATCGCGGCCGCAAAAGAAAACGCGAGCACAAAAGAAACCTATATTGCCGGAGACGTTGATGCTGAGCTCGCTTCCGTTTTGGAAAAATGCGACCGTGATAAAATCGCGGTGATTGTCGATCCGCCGGCAGTTGGACTGAGCGAGTCGCTTCGGAAAACGATTGTCGATCTTGCGCCGGCGACGCTGTACTATGTTTCGTGCGATCCAGCCACACTCGCGCGCGATCTGGCCGACTTACAACAGCGATTCAAAATCGAATCGGTCACGCCGCTAGACATGTTTCCGCAAACGGCGGAAATCGAAGTGGTCGCGCAGTTGCAGATGACGCGGTAGGGCGACGCTCCGCGGAGCCGTCCAATTAGTCGGCTCGACAGAGTCTCGCCCGACCATTAATTGAATGTTTGCTCCGCATGACTCTACCTAAAGTTCTAATTGCTGACGCAATTTCTCAGCGTGGAGTGGACGAACTTTCCCGCGACGGCGAGCTCGACGTTTCGGTCCAGACCAAGCTCAGTCCGGCGAAGCTGATTGAAATTATTCCCGACTTCGCGGGGTTGATCGTCCGCAGCGAAACAAAAGTGACCGGAGAAGCGCTGAACGCGGCCAAGAAATTGCGCGTGGTCGGTCGGGCCGGTGTCGGCGTGGACAATGTCGATGTTGAAACGGCGACGCGGCGCGGCGTGCTCGTGCTCAACGCGCCCGGCGGCAACACCGTTTCCACCGCTGAACACGCATTTTCGCTTTTGCTTTGCGTCGCCCGGAAAATTCCGCAGGCGGACGCGAGTTTGCGCAGCAAAAAATGGAGCCGGAAAGATTTCGAGGGCGTCGAGGTTTACAACAAGACGCTCGGCGTTATTGGCATGGGCCGAATTGGAAGCGAATTGAGCCGGCGCGCCATCGCCTTCGGCATGCGCGTGGTTGCGTACGATCCCTATCTCTCCGCCGCGCGAGCACGCAGTTTGCAAGTAGAGCTAACCGAAGAGCTGGACGACTTGCTCGCAAATACGGATTTCATTTCGCTGCACACGCCGCTGACTTCCGAAACGCGTCACCTGCTCGACGCTGCGCGCATTTCAAAAACGAAACGCGGCGTGCGCATCATCAATTGCGCGCGCGGCGGTTTGATTGATGAAACGGCGCTGGCGAGCGCGTTGCAAGATCGACATGTCGCCGCTGCCGCGCTGGACGTTTTCGAAATTGAGCCGTTACCGGATGACTCACCACTGCGCATAGCGCCGAATTTGATTTTGACGCCGCACCTTGGCGCTTCGACCGCTGAAGCGCAGGAAAGTGTTGGAATCGAAATCGCCCAATCGATCCGAGCTGCGCTCCTTGACGGAACCATTCGCAACGCGGTCAACATGCCGAACCTCGATGCGAAAACGTTATCGGTGATCGGCCCGCACCTTAGATTTGGCGAGAAACTCGGCCGGTTTCTCTCACAAGTTGCGCCGCGACGCGTGGACGAATTGAAAATTAATTACAGCGGCAAAGTGAACGAGCTCGAGACCGGGCCGATCACGCGCGCAGTCCTGAAAGGTTTTCTCCTAAGCGCCGGCGGTGCTGACATCAACGAAGTGAATGCGCCCGCGTTTGCTGAAACCCTCGGATTAAAAGTGACCGAAACACGATTGAGCGCGGCCGGCGATTATACCGATCTGGTAGAGTTGTCTGCCGATGCGGAAGGGAAAACTGTGTCGGTCGGCGGCGCATTCTTCGGCGCGACGCCGCGCATTGTCAGCGTCAATAGTCGCCCGGTTGAAGCGCGGCCGCACGGAGTCATTCTTGTTCTCGAAAACACGGACCGGCCGGGAATCGTCGGCCGCATCGGCACATTGCTCGGCGAGCACAACGTCAACATCGCCACCATGTCGCTAAGTCGAAATCAGGCCGGCGGCACCGCGCTGACGATTTTGAATTTGGACAACGTGCCGGGCGAGGAGTTGCTGCAAAAAATCCTCGCCAGCCGCGACATTCACTCTGCTCAAGTCATTCAACTGTGACCAAGGCGCATTTAACCACGAATCGACACAAATGAACACGAATCCAAAGACCGTTTGCCTGCCATTTGTGTCCATTAGTGTTCATTAGTGGTTAGTCCGATGTCGATCTTAGAAGGAAGCACTTTGAAGCCATGGATCGGCGCAGTCGCGGTCGTCACTGCAGCTGGAATTTTATATTTCCTGACGGCCGCACGCGACATTGTCGTCGGGGACTCGCCGGAATTGATCACGGCCGCGGTGACTTTGGGAGTCGCGCATGCGCCGGGGTATCCGCTGTTCACGATGCTCGGGCACCTTTTTAGTCTACTCCCGCTCGGTCCGATTCCGTTTCGAGTGAACCTACTTTCGGCGACATGCGACGCGCTGGCGACTGGCGTTGTTTATTTCATCGCGTTGCGTCTCACGAGATCGCAACTTGCCGCCGCGGTCGCGGCTTTGCTTCTCGCAGTTAATCCAACCTTTTGGGAATGGTCGCTCGCCGCTGAAGTGTTCCCGCTAAACAATTTGCTCGCCGCAGTGCTTATCCTGTTGCTGGTAACATGGCACGAACATCCGGAACGCAGCATTCTTTTGATCGCCGCATTTTTTGTCGCGGGATTCGCGCTGACAAATCATCAAACGATCGTGCTTCTGGCCCCGGCGTTTTGTTTTGTTTTGTGGCAGCGCCGCTCCATTTTGTTTTCACAACCTCGGGTTCTCGCGGCCGGCATTGTCGCGTTCGTGATCGGACTGATCCCGTACGCGTATGTGCCGTGGGCATCGGCACATCATCCCGTCCACAATTGGGGGAACGTCTCGTCGTTGCACGATCTCGTCCGTCTCATCACCCGACGAAGTTATGGGTCGACCCGACTCGTAGCCACACCCGGCTACACCGGTGGACCGCCATGGGCCAGACTCGCGGCGCTTGGCATTTCGTTCGGACCAGTCGCCGGATTGCTGATTACATTAGGAGCGATTCGAGTTTTTCAGAGAGCGCGCTGGTACTTTTGGTTCAGCCTGATCGCATTTATTTTTGCCGGCCCATTTTTTGTTTGGATCACCGGTCTTAATCTCGCAACCGCGCCGTCCGGACTGTTCGTCTTGCAACGGTTCTTTCTCCTGTCGCAAGTGGTGCTGGCGCCTTTGGCCGCGTTTGGCGTCCTCGCGCTCGCACAATTCGTTGCCCGCTCTGTCAGTTCAACGCAGCCGTGGACCTTGCGAGTCGCTACCGCAATTTGTCTCGGTGCAGTTCTGGTGACCGTGGCAACAAATTATCGCCGGATCGATCAAAGCCGAAATTCCATCGCCCGTCATTTTGGCGAGGACGTGTTCAACACCATCCGGCCACATTCGGTTCTGCTGGTTAGTGGGGACGGCGCCGCTTTTCCGCTGATGTACCTTCAACAAGTCGAGAACGTCGGCACCGAAACGACTCTGGTTGTGGTGCCGCTTCTGCTCGGCGACTGGTACGTGCGTCAGCTGCGCAAACGACATCCCGACCTGGCCGTCCCTTTCGATCGCTACGACGTTCAGACCAATAATCTGAAAACCTTCGTGGTCGCCAATCCGGAACGCACGATTGCAGCCGCTGGAACAGTTGGAAACGATCACAGCCTCGACGCGGATTATTGGCCGTATCAACAGGGTCTGCTGATCGTAATCCAGCCGAAATCGCGCGATGTGCCGCTGGATAAATTGCTCGCCGAAAACGAACAGCTGCTCAGTCGCTGTCATCCGCCGGCACCCGGGACAGTTCGCCCGAATACTTTCGAATCGGACATCCTTAATATTTACGCCTATCCGGCGTTCAACATTGGCGGAATTTGCGAACGCGGCGGCTTCGAGACGGAAGCCCGGACGTGGTACGAGCGCGCACTTAAAATCAATCCACAGTTTTCGAAAGCGCGCGAAGCGCTGACTCGACTAGAACATTGAATCGCATCGAGTAACCGTCATCTGCATGGCAGCGCCGCGAAAAATCCAGGTCATCACCGCTTTTGCGGCGCTCTACTTGATCTGGGGCTCAACTTATCTTGCGATTCTTTTCGCCATTCAGTCGATCCCGCCGTTTTTAATGGCAGGATCGCGTTTTCTTCTCGCAGGCCTGATCCTGTTCGCGATTGCGCGAACACAAGGTCCGCTAAGATCGACGTCGGCGGAATGGCGAACGGCGCTCATCGTCGGTGCGTGTCTGCTCTTAGGCGGAAACGGCGGAGTAACGCTCTCCGAAAAGTTTATCGAATCCGGCCTGGCCAGTCTGATCGTCGCGACCGTCCCGATTTACATCACGTTGCTTGGTTGGTTGTTCGGCATGAGTCCGCGCCCCACGCCGATTGTTTGGCTCGGGTTGGCCGGCGGATTTTTGGGCGTCGCAATTCTGCTCGGACCGGCATTGCGATTTTCTTCCGCGAGCGGCAGTCATCCCGCCATTGGCATGTCGATCTTGCTCTTGTCGTCCTTCATCTGGTCGGCGGGTTCGCTTTATTCCCGCAAAGCGAAATATACCGCGTCGCCGTTTCTCGGCGCCGCGCAGCAAATGTTTTGCGGCGGTCTGCTTTTAACAATCGTCGGATTGTTTGTCGGTGAGCCAAAACATTTCCATCCGGGAAATATTACGACTTTATCGTTAGGCGCGTTTGCTTATCTCGTGTTAATCGGCGCAATCGTAGGTTACACCGCTTACTTTTGGCTGCTGCGCCATTGCGATCCGGCAAAGGTGGCGACTTACGCTTACGTCAATCCGATTGTCGCGGTCTTGCTCGGCGCGTTGTTCGCCCATGAAACGGTAACTTTGCGCACGTTGCTCGCTGCGGCATTGATCATCGGCTCGGTCGCCCTCATTATCACTGTGCAGCAATTTAAACCCAAAGCGCTGCCGCCGATTACGGCCGCGATTGAGATTGACTGCGCGCGATGAAAACGGAATCCGGACAAGATCGACCCGCCTCTGAAAAAGGCCAGTCAGGCCAGTCCTCTGCGAGTGCGGCTCGCACCTCGGACCTACGGCGCGGCAGACCGGAGACAGTCGAAGTGGTGAAACGCAACTGGCGCGCGGAAGTGGAAACAGCCCAGGCGTATCGCGAGCTGGCGTCGCGCGAAACCGACGAAAAACGTAAGGGCATTTTAAATCGCATGGCCGAGGCGGAGGAACGCC
The DNA here is from genome assembly GCA_035568175.1 of Chthoniobacterales bacterium. Lineage (GTDB taxonomy): Bacteria > Verrucomicrobiota > Verrucomicrobiia > Chthoniobacterales > UBA10450 > AV40. The sequence continues at coordinate 314,720 of DATMON010000004.1, forward strand.
ATGCGCAGCGTTGGGCAGAAAAACTGACGGACCTCGGCGAACCAATCCCGACAATTCCAGACTCGTTAGGTCGACGGTTACAGCGCTGGTTGAATCGCGCACTCGGAACCGAGATTGCGATTCGCCGAATGGAAGCGGCCGAAGAAAAACACGAAGCCGCGTTTCGCGATCAGCGCGAACGCGTTCTCGCCGGCGAACACGACGTGAAAGATTTTCTCCGCGAAAGCGCGGTCGAAGAAAAAGCGCACGCCCGCGCGCTCCAGACAATGGTGCCTCAGCTCGGACCGCGCACGGTGCTCGAAACGATTCTGAAACGCGAACGGTGGCATGGCCGCGGCGGCAGTTGGGTGGCGGACGCTATTTATGGCGTGAACGACGGACTCGGCGCTGTGTTCGGAATTGTTTCCGGCGTCGCCGGCGCGACGAACAACCAACAGCATTATGTCTTGATCTCCGGTCTCGCCGGAATGCTGGCGTCGTCATTGTCGATGGGCGCCGGCGCGTATCTCGCGGTGAAAAGCGAGCGCGAAGTTTACGAGGCCGAGATCGCGCGAGAAAAAGCGGAAGTTGAAGAAAATCCCGAAGAAGAAATCGAAGAGATGTCGCTCTTCTATCAACTACAAGGATTCAACGTGGACGAAGCGCAGAAAATGGCGGAGCGCCTGGCTGAGCAACCCGACCAAATGGTGCAGGCAATGGCGCAAAGCGAGCTCGGACTTTCTCAGCAACACTTCGGCAAACCGTGGACCTCCGCATTTTCAGCCGCGCTCTCCACCGCTATCGGCGCGTTCATTCCGATCATTCCTTTTTTCTTTATGAGCGGCATTCCGGCGATCGTCGCCTCTTTCGCCATCAGCATCATCGCGCACTTCGCGGTCGGCGCATTGAAATCGCTGATCACTATTCGATCCTGGTGGGCATCGGGATTGGAAATGACAATCGTTGGCGTGATCGAAGCCACCGTCACTTACGGTTTAGGTCTCGCGTTCGGCGCAATTAGTTAAGATCGCTGCTCAGTGCGATGTGTCCCAAAACCGAGAACGAAAATCCCATTCTTGGGACACTGGCGAAGTAGAAAATTTTCGCAGCGACTAACAACACACTGATTAGAAGCGGCTTGTAGCGATCAGGCGCGTTTGGCATATGCTTTGCATACTACTGCGGCGCGACGATTCTGTTTCCGCGTCGCTTCGGCTCAACCTCATATGCATTTACGTTTAATCTCTCTCTTCGTCACCGGTGTCGCGTTGATTTCAGCGGCGGCAGAAACCCAAGATCAGAAAGCGCCCACGCTCGAACAGTTGGTCGCCAAAAATATCGAAGCCAAAGGCGGCGCGGACGCGTTGCGCGCTCTGCAATCACTGCGTAGCACCGGCAAAATGATCGTCAATGAAGGACAGCTTGAATTGGCTTACGTCGAAATCAAAAAACGACCGGGCGAAGTCCGCGCTGAGTTCACACTCCAAGGCATGACCGCGGTTCAGGCGTACGATGGCAAAGAAGGATGGAAGATATCACCGTTCCAAGGCCGCAAAGATCCGGAAAAGCTTTCCGCCGACGACGTCAAGCCGTTGATGGAAGATGCCGAGATCGACGGGCCATTGGTGGATTGGAAAGCGAAAGAGAGCACGCTCGAGTATCTCGGGCGGGAAGATGTCGATGGAACATCGGCCTTCAAAATCAAAGTGGTGCGCAAAAATGGCGACGTGAATTTTGTTTATCTCGATCCCGACCACTTTTTAGAGATTCGGATTTTAACTCAACGGGTCAGACACGGCGCCCACGAAGAAGTGGAAACGGACCTCAGCGATTATGAAAAGATCGGCGGGGTGTTCGTTCCGTTCTCGGAGGAAGCCGGGCGCAAAGGCGATCCAGACAAGCAAAAAATCGTGATTGAAAAAGCTGAAGCCAACGTGCCGGTGGACGACGCAATCTTTCATTTTCCGGCATCGGCTTCGAAATAATTCTTTTCCCATTTATGCGCTCATTAAAATCTCTCTCGGCAAGTTTCTATCCACGATTCCCCTCACTTCCCGCCTCCGCTGCGCTACCGCGCGGCAGGCAATCCTCTCCCCAAATCGGGAGAGGCGGCCCCTTCTCCCCGTGGGCGAAGGTCGGGATGAGGGCAGTGCGCGTATTAATTGGCGCAATTTGTTTTGCCGCAACGAACTTGCCAGCACAGGAGCCGGCGTTTAGTTCCGCCACTATTTCCGGTTTGGGCGCGCGCAACATCGGCTCGGCTGCGATGAGCGGACGTATCTCAGCGATCGCGGGAACGAAGGAACCTTCGGGGAAAATCACGCTGTTTGTCGGCGCCGCCAGCGGCGGCGTTTGGAAATCGGACGACGGCGGCACCCGCTATCGCCCGGTCTTTGACGAGCAAGCTGTTCAATCGATCGGCGCAATCTCGATCGATCCGAACAACGCCAAAAATGTCTGGGTTGGAAGCGGCGAATCGTGGACGCGCAACAGCGTCTCGATCGGCGACGGAATCTACAAATCGACTGATGGCGGAGAAACCTGGAACCACGTCGGTTTGGAGAAATCGGAACGGATTGCGCGAATCGCGGTCACTCCCGGAAAAAGCGATATCGTTTTTGCCGCAGTGCCCGGAGCGCTTTGGAGCGATTCAGCCGACCGCGGTCTCTACAAAACGAGCGACGGCGGCAAAACGTGGAAGCAAGTTCTCCAGGGAGCGAATCTTTCTACCGGTTGCAGCGACGTCGCGATCGATCCGGCGAATGCGAACACGATGTTTGCCTGCATGTGGGATTTTCGGCGCAAAGGCTGGGAGTGCCGATCCGGCGGCGATGGGCCGGACAAACCTTCCGCCAGCGGATTGTTTCGTTCGAACGACGGAGGCGAGACGTGGAGTGAAGTAACTCCCGAGGCGAACAAAGGTTTTCCGAAGAAGCCTTATGGCCGGCTCGCGGTTGCGATCGCGCCATCAAACCCGAAACGGATATATTGCCTGGTTGAATCGCCCGACAGCGCCCTTTTCGTTTCCGATGACGGCGGCGCGACCTGGGATAAGCGGGACAAAAGCAATTGGATGGTCTGGCGTCCGTTCTATTTCGCGCGGCTGGTTGTCGATCCAAAAAATCCGGATCGCGTGTTCAAGCCGGATGGCGCGCTCATTCTGAGCGAAGACGGCGGCAAGAGTTTCGCGGTGGTTGGTGGTTTTCAAGGAAGTCACGGTGACGATCACGATGTGTGGATCGATCCGGTCAATCCGCAGACCGTCTTTGCCGGCGACGACGGCGGGATGTGGTATTCCTACAACGGCGGGAGCAAGTGGTGGAAAGGCGAGAACCTTCCCGTCTCGCAATTTTATCACGTGAGTTTGGACGACGAAGATCCGTATCGCGTTTACGGCGGCCTTCAGGACAACAGTTCGTGGGTGGGCGATTCGCAATACCCCGGCGGAATCACGAATCATCGCTGGGAGAACATGTACAACGGAGACGGATTCTGGATGTTCCCCGATCCGGCCGACAAGGATTACATTTACGCGGAATATCAGGGGGGCGAGATCGGCCGCGTCAATCGCAACACACACGAAGCCCGCAACATCAAGCCACGCCCAAATTACAACGAAAAGCTGCGTTACAATTGGAACACGCCAATCGCGCTCTCGCCGACCGAGACAGGAACCGTCTATATCGGCGCGCAGTTTTTATTTCGTTCGCGCGATCATGGCCAAAACTGGGAGCGGATTTCCCCGGATCTGACCACGAACGATCCGCAAAAACAAAAGCAGGAAGAATCAGGCGGCGTGACCGTGGACAATTCGTCGGCGGAAATGCACACCACGATTTATTCGATCAGTGAATCGCCCAAGGACAAGAATTTGATCTGGGTCGGGACCGATGATGGCAATCTCCAACTCACGCGTGATTCCGGAAAAACTTGGAACAACGTTGTCGCCAATGTCCCGGGCCTTCCGAAGAATTCATGGGTGAGCTGGGTCCAGGCCAGCAACTTCGATGCGGCCACGGCCTATGCCGCGTTTGATCGACATACATTCGGAGACATGGCGCCGTACGTTTTTCGCACCACCGATTACGGAAAAACATGGACACCACTGGTCAGCGCGCAGGACGCAAAAGGCGTTCGCGGCTACGCGCATGTGATCAAAGAGGATTTAGAAAAACCGGACCTGCTCTTTCTGGGGACCGAGTTTGGATTATGGGTTTCGATCGACGGCGGAAAAAACTGGGCCCAATTCAAAGGCAACCATTTTCCGGCGGTGGCGGTCCGGGATTTGGCGATTCAACCGCGCGAAAACGATCTTGTTCTGGCGACGCATGGTCGTGGCATCTGGATCGTCGACGACATTGTTCCGCTTCGTAACCTGACCAATGATCTGACGTCGCAGGAAGTTGCATTCGTTTCCGCGCGCCCGGTGCAGCAGCGCATCGAAGGAAACGGCGGTTGGGCGAACGGCGACGCCGTCTTTGTTGGCGACAACCCGCCCGACGCTGCGGTCATCACTTATTATCAGAAGACGCGTCACCTTTTCGGAAAATTAAAAATCGAGATCCTCGATTCGACCGGGCGTGTGGTCGACGAAGTTCCCGCGAGCAAGCGTCCCGGTTTGAACCGCGTGACCTGGACCATGCTCGAAAAACCACCCCGAGTGCCGCCCGCGGCGCAAATTGCCTTTGCCGGCACGCGCGGACCTCGCCTGATTCCGGGCGATTACACTGTTCGGCTGACGAAAGCTGGAAAAACGTACGAAACGAAGCTGACGGTCGGCTTGGATCGGCGAGCGAAATTTACCGCGGAAGATCGGAAGGCGCAGTACGACGCGGCCATGAAAGTGCACGCGCTTTTCAATGATGAAAGCGCGTTAATGGACCGGATCCTTTTTTTGCGGCGCGACGTGGCAAAGGCCGCTTCCGCCATCCCGGAAAATGATCCATTGAAAAAGAGTATCAAAGGCTTCGACGATAAGACCGACAATGTGCGCAAGAAAATCGTTGCCACGAAAGAGGGCGGCGCGATTACCGGCGAAGAACGCCTCCGCGAGCACACCGATCAACTCTATGGCGCGATTCTCAGCTTCGAAGGCAGGCCGGGCGATTATCAAATCGCTTACATCGACGCGCTGCGCCGGGAATTGGGTGACGTCACCAAGGAATTCGACCAGTTGCTGACGAAAGATCTGCCGACCTTGAATGATTCGCTCAAATCAAAAGGAAAGCCCGCGATTGCGCCCCCGCCGGCGAAGATCGCGATCAATGAAACGCAACTCGGTTCAGGAACTATAGATGTTCCGACCATGCTTCACTAACAATCAGCGTTGGGCCAGCAGCTATCGGTAAAAACCGTGATACACGTAACCACCGTCCTCGAGATGGATTGTCTCGACTTCCCAGATCGCGGTGAAGGAATAATTCTGCCCCGGGGCTAAATTGATCGCTTTCTCAGTGAATTTGGTCTTGCCGTAGGGCGATGGCGTGTCGGTAACGGTGAGAATATGCCGGCCCGGCCGGACCATCGCGCGGTAACCCTCACCGCGAGAGAGCGTCGTGATTGGAGTGCCATCGATGGAAATGCTCAGGCCGATTTGGTTGCCGAAGTCTGCCTCCCGAAAAATGGTCAATCCGCTGTTGCCCATCAATTCGCTCCGTGAGTAATCGTAACCACCACCAGCCGACACCACTGCCGCGACGGCGAGATTCGCTGCCGCGAAAAGAAGAATGATCAGCTTGTTGTTCGAGTTGTAGTTTTTCATAAGGGAACCTCCTGTGCGTCGCAATCATTCAACTGCGGCGTTGCCCAATAGTATCGGAAAGAATCGTCGAAACCAAGCGGTTTCATTTCATCTGTTCCTACCGATTCGGGGCGGTTTCATTCCCGAAAAGTTGCTTACGCTACTGAAAATCGCGCCTGCGGCATTGGAGGTAATGGGGAAAAACGGATGGACGTCCAGTTGAAACGCCGCCCAAATTCTGCACTTTGACGGCAAGCTGATGGTTGAGAGATCGGCGAACAAGTTTGCCTTTAGTTGAGAGCGGGAAGACTTGCTTTTCTCTCAACTCTCAACCATCAACTATCAGCTTCTGATTTACGGGGGTATAGCTCAGTTGGTAGAGCGTCTCGTTCGCAATGAGAAGGTCAGGGGTTCGAATCCCCTTACCTCCAGTCTTCGCTCACGGCGTAGCGACAAGCGTAGGGCTGTCGCGCCGGAGCTTTCGCGAAGGCGGACACTTTTAGCCTTGGCACAGAAATCGTGCGAGCTACGCCTGCGCCTGCCGAAAAATGGCAACGTTCACCTACTTTTACGTGCTGCAAAGCGAACTCGATCCGAGCCGATTCTACACCAGTTGCTCTCAGGAGCTTCGTCGGCGTTTGATAAGGCACAATCGCGGTGAAGTGACGCACACGTCAAAGTGGAAGCCGTGGCGAATCAAAATCTATATCGCTTTTTCGAACAGAGACAGGGCCCGAACGCTGGAAAATTACCTGAAGCCCTCTTCCGGCCGTGCTTTGCTCAAAAACGCTTATAGATAATCCCTTTACCTCCACATTTAGCTTGGCAAATTTCGGCAACTGATTCTCCATTCCATCGGCCCGTACCTATGAAATCAAAGAGTTACCGTATCGCCGCGGCTGGTGTTGCGGCCCTGGTCTTTTCGTTTTCGCTCGTGGTGCAGACAACGGCACAATCAACTTCGCCTGCGCCGTCCGCCGCGGCATCAGCACCGCCAGGCAAGCAGCCAACGCGACCAATTCCATTTCACGGAATGGTTTCGGCGGTCGATCAGAAAAACAAAACATTCACGATTACCGGCAAAGAAGCGACGCGCATTTTCAAAGTCACTGATAAAACAAGCGTCATGAAAGGCGCGGCCGCCGGGACGATGAAGGATATTGCCGACAATGAAGAGGTCAGCGGCGCTTATTGGAAAAACCCAGACGGCACGCTGGAGGCAAAATTTGTAAAGCTTGGGCCGATGGAAAAGAAGTCTGCGAGCCCGGCGCCGAAAGCGTCGACAACACCAAGGTCGTAAATCGACGGCAAGATTGGCCCGCCTTCGCTACGGCTACGGCTACGGCTACGGCTACGGCTACGGCGCGGCCGGGCGTCATCTCGTTAATTCATCCCGAGAACGTTGCTTCGCGGCGCGTTGTCGAGAAAATCGGGATGACGTTGGAAAAGGAAACTATTTTTCGAGGATTTCCGACGCGGGTGTTTTCTCCGTCTCTCGAGGGTTGGGCGAAAGAGCGTGCCGCTTGATGAATTCACGCGCGAGCGAGCGATAAGCGCCGGCGCCGACGCCGCTCGAGTCGTACTCGAGAATCGATTTTCCAAAACTTGGTGCTTCGCTCAACCGAACCGTCCGCGGAATAACCGTATTGTAAACGCGCTTTCCAAAATGTTTTCGCACTTCGTCTACCACTTGCCCGCTGAGATTCGTCCGGCTGTCGAACATCGTCATAACGATTCCACCGATCTCGATCCGATCGTTTGCGCCAGAATCACGTACTTGCTCGACTACTCGCACGATTTTAACCAAACCTTCGAGCGCAAAATACTCGCACTGGATCGGAGTCAGGATCTCATCGGCTGCGGCCAGCGCGTTGGTCATGAGAATGCCTAACGAAGGCGGACAATCCAAAAGAACCAGATCGAAGGTTTCGTCCGAGTGAAAGGTCGACAACGTCCTGGCGAGACGTGTGAGATGCTCTGGCATTCGCGCAATTTCAACTTCGGCGCCGGCAAGATCGAGATCGGCCGGAATGATGAACAAATTATCGAGACGAGTCGGCAATATTTTGTCGGCAATAGAAGCCCCGCCCAGAAGCGATTCATAAATACTCTCGCCTTCGACTTCCTGCATTCCGAGCGCGCTGGTCGCGTTCGCCTGAGGATCGAGATCGATCAGGAGAATGCGGAGTTTTTTTTCCGCCAACGCCACACCAAGGTTCACCGCGGTCGTTGTCTTCCCCACTCCGCCTTTTTGGTTTGCGATCGCGACAATCTTCATGAACGCGGGACAATTAATGTGCGCAGCTCGAAACTGTGGCGACCATCCGATTCTTTCCAAAGCAAATGTTCGGGGTCGGGCAGCATCTCCGTCACTTCGATCTCGCCCGCTTTGACGAGCCAGCGGTGGAAGATTTCCAAAAACAAATAGCTCTCAAGATCGATGAAAACCGGTTTGGTGTCTTTATCGCGACCTTCGGCTCCGCTTCGACGCAAAGCTTGTTCGGTCGGACGAATATAAATAAAGCGCGGCAAATTTTTCTCGGCCCGCAATTTTTCAACTGCGAGAACCAACTGACTCGAAACGCCAGTGTATTTGCCGGGAGTCAGATCGTCGGCTTTCACAGTCCAGCTGCGACGTTGCGCAACTACTTTGCCGCAACACAAACGCGGTGTGTGCGGCGAGATTCCAAATTGGAACGGATGAAAACCGAGCGGAATGACCCACGCTCGCGCGAACGACCCGAGATGTTCGCGATTGTCGACCTTACGCACGCCAACGTCGCCCGTGGTTTCATCGACATAAACTTCCGCGTCTGCGGGCGAAATTTTTTTCCACTTGGAGTTGGCTCGTTGCGGCGCGACGAAATTCGAAAGCTGGGGAATTGCGTCGAATAAACGAACGGTCGTGTGCGCGGTGAAATCGGCGGCGAAAAAACCGAAATGAAAATTCGGACAACCGAACGTCGTGCTCGCCAAAGCGCGACCAACCGCTTCTTTGTCCGGACAACTCCAGTACATGCAATGATGAAGAAGCGCGACTGGCGGATGAAGCTCGGCCAAAATCCATTGATAATCGCCGCGCGCGATCGCGTCAGTTGATGTGGCAGCGAGTTGGAGATCGGCTGACGGATACGTGTAGTCGTCGAATTTTGGATAATCGAAATTGTCGCGCACAACATGGCAATCCTCGGGCGTAAGTTCGTATTCGCTAAGATCAACATGCGGCTGCAATCGTTGCCGAAACGCGGCTTTCACTTCCTGAAATGCCATCACTGAGAGCGCGACCAGCCCCGGTCCGGTCAAAGAAAGTTTCGCGGTTTCGCATGCCTGCATAAATGCCGGCAGAGGCATCACTCCGCTTTTCGCGCCGGCTTTTTCCATGATGCCGCGCAGACCGGCGGCCACACGCGAAGCAATGAACGCATAGCTGTCACGCCACAGATCGATCCACGGTTCGGCCTGAACGGCGACTTCGTCGATCAAACGCGCGTTAATTTCAAAGTGACATTCGCGAAAACACTCTTCGCCGATCGGATTCGTGGCTGCGTAAAGAAATCGATCGGCCTGTTTTGGTCCGACGCCAATCGATTGAAGTGACGTCTGGGCGTTGTCTGAGAGCGATTGTCGATCCTGTATCCGAGTCGTCGCGGCAAATTTCAATGGAAGAGCGACTAGCGCATCCAGGAACGACAGCCAGTTATCGCGAGCCGCGCTTGGAAGCCAATTTTCAACGTCATCGCGTAAGATTTCCACGGCGTGTGGTTCGAGCGCCGGCACGGCCAATTTTGTATTTGAGTTCTCTGGATCAGAGTTAATTGCGGCGGCGATTGCGTGGGCGGTCCAGCGTTCGAGAAATGCGTCGCGTTTGGCAATGCCGGGTACCGGAGCCAGAGTCACTCCGGAAACATTGCTAATCTTCCCCCAGCCAGACGGGCCAAACTCACTGAAGGTGTCATTCTTGGCGGCGACGCGTTGAAGATAAAGAAGCAGATGCCGCTCCCGATCACCAGATCGAGAATTGCGGTGAATCAGATTTTCGGAACGAGAAGCGTCGAGTAAATGGGCAAGCAATTCACGCACACCACTCCCCGTAAAGACTAAGTACGGCGCTAAAGCTGTTCGAGCGGCTTGCCAAAGGTTTGCGCGCGCTGACGCGATCTCCGTCTCCAAGGACTGCGCAGCTTTGGTTTTGTCTTCGTCGCTCAGCGCGGTTTCGCTGCGTAATAGCTCGCGTGCGAGTCTGCTCGTTTCGGGCGTGGCCAATTGCTCGAGGCAGTCAAAAGGCGCGCCGGCCAATCGGATCAGAAAGATTGGCGCAACGCGATAAGGCACGCATTCAGCAAAACCAAAGCCGAGGGAACTGACAAGTGAAACCGCGCGTAAGAAAACACTCGAGCGAAGAATCCAGCGATCTTCGAGCGCGCCTGGTATTAACTAGTGGAGAGCGGGAGACGAATCGTAAAAACGGTCCCGGTGCCGGGTGTGCTCTCGACTTTAATCGAGCCGTTGTGGTCCTCGACGACCTTTTTGGTGATGTAAAGTCCAAGGCCAGTGCCGCTCTTGGCCTGCTTGGTTGTGAAATAAGGATCGAAAACCTTATTCAACTGCCCGGCCGGGATCCCAGGTCCGTTGTCTTCGACGCGAAGATCGACATAAAAATCTTTTTGAGCGCAAGCGACCATGACAATACCGCTTTTGTCAGGACACGCTTGAACGGCGTTAATGATTACATTTTGAATGGCGCGATTCAGTTGCAAGGCATCTCCCAAAAGGACGCATGGGTCTTCACAAATCGTCACTCGAAACGCTACTCCCTTTTGATCGGCGACGGACGAAAGGCCCTTGAGGATTTCTCGCAGTGTTCCCGAAACCGAAACTGCCTTGGGCGGCGAAGCTTCGACATTGCCGTAGCCTTGCCACATCGTGAGCAATTCCCGACAGGTGCGCACATGTTGCTCGATGATTTTTAATTCCTTGACCGAGCTGGCGCTCTCGTCTTCCTCAGATTTTTCAAGACGCCGCGCGAGCAGTTGGACGTAACCCCAAACAATCGTGAGCGGGTTGCCGAGATCGTGGACAAATTCGGCGGACGCCTGCCCGAGTGCGGCCAATCGCTCTTTTTGCGCCAGTTGTTGAAGCAAACGATTGTTTAATTCTTTAATTTCGCCGGCCGCAGTCTCGCTCGTCCGATGCGCGCGGGTGCGTTCGACATTGCGATCGATGACCTGCTGCATTTCATGAGCATCAAATGGTTTACTGATATAATCGTTCGCACCGAGACGCAGAGCTTCCTTCGCCGTTTCGAGCGCACCAAAACCAGTGAGCATAATCACGGAGAGATTCGGATCGATCTCACGGATTTGACGCAGACCTTCGATCCCGCTCATTCCGGGCATCCGAATATCCATCACGATGGTGTCGGGCTGTTTCTCTTTGAGGAGTTTGAGTCCGGCTTCGACGCAATCGGCGGTGTGGACCTGATAATTTGGTTTCAGAAGCATGCGCAAGCTTTCGCGCGGCCCCATTTCGTCATCAATAACAAGGATTTGGGGGAGTTCGATCGCGGCGGTCATAGTGCGGCAGCGGCAATAGAAGCTAGGGGCATGCCGTAGAGAGGGCGAAGAAGCAAAAAAAACCGGCGCAAATTCATCTGGCTCAGCCGGGCGAACGTTGAAGCAGAAAACGGTGGCACGCAAGGTGCAACTTGTGAATAACTTCCCGACTTTCGTGAATAAGTGATCTGGTTGGGGCGCAAAAAATATAATGACTGGAGCTAATGTAGCGTTTAGAATGCGCGGTGATTCGTTCGTGCCCGAAAAGATCGACAATCAGTTAACCGCCAGCCCCCCAGAGTTCGCGGTGGCGATACGTCGGGCTGTCTTCACGAGCCGTTGGTGCGCGCAGGGTCGTCAAAAACAATGAAACGAAATCGCGTCGTCATTACCGGAATGGGAATTCTGGCGCCGAATGGAATCGGCAACGAGGAATTTTGGGAATCGCTGCTGGCAGGCCGCAGCGGCATCGGTCCCATCACTTTGTTTGATGCGAGTGGTCTAAAAAGCCGGATTGGCGGCGAAGTAAAAAACTTTGATCCATACGATTACATCGAGCCGGAATTGAAACCAAAACGGATGGCACGCCACACGCAGTTCGCTTACGCCGCGACGATGATGGCACTGGCGGATGCTGGCCTCGAAATTAGTGAAGCGCATCTTCCAAGTCCGACCCCGGTAGTCGTCGGCGTGAGCACGAGTGCGTTGGATGTAATCGAAAATGTTTTTCGCGTTTCGGACAATCGAGGAGTTGATGCAATCGCTCCGACGGCGCTGGGCGCTTCGCAACCACAGGCAGCCGCCAACCTGATAGCGGACCGAATCGGAGCGCGCGCACATGCGGCGACTGTTTCCTCGGCCTGTCCTTCCGGTTTGGATGCAATAGCATTGGCCGCGACAATGATTCGATCGGGTGCGGCAGAACTTGCGATTGCCGGAGGGGCCGACGCGCCACTGACTGAACACGGCATGGCAAGTTTCATTGCGAGGGGTTTGAGTTCTTTGCGCAATGGCGAACCGGAAAAAGCAAGTCGTCCATTTGATATTGACCGCGACACGGGAGTGATTTCAGAAGGCGCCGGAATGTTCGTGCTAGAAGATCTCGAGCGCGCACAAGCGCGCGGCGCACGCATTTACCTTGAGATCACAGGTTACGCGACCCAGCGCGACCGCGCGCTGGACGATCCAGCTTCGGGATTGGCCGATTCAATGAGACTGGCGCTTGCAAATGCGAGCCGATCAGAGAGCGACGTCGATTACATTTCCGCATACGGCCCCGGCCATCCCGTTCTCGACGCAGCGGAAGTGCGTTACATTAAGGAAGTGTTTGGCGACCGGGCGTATTCAATTCCGATCAGCTCGATCAAAGGTGTGACGGGAAATCCGCTCGCGGCCGGAGGCCCATTACAGCTGGCGGCCTGCGCGTTAAGCTTTCGCGACCAAGTCATCGCGCCGACAACCAACTGCGAGCTACCGGACCCGGAGTGCGACTTAGACTTTGTGCCGTCGCGAGCAAGAAAAGCGAAACTGAACTGCATTTTGATGAACGTCCGCGGTTTAGGCGGCAGCGCGAGCTCGCTGGTGGTCGATCGCGTAAATGGCCATGAATAGTTCGACCATTCCAATCCTGGTTGCCCTATTTATCCAAGTCGCGCTCGGCTTGGTGGTTTTCCAAGCAAATCGGCAGCGAAAGGCAAACCAGTGCTTTCTACTGCTGTCGATGGTTGCGGCAGGTTGGCTCTGCAGCTTGTACTCGGTGCTGACGGCAAAGGAGCCGACTATCGCAGCATTCTGGATCCGACAGGCCTCTGTTTTTGGCGTGCTTCTTCTGACTGTCTTCAACTTTCTTCGCCTGTCGATCAAGAATGGAGAGCGGCCGTGGCCCGCTATTCTGCGCGATTCGTGGCTCTGGATCGCGGCATCGGTTGGAGTTGTCGCATTCTGTGAAACAACCTTCTTCTTGCAAGGCGCAAGTTTATCGCAGACGACCGGCTCTTTTATCCCAGTCTATCGGAACTTTCAGCCGTATCTTTTTTACTTCGCTATCGCGGGAGCCATCCTGATTATAACTTACGCGCTTGATCTACGCAGAACCACCGCGACAAAACGAACAGAGCTTGCGTTTATTCTGATTGGCGCGGCTGTCGCGGTCGGAACAACTCTTTTGTCCTTCGGCCTCGGACTGTTTATCGATCCCTCGGAGCTAACTTGGTTTCCGCCTCTCCGTATTGTCCTTTTCAGTTTGATTATCTCCTACGGCATCGCGACCCGGAAAATTATGGACGTGGGGCTCCTGCTGCGACAATTCATCTCCTACGCGCTACTGGCGACATATCTACTCGGTCTCTACGGGCTTGTATGGTGGCTAGTCGCGACGGCCCTGCGGCCGTCTCTGCCGAATGCGCACACCATTGCCCACGTGGCCGCTGCTCTGGTCATCGCATTTGCAATGGCGCCGGCGCGCGGCATTTCTCAGCGGCTGGCGGAACGTCTCTTCATTGGTTCTCAGCATCTCGATTTTCGCGCGACCGTGAGTAAAGCGGCCAAAATTCTGGCGTCAGTCACAACGCTGCGCGACTTGCTTGATCGTTTTGCCAATACCGTAGCCGAGGCCGTAGGGACGGATCGTGTTTTAATTCTTCTACCCGACAAACAGGGATTTTCACAGCGTTATCCGATCGTCGAGTCGGGAGCGCGTTATTATTTGGAGCTGACGCGCGACCAGGCGACCATCGCGGAGCTGGAGGCGAATCGGGAGCCGATCGTCGTTGACGAGCTGCGACGTGTGAAGCCGACACCGCGACTTCAGCGGGTGATGCGGCAACTGGATTCACTTCAGGTTGCGTTGACCATGGGCATTTTTTCGCGCGATCATCTCGCTGGAGTGTTATTGCTGGGAGCTCGAAAATCCGGCCGTATTTATGGCGCGACCGAACAAAGCGCACTCCAGGTTTTATGCGGGCAGCTCGCGGTCGCAATTGAAAATGCTGAACTGTTTACCGCCGTCCAAAACGCCAAGATCTACAACGAGACCCTGCTCCAAAATCTGACCAGCGGTGTCATCGCCGCAGGCACGGACGAGCGAATCACCGTCTTCAACAACGAAGCGGGAGAAATCACCGGGCTCAACTCGCAGGAAATGCTCGACGGTTCGTTGGGCGCTCTTCCGCTAGAACTGGCAGAACCGTTGATAACAACGTTGCGGACTGGAGAAAGCCAAGAGAATCGAGAAATCGTCATGCGAGTTGGAGACGGGGACGTGATCATCCGCGCGAGCACGTCCATTTTTCATGGAGAAGATCGACAAGTACTCGGCGCACTGATGGTGGTGACAGACGTCACCGCAATCAAACGTCTCGAACTGCAGATCCGGCGGAGCGATCGTCTCGCTAGTCTTGGAACACTTTCAGCGGGAATGGCACATGAAATCAAGAACCCGCTCGTCTCGCTGAAAACTTTTGCTCAACTTCTTCCTGAGCGTTATCAGGACTCCGATTTTAGGGACACGTTTTCGAATTTAATCGGACATGAGATCGACCGAATCGATTCACTCGTAAATCAGTTGCTACGGTTTGCGCGGCCAGCCAAACCAATTCTCAAACCGCTGCACGCGCACGAGATTTTGGAGAAAGCGCTCACCCTTGTCGGGCACAGACTTTACCAGAAAGACATTAAATTGAATCGTTCGTGGTGCGCGGATGCAGATACGATCCACGGCGATGCTGACCAGTTGGAGCAGGTTTTTCTCAACTTCTTTTTGAACGCAATGGATGCGATGAAAACGCATGGCGAATTGTCGGTGAAGACCGAAATCCGCTCGGACGAGCAATGGACCAGCGCGCTGGGTTCCGCGAACGGCGAAAGCAATGGCAAAGGAAAGGCGCGCGAGGCGTTGCTCATAACCATTCGCGACAGCGGCGAGGGAATTCGCGCGGAAGATATTCCGCACGTGTTCGATCCGTTCTTCACGACCAAAGATTACGGAACAGGGCTGGGACTATCGGTTGTGCACGGAATCATCCAGGAGCACGGCGGGCAAATCGAAGTCGAAAGCGAACTGCAAAAGGGCACGGCATTTCACATTTCGCTCCCGTTAGTGCGGTTCGACAGCAAGGTGGCTGCCGCATGACACCCGCGCCGGTCTGCATTTTATACACCCAGGATGCCGAGCTCGTTCGCCGGGCAAAAGCATTCTTGCGCACGATGTCGCAAGTACGGCACGTGAGCGATCCCGACCGCCTCGAGCCTGTTCTGCAACAACTGGGACCGTCCGTCTTGATGATGGATTTGCGATCAAGAGAATGCCGCGAATTAATCGATCAAATCCAGAATGAGCAGTCCGATGTCTTGATCATCGCATTCGGTGTTGCGCAATCTGAGACGCTGCGCGAAGCCGAACAGTTTGAAATTTACGCCGCTGAAGAAATTGGCTTGGAACGGCGCCGCTTTCAGGCGCTTCTCCGACGCGCGTTCGATTATTTGAAAGTTGCGCAAGAAAACCGCGATTTGCGCGAAACATCGACACCGGCGCCGGAAGTTTTCCGCAAGGGTGAAACTGGACATCAATCGATCGACGCGACAAAGACCTTCCCGTTGCTCCGATTCCCTCGGGTCCTACGTCGTTTGGACAACATGGACTCGCTGGTGACATCGGTGGTGGAAGCGTTGGCCGATGCGGCTGGCGTGAGCCGGGTTGGACTTTTTTCGCGAACTCGCCGAGGAGAGCTGTATCGCCTGCGCGCGGGATTGCATTGCTTACCCGAAACCGAAGAATTGGAATTTGGCGAGCGCGACCCGCTGGTCCGGTGGTTCGAACTCAATGCCCATCTCATCTCACGCGCCAATCTTCTTCGAACACAGGATCAGCGAGAGCGAAACCTGATGAGGCGCTCTCTCGAGATATTCGGCGCCGAAGCGATTGTGCCACTTTACGCGCGTGGCTGCATAATCGGCTGGGTTTTCTTCGGCCACCGTGTGACCGGGCAGCTCTTCGACGACCGCGACTTGGAAGGTCTAACGATGCTGGCCGAGCACGTTTCGACGATTCTTGAAAATGCGCTTCTCTATGAGGAAGCGACCGTCCAAAAAACGTTGGCGGAAACACTTCTGAAATCGATTCCGCCGGGCATCGTCGCCATCGACGTAGACGCAACCGTTCGTTGGTTTAATCCGCCAGCCGAAAGGATTCTGGGCCTATCCGGCGCGGACGCTTTGAATAAGCCGGTTGAGGCCGTTGGCCACAAACTCGCCGTCTTTCTGCGCGAAACATTGGAATCGAAAACGTCGCTGCCACCGCAACAGTGGATCGACAATAACACGCGGCGATCGCTTTCTGTCGAAACGCGCCAAATCACCGACAACGGTTCGCCGCTGGGGGCGGTCGCGGTGATCCAGGATTTGACCGTCGAGGAAGGGTTACGCGAGAAGCAAGCGTTGCTCGATCGAGCCACGTTTTGGACCGACTTGGCTGCGAGCATGTCTCACGAAATTCGGAATCCGCTCGTCGCGATCAAGACTTTTGCTCAACTGCTGCCGGAACGTTTCGACGACGCGGATTTTCGCAAAGAGTTCAATAAGATTGTGGTGAGCGAAATCGATCGGCTCGATAAAATTATCACGCAGATCAACAACTTCGCGCATCCACCCGAGCTCGTGTTTAAGTCAATCGATGTCCGCTCCCCGGTCAAAAAGGGCGTTGAAATTGCCAGATCGCGTTATGGCATTAACGGCAAGGTAGAATTGGAAACGTCATTGCCCGGTAATCTGCCGCAGGTCCTGGGAGATGAAACGGCGCTGGCCGAAGTGTTCGCCCATCTTCTAGCCAACGCCGCCGAAGCCAGCGCGGACCGCAACAAACCGCGTATCACCCTTTCGGCAAAGCCAGTCCGGCAGGGAAAGCATCGCTCAGCAGTTGTGGTGACTGTCCGGGACAACGGCATCGGCATTGCCCCGGAGATGAAAGAGAAAATCTTTTCCCCGTTTTGCACGACCAAACCTCGAGGAATGGGTCTTGGTCTGCCAATCGTGAAACGGACCGTGTTCGATCATCATGGCCGGGTCGAAGTCGATTCTACGCCAAAAGGAACAGAGGTTAGCGTGCTCTTGCCGGCGACGCGCGGAGCGGATTAGCAAAATTTCGAGTTGCGATTTGCGGCCTGCGATTTGAGTCTTCGGTCTACCACCGAATTTTTCCTCGCGCTATGATCGTTACAACTAAACAGCTTTATGGTGTCGCGTATAAAGAAATTCGCCGTCGGGCGGCACCAGTAACTTGGTCAAACTAATTACCGCCGACAATTGAAGGAGACATCATGAAATCTATCGCCGTTAACGAAGAACAATTGCAAAAAATTAAGAATAGTCCGGGTTTTGTTGCGGCGCTGGATCAAAGCGGCGGCAGCACGCCGAAGGCCCTACGTGATTATGGAATTCAAGAGAGTGCATGGTCCAGCGATGAAGAGATGTTCACCATCGTACATCAGATGCGGGCCCGTATCATAACCAGTCCCGCTTTCACCGGGGAGCGGGTTATCGGTGCCATCCTGTTCGAGAACACAATGGACCGGGAAATCGAAGGGCAACCCACCGCGGACTATCTTTGGAACGTCAAAAGGGTCGTGCCATTTCTAAAAGTCGATAAAGGCCTCGCCGCTGAAAAAGACGGCGTTCAGTTGATGAAGCCCATGCCGACGCTGGGCGCGCTCCTCGAGAAAGCCAGGACGAAAAACGTCTTCGGAACCAAGATGCGCTCAGTGATCAAACGAGCGGACGAAGCCGGTATCAAGGAAATCGTCAATCAACAGTTCGAAATCGGCGATGAAATTATCTCGGCGGATTTGGTGCCCATCATTGAGCCGGAAGTTGATATTCGCTGCTCAGAAAAGGCGAAAGCGGAGCAGTTACTCAAAACAGCCATCCTCGAAAAGCTCACCGAATTACCGGCTAGTCAGTTCGTCATGCTCAAGCTTACGCTGCCGGAACAGGCCAACTTTTACGCCGACTTTGTCAAACATCCCAGGGTTGTGAGGGTGGTTGCGCTCTCTGGCGGCTATTCGCGAGAAGAAGCAAACAATCGTCTGCGCAAACAGCATGGCGTGGTCGCCAGTTTTTCCCGCGCGCTCCTTGAAGGACTGACGGCGCAGCAATCTGACGCTGAGTTCAATGCTGTGCTCAATAAATCCATTCAGAGCATTTTCGACGCATCGAATAATTAAACCGACTATTGCCAATTCAGCGAGCGTCCAGTAGGCGCTTGGCACAAGCGCCTCTACAATTTAGAAAGATAACGTGACGCTCACGCTCCAAGAAATCGCGAAACTCAGCGGCGGCGAGCTCAAGGGCGATGCCGCACACAAAATCACCGGCGCTGGCTCGCTCGACGAAGCCGTTGAGGGCGAGATTGCGTTTTATAACAACCCAAAATACATGCCGAGATTGCGCAAGACGCGAGCATCCGCGGTTTTTGTTCCATCAGATTTTTCCGAAAAAACTGTGGCTGCTCAGATCCGCGTCGCTGATCCTTCCAAGGCATTTGAACAAGTTGTCATAAAACTCGCGCCGAAGCCGGTCGTGTTTGCGCCGGGCATTCACGCGACAGCTGTTGTCGATCCAAGCGCGAGACTCGGCGCGCGGGTGTCGATTCAGCCGCATGCGGTCATCGAGTCTGGCGCCGAAATCGGTGACAACACGGTGATCGGCGCCGGCAGCTACGTCGGACACGAAGCCATTATCGGCGCGTCTTGCCTGATTTATGCAAATGTAATCATTCGCGAACGAACGCGAGTCGGCGCGCGCGTAATCATTCATAGCGGCGCCGTGATAGGGGCGGATGGCTTCGGGTTCGAATTCGTCGAGGGGCGGTACCAAAAGATTCCACAAATCGGAATCGTTCAGATCGACGACGACGCCGAGATTGGCGCAAACACAACCATTGATCGCGCCCGATTTGGTCGGACTTGGATCCAGGAAGGCGTGAAGATCGACAACCTCGTGCAAATCGCGCACAACGTCATTATTGGGAAGAATTCCATCATCGCGGCGCAGACTGGAATCTCAGGCAGTACCCGCGTCGGACAAAAAGTAATGATGGCCGGCCAGGTCGGCGTCATTGGCCATCTCACGATCGACGACAGCACTATTATCGCGGCACAAAGCGGAATTTCGAAAGACCTTCCCGGTGGAGCTTGGTTTGGCTCACCAGCCGTGCCGTTACCGGAAGCGAAGCGGCAAATCGCCTGGATCCATCGACTGGGCAAGCTCTTCGACCGGGTCAAAGCGATCGAGAAGAAGCTCGGGCTCTAAACGAAGGTCGCGAGGCACGAGAGGAAACTGCCCGAGAGGGTTCGAGCTTGGCAAGGATAGTGCTTTAGTGGTTATGGAAATTATAACATGAAGCCAACCAAGCGTGAGTATTCTCAGTTCCTCATCATCGATGACGACCCCGGCATCGCTAAGTTCATGGTCACGTATCTGCGTCAACGTGGCCACACTTGCCAAGCTCTGACCGATGGATTTCAGACGGCTTCCTGGCTCTCTGAAAACGACTGCGAAGTAGCCATCGTCGATCTGAAGATGCCGAAAGTGGACGGAATCTCGCTCATCTCCTTTATGCGAGAGTTGAATCCGACGCTTCCGATCGTTGTTTTCACCGGCGTCGGCTATGATGAAGAGCAAATGCACGCCGCTCTCCGCGCGGGTGCGAACGGATACGTCAGCAAGAATCTTCCGATCGAACAACTCTACTGCGTGCTCGCGCGAGTTCTCGCTACGTGTCAGCAGCGCAAACGCAGCGTCGCTTTCAACGGTCAGCAACCGGCGTTGGCCGGGGCCGCCTGATCAGCGCTGTCCGACTGCTTCCAAGAGTTTGCGCAACCCATCGGGCGAAAGGCAAGCAGCGCCGCTCGCATTCACCGTTTCCATTTCAAGAGAATCGGAGGTCGCGACCGTCACGTCGAACCGCGACGCATATTTGCTCGCCAGTCGCTCAATAATCGCATCCGCGGATTGACCGCGGCGGGCATAGAAAATTTGCACGTCGTGCGGATCGGAAACCTCGCTAACACGCTCGCCCTGGCCGTCAAAAACGACGGCGACATGCACCCCTGTCCAATCTTGATAGTGCCGGACTTGTTTGATCAACGCCTCTCGCGCGAGAGACGGACGTTGAGTCTGCAGTTTCCGCAACTCGGGCCACGCGAAAATAATGCTGTGACCGTCAACGATGAGGTACCGCGCATACACTCGATACGGTAAGTCGCGCGCTTGTCGGAAGCCAGAGGTCGATCTATTCCGTCGCGGCCGGCTCTTTTTTGCTCCGCGGTTTCGCCGATTCGCGCTGTTTGGAGCGCATCGTTTTTCTCTTCCGCTTTAAGTACGCCTTTCGGCGTTTACGTTTCGATCGAACTCGGTGCTGTTGACCCACGCAGTTGTTATACGAGGGAAGGACGGTCCGTGCAAGCGACCTGTCGGGGAACATGATTAAATCCAGGATTGCACTTTACCCCTCGTTCCAATTAAACAATTTGTTGTGCTGCAGCTGTCCGAGAATTTCATCCCGACTCCAAAAACGCTGATCGGAGCCTCTGCCTTGCTTCTTGTCGCAGCCGCGATTTTCGCTGTCCTTAACGTAGCGAAAGTGAAAACGCTGCGCTCAACCGCGGCCGACGCCTCGACTGCCCGCGTTATCGGCGAACAGGATCGCGCCAGGAAGGAAAAGGAACTTAAAGCGCGCGAATCAGCGATTGCCGCGGAGCAAGCGAAACTCGCTGAGCGCGAAGGAAAGACCGGAGCTTCCGAGAGCCAACTGACGCAAATTTTGAACGAGAAGAGGCAACTCGAAGCCAAACTTCAGGACAAGGAAACCGAGATTCTGGCATTGCAAAAGCAAATCGAAGAAAAGCAGCCCGGGTCGGTGAATCCCGGTGCACCGTCCGCGGTGGAGTTGCAGGCGCAGCTTGATGACACCCGCCAGCAGCTTGACGCCGCCGAGCGGGAGAAAGGTATTCTTTCCGAAAAAGTGCAGGCTATTAAAGAGCGCTCTTCACAGCTCGAAGATGAAAAGAAGCGGCGCGCCGTGGCGCGCGGGAAAGTCGGCGTGCGCGGCACTGTGCTCGCGGTTAATCAGGCTTACAACTTCGTCGTCCTCAATCTCGGCGGTCGCAACGGCGTTGAGGCGTACTCCGAGATGCTGATCGTGAGAGATGGCACCTTCATTGGAAAAATTCGTATTTCTTCAGTTGAACCCGCGACCGCTATCGGCGATATCATCACCAGCACTTTGGCGCGAGGCGTCCAGGTGCAACCTGGAGACATTGTCATTTATGCTGGCACAAATTCGTAAGCAGGAAAGAAAGGTAGCGGCAGTTCTCTTGCTGGCCGCGGCGAGCATGTTGGTTTCATGTGCAAGCCAAAAAGAGCACGTCGCGCTGGTCAATGATCCAGATGCGAAGCCGGAATCTGCGATGCCCTGGAACAAGCAGGAAAAATGGGAGACCGGCGGCCAATTCGCAAACTTCAGCGATCACCGCTGAGTTTTCTCGAGATCGACATCGGTTTCTTGCTGGCAGAGGCTAGATCCAAAATCCCGCTGGGATGACGGCGTTCTTGGGAACGACCACGATACCGTCGCGAATAAAATAATTCTCTGCGTCGAGATTCAGTGGCTTTCCTTCCGGCGTAATCACAACGCCATCCGCGATCCGTGCATTCTTGTCGATAATGGCGCGATCGACGACACAATTGCGCCCCACTCCGATCGGCGGCACGTTCGCCGCGCCCGGTCGATCTTGTTCGAAATAATCCGCACCCATGACGACGCTGTTTCGAATCGTCGCACCGCTCTGAATGATGCTTCGAATACCGATGACGCTGCGTTCGATGTGCGCATCGGAAATGATACAACCGTCGGAAATGATCGCCTGTCGCAGCGTGGCGCCATTGACTTTGCTCCCCGGTAAAAATCTCGGATGCGTATAAATCGGAACCTCGGTATCGAAGAAGCTGTACTCGGGGACGAGATCGGTCAGGTCGAGGTTCGCTTCGTAAAACGCGCGCACCGTTCCGATATCTTCCCAGTAACCTTGAAAAATAAACGAGTTTACTTGTCGATCCTTGATCGATTGCGGGATGATGTCCTTGCCGAAATCGAACAAGTCGTTGTCGAGGCATTTCACAAGAACATCGCGGTTGAACACATAAATTCCCATCGATGCCTGGAACAATTCTTCATCTTCTTTGGAGCCAACGGCACGCAGGAGCTCGCGACTCATCTTCATTTCCTGAAGGATTGAATCGTCTTTTGGTTTTTCGACAAAACGCACGATGCGACGGTCGACTCCGCTTTGCATAACGCCGAACTCGGCCACTTGCTGTCGATGGACCGGTTTGGTCGCGAGAGTGATGTCGGCTCCGGTTTGAATGTGCTGGTGCAGCAGCGCGCGAAAATCCATCCGGTAAAGCTGATCGCCGCTGAGAATGAGATAGTAATCGAATGAGTGTTCGAGGAAGTAGCGCATGTTCTGGCGGACGGCATCCGCGGTGCCCTGATACCATTGCGAACCTTCCGGAGTTTGCTGGGCTGCCAGGATGTCGATGAAGCTGCGCGAGAAATTGTCGAACTTGTAGCTGGCTTGAATGTGTCGGTGTAACGACATGCTGTTGAACTGGGTCAGCACGTAAATCGACCGCAGACCCGAATTCAGGCAATTGCTGATCGGAATATCGACAATCCGGTATTTTCCGCCGAGAGGCACGGCCGGCTTGGCCCGGTCTTTCGTTAACGGGAACAAACGTGTGCCCGCGCCGCCGCCCATGATGACGGCGAGCGTTCGCTGAGTCGTGCCCGGCGGAAGTGCAGGCGTGGACATCCGCGAGACTGCATTGCGAACGCCGGGATTTTGAGTCTGCACACCTTCAATAACTCAGTGCTTGCGGGTCGCGGCAACCTTTTTGCTCGATCTACCTCGGTTGCGTGGGCCCGCCGCCAGTGGCAACCTTCACTTCCAATATGTGCGGAATCATCGGTTACGTCGGACGCTCGCAAGCTGCGCCCATTTTGCTCGATGGACTTCGTCGCCTCGAATATCGGGGCTACGACTCGGCTGGCGTCGCCATCGTCAATGGCGATCACGTCGAGACCCGCAAATGCGCCGGTCGCATCGCCTCGCTGGCCAAACTCGTTTCCCAAAAACCGGCTGCCGGATCTTATGGAATCAGTCACACTCGCTGGGCAACGCACGGAAAAGTCAACGATGAGAACGCCCACCCGCATTTCGACGCTACCGGCAAGATCGCTCTCGTCCACAACGGCGTAATTGAAAATTATCAGGCGCTCAAGGAACAACTCATCCAAAACGGCGACAGAAATTTTCGTTCCGACACCGACACCGAAGTTTTGTCGCACCTGATCGGGAGCATTTATCGCCAGCTCGGAGGAAAGGATTCCAAGGCGCGCCTGGTCAACGCCACCAGGGCGGCGCTCAAGCAAGTCATCGGAACGTATGGCATCGCTCTTGTTCATGCCGACATTCCCGACTTCGTTGTCGGCGCGCGACGCGGCAGTCCGCTCGTTTTTGGCATCGGCAAGGACGAAAATTTTCTCGCGAGCGACGTGAGCGCGATTGTCGCTCATACCCGCGACGTTGTTTACCTGAACGATTTCGATCTGGTCGCGTTCGACCGCGAGAATTTCGACATCAGTTCGGTCGATGGAGAAACCGGCCAGCACGAAGTCAGCAAAGTCGAGTTTAGCGCCGAAGACATCAAGAAGGGCGATTACCCGCATTACATGCTCAAGGAAATCTGCGAGCAGCCTGACTCGGTGCGCGACGCAATGCGCGGTCGCCTGACCTACGAAGAGTGCACTGCAAAGCTGGGCGGCCTGAATATGAATCCGGCGGAATTGCGCGATATCGCGCGCGTCGTCTTAACTGGCTGCGGGACTGCACTGCACGCGGCGAGAGTTGGCGAATACACCATTGAGCAGTTGGCAAATATTCCGGTGGATGTCGATTTTGCCAGTGAATATCGCCATCGAAACACGCCACCCACTGAGCACACCTTGGTTTTTGCGATCAGTCAGAGCGGAGAGACCGCCGACACCCTCGGTGCATTGCGCGAAAGCAAACGCAAAGGCTATCGCACGCTCGGAATTTGTAACAACGTCGCGAGCACGATCGCGCGCGAAAGCGACGGCGGCGTTTATATGCACGCCGGCCCGGAGATCGGGGTTGCGGCGACAAAGTCGTTCACCTCGCAGATCGTGATCTTGACCCTGATTGGTTTGCTTCTCGGGCGGATGCGCCAGCTCTCCACCGCGCAGGGAAAACGAATCATCGATGCGCTGGAAGCCTTGCCCGGACAAATCGAGCAGGTCTTAAAGCTGAGCGACCAGATTAAATCGATCGCCAAGAAATATGTCGATGTTAGCGGAATGCTTTTCTTCGGCCGCCAATTCAATTACCCGATTGCGCTCGAAGGCGCGCTCAAGCTGAAGGAAATCACCTACCTTTTCGCGGAAGGACATCCGAGCGCAGAGCTGAAGCACGGAATCATTGCGCTCGTTAGGCCGGACTTGCCTTCCATCTTCATCGCGCCGGACGATGCCGTCTTCTCAAAAAACCTGAACAACATGGAACAGGTCAAAGCGCGCAAAGGTCCTATCATCGCTGTCACATCCGGGAACGGCGCAAACCAATTGAAGGATCTCGCGGCCGACATCATCGAAGTCCCGACTACGATCGATTGTCTCAGCCCGGTGCTGACCGTGATTCCATTACAGCTTCTGGCCTACCACTTGGCCGTCGAGCTAAAGCGCGACGTCGATAAACCGCGCAACCTCGCCAAGAGCGTCACGGTCGAATAACGCCACATTCGTTGACACCGGAGAAGTGAGTTTGTACGATCTGATCCGACGGATTGCGCCGTCCCGATCAGGCCGTGCAACAGAACGAAGATTACGTCCTCAAAGTGCTTCACGACGTTGGACTTGTTTCGCGCAAACAAGTCGACGGTGCGCGGACACGTTTGGACGGCCAGAACAATGTTGTCGATGTTCTAATCAAGGACGGAATCGTAAGCGAGTCCGATGTCTCGCGCTCGCTCGCAGCCGAGGCGCACATGGACTGGATCGATCTGTCATCGATTGCGATTCCACTGGAGATCATCAAACATATCCGCGCCGAAGACGCGCGGCGTTTCAAGGTCATTCCAGTCGCGTTTGGCGAGAGCGGACTCATTGTGGCCATAAGCGATCCGCTCGACATCGACACGATCGATAGCCTTGGCTTCTTACTCCAACGCGAGCTCGAGCTGGTTTGCACAAGCCCCGAAAAAATTCGCGAGGCCTTGATTAAATACTACGGCACGGCCGATGAAGCCGTCGACGCCCTAAAGGAAAAAATTGGCGAAGACCTCGATCTTGGCCTCGAGATCGGCAACGGCGCTGCGATTGACGATGTCGATGAAGCCGACGCGCCCATCATCCGGATGGTTTCGTCGTTGATCATTGAAGCGCATCGCGCCGGCGCGAGCGACATTCACCTCGAGCCGTTGGATAAAAAATTTCGTGTCCGATTTCGGATCGATGGCGTCCTGCAGGAAATGCAGGCGCCGCCAAAACGTTTGCAATCCGCCATTGTCAGCCGGCTGAAAATCATGACCGGCTCGATGAGCATCGCCGAAAAACGTTTGCCGCAGGACGGACGCATTCAGGTCAAGATCAAAAAGAAACCGATCGATCTCCGCGTTTCCACCATCCCGACCAATCATGGCGAGAGCGTCGTCATGCGCGTCCTCGACAAATCTAGTCTGGTGCTTGGACTGCCCGAGCTTGGTTTTTTCAGCGGCGACCAGAAAACGTTCGAGCGTTTGATTCAATTGCCGGATGGGATTCTTCTCGTCACCGGCCCAACCGGCTCCGGCAAAACGAGCACGCTCTACGCCTTTCTCAACTACATCAACAAGCCGGACCGCAAGATCATCACCGTCGAGGAACCGATCGAATATCAAATGACCGGCATCAATCAGGTCCAGGTAAATCACGAAATCGGAATGACGTTTCCGGCCGCGTTGCGCTCAATCCTTCGCCAGGCCCCGAACGTGATCATGATCGGCGAGATTCGCGACCTCGAAACCGCCAGCATTGCAACGAACGCTTCACTTACCGGACATCTCGTCTTCAGCACGGTTCACACGAACGACGCGCCGTCCGCCATCGCGCGTTTGGTCGACATCGGCGTGCAACCGTTTCTCATCGCTTCTTCATTGCGCGCAATCATGGCACAACGACTCGTTCGGCGAGTCTGTTCGAATTGCCGGCAGCCCGCCGAACTGACCGAAAGCGAAATGCACGCATTGCGAATCGAACCCGGTCAACTCCGGGACGCGCAGGTCATGCAAGGTAAAGGCTGCGAGCAATGTCGCAGGACTGGTTACAAAGGCCGCACGGGCATCTTCGAGATTTTTGTACTCGATGACGAAGTCCGCCACCTGATCAATAAACGAAGTGCGACCTTGTCGCTGCGCCAGCGCGCACGAGAGCTCGGCATGCGCACATTGCGTGAAGACGGCGTCCGCAAAGTGCTCGCCGGCCTCACGACCGCCGAAGAAGTTATTTCAATCACAATCGGAGACCTCAGTTAATGAACGAGAAACAAGTCGCCGAACTTTTCATCGAACAGCGCGTTCTCCAGCCGTCGCAAGCAGAGGACGTTTTGAATGAGGCCAACTTGAACGGCAAAACCATCGTCCAAGCGATGGTGGACGGCGGTTTTGTCGATGAGAGCGGTTTCTATCACACCATTGCCGACGCGCTCGGCGTCGAATATGTCGATCTTGGCGAAAAGGAACTCCTGCCCGCGATTTTGAAATTGATTCCGAGCGGACTAGCGCGCTTGCACCGCGCGCTTCCGATTGGTTTGAGCGGAAACACGTTGCGCGTCGCTCTCGCTGATCCGCTCGATCCGCGCGCGGCCGAAGATCTCCGCTTCGTGCTCGGCAGAGATGTCGATGTTGTGATCGCTCCGACCGACCAGATCGATAATCGGATTAAAGAATATTATGGCACCGACACCACGAGCATGGAGGAAGTGCTCAAGCAACTCGGTGAAGCCGGTGACATGTTGCAAATTCGCGGCGACGAAACCGCCGCCGCCGTCGAAGCGGAGGCAAACGCCACCCCGATTATTCGTTTTGTCGATTTAATCTTGTATCAAGCAATCCAGGACCGGGCGAGCGACATTCACTTCGAGCCGTTCGAGAACGAATTCAAGATTCGCTATCGCGTGGATGGCGCGCTTTACGAAATGTCGCCGCCGCCGCGCCATCTCGCGTTGCCGGTCATCTCACGTGTCAAAGTGATGGCGAACATGAACATCGCCGAGCGGCGATTGCCGCAGGACGGTCGCATTCAAAAAAATATCGCCGGCCGGCATGTCGATCTTCGCGTTTCGACTTTGCCGACGCAGTTCGGCGAGAGCGTCGTTCTGCGCGTGCTCGATCGCTCGACCGTGAATCTCGATCTGGAGATGCTCGGGATGCCTGAGTACGTGCACAATTACATTCTCGAGATCATCAATCGGCCGAATGGCATTTTCATCGCCACCGGCCCGACTGGTTCCGGAAAAACGACGACGCTCTATTCCTGTTTGCGCAACATCAACACGATCGATTCCAAATTGCTCACCGCCGAAGAACCGGTTGAGTACGACTTGGAAGGAGTCGTTCAGGTTCCGGTCAACGAAGGGATCGGCCTTACATTCGCTCGCGTCTTGCGCGCGTTTCTGCGCCAGGACCCCGACCGAATCATGATCGGCGAAACGCGCGATCTCGAGACTGCTCAAATCGCCATTCAAGCATCGCTCACCGGCCATCTTGTTTTTACCACTCTGCACACCAACGACGCGCCCGGCGCAATCACACGGTTGATCGACATGGGCATAGAACCGTTCTTGATTTCCGCCACGCTCGAAGCCGTGCTCGGCCAGCGATTGCTTCGCAGCATCTGCCCGAACTGCCGCGAAACTTATAAGCCTAACCAATCGTTCTTGGCGCAACTCCAGTTGTCAAAGCGTGACATCGGCGATCGTAAATTTTTTTACGGCAAAGGTTGCGACGCGTGCAACAACACCGGTTACAAGGGCCGCAAAGGAATTTACGAGCTGATGAAAATCACCGATCCGCTCCGAGAATTGATCAACGAACGCGCGCCAACGGTCGTTCTCAAACAAAAAGCGATCGAGCTTGGAATGGTGACACTGCGACAGGACGGACTGCGCAGCATTTTCGCCGGCGACACCACCATCGAGGAGGTATTGAAATACACCTGAACGTTCGCGTAACACCGACATCGTTATGCCCCGTTTCACTTACGTAGCGCTCAACTCACGCGGACAGGAGTCAACCGGCCTCGTTGAGGCCGCTTCGACGAACGAGGCTATAGGCCAGCTCCGTCAGGCCGGATTTTTTCCAACCAGCGTTTACGAGGAAGGAAAAGGCGGTGGGCGCGAGGGCAAACCGGCCGGGCGCGCGGCCAAAACGGCGCGCGTCACCCAGCCCCACGAACGCAAAGGCATCGTTTTTTTCCAGCGCAGAAAAGTTAAACCGAAAATTCTGATGATTTTCACGCGTCAGCTCGCGACTCTGATCGATTCGGGCCTGCCACTTTTGCGCGGCCTCAACGTTCTCGCCAAACAGGAACGCGACGTCGTTTTGAAAAACACGATCAACAACGTAGCTGAGTCGCTGCAAGGTGGCAGCACATTTTCGGAAAGTCTCGCGCACTATCCGCTCATCTTTAACGATCTTTACATCAACATGGTCAAAGCTGGCGAAGTCGGCGGTGTGCTCGAACTCGTTCTCACCCGGCTCGCGGAGTTTCAAGAAAAGGCGGCCAAAATTAAGAACAAAGTCGCCGCTGCGATGGTCTACCCACTCATCGTCATGACAATGGCCATCGCGATCATGGGATTCTTGCTCGTGTTCATCGTGCCTAAATTCGAGGCGATCTTTCACGACATGCTCGGAGATCGGCCGCTGCCCGTGATCACGACGTTTGTCATTACGGTAAGCAGATTTGTGCAAGCTCACTGGCTTGTCATCATCGGTCTGATCTTGGCAGTCGTCGCGGGTTACAAATTTGCCAGCCGGACCGCCAAGGGAAAAGCGATCATCGATCGGGTGAAGCTTCGGTTCCCGCTTTTTGGCGACATCATTCGAAAAACAGCGATCTCAAGGTTTTCGCGCACGCTCGGCACTCTCGTCACCAGCGGCGTTCCGATTTTGCAGGCTCTCAACATTACCCGTGCGACCGCCGGCAACATGGTGATCGCACGCGCGATCGGTCAGGTGCACGAAAGTGTGAAGGAAGGCGAATCGATTGTCCTACCGCTAGAAGCCAGCGCCGCATTTCCGCCGATGGTCGTCAGCATGATCGACGTCGGCGAAGAAACCGGCCAACTGCCAGAGATGCTTTTGAAAATCGCGGATGTCTACGACGACGAAGTGGACAACTCGGTCGCGGCCATGACCGCTGCGCTCGAGCCGATCATGATTGTATTTCTCGCAGTCGTCGTTGGCACGATCGTGATCGCGCTCTTCCTGCCGCTCATCAGCATCATTCAAGGCTTGCAGCAGCAAACGTGACCGGCTTCGCCGGGAATGACGAAATCCGAATGTCGAATGTCGAAACAATCAGGAATTACAACCGCCGCGGCATTTTTGGCATTCCTTCGTCATTCGTCATTCGTGCTTCGTCATTTCGAGGCGAAACCTCGTTCACCATCATCGAGCTGCTCGTCGTCATCTCGATCATCATCATCCTGGCCGGTTTAATTCTGAGCACGGCCGGCTACGTCCAGAAAAAAGGCGCGCGTTCCCGCGCCGGAGCCGAAATCGCCGCCCTCTCCACCGCGCTCGAAAGCTACGAAGCCGACAACGGAATTTATCCGCGAGATTCGACAACAACCGACGCGCTAGATCCAGCCGCTTCCATCAACTTGGCAAACTACGCGTTAGCGAGCCTTTATCTTTACAAGGAGCTAAGTGGAGACACCAACGCTACTCGGCAACCGCTTCCGGGCGCGAAGACCTATTTCGCATTTAAACCAAATCAGTTGAGCCCGCCGGATCAGAGTCAACCAGTTACATCTATTCGAGATCCTTTTGGAAATAGTTACGGCTATTCGACCGCCAAGGCCGCAAGTCCGAGTGGAACTGTCGGGTACAATCCGACCTTCGATCTTTGGAGTACTGCCGGCGTGACAAGCGGCGCAGCCCAAACGCAATGGATCAAAAATTGGTAGCGGGAACGCTATTGCGGGTTTGTGTTGATTGTGACCTCGACGCGACGGTTCGAGCGTTCACGTTCAATCTCTGTGTCGAATTCAGCTTGCGACGCGCTTGGAGCCACCGGTCGCGGCGAAACGATAAACTTGGTGGATCCCCGTCCGCGCGCATCGATGTGCGATGGATCAATCCCTAAAGCCTGCACCAAATATTGTTTCATGTTGTCGGCGCGGCGCTGACTCAGGTCGAGATTGTATTCGTAGGTGCCGATTGAGTCGGTGTAGCCTTCGATCGTAAACGTCGCCTTCGGATTGCGTTTCAAAAGATCGACAAGTTTGTGCAAAATATCGCCGGGCTGTAAGTCAGCGCTGTCGAAACTGAAAAGCTGATCCTCGGGCATTCGAATCTTCGTTCCCGATCCGAGCGGACCTTTTTGCGAGAGCAATTGATCGAGATCACTAAATCCCGGCGCGCCTTTTTTATTCGGACCGGCACTGTCACCGGGAAGTTTACTTGTGAAAGTATTTGGACGCTTGATGATCGTGCTCGTGGCCAGCTCGGTTCCACTGAGTGCGGGCTGCGGCCGGCCGGAGACCGAGCTGTCGTTCAAGACCGACTGCTCATGAGTCGCGTTTGGGTTCGGGGAAAGAGTTTGCGCCGTGTTGCGCTCGATTTCGTTCATCACTGAAGCTACGTCGGCCTGATCGACTTTCGGTTTGTCCGGTAAAACGTTGCTCATGTCGTCCGGCATCGCGGTCGTTGCCTGAATCTCCTGTAAGAGTTTGTCGAACGATTTTTTTTCGTCCGGCTGCTGCTCCTTCGTGTCGTCGGGGTTCGGTTTCGACGCCGGATTTATTTGATCGCCGCTCGCTTTATCGATCTGGGTCATGTCGACATTTTTGACCCTAAACGTCATTGGCTGCTGTAAATCGCTAAAAACCGCTTCGGCCGACTGAAATCGTGTCCGATAAAAGTAAATGCAGAGCGTAATGTGCAGACAGAGCGATATGATCAAGCCAAACCAAATCCAGCTTCGCTCCGGACTACCGGTTAAGAGCGCCTCATGCTCGATCTCGTCGATGTCGTCGAAATCGGAAATTCTGGCCGCACCTTTCATCGTCTTAATTAAACACCGTTAGCACCGACTGGTTGTCAATCTGCCGACCGCTTAGACACCGGACTCGCCCCGCGCGTTCGTTCAATGAACGCCCGAGCCGCCTTGCGAATCTCCTCGGCCACGCGTGCCTCGGGCGAAACAAACTTCGGAGTGAACCACGGAAAGAACCCGATTAAATCATGTGTGACCAAAATTTGTCCGTCGCACTGTTCGCCCGAACCGATGCCGATCGTCGGAATATCAATCGCGTTTGTAATCTGTCTTGCGATCTCCGGCACGACAATCTCGAGCACGACCGAGAACGCGCCCGCTTTTTCGACCGCGTGTGCGTCGGCAATTAGCGCTTCGGCTTCCGATTGCGTTCTACCCTTAACTTTGTAACCACCCTGCTCGCGCACGTGCTGCGGCAACATTCCGATGTGCGCCATGTACGGAACTCCCGCGTCCGTTATCGCTTCGATGTGAGCGACATGACTGACGCCGCCCTCCAGCTTTACCGCTAGCGCGCCAGCATCGATAAATTGTTTCGCCGTCGCAACGGCTTGGGCCGGGGTTTCGAAAGTGTGGATCGGCATATCGCCCACCACCAACGCGGACTTAACCCCCCGCGCGACTGCGCGAGTGTGATGCAACATTTCCTCCAGCGTCACGCTCGTGGTGTCTTCGTAACCGAGCACGACCATGCCTAACGAATCGCCGACCAGAATCACGTCGATACCGCTCTCGTCCAGCAGTCGCGCCGTCGGGTAATCGTAAGCGGTCAGCGCGGCAACTTTTTCACCGCGTCTCTTCATCTCACGATATTTCTCGACCAGGTTCGTCATCACCATTTCTCCGCGAAGCAGATCACTTTAGTCGAATCTTTAATCTGTGCGAGCAGCTCTCGCGCGGTTATCCTTTGGTCAGACAAAAGCAAGTCGGGTCGAATATCAGCCAGCGGTCGCAGAACAAACTTCCGCAAATGCATCCGAGGATGCGGTAACTGCAGCCGCTCGTTCTCGACGCTCAAGTCACCAGCATAAAGAAGGTCGATGTCGATCTTGCGGGAAGCATTTTTAGCGTGATCACGTTTGCGTCCGAGCGATTCTTCCACGCGAACGAGCTGCTCGAGGAGCTCGCTTGGATTGCCGTCGTATTCGATCTCCAAAACTGCGTTGAGAAATTTTCCGGCGCCCGGTTCGCAATCGACCGGCTCGGTTTCATAAATCGGCGAACTCAACACAGGCGGTTTAACATTGGCCAGATCGACAATCGCGCTTCGTGCCGCACACAAATTCGCCATCCGATCGCCCAAATTCGAACCGAGCGCGATGCCGGTCCTCATAACTGATTCCATTTCATTAACACCGCGCTTTAGCGCGGTGCTAATGACTACGCAAACCTAATAAGCCGTTTAAACGGCTTCCCCTGCTAGCCGCTATGAACACCTGGCTGAAGCCAGGCGTTAATGAGAGTCATAGTTCGAGGACGTCCTGCATCGAATAGAGTCGTGCCGGTTTTCCAACGACCCACTCCGCTGCACGCAACGCGCCGCGAGCGAAAATTTCACGGCTGCCGGCGCGATGCGTTAACTCGAGCCGTTCGCCCGGCCCGACAAAGCTGACGGTGTGCTCGCCGACAACGTCGCCTTCGCGAATCGATTCAATCGGAATTTCGGTCCTCAGCGCTTCCTTCAAGATCTCGCCAAGCGTCTTCGCCGTTCCGCTTGGCGCATCTTTCTTCGTCTTGTGATGAGTCTCAACGATTTGCGGCGCGAATTCGGAACCGAGGATTTCCGCGGCGCGGCGAGTCAGAGCAAAGAGCGCGTTCACTCCGACGCTGAAGTTCGACGCGAAGACAATTGGCGATGACGCCGCCGTTTTCTCAATGAGTTGGCGCTGCTCCGCCGAATGTCCCGTCGTTCCGATGACAAGCGCTTTCCGGTGTTGTAACGCCGCCCGACAGACCCCATCGATCGCGCCGGCATGACTAAAATCGATCGCAACGTCACAATCTTTGATGGCCGCCTCAATCGTGTCGCCCAGATCGCATTGCGCGACGATACCGATCTTCGGATCATCCTTGGCCAGATCGACAATTGTCTGACCCATCCGACCACGCGCCCCGATCAGCGCCACGCGCACTCTTTTCATAGAATGTTGTAGCTGCCGCTGCCCTCAGCGGCAGTTTTAAAGTCTCCGCCGCCAGTGACGGCGGCAGCGACAACGCCGGATTTCATTTCGCGTGTTCAAACTCCCCGAGCGTTTTGCGCAGGCGCGCCTGATTCGCTTCCGTCATTTCGCACAACGGCAGGCGAACTTCGGCCGACATCACACCGCGCCAGGCGAGCGCGGTTTTCGCGGGCACCGGATTTGGCTCGATGAACAAATCCTTGAACAGCGGGAACAGTTTGCGGTGCAAACTTTCGGCCGTTTTGTAATCGCCCGAGTCGCACGCGCGCACCAGCGCGCAGACTTCTGACGGAAATAAATTCGAAGCCACGCTCACGACTCCGACTGCGCCAACCGCCATGAATGGCAAAATTAACAAATCGTCGCCGCTTAAGATTGTGAATTCTTTCGGCAAACGCCGGCGCAACTCGCCCACGCGCTCGACGCTACCGCTTGCTTCTTTGATCGAAACGATATTGCGACACGCTTCCGCCAACCTGACCACGGTATCCGCTCCAATATCAACCGAGCAGCGGCCAGGAATGTTGTAGAGCATCACCGGCAGCGAAGTTGCATCCGCGATTGCTTTGCAGTGGCGGAACAATCCTTCCTGGCTCGGTTTGTTGTAGTAAGGCGCGACCAGCAGCGCCCCATCAACGCCCGCTTTCTCGGCGAACTTCGTCGCTTCGATCGCGTCGCGTGTCGAATTCGAGCCCGTTCCCGCCAGAACTTTGCCGCGGCCGTTCGCGATCTTAATCGTGTGGTGGATAACTTCGTGTTTCTCATCGTGCGTCAAGGTTGGTGATTCGCCGGTCGTGCCGACGGCAACAACTCCGGTAATTCCAGCCGCGATCTGCGTTTCGATTAACTTTTCGAACGCCGCAAAATCGATATCCCCGTTGCGGAAGGGCGTGACCAGCGCAGTAAAAGTGCCTCGAAACATTTCTTAACGCTTAAACTTCTATCATTCCTTCGAACGCGAACTCCGCCGGGCCGGTCAGAGTCACTTCCCGAAACTGGTCCCCTGCCCTCGTGAAACCGACGCTGAGTTCGCTTCCGCTCCGAACCGTGACAGCAATTGGGCCATCAACCTTTTCCGTCGCAGCAAAAATCAGAGCACTGGCGACGACACCCGTTCCGCATGCGAGCGTTTCGTCCTCGACGCCGCGCTCGTAAGTTCGCAGCAGAATTTTCTGCGTGCCGGCTTTCTCGATAAAATTCACATTTGCTCCCGCCGGCGAAAACATTTTGTAACGCCGAATCGCTTCGCCTCTCCGGCGAACGTCGACATCGTCGACTTTGGAAACCGGCACAACTACGTGCGGCACGCCGCTGTTGATGAAATGCCCGTGTTCTTTCTCGCCATTCAGGTTGAGGTCGATCCCAAGCCGAAGATCTTTCGGATCGGTCATTAGCAGAGTAACCAGTTCGCCGCGCAATTCTCCCCGAATCAGGCCGGCTGGTGTTTGAAATGAGATTTTCTCCGGCGCGCCCGCAATTTTGTTCGCAAACCTGGCGAAGCAACGCGCGCCGTTTCCGCACATTTCCGCTTCGCCGCCGTCACGGTTGTAATAACGCATCCGGAAATCGGCGCCGTTGGAACCCTTCTCTAGCAAAAGGATACCATCGGCGCCGACACCGCGATGACGATCGCAGATCCAGACAATTTGGTCGGCCTGCAAACGCACCTCGCCGGCGCGATTATCGATCATGACGAAATCGTTTCCCGCGCCGTTCATCTTAGTAAAACGCAACATGATGAACATTCTAACGGCGGCTTACTCTGTTGTCATGTGGAGCGGCAACGTGACGTTGCATACATTTAACAGCGGCGCAGCCGCTATCCTGAAAGCCTGCCCTGAGCGAGCGCAGCGACTCGAACGGGAGACATCTCTAGATATTTCCGAAATCTGCCGTTTATTTCCCGCTCATGCGGAAGCTGATCTGGGTTGTCTCCGTCGCAGCCATTGCGCACTCCGTATCGGCCGCCAGCCTCAACAGCTTGATCCTCGAACAGAAGGAAAAAATGCCGAGCGGCGGCAAATACTCAGTTTCGCATTTCGCCAAGATCAAACTGCAATCCGCGGCGCATTTTGAATCGGGAAAATTCTTTGTTATTCCAACTGCGCCTTATCCGAGTTTTTGCTCGGGCGCGACTTACATCGTGTTCATCAAAACGATTGAAGCGTTGCGTGACAATGGGCAGCTCAAGCTCGATTTCGCCACATTGAATCAGCTTATGATTCGCGACCAGCACGACGGCGAAGGGATTTGGGGTCGCTGGAATGCGAACGGACCCGGAACCGCGCGTTTGTTTCACGAGCTCGGCCTCGGCCGAAACTTTACCGATTTCGCGCAAGCCCAACCGGGCGATTTCATGAAAATTTTTTGGAACCAAAATGTCGGTCGGAGCGAACATGGTCATTCGGTGATCTTTCTCGGAACAGTGAATCATCCCGACGGCGAATATGTCCGCTTTTGGTCAAGCAATATTCCGGGCGGTTACGGCGAAAAGGAAGTTCCGCGAAGCAAGATCGCGAACGCGATTTTCTCGCGACTCGAAACGCCGGCCAATCTCACGCGCGTTCACGACATTCCGGTCGTCGATGTTTATCTCTCCTCGCTTCTGCGCAAGAATTCGAACTTCGCCGAAGCGACCAAAAAGTGCGGGATCTGATTCCGATTTAACGAATCAGCGACTTAACGATTTAGCGATTTAATCGCCTCCGCTATTTTGCTGGAGAACGCGGTTACCTTCTCGATCAGGTCGGCGCTGTTTCCATGTTTGGCGATAAGATCGACAATCGCGCTGCCAATCACGACTGCGTCGGCGTGTTGCGCCACTTCGCGAGCTTGTTGTGGATTTGAAACTCCAAATCCGACGGCAACGGGCAAATCCGAGATCTTTCGCAGCTCCGCGATTTTCTGTGGCAACGACGTGGCAATTGAATCACGCGCGCCAGTCACGCCTTCCCGCGAAACGTAGTAGAGAAATCCCTTTGCACTCTTCGCGATTTTCTTCATCCGATCGACGGGAGTGGTCGGCGCGATAAGTCGAATGTGAACGAGATTGCCCGCGCCAAGATCGAGATCTTCCTCGGGCGGAAGGTCGAGAATGAGTAAACCGTCGACACCGGCGTCCTCTGCCTCACGATGAAATTTGTCGGCGCCAAACTGGAAGATCGGATTGAGATAGCTGTAGAGAACGATTGGAATTTGCGATTTGCGGCGGATCTCTCGGACGCAATCAAAAACGCCGCGCGCAGTTGTGCCAGCGGTAAGCGAACGTTGCGCCGCCAATTGATTCACAATCCCGTCGGCGAGCGGATCTGAAAACGGCAATCCAAGCTCGAGCAGATCAGCGCCACCTTTTTCCAAAGCAAACGCCAGATCAACAGTAAGCTTCAGGGTCGGGTCTCCCGCGCAAATGTAGGGGATGAAGCCCTTGCGTTTCTCCTTCCGCAAACGCGCGAAACGCTCATCGATCCGGTTGTGCATCAAGGCGGATGATCTGATAGAATTACGTTAGAGTCGAATGGACGAAAAGACGCTGACGATCAACGAAATTTACGAGTCCATCCAGGGCGAGAGCACCTGGGCGGGACAGCGCTGCATCTTTGTCCGGCTGACTTTCTGCGATTTGCGCTGCAATTATTGCGACACCGAATACGCGTTTTACGAAGGCAAGAAGATGTCGCTGAGCGAAATTGCCGCTCGAGTCGAAGAACTTCAATGTCCTCTTGTTGAGATCACCGGCGGCGAACCGCTCTTACAAAAGAATGTCCTTCCGTTGATGTCTATCTTATGCGACGAGGGCCACACTGTTTTGCTGGAAACGAGCGGCGCGCACGATATTTCGACAGTCGATCCGCGCGTTCATCGAATCATGGACTTGAAAACGCCTGGTAGCGGCGAAGTGGAGAAAAATCTCTGGTCGAACATCGACCACCTCAGCAACCGCGACGAAGTGAAATTCGTCATGGGTTCACGTGCAGATTACGAATGGTCGTGCGGCAAAGTTCGCAAATTTGATCTAACGAGACGCTGCTGCGCCGTTTTGTTCTCGCCGATCTTTGGCCGGATCGACCCGCGCCAGATTGTGGAATGGATTCTCGAAGACAAGCTGGACGTTCGTTTCCAGCTTCAAATGCATAAGTTCATTTGGACGCCGGCCCAGCGTGGAGTTTAGCGATGCCGGAGGAGTCGAAACTTTGGATTGTGATTTCGCGGCCGGACCGGTTGCCGAATGCGCTGGTGGCGGCGGATGCGTTGCGCGAACGATTTCCGGGAGGGATTCACTTGCTGCGCGAGGAATCGAAGTGGTGGGAAAACGCGAACTGGCAGGAGTTTGTCCGCGACTTCGCGGAAGTGCACGCGTTCCCAAAAGTCAAAACGTGTCGCGGATTGAAGGATTTACCGCGGCTCTATCGCGAAAACGTGGATCGCCAGCGCGGAGTCGGTGCGTTACCGATCGATCCCGAGTACGACGTTTTGCTTTGCCTGGCCGGCCTTCTCGGGTTGGGCAACGCGGCACTCTCGGCGCATCCGAACATTTTCAAAGTCCTGTGCGCATCCCAGAAGGCTTTTGGCGAATTGACGCGACATGGAGACCGCGCCCGATTTCGATTTACAACCTCGGGATGGTTGCAAAATCGCGTAGTCGAGCCGCTGGCTGGCGTTGAGCGAACGATCCATTACAAACCACGGATCAATCCTGGCGGCGACGGTGTGCGGTTGCGGCGTTTGCAAAAAAATCCGGAAGAAATTTTCGACGTCATAATCTTCATGAGCAACAGCGGCGGCGAGTTGCCGGCGCAAGCAGAGGACCAAATTATTCCGTCGCGTTTTCCGAGCATCGCCGAGCTGCGCGACTTCGATGCGCAATTCAATCGGGGAGAAGATCGACCCGCCTCGGCTGAGCTACGGCGCGGCAAGCATGGTCGCGTGATTTTCTTCGGGACGCCGTTCCTACTCGTGAGAAACCTCGAACCGGCTGTTTACATCGAATATTTGAACCGTTGTCTCGCTTACATTCGGCAAAATTATCCCGGGCGCGTTTTGATTTATCGGCCGCACCCTTTCGAAAAAGGCGAAGCAAGCAAACTCAACCTCGAGGGCTTTCGGATGGAGGACGATCGCGAGGTTGCGGATTTATATTTTCTGCGACACTTCGCCGAGATCGAAGCGGTCTATTCGGTTTCATCGACCGTTTCGCGGACGGCGCTCAACAACGGCCTCAACTCTTACGCGCTCTGGCGTTGCTTTCCGTTTTCAGAAACACAGACGAAGTTCTTCCGAAAAGTCATGGGCGACGTGCTGCCGGAGTTCGAGATCAGCGATCTGACGAAACCGCCAATTGCCTATCAAGATCGACAATCGACGGCCGCGGGACAGAACAGTTTCTCAAATGCGCTGAAGCGAGCGGTGGATTTGCAGGAACGGTTGGAGGGCGCTCCGCCATCAGCACCTTCTAGGATTTAGGGACACGACAGCGCCATCGCGTTGGTATTTTCGGCGCTGACGTGCTTTAGACAGAATGGACAATGTCCTTTCCTGAAATCATTCAGTTAATTTCGTTAATCCTCTCAAAGAAGTCTTCAAAGAGCGAATCGTAAATCTTACCGCGCTCGGGATGATACTGGACGCCGAGGGCGAATGGATAATCGCAAAGACGGATTTGCTCAATGACGTCGTCGCTCGCGCACCAGGACTCAACGGTCAGACCGTTCCCTAACCGATCAACCGCCTGGTGGTGCGAGCTGTTCACTTTTTCAAACTGGTGCGTCGCTGTTCTGTCGGAACGTAACGGCTGCACATCATGATCTTTTTGATCGGGAAGTTTGTGACCGGGAATGTCGAGCTTCAGCGTTCCTCCGAGAGCGACGTTCAACAGCTGCATCCCCTTGCAGATCGCGAGCACTGGTAAACCGCGCGCAAGCGCTTTGTCGACGGCGGCAAATTCCCAGCGATCGCGCGCAACATCGACATCCGGGTCGAGGAGGCTTGGATTGGGAATAGGCTGCTTCAAAAATTCCGGCGCGATATCCGCACCGCCGGTCAAAAGGAGACCGTCCACATCGTGGATCGCGAACTCAGCGTTGCGCGCGTTACAGATCTCGATCTCGGAATGCTTCACGAAAAATGGTTGAAACCATTTTTCATCTTTTTCTCGGAGCCAGGTGGCGAGCTTTGGCATCGCGCGAATGTGCGTTGTAGAGGCGCTTGTGCCAAGCGCCTGTTTATTTGAGTGCCAGTCCGGCTCGGACCGGTGCTTGAGAACAAGCACCGCTACAACCTTACAATCCCATCAACTCGCGGACGTATTTTACCGGCGGGCTACCGTAAGAGATTACCTGGTCGTTATATTTCTTGAGATCGAAGTCCTTACCCAACTTTTGCTGCGCAGCCGCGCGAAGATCGAGATGTTCGCTAACGCCAACAAAGTAAGTAGACAGCTGCGCCGAGGTGAGTCGCGCGCGTTTCCATTTGAGCGTGGCTTCGCCCTGCTCCTGGAACGTCTCCTTCGTCATTAAATCCATCGCCTGCTGCTCGGTCATATCTCCGGCGTGAATGCTTTGATCGAGAATGGCGTTGGCAATCGCGCGCAGCCGCATCTTTAACTGCTGCATCTTCACTTCCCGGCCGCCGTATCCCTGTTCGGCCATCACCTGCTCGGTGTAAACAGCCCACCCCTCAATGAATGTGCCGCTCTGGAAAATCGCGCGCACCAGCGTCGGCGCTTTGAACTCATTCGAGTGCGCGAGCTGAAGGTAGTGGCCAGGCATCGCTTCATGCACCGTCAGATCGCGAAGGAAGTAGTTGTTATTCTCGCGAAAGAACGATTCCTTTTTTTCCTTCGGCCAGTCTTTCGGCGTGGGCGAAACGGCAAAAAATGTCTTCGGGTTTTTCTCGAGGGGCCCGGCCGAATCACAATAGGCAATGGCGACCCCGCGCTTGAATTCCGGCATCGCAATCACTTCGAGCGGAACTGCCGGACTAGCCACCAAATTGCGTTCCTTCACAAAATTGGTGGCTTCCTTCACGACTTTCTGCGCGTAACCGACAACGGTGTTGTCGTCCTGGTGTTCCTGCGCCAGCCTATTAAGAACCGCGGCGGTAACGATATGCTTGTCCGCTAAAGTTTTCTCGTTGGCTTTAGGAAAATACTTTTTGTAAAGCGGCAGCGCTGTCTCGTAAATGGCGGCCTGGGTCTGCTGAAGATCGGCGGCAGCGCGCTTTTTGATTTCCTCCATCGACAAGTCGGAGGCCAGAGCGAAACGCAATTTTCTCCGAAACTTGTCCGCGCCAAGACGAAAATTTCCATCGGAACGTTTGAGGAGATCGTCCTCCAACCATTTCTTGTAATCTTCGAGCGCCCGTGCCGCTTTCTCCTGAATCGGGGCGAGGTCTTTTTTCGGCTGCGGCGCCTGGTTGAGCAACGGATCGAGACCGTTGCGTACCAGATTGATCGCGCCCTGGATCTGTTCAATCGCCGTTTCAGTGTGAACGCGCGGCGGATGTTGGAGGTTCACCTCCGCCTGCTTGATCACAGTCGGAATGGCGTCCAGCCGCTGGCGCAGATTCGGAACTCGCTTTTCGGCCGAATCAAAATCGCGCGCGACGAGAAGATACAGGCTGTTCGCGAGACTCTGATTGTAAACGAGTGGGTTCCACTCGGCTTCGCGCAATTCTTCCAGTCGGAAAATTTCGCTCTCGACGTTGTCACGCAGAATTCGCACGTCGACCTGGTTCGCCCCGGTAAGCTGTTTGTAATCGTCGAATTTACTGAGCGCTTCGCGGACTTGCTTCGCGTTCGCGAGCATCCGTGTGCGCGTCTCAGCCGAGTAATCGGTTAAAACGCCGTCGAACCGATGATCGCCGAGCTCGGTTGCAAACTCGGGGTGTGACGACAAATAATCTTCGCAGTAATCCTTGGCGATCTTTTCGAATTCGTCGTCCTTCGGGTTGGCGTTCGCGTAAAGGGACAACGACAAAAAGAGCGCCGTAACTGAAATGATTGTCTTCATGTCTAAAAACTAAGCCTCGGGCTGAACCGCAAATGCGACCGCGGGTTCGGCGTCACTAGCGACTTCGGTTTGATCCTGTAGATATGTGCGGCCTTTATAAAACGGCGTAACGATGGCAAACAACACGGCCGTTCCCAACATCACCCAGACGAAGAACATGAAGTAGCTGGTCCCCTGCAGCTTTACGCTGCCGTCGGGATTCTGGATGAAGAAATTGACCCCGGCGGTGAATTGGTTGCCGAGCGAGATGGCGAAGAGATACGTGCACATGACAAGCGATTTCAATTTCACCGGGCCTTGCGTGTAGGAAAACTCAAGGTGCGTCGGCGACACGAGGGTTTCGCCCGCGGTCAGAATCACGAACGCCCAAACCTGCCACATGATCCCTGGCCGCGCACCGGCGTCGATGCGGGTCTGAATCATCGCAACCAGGAAAAATGACGCCGCCGTGACAAACAATCCCGCGCCGATTTTCCGCAGTGGCGTCAACCGAACGAACTTCTCCACGAACGGGTAGAGCCAGTAGGAAAAAATCGGCAACATGATCAAAATGAAAAGCGGATTGACCGTTTGGATTTGCTCAGGGAGCCAGTCAGTGCCGAAGAGATGCCGATCCATTGATTTGGCCTGGACGATCCAGGACGAGAAATTTTGCTGCCAGAGCGCCCAGAACATTGCCACGAAGGGAACGGGAATCAGAATGTAACGCAAGACAGGACGAATCGCCCAAATGACGGCGCCAAGAATTAGCACGACTGCGGCGAGAACTGGCCGCCCAACACCAAACCCTAGGACAGCGCTAGCGGAACCCATGCCTTTGATTTGACCGATCAATGCCGCGGTCGCGACAACCAGCAAGAAACAGAGCAACGGAATGAAAATTAAAAGGAACGGACGCTGTCGTTGCCGAGGGACGGTATCGTCAAAAAATTGCCGCCCACCGACTGGCGGAATGTGAACGAATTTTTTGCGACCCATCCAAAAAATGACCGTGGCAATGGCCATGAAGATGCCCGGCAGACCGAACGCGACGTCCGGGCTGTGCAGTCGCGGGCTGACTAGAAAATTCGAAACTGAAACCGGCAGCAGATTTTTGAGCCAGTCCCAGATTGATCCCGGCTCGAGCAACCATGGAATCAAAAGTGTTGAGAGCGCCGAGCCGGCGTTGATCGAAAAATAAAACCAGTTAAAAAGGCGC
Source organism: Chthoniobacterales bacterium (assembly GCA_035568175.1). Taxonomy (GTDB): domain Bacteria; phylum Verrucomicrobiota; class Verrucomicrobiia; order Chthoniobacterales; family UBA10450; genus AV40. The sequence goes on from DATMON010000004.1 coordinate 357,764, forward strand.
GGCAGCAAATGCCTGTTGGTTTCGCCAAATTGATCGCCGACGTTCGTCGAAACGCATGGCTTTATCCCGCCCGCACCCAGCGCGATCAAAAAAAGTCCGATCGCTGACAAATACACCGGCGGAATGGTGTGAGCGACGGCCGACCCCATCAAGGCAAGCGTGGCGTGTCCGGCGCAGTAAACGATTGACAACCAAAAGACGACCCAAAATTTTCCAAAGAACGCATCGGCCAAGATGGCGCCGACTAGCGGCAGAAAATAAAGCGCCGAAACAAACGTGTGATACCACGCTTCGGCCTGCTCTGGTCTCATCACATCCAGGTTGCCCGCCTTGTCGCGGAGGAACGTCGTCCAGAAAATCACGACGATGGCGTTCATCCCGTAATAGGAGAACCGCTCGGCCGCTTCGTTGCCGATGATATAAGGAACACCGGGAGGCCAGGTACTGATCTTCGGCGGCGACGTTAAATATTTCTCCGTAGCCATCAGGAATCTTCTACTGAGGCGTGCTTTCGGGGAAAAATTCTGCTGGCGTGGGCGACGTGGTAGCTGACGGAGATGCCGATGTTTCTTTCGTCGCGCTAGAAGTTTCGTCAGACTCTCCCGGAACAACGACGTGTTCCTTTTGCACTTCGGGATCTTCCCCGAGACGATGTTTTTCGCACGAGCAACAGAAAATCAGCGCGGCAGTGGAAACGGCGGCGGCGGCTTGGCGAACACCAAAATGCATAGCGCGCCGCAAACTAATCGGGCATGCGCGTCTTAGGCAAGATGAAAGGTGGGAGTTCCTGACAGTGATATGTTGATTAACGCCACGCTTGCAGCATTAGTATGATCGATCGCCGGTGTCCCGCAGCACAAAGAACAGCGCCTGGAACGAAGTCGTCGCCATTATTTTACTCGGCGTCGGCACGTTGCTCTTCCTCGCGTTGATTTCCTACAACCCGAAAGATCTGCCGTCGTGGGTGCCATGGAGTTATCTCTCGCCGCCGAACCGGCCTGCGCAAAATTTCATCGGTCCGTTCGGCGCGATCTTGGCCGGTTTTTGTTATCTGACGCTTGGGGCAGCGTCCTACTTGCTCGCGGCCGTTCTTCTCGGTTTCGGAGCTGCGAAATTATTTCACGCAAACTTGCGACTGATCGCTCGACTACCGTGGATCATTCTATTCGTCGCGTCGGGCGCGTGTTTGCTTCAATTGCAAACGACTCACCTCCGCGGCTGGCGATTGGCTTTTAACATTCAGGGCCCTGGCGGATGGGTTGGTTACGTTTTCGGCAAAACGTTACTGCTCACTTCGATGGGCAAAATCGGGTCGATCATTCTCCTTAGCGGAATTTATGTCGCCAGTCTGATCCTGATGACCGGATTGCGGCCGATCTATCTCGTCCAGCAAACGGTCTCCGGCACCCGCGATATGTTCTCCAAACTGCACGAGTGGCGATTACACCGACAACTGCGCAAAGCGGACATCAAGGGGCAGCTCGAAATCAGCCAGCGGGAATTGACCAAGCAACGGCGCTCGATCGAGAAACAACTGAAGAAAAGAGGCGCGCCGGTAGCGGAACCGTCGGCGGCTTTTATTTCTCCGGACGACCTGGCGGATCGACCGGCGCCGAAAGTCGTCGACGCGACCGCGCTTCCAGAGGAATCGGTCGCACGGAAGAAACCGTCGCTGGCGGAATTGCGCGGCACCGGACAAAGGTCGACATCTGCCGCCCCAGGTCTAACGGGTCGTGCTTGGGACCCAAAAACTTACGCACTACCGGGACTGGATTTGCTTGCCGAACATGATCCGGAAGGACGCGGCGGCGCCGATCCGAGCGAATTGCAGCGCGTGCAGCAAACGTTGATCGACACACTGGGGCAATTTGGAATTGCCGTCGCGCCCGGCGACATTACCAAAGGTCCGACGATCACGCGCTACGAAGTTTATCCGGCCAAAGGCGTTCGGGTGGACAAAATCGTGAGTCTCGAGCGCGATCTGGCGCGCGCCACGCGGGCAGAACGGATCAATATTCTCGCGCCGATCCCTGGAAAAGACACGGTTGGCATCGAGCTCGCGAACACGCGCAAAGTCACGGTCACGTTACGCGAGTTGTTGGAATCGACCGATTGGGAAGAATCAAAAACACGAGGCAGAATTCCCCTCGCACTCGGCAAAGACGTTTACGGCAAGGCCATCATCACCGACCTCGCGCAAATGCCGCATTTGCTCGTGGCAGGCACGACCGGTGCTGGTAAAAGTGTCTGCATCAATGCGCTCATCGCCAGCATGCTGTTCCGGTTCACGCCGGAAGAAATGCGCTTCATCATGATCGACCCCAAAGTCGTTGAGCTGCAGCATTACAATGCCCTACCGCATCTCGCTTTTCCGGTCGTGACCGATCCGAAAAAAGTGCTGCTCGCGCTGCGCTGGTTGATTGATGAAATGGAACGCCGCTACAAAATTTTCGCACGCGTCGGCGTTCGAAACATCATCAGCTTCAATGCGCGCCCAAAGAAAAAGTCGGATGTCGATGTTGCAAATGTCGCGGAATCGGAAAACGCGAACGAAATTAAGGTTCCTCGGGAACATGAAATTCCGATTCCGGAAAAAATTCCTTACATCGTGGTTGTGATCGATGAGTTGGCGGACTTGATGCAAACCGCGCCGGCAGATGTGGAAAGCGCAATCGCACGCATTACGCAAATGGCTCGCGCGGCTGGAATTCATTTAATCGTGGCGACACAAACGCCGCGAGCGGACGTGATTACCGGTGTGATCAAAGCAAACATTCCAAGCCGGATCGCATTTCAAGTGGCGAGCAAGATCGACAGTCGCGTGATCCTGGATGAAAACGGCGCCGATCGTTTATTGGGCCAGGGCGATATGCTTTATCTGCCGCCGAGCGCGTCGCGATTGATCCGCGCTCAAGGGGTGCTGGTCACAGATGAAGAGATCCGCCGGCTGGTCGAGTTTGTTTCGGCGCAAGGTCGTCCCGCTTTCGACCCAGCGATGCACGAAAAACTTCAGGCCGCCGCGAGTTCAAGCGACGAAGTAACCGACGAAGATGAAGAGTTGGTGGAAAAATGTCTCGAGATCATTCGACAGGAAAAGCGCGCATCAACTTCGCTTCTGCAACGACGGCTGCGTCTGGGCTACACCCGCGCCGCGCGCATCGTTGATATTCTGGAGCAGCGCGGTATTTTGGGTCCCGGCGAAGGCGCCAAACCGCGCGAGATCCTGGTCGACCTCGACGCTACTGTTTAGCTGGCTAACCCGTCATGACAATTGAAGGTCTGGGCAAGAAATTTCAAGATGCGCGACTGGCCCGCGGCCTCACGCTGGATGAAGCCGCGCGCCTGACCAAGATCCGTCCGTCACGTCTGGCCGAGATCGAAGCGGACGATTTTTCCCAATTCCCGAGCCTCGCTTATGCGAAAGGTTTCCTTCAAATCTACGGAAAGTTTCTCGATGTCGATGTTACGCCCTATCTCGACGTCTTCGAAACATCGCAACAGATGACGGTCGATGGTTATTCCTACCTGCAGGACCAGCCGGCGCCAAAACCACGTCGCATTCGGGCGCGCCCGCGCGCGCCGGTCGTGCGCCGCCAGCGAAGCGGAGATCGCTCTTCGCCATTTCCGTTGCTGATTGCCGTTGGCGTCATTGTCGTCGGGTTCGTTTTGATGCGCTTGATCCTGAATATTCAGAGGATCGCACCGCACCAGATGGTGGGCGTTCCGCAACCGACCGCTTCACAATCTTTCCCGGCGCAAACTCAACCCGCACAAGCGCCGGCCGCTTCAGTGGCTCCGCCTCCGGCCGCGATCGTTGAAGCTCCGAAAAAATCTCCGGCGGTTGCAACCGCGGCTCCTTCGCTCGCCCCGTCAACTCCTCCTCCGACTGCAATAGTGGAAGTTCCAAAGAAAGCTGCGTCGCCAGTTGCAACCGTAGCGCCGTCGATTCCGGTACCGAACGCGTTTGTGCCGGCTTTCGCGAATGCGAACGCGGCAGCAAAGGCGAGCGTCGCGCCGAAGGAACCGGAAGTCCGTCGTGCAGAACCGGTCCGCCCCGAAGATTTGGCAAAGGCGGGGGCAACTGAGACAAATCAAAAACCGAGCGAAGCAGAAGGACCAAATCGGATCGCGATCAAACCGCTAAAGAAAACTTACATCAAGGTCGTTGTTGATAATGGATCGCTACAGCCCGCCTTCGAAAGATGGATTTCGCCGACGGACGGAACCGTCGAATTCCGCGGACAAAAAATCGCCGTCCGGGTTTTGGATCGCGACGCAATTCAAATCAAGAAAAACGGTAAGCCGGTCGGGGACGATGACGACGACGTCACCGTCGAATAACGCGAACCGACCCGTTCATCCTGAACATGAGCACAAAAGTCGGCATGATCAGTCTCGGTTGCGCCAAAAATCTAGTGGATGCCGAGATCATGCTCGGAAGCGTGTTGCAGCGTGGGATGGAAATTACCTCCTCCGCCGACGAGGCCGACGTTCTGGTCGTGAACACGTGCGCGTTCATCGATTCCGCGAAGGAAGAATCGATTGATGCGATCCTGACTGCGCATCAGGCGCGCGGACTAAACAAACGTGCCGGACAAAAATTGATCGTGAGTGGGTGCATGTCGCAACGGTTCGCGCGCGAGCTTCGTGAAGAAATGCCGGAAGTCGACGCCTTCATCGGCCTGGACGAAGTGAATGAACTCGGAACGATCATCGAGAAAGTGCTGGCCAAGGAGGATGTCGATCTTGCGTTTGCCGACACGCGGCCAACTTACGTTCCGGATTACGATACTCCGCGCTTTCGGCTCACGCCGGCGCATTCGGCCTACGTAAAAATTGCCGAAGGTTGCAATCATCCCTGCAGTTTCTGCGTCATCCCGCAAATGCGCGGGAAACATCGCAGCCGAACGATGGAATCGGTGCTGGCTGAAATTCGCGGGCTAGTCGCGGAAGGCGTGCGCGAAATCAATTTGATCAGCCAGGACACCACCTACTACGGAATGGATTTGTGGAGCGAAAAAGCCGGACCACGCCAGCCGGTTGATTCAGCGCGGGGTCCGACGCTGGTTGCGCTCTTGCGCGCGATCCAGGAAATCAACGGCGATTTTTGGGTGCGACTGCTCTACACGCACCCGGCCCATTGGAGCGACGAGTTGATCGAAACGATCGCCGACTGCGATAAAGTCGCGCGTTACGTCGACATCCCACTTCAGCACATCCACGAATCGATGTTGCAGCGGATGCGCCGCGAAACTTCGCGCGCTCACATTGAAAACTTAATTGCAAACCTTCGTGCCGGAATTCCTGGTCTGGCTTTGCGAACGACGTTCATCGTCGGTTTCCCGGGCGAGACCGATGAAGAGTTCAAATCATTACTTGAATTCATTGCCAGCGTCCGATTCGAGCGCCTCGGAATTTTCAAATATTCGCGCGAAGAAGGCTCGCGCGCGGCCAAGATGCCGGGCCAGATTCCGGTAAAGATCAAGAATGCGCGTTATCGCGAGGCGATGTCGATCCAGCAAGAAATCGCACATGAGACGGCGCGGGGAAAAATCGGTCGCGAATTGAAATTGCTGGTCGACCAGCCGCTGATTGCGAGAACCGAAGCGGACGCGCCCGACGTCGACACGCGCGTCATCTTGGCAAAACCGGCGCCGGTTGGTGAATTCGTGACACGGCGAATCACGGCGACGCGTGGTTACGATCTGCTCGCGTAACACGTTCGCGAGGGACGAGTTTTTTCGTCGGAATAACTTCACGCGTGACAAGATCCCTTTTGTCGGGCAATATCCTACTTAACGTCCGACCCCCCCATGGCCGATTCGAACGAGCCGAAAAAAGAAACCGCGCACATCACCGTTTCATCGCGGCCAAGTTCGCCGCCGTCTCAACCGGCTGAATCGCGGCCAACGGTCCGAATTCATTTGCCCACACGGCCGCCCGCGAATCCCCCGCCTGTTCCGGCCGACTTATCCTCTTCGGCCCGAGTCGCCGCCGCTGCCATGGCCGCACCGATGACGACACCGGCGCCAAAAAAGGAGACTGCCCACATGACGGTGTTGCCCGACCCGCAACCGAAGCCAGCGGTTCAAATGAAAAAAACGCAGCCGCTGATCGATTTGCAGGCGATGGAAACGCCTGCGACCGCCGTCACTCTGGCACCGGCATCGTTACTGGAGCGGCAGCCGCGAATCGATCAAGTCTCAATGCCATTATGCTGGACGCTACTGGCAGCTTCAGTCGCCATTTTGATTCTTCAGATTTGGAATTATGTTTCCTAAAGCCATGGAAAACTCAGCAACAATCAATCTGGACGAATCGAATTTTGACCGCGAAATCAACAGCGACAAACCGGTGTTGGTCGATTTCTGGGCTGAGTGGTGCGGACCGTGCAAGTTAATCGCGCCGCTGCTCGATGAAATTGCCAGGGAAAAGGCCGATGCTGTGAAAGTCGCAAAAGTAAATGTGGATCAAAACCAAAGCCTCTCATTTAAGTACAACATTCGCGCCATTCCATCGCTGCTGTTCTTCAAGAATGGCCAACTGCGGGACCAAGTGACGGGAATGACGAGCAAGAAAGACTTGATCAGCCGGATCGAGGCGCTGGCTTAGAAAAATCAAAGATCGAGCGATTCCGGCATGTCGCCGGGAATGAGATGTGCTGCCCTGATCGGGCTGAAATGCTCTCAGATCCGCTGCTTCATAAAATGAAGATTCTGGTCATCGATGACGACCGGATGACGGTCACGTTATTGGAACAACTTTTGCAAAGAAACGGGTACTGCTGCGTCCTGGGGATTACCGATTCCCGGAACGCGCTCGACACCTACAACAACTTTGATCCCGACCTGATCCTTCTCGATCTGATGATGCCAGAGATGGACGGATTCGCTGTTCTCGAAGCGCTTCGTTCCGATGCTCCTGAAACTTTTTTGCCAGTCGTGGTATTGACTGCCGATATCACTGAAGAAGCTCGAGAGCGCGCTCTTGGAGCCGGCGCGACGGACTTTTTAGTAAAACCAGTTAGCCAGACGGAAGCGCTCCTGCGCATCCGCAATCTCCTCGAAACTCGACGGCTCCATCTCGTGCTGGAAAATCAGCGCGCTGCGTTGGAAGATGCAGTGCGAGAGCGCACGACCGAGCTGCGGGGCACAATTGCCGAACTCCAGGCAGTGAATCAACACTAGCAGACAGTCGTCTGCGTTTAGCGGCCCCTAATCTCTAGAGACTGCCCAGTCCGACTCAGAGTGCGCCCGATATCGCGCGGAGATTTGGGAATCCGCGGTACACACCGTAAACACCGCGGTGTGGCTCGGCCGGTTGTTTCCACGGAAATCGAAAGCGAAATCTAAGAAGCGGCCATTCAAAAGACGAATGGGGCGTTCGCCCATTTTTGGAAGGGCGTCTCACGCGCGCTTCGCCGTTAATCTAACACCCATAACGAACAGGGGCGGCTCTGCGACGCTGCCTCACGACCAAAGGGCGCAGGGGCGATAGGAAGCAACAAACTTTGATGTAATTAAAAGTGACTACCGAAATCGACGCCTCGAACCTACCGGATACGGCACTACAGCTATAATTACAGGTATAGAAAAAGTTGGAATTCTTGACATTCATAAGCGGATTTCGTCAAGATTGCGGCCGTCGCGCAACACGTGAAAAGAACCCGTGTGAATATACGATTGATTCTTTCTGGCTTGGCTGCGTCTGCCGCGCTGTGCGTCATACCCGTAACCAGTCGCGGCCAAATCTTTGTCACGAACGCAAACACCAACACGATTGGCGAGTACAACGCCACCACCGGAGCAACGATCAATAGCTCCTTCATTTCTTCCGGGTTGAGTGGGCCGTTTGGCATCGCGCTGTCTGGAGGGAATCTCTTTGTCACGAACCAAAACAACAGCACGATTGGCGAATACAACGCTTCTACCGGGGCAACCATCAATAGCTCCTTCATTTCTTCGGGGTTGACTGCGCCCCCTGCCATCGCGCTGTCTGGAGGGAATCTCTTCGTCACCGACGGAAACAACAGCAACAGGATTGGCGAATACAACGCTTCTACCGGGGCAACCATCAACAGCTCCTTCATTTCTTCAGGGTTGAATGCGCCGTTTGGCATCGCGCTGTCTGGAGGGATTCTCTTTGTCGCGAACCAAGGCACCAACACGATTGGCGAATACAACGCTTCTACCGGGGCAACGATCAATAGCTCCTTCATTTCTTCGGGGTTGAGTTCGCCGGTTGGCATCGCGCTGTCTGGCGGGAATCTCTTTGTCACGAATATTGGCAACAACACGATTGGCGAATACAACGCCACCACCGGGGCAACGATCAACAGCTCCTTCATTTCTTCGGGGTTGAATGGGCCGATTGGCATCGTTGTTATGCCCGAGCCCGTCCCTGAAGCCAGCACTATGACGCTACTGCTGATCGGTGTGACGGCTACGTTTGGAGTGAAGCGTCCGCTACGTAAGCTGGCCTAACGCGATCCTCGGTTGCCCGAGAACGTTCGCGCTTTTGTTGTTCGGGAAGCACACCGTCTGGCGTCACTGAACCAGTGGTGCAGCATCATGAGTCAGCTCGCGCGGAGCAATAACGATTGACGCTACCGGCAATATTGCCGCCCAGACCGACTGGATTCTGGCCGGTCGAGTACAGGGAATCAATGTTACATTGAATCAGTCTGTGCAACATCTGCCGTTGAACGTTCTTTTGCTCCACGCAGGTGCAGATAGACCGCCGCTGGAGATCACGGAAAGCCGTGCCTATGAAGCGCTCGATTCAAAAGATCGCGGCCAACGTCCGGTCGCGCCGTTTTTTCCCGACGGGCCGGCGCGCCGGATTGATGCCGGGAAGATTCGGCCACCCGTGTCCATTCAATCGAACTGTCGCCGGTGGTGGCGACGAGTTTTGGCCCGTTAAACTGATACGTGATATCGATCGGGTGTTGCGATGCGTTTGAATATTGCTTCATCCGGCCGTCCGCCGCGGACATAACTCCTGTGTCTGAAACCGGCCCTGAAAAAGTGTAATGACCGTCCGCAAACTGTTCCCAACGTTGCCGCTGGCCGCGCCCGTGGCCGCCACTTTCCCAAGTTCCGACGAGGCGCGGATCCAATGTGGCCGCACCCTGCTGCCCCGGTGCGGCACTCGGTAACGCCGATTCGCCGTCTGGAGCTGCGTTCGGCTGCACCCCGGGCGCCGGCGTAACTGCTGGCGTGGAAGGATGCTCGTTAGGCGCCGAGTCCGGTAGGAGCGAAACCAAACCCAGGTGCAGGGATGAAGAGGGGGCTTTTATCTGGCGGTGCGGTATCAAACGGCTCGCGCCCCAAATGACGGCGAGTAGCATGATGACCGCGGCCGGTAAAGCAACATCGAGCATACGTCGGTGTCGAAGTGCCTCCTGCCATTTTCCGGCGACGATCAGGTCTACAAATGTGGCCGACGTCGATGCCATTGGCGCCGAAGACAGAGCCGGTGTTGGAAGAGGTGGAGGCGTCGAGGTTGCACCCAGCCTGACCGTACGCGGAAGCACACGGGTTTCGGTGTCGTCAGGATTGGTTCCTTCTTGTTCGGTGAACATTTTTCGCCAGTCCACCACGCTTTGTGGACGTTTCGCTTCGTCGACAGCCAGCCCGGAATCGATTGCCTCCAAAAACCTTGAGCCATACTGTCCGGCGTAACGCGTCGCGAGTGTTTCGCAGGGATCGTCCTTGAGGCGTCGAGTGGCATCAGGCGGTTTTTTCCCGACGATCGCGCGGTAGATCACACCGGAGACAGCGTAAATGTCGCTCCACGGGCCTTGCTTACCATCGTCATGGTATTGCTCGAACGGAGCGTACCCGGAAGTTACAATGCTCGTCATTGCCAGGGAGCGATTGCTAATGGCCTGTCGGGCGCTGCCGAAATCCAGCAACACGGGCCTCCCGTTCTTGGTGATGTAAATATTCTCCGGCTTGATGTCGCGGTGCAGAAAACCGGCCCGATGCACGGTTTCCAGCCCGGAAAGAAGCGGGATCAAAACGGAGCGTAATTCCGACTCGTTAGGCCGACGTCCGAGTTCCTGCAGCCATTGCTCGAGACTGCGCCCCTCCTCATACTTTGTTACCATGTAGGCGGTGCCATTGGCTTCGACCATTTCGTAAACGTTGACCACGTTCGGGTGGTCGCAGGCGGCAAGAGCACGTCCTTCATCCATGAACCGCTCGCGCGCCCATCCGAGACTTTTTTCTTCGCTCTCGGTCTTGGCCACGACGGATCTGCCATCGACTCGCGTTGCGATGTCGTTAGGCAACAATTCCTTAATCGCTACTCGCCGCTTCAAGGTTTCGTCCTGCGCAAGATAGGTAATCCCGAAGCCGCCTGAACCAAGAACGCTTTGCAGACGATACCGGCCGAGTTTAAAACCCGGCGGGAGGGCCAGCCGATGCCGAGCTGTAGTCATGAAATCGCGCCCCTCCTTTTTACCACGTATCTAAAAGAGGCAACAATCATCTTCGCTAGTTTTCAGCCCACGGGTGGTTTGATCACGGCAATGGTGACGTTGTCCTGCTTCGGATTGTCCGCATTGGTTACGGCCTGAAGGAGGGCGTCTGCCAGCACCGACGCGTCGATCCCGTTTGAATCGGCGCATGTCGCAACGATTTCCTGCCCGTGGAGAGTATGGATGCCATCGGTGGCGACGATGATCAAATCGCCATCCTGCAGCGGGATGGGCTGTGGTGATTGATCGACCATCGCGATCTCTTCTTCGCCAGTCAGGGCAGCACGCAGAATACTGCCGGATTGACCGATAGGTTTTCCCGCGCCGGCGCGTTCCTGCAAAATCGGCCGGAGCGAGTGGTCCTCATTCAGGCGTTCCAGTTCCCCTCCACGCAATAAATAAAGGGGCGAATCTCCCACGCTAATCCATTCGACTCCGGCGCGCGTGATACCAACCGCCGTCAGCGTTGTTCCCATCCCTTCCAGAGCGGGGTCACGTTGCAGTTCGTTTTTGACGGCGTCGTGGGCGGCGGCGAGGCTCTTTGCGATTCGGTCCGACAAAACGCCACTCGTTAGGCAAAAGACCTGGTCGAACGCTTTTATCGCGAGTGCGCTGGCACGTTCACCGGAGGAATGGCCGCCCATTCCGTCGGCCACCGCGACCAGCACGCCTTCGATTTTGCCACTGCCATCAGCGACTTCGGAAAATGCATAGGCGTCTTCCTGCGATGGCCGGGTACCGGGTGACTGGCGGCCGGCAAAATCTTTTTCGGCAATCATGAAACGTCCGAAAAACTATGCCGCGAGAAGCCACATGAAGCGATGACAAAAGGCTGGTTGGTCGGGTTTTGTCCGACTGTCAGCTATCAGCTTTTGCACTATTCAACCGTGGACGGGATGGTTAAGAATGTTTGCGCTCGACCGCGCGAAAATGAATCCGGAGACACGCACTGTTAAAATCGGACGTGGACAAAGCTGTGATCTTATTCTGAGTCATCCGTCTATCAGTCGGACGCACGCCGAGTTGACCTGGAATCCGAATGGGGCGGTCGAGATTCGCGACTTGAACAGCATGGGCGGCACGTTCGTATTGCGCAACGGTCAGGAACGGAGCGTGTCGACCGAGCGCTTGGAGCCAGCAGACATTTTGCGCATTGGTGACTACGAAATCTCGCTGGCTGATTTGCTCGCGCGCATGGGTGTACCGTTACCTCAGCCCCAATCGACTGCACAAAGCACATCGGCCGCGAAACCGAATGTTCCCGCAACGGACAGCGGAAACGCACCCAAGACGCGGATGGTCCGCTGCGAGTGCGGAACGATCAAAAAACGTGGCGAGAAATGCCCGGCCTGTGGCGCATGAATACAGTCGACCCTCTCGGAACATCGGTCCCCGCCGGAGGTTTAGTGTCCCAAACAAGACAATTGCGAGACTTGTTAATAGGTCAGCCGGACCGGCGCTTTGTCATGGCTTTGTCGGTCCTGGCCGCAACTATCTTCATCGGTTTCCTCACCTTGGTCCTCCCTCCCGACAGCCGAATTGCTACCGTCTTACTCGATCGTCGTTCGCCGCATTTCCCGTATCCGTTCACGATTCAAAATATCGAACACATCCTGTTGTTTCTGGGGCTGGGCGAGCTTTACGTCCGGTGGCGAACTGCCTGCCATGAATTGTCGTTTCTCGATAAACACCTCTTACCCGAGGACACCGAGACAGTCCTGGAAGCATCCGATCTCGGCCCGATTCGCAAACGTGTCGCCAAACTTTTTGACAAGATGCACGGCATTCTTCCGTCCTTGATTGATCTGAGCATTCTGCAATTCCAATCCGGCCGTTCGGTCGACCAGACCATGGCCGTGACAAGCAGCAATCTGGACCTCATTCAACATCGCGTTGATCTGAGTTACTCCCTGGTCCGTTACATCGCCTGGGTGATTCCGACGATGGGTTTCATTGGCACGGTTATCGGGATTGGTTCGGCGCTTGCCTCGGTGCCGGCGGGTGGCGACGTGAAAATGGACGCCCTTGCGCATCAACTTGCCGTCGGCTTCGACTGCACCATGGTCGCGCTGATTGAAAGCGCGATTCTTGTGTTCGTGCTCCACATCATTCAGGAGAAGGAAGAACTCGCGGTCAATCTGGCCGGCACTTACACGCTCCGAAATTTGATCAACCGGCTTTACAATCAGTAACCTGGGCCGGTCGCCATGCGCGCCAAAAATCGCGAGATCAACATCTTCAACATTTCCCTGTTGGACATTCTCACGGGGATGCTGGGGGCGTTCCTGTTCCTGATGCTCGGGCTAGTGCCTTACTACTCGAAGGTGGTCAAGGGAAACCTGATCAGCGAAGAAGAGAAACGAAAATTCGATGAGCTAAAGAGGCTGCTCGAAAAGGGACTAAAAGGTCCACTCTCCCCGGAGGAGTTAGCACAACTTCAGGGCGAAATGGACCGGCTGAACAAGGAGAACCAGCAATTGCGCGGCGAAAACGAGCAGTTGCAAAGCGATTTGCGGCAGACCAAGCAGGAGTTACAGGCCGCGAACCAAGAGAAAGACTTTTGGTCCGGGCAGGGCGCAATTATGGCACTGACTACGGTATGGGATTCCGCCGATGCCGATATCGACATCATGATTCTTGCACCCGACGGGACCATTTACGGACCGAAGAAGGAAAAAGTTCTTGGAAAAGATGTTTTCAAGGAAGGACTGGATTCACACGGAGTGGGTGGGAATGGGACTCCATACACGTCGTCGATTGAAACCAGCGCTTTTGAGTTAGGGCCCGGCGACTATCTTATTTTCTATCGCGTCCCAACGAATGCCCCGCCCGCAGCCTACGCCAATCTTTCCGGTTACTGGGTTTCTCGAGATGTGGCTTACGATCCCACACAGGTCAATAAGGGTGCGGTATGGGTTTTAGGAAATCCCCTCGGCGCCTCGAATTCTTCTCGGGCGAAACCGGGCGGATTGTACGCCTGGGCGAGCTTTACTTATGATCCGGCGAAAAGGACGATTAGTTGGAAACCGACGATCGATAAACTTCCCAATGGAATCCAACTTCCGTAGTGGAACCAACAAGAATATGAAACAATGAACACACACGCACCCTTCGTCACAGCCGCTATCCTTTGTTTGGTCGGCGCCGTTTTCGCCGATGAAACGCCCACACCAACCGCAACTCCAACGGCAAGCGCATCCGCCGCGCAGGCGAAAACGATCCTAACCACTACGACTCCGGCAACCACAACCAACCCGGCCGCCGCCGCCCAGGCAACGAGGCAACGAATTCAACAGCAGCAGACGGCGATCAGAGCGATGCAGAGCATGCGCGCACGCTCGCAAGCGTTTCCAGGTAACCCGGCAATGAACGCAGCCGCGTCAGCAAGTCCAACCAACGCCGTGCAACCCGCCGCGAGCAATGCGCCTTCCCCCGCCTCGTCGATCTCGCCGCAGCCAACCGCAACCGCTGCTACGAAACCAAGCCCCGGCGGTTGAGTCGTTAGACCTTTTACCCGAGCCATGGACATACAAAGGAAAATAATTCTCTATGCGTGGCTGCTGGCCGCGGTTCTGGGACTAACATTGATCCTCCTGACCAGATCGAAATCGTCGAGTGATAAGAACCTTTCGGCCGCAATCATCGGCACGTGGAAAGGAGTTGATCTGGACGAGACCGATCAATTTCGTGAAGACGGCAGCGTTCTGGTGGAGGGCCAAGGCAAGAAAGGCGTTTTGAAATTCAGCGTTTTCGATTCTCATCGGCTCCAGTTCGTTTTCGAAGGACAGCCGCCGCGTATCTATAAAGATGTTTCAATCAAAGCCGACCGGTTGACCATGACGAACGCAACGACCGGTGACACGATTAGTTATACCCGGATTGAGTCAACCAAGGACCTGTCGCTGCAACAAACGAAGAACACGAGGTTGGCCTCGCCTTCTCCGTTGCCGTCGGACCAGCCCAGACAGATACCTCCACCACCGGTAGCGCCTCAACAGCAGACGACATCAAAAAAAACGGGGAAACTCAAGGATGACATTCTCGGGAAATGGAAGTTACCCGGACAAAACGAAACTAACGAGTGGCTGGAAGACGGCACTGTTGTTATGACAGATAATCAAGGAAAGGCGACCAAGTATCGGTACATGATTCTTAATTCCAACGTTAAGATCTTCCCGGAGGACGAAAATCCTACGACCGCCGATATGTTTTTGGCTGAGATCGACGGCGACATTCTGAGCCTAACGACTCCCACTCAGGATGGGCCTGTCACCGAGCGCTTTGTTCGGGTCAATGCCAATGGCACGACAGCGCAAGCGTCGCTGCCACAGATCCCTACTTCGTTGGATAGCAACGGTATTCTGGGCAAATGGAGAAGCAAGAACAGCGACGAAGTGCTTGTGTTCTCGCAGAATGGAACCTTCCAATTCGGAGAAGACAAAGGTCGATGGCAGATAGTGGGCGGTCAGGTTGTGGCCAAAGAGGCCAGCGGCGCGATCACGTGGAAAATGACGCTATCGCCTGACCGACAACAACTTTCCGGACATTTCTCAAGGCTCATCCATAATATGGGCGTCGCGGGCGCCGTCACCGTGACCCGTTAAGCCTGGCACTGAAGGCCTGACAAACCCACCTTTATTTCTTCGTGTCGCCATCGTCCGATTTCTTCCGAAGCGTCTTGAGGAGACTGCTCTCTGCCGGCGCTGCTGCTCCACTGGGAGCGACCGATGGACTTGTATTTGGGGAAGGCTTCGTTTCCGAAGCAGAAGTAATAAGGTTTCCTCTCCCATCATAAACGTTTCCGTTCTTATCTGTGATGGTCATGTGATCTCTTTTGTCAAAAACGTATTGTCCGTCCGAGCTCAAGGCCAACCAGATACTTCCGCCGGAGCTACACTTTTTACATTCCGCCAGCGCTTGATCCCCGGCCGGATCAGTACTGGCGCCGCTTCCGTAGCTCCAACCAGCGCCATAACAGGATTTGTCCCCTCCCAAGCCGAGCGCGCAAAATCCTCTGTTGACCCAACAGGCAATCGTTGCATCAGGAGCGTCGCAATCCTTTAACGCACCATCCTCGGCCGATTTACGGCTACTACGATCGTAGGCATAACCGTATTTTCCAGTCGATGGCGAGTACGCGATCGCGGCAAAGCTACGCTCGCTAATCGTGATGGTTTTATGCTCCCCGGCGTGGCTGAGCACCACGACAAATGCCAATGCGACCGCGATAGAGGCCGTCTTCACGCAAGTATAAAGTACCAAATGCGATCCATTCAGTCCAGATTCATCTGGCAAAGCTCCCAAATCGGATTTGTTAGGAGCTGGACAAGCAAAATTCGTGATGCTTGACGGCTACGTCGGCAAAGGAATCAGCTTTTTTCAAAATGACTCAAATATTCAGTGAATCTACAGCCAGTCCGGCTCGGACCTGCGCCCGGCGGGGGTCGAACCCACAACCTTTAGCTCCGGAGGCTAACGCTCTATCCAGTTGAGCTACGGGCGCGATGAACGCCCAAAATAACCCAATTTAATGATTTAGCGATTCAGTGATTCAACGATTTCGCTGCTTAATCGCTAAATCTCTAAATCGTTAAGTCGCTGAATAGGAACTGCGTTTGCAATTCCGCTGGACCTGTTGCAAAGTCTCAGCCCTTCCCCCTCCCAGAGCTCACGTTATGAACCGCATGATCGATCTCATTGAAAAAGAACAGCAGAAGGGCGATGCCAACAGTTTCAAGGTTGGCGACAGCGTTCGCGTGCACACCCGCGTAGTTGAGGGAGATAAGGAGCGGATTCAGATTTTTGGCGGTATTGTGATCGGGCGCAAAGGCCGCGGTTTAAACGAAACGTTTACCGTGCGGCGCATTTCCTATGGCGAAGGGGTCGAACGCGTTTTCCCGCTCAATTCGCCGCGCATCGCAAAAATCGAAGTCGAGACCGAAGGTAAAGCTCGCCGCGCGAAATTAAATTATCTTCGTGGGCGCAAAGGCAAAGAAGCGACCACTGTTCGCGAGTAGCCTCGCGAACGAAACGCTGAAACTCTGAAAAACTGAGACGCTGCAATAATTTCAGCTTTCGGCATTTCAGCTTTTCAGTATTTTCGGCCGAATGGCCTATCGGCGCTGCGGATTTCGCTACGAAAAGAAACTGCGCGCTACCGGTGTCTTTCGAATTGCCGGTATTGATGAAGCAGGCCGGGGCGCGTTGGCCGGGCCGGTGGTAGCCGCAGCGGTGGTCTTGCCGGAAAAATTTCGCCACCGAAAACTCAATGATTCGAAGCAGCTAGCTCCTGAGTTGCGCGAAAAAATCTACGACGAGCTCGTTTCCAATTTGGAGATCACGTGGGGAGTCGGGATCGTTGATCACATCGAAATCGACCGGATCAATATTTTGCGGGCAACGCATGAGGCGATGCGCATTGCTCTCGCGACATTTGGGATGCCGCCAGACCACGTCCTGATCGACGGTCTCCCCGTTTTTCCATTCCCATTTCCGCAGACGGCGATTATAGACGGCGATTGCTACAGTTTAAGCATTGCCGCTGCCAGCGTGATCGCCAAGGTCACGCGCGACCGGATGATGCGTGACTTCTGCGCTCAATTTCCGGAATATTGCTTCGACCAGCACAAGGGTTACGGCACAGAGCAACACCTCACCAGACTTCATGAATTTGGACCCTGTCCGATCCATCGCCGCTCTTTCGAGCCGGTGGCGCAACCGCTTCTTGCGCTCGAAGGAATCGCCTGAACATCTCCGACGCGGCGTACGCGGCGAGAAATTGGCTTGTCAGTTTTTGCGAAATCACGGCTACAAAATTCTTTATCGGAATTTTCGCGATCGGACCGGCGGCGAGATCGACGTCGTCTGCCGCGATGGTGACACACTTGTTTTTGTCGAAGTGAAAACGCGTGGGGGCGAAGATTTTGGCCGCCCTGTTGAAGCGGTGGATCGACAAAAGCAATTACGCGTCTCGAAGGGCGGTCTGGCCTGGCTGCGCTTACTCGACAATCCGGACATCGTTTTTCGCTTCGACGTTGTAGAAGTCTTATTACCGAATGAACAGAATCCGCGGCTCGAGTTAATTCAAAACGCGTTCGAACTGTCTCAGCCTTACATCTATTAAATCACATCAGCTCGTACGATAACACGCTCAGACAATAGATCGCGGCTGTTTCAACACGAAGAATAATCGGTCCGAGCGTAATCGGCAGACAGCCGTTGGTTTTGGCCAGGGCTAATTCTGCCGGAGTGAAATCGCCTTCCGGGCCAACCAGCATCAAAACATTTCTCGGGCGATGTCGATGCTGCTCGGAATAATCAGCGAGGATCTTCTTCAAATGAATGGCGTCTGGTTGGAGCGAGCCGATTAAACGAAGGTCTAACTGTGGTGGCAGCCGTCCCAGCTGCGATTCTGAACGCGATGCAGGCGAGACGCCTGCCTCCACAGAAGAAAAGAAATCCTTCAACTTTCGCGGCGCGTGCACTTGCGGCAGCCAGTTTTGTCCACATTGCTTGGCCGCTTCGATTGCGGTCTGCTCCCATTTCGTCCTTTTATGTTCCGCTTCTTTCGGACCAAGATCGACAATTGTGCGCTCGGAAATGAGCGGCGCAATTTCAGCCGCCCCGATTTCGACCGCCTTCTGCACGATCAAATCCATATTTTTCCCTTTTGGAATCGCTTGTCCGAGCGTGATCCGGCAATGCAATGGTGGCGTTTCAGTTTCCTGTAACCGGCGAAGACGAATTTCGTCGCCGGAAAGATCGACAATCTCGGCGGTGATCTCGCGTCCCTGTCCGTTGAAGAGAACTGCGCGATCTCCGCGCTTCAGCCGTAAAACATCGCGGGCATGATGCGCTTCCGCTCCGCCCAAACTCAAAGCGCCTGGATTCCAATTCTCGGGCGCGATATAGAAACGATACATGTCGATGTCTGATTACATCAAACATCGAGCCGCAAACATCAAACACTCCTGTCGCTATTCGACTTTGGGCGTGTCGGTGCCAAGAGCGTCGGCCAGGTCCTTAGGCGCGAGCGCCGCACTCCACAAGTTGGCAAACAACGATCTTCGACCCTGAAGTGTCGATCGGACGCCTTTATTTCTCGCCGTGAAAACTGTTGGTAATGTCGCGCAATTCCTGGTTTTGCTTCGGCCAACGGGACTTTGTCGTCCAAGCAACGATTTGTTGAAAATAATCGCCATCGTCCACGGTGGTATGAAGAAAAACCAGATTGGTTCTCTGCTGCGTACCGCTGACTTCGTCCTGCAAGGCGGCGTGTCCATCAATGGTAAGCGGGACCGTTTGCGTGGATGATGCGTTCTGCATGCTCTGTAACTTCCGGTCCCGCGCGGTTTGATGCCGTTGTTCCAGAGTCATTCCTTCGACCGCAGACTTTGCGTCGGTGAATACCATCAGATACATGTCCTTGCTTTTGTTCGCGACTTGCAACCTCGCCTCTTTGTTGAGTTCCAACGTTTTCACCCAAAACCCCGAAGTCGTGACCTCCAATTTGCCGTCCTCAGAGGCAATCTGCTGGCGTTCGACTGCGAGATCGTGCAGACGCCCGCGCTCTCCCTGAATCATCCCGACTAGAAACCAAACCTGTAGTACCGCCCATGGAATCGCGAGATAACCGACAATGAGCCCAGCGATCGCAATTTCTTTTCCGCAAAGCGCGCCGCCCGATTTGCTAATCTTCGACCATGCGACATGGCCACAAACAATCGCTGGAATCACGGGGAAAATCGGGATACAGGCAAACGAAAGAATCGCCAAAACCAGACTGACAATGGCAAGCAGGGCAGTACGAGGCGCCGCTGGAGGAACTGCCGATTGCGGCGATACAACTTGGTCGGCCATCGCGCCGTTTTAGCGCATGGCAAAGCAAAAGCAAGACGTCGGGCCGGCGCGAATCCGGTCGAGACGTCAGTGAAAAAAATCCTTCGCCCGTTCGAAAAAGCTTTTACGGAGCGGCGTGTTTTCTTCCCCACACAAATCGGCAAACTCCTGCAGCTTCGCGCGCTGCTCGGCGTTGAGTCGCGTCGGGACTTCCACCATGACTCGGACAAGAAGATCGCCGCGCTCGCGCCCGTTCACATGAACTACGCCTTTGCCGCGGAGCTTAAACATCTGCGCGCTCTGCGTGCCGGCTGGAATTTTCAGATTGGCTTTTCCTTCCAACGTCGGCACTGGGACTTCGCCGCCGAGTGTAGCCAGTGAAAATGGAATTGGGACCTCGCAGTAGAGATTGTCTTCGTCGCGTTGGAAAATCTTGTGCTCTTGAATGTGGACGACGACGTAAAGATCGCCCTGCGGCCCGCCGCGAATGCCAGCTTCGCCGTTGCGCGATGAGCGAAGCCGCGACCCATCGGCAATCCCGGCGGGAATCTTCAACTTTATTCGGCTCGCTTTTTCGATGCGGCCTTCGCCACCACATTCGCGACATGGTTTTTCGACAATCTGACCAACGCCGCGGCAACGCGGACAGGTCTGCGAGACCTGGAAAAATCCGCGGGAGCTGATGACCTGACCTCGACCGCCACAAACAGGACAATTGATGCTGCGCGACCCGGGCTCGGCTCCACTTCCGCCGCACTTGTCGCAGCCATCGAGTTTTCGAACTTCGATTTCTTTTTCTGCGCCGAAGGCCGCTTCTTCCAGCGTGATTTGCATGTCGTAACGCAAATCCGCGCCACGTTGTCGATCTTCTGCACGACCGGCGACGCCGCCGAAGAATGTTTCGAAAATACCTCCACCAATTCCTCCTCCGCCGCTGAAAACTTCACGGAAAATATCAAACGGGTCGTGAAACCCGCCGCGGAAACTCCCACCCTGTTCAAACGCGGCGTGACCGAAACGATCGTAAGCGGCGCGCTTGTCCGGATCGATCAGGACGTCGTAGGCCTCACCCAGCTCCTTGAATTTTTCCTCCGCGTGCGGGTCGTCAGGATTTTTGTCCGGATGAAACTTAACCGCCAGCTTGCGATAAGCGCGTTTAATCTCCTCTTCGGACGTACTACGGCTAATTCCGAGAACTTCGTAGTAATCTCGTTTTTCTGTTGTCGCCATTAAGAATTAGAAAGAATTAAAATTAAACAGTGAACAGATTCCTCGACTCCGTTCGGAATGACAACTAGAGCAGTTATTTTGCCGGCCCACTCGACACGACGACCGCCGAGGGGCGCAGCAAGCGGTCTTTGAGACGATAGCCACGGCGGGTTTGGCGAATCACAAGTCCGTCGGGGACTTCGTTGCTCGGCTCGTGCGCGATCGCTTCGTGCAGATTCGGATCGAATTTCTGGCCAACGGCTTCGATCGGCTGCAATCCGTTTTCAGCCAGAAAATCCTGGAGCTGCTTGAGCACGAGGGTCATTCCGGAATAAATCGGCGACTTTTCGCTCCCCTCACCGCGCGCCGCTTCCAAACCAAGCTCGAAGTGATCAACAATCGAAACGAGTTTTTCTAGGAGGCTGCTGTTGGCGTATTTTACCGCCGCTTCCTTTTCCCGAGCGCACCGTTTCTTGTAATTTTCAAAGTCGGCCTGACTGCGCATCGCCAGATCGCGAAACCGGTCCAGATCCGCTTGCAAACCGGCGACCGGATCGTCCCCGTCAGTTTGTTCCGCGTCGGGCCGCTTCCTCGGCTCGTGGGATTCAGTCACCGGAATTTTTTTCATGTTTTTCGGATCGCAATCATAGTGATGTCGTCGTTTTGCGGGGTCGAACCGACGAAGTTTCGCAAATCGTCGATCAACCGTGTAACCATCGCCTGCGCTCCCTCTTTTGCGCTGGATTGAACCGAAGCAATCGTTCGTTCCAGTCCAAATTCATTCCCTTCATTATCGAGGGCCTCGGTGATTCCATCCGTATAAAGAAGGATGCAATCATTGCTCTCGAGCGGCACCGCGACGTCCGTTGTCAACCTGTCGAACACGTCTCCGCTGTCAATGCCAACCACCATGCCCGGCGTCTTCAAGGGTGCAACGGTCTGCGATTTCTGTTGGTAGAGAAACGGTGCGTCATGTCCGGCGCGAGCGAGGGTAACGCTGCCGCGGACCAGATCGAGAACCAGGTAGGCCATGCTGATGAACATGTCCTCCTTGATGTCGGGATAAAGTTGTCGATTCACTTTTTGGAGAACATCTGCCGGCGATGGATTTCCTACCGCCTGACTGCGCAGGACGCTGCGACAAATTGCCATGATCAGCGACGCCGGAACGCCTTTGCCGGAAACATCCGCGATGGCAACGCCGAGTCGTTCGTCATCGACTTTGATATAATCAAAATAATCGCCACTGACCTGGCGCGCCGGGATGTTCATGCCGCTGATCTCAAATCCGTTCACCTTCGGCGCTTCGGCCGGAAGAAGAATCCGCTGAATGTCACGCGCGATCTCCAGATCGTGGTCGAGCCGTTTCTTTTCGTTCGCCTCGGAATAAATGATGGCGTTGTAGAGCGCGAAGGCCGATTGCTCGGTGATCGATTTGAAAACGACAAAATCGTTTTGCGAGAATGGCGAGCCCATGTGGCTGTTCGCGAGCGCAAGCAGGCCCATGTTCTGTTTCGCGTAGAGAAGCGGCGCCACCAGCACAGAAGTCGCGCCCAGCGAACTGTCCCGCAGTTTCGCGAGCTCCGGCGCCTCGGAAAATTCATTCAAGCAAAGCGGCGTGGCCGTCTGCCACGCGCGCCCAAGCACTCCCTCACCGACTCCGATATTGTGGATCCGAAGAAAGGTTTCCAACGCTACCGGCGTGGCTGCAGCTTGCTGCAAAATATGTGGCGGAACGTCCACCAGCGGCGGACAACCTTTGGAAACGAAGGTAGGCACAAGCTTTGTCCCGGTTCGATCAGTCAGATAAAGCGCGCCACCTTGTGCGTCGAGGACGCGGGTTGCTCCTTCGACAATCAATCGATGCAGATCTGCCGGCCTGATTGTTTCACTGAAAGCCTCGCCGAGTCCGTGCAGGAAATCGAAAACCAATGTCTCCTCGACTTGAATTTCTTCCTGCGAACGTTCCAACCGGCGAATGCTCCGGCGCAGACGCACCAGCGTATAAATCCACGCGACCAGACACGCGATCAGCAGCCAGAAGAGAATGGATGGCCGCATGAGATAGTGGCCAGTTTACTCCCCCGCGGTCGTTTGATGGAGGTCCTGTTTTAAATAATCGAGAACGTCTTTAAACCGAGAAAGATTTTCTGGCGCCACCTCGCACAGGGCCTCATGCGCTTCCAGCATTGTTTCAGCCCTCTCCTTCTTTTCAGTTTCGGCGCCGTCGCGCGCGTTCTCCTTCATCTTTCGGCATTCCGGAGCGGCCGCGCCATTCGAACGGATTTCGAAAATTTGGTCGAGCCCAAGTCCGGAAAGAAGCTGGAGACTGCGATCGCCACAATGAATAACGTGGAGATGGCCCTGTCCGAGTTCCTTCAATCGTAGGGCCACCGCCGCCATGGTTCCCATGAAGGTAGAATCCATCATCGCGCAATGTTCCAGGTCAAAAACAAACTCGCGATAGCCGCGGTTGACCATTTCTTGCGCGAATTCTTTCAGGCTCCCGCTATTCAGGAAGTTACCCTTGCCTTCCACTCGTACCCAAACGGCGGGGCCGTTCACGCCCACTAGAATCGATGACTGCACAACTGAGTAACTAAGAATACAAGATCGAGAGCGACGCTGTCAAATTGCCAACGCCTCACGACGGGAACGCCCTGCATCACCTACTCCCACATATAGGAGTGCGTTTCCGCCACGATCGTGCCGTTTTCAATCAGCAAACAACGCCATGCCGTTACTCGCCCGTCGTCGAAGTAATCGTCCCCAACCACTTTGAACGCCGTTTTATGGCTCCCGCGCGCGTTCGAATACGAAATTTCCTGGGCCTGAACATGGGCATGCAGTTTCTCCTGCTTGTACTCCAGTCGTACGGTTAGATCAGCTGGACGGCGCGCCTTCCAGAAGAAATCGAAATAATTCCCCATCCGCTCGCGCTGATCGAGCTTGGTCACCGCGCCGAAAAGCCGGTACTGTCTTTCGAAGCGGATCGAAGCGTCCTGGACCGTGGTCGTTTTACTGGAAGGCGCAGTGCCCGACAGTTTTCCTCCCTTGCCCGTGGCCTGAGAAGTTTGGTCGCCGGTGTTTTTCGCCTGGCCGGGGACCTCCTCGGTTAAAAGAAAGAGTTTCGTCTTTCGAAACTGGAAATCGTCGCTCAAAGCCGCCGGTAGCGGAACGACCCGATCGAGCAGGCGGGGTTGCTCCGCCGGGCGACCGAATCCATTCGCCAGCGGAATCAGAGCCAACCATGCGATTAACAACCTCACGCCTGTTAATGAAACCGGTTCCGCTTTCACCTGTCAATTCGCAGCAGTGGGAACGGTCCGAGCCGGACTGGCAGTTATCAAACCAATCCAACTTTCGCACGAGAGGTCAGCGCGTAAATTTGCCGATGATCGAAGTCCGCTACGACCAGGGAGTTTATCTGCCCGTGTCCGACCTGTGGCTCGATCCGTGGGAAGCCAAGCGGTTCGCTTTTGTGTCGCACGCGCACAGCGATCACATCGCGCCGCATGAAGAGATTGTTCTTTCCGAGCGCACTGCGCGTTTGCTCCAGGCGCGGATGCCCGGAACCCGAACCGAACATGTCCTGCCGTTCGGCGAACCACACCGCGTCCACGATGTCGATCTAACGCTGCTGCCGGCCGGTCATATTTTTGGCTCGGCTCAGTTGCTTCTCGCGACCGAAGACGAAACCCTGCTTTACACCGGCGATTTCAAATTGTGTCATGGAAAATCAGCCGAAGCAGCAGAATGGCGTCAGGCCGACACGTTGATCATGGAAACGACGTTCGGTTTGCCGCATTACCAATTTCCGCCGACCAAACAAGTGATTACGCAAATCGTCGGGTTCTGCCGGAATGCGATCGAAGAAGGCGCCGTGCCGGTCCTCCTCGGCTATTCGTTAGGCAAAGCCCAGGAGATCTTGTGTTCGCTCGAGGGCGCGGGACTGACGCCGATGTTGCATGGCTCCGTTTATAAAATGACGCGTATTTACGAACAATTCGGGCAGTCGTTCTGCAAATACGTCCGTTACAACAAGAACAACCTTGCCGGCAAAGTGCTGATCTGTCCGCCAAGCGCGAGTCATTCGCCGATGATCGAGAAAATTCCGCGCAAACGCGTCGCGATGATCACCGGTTGGGCAGTCGATCCGAATGCGATTTATCGCTATCAGGTCGATGCCGCCTTTCCGCTTTCCGATCATGCCGACTACAACGATCTCATCCGCTATGTCGATCTTGTGCAACCGAAGCGCGTGCTTACCCTTCACGGCTTTGCCGCCGAGTTCGCGCGCGATTTGCGCGAGCGCGGAATCGAAGCTTGGGCGTTGAGCGAAGAAAATCAGATGGAACTGAAATTGCCAAAGAGCGTTGTAGCTGCCGGTGTCCCCACCGGCAGTTTTGTAAATCTGCCGCCGGAGACGGCGGCAGCTACACCATCCGAGTTTTTGGATTTCGCCAATGTCGGCGAGTCAATCGCCGCCACGGCGGCGAAATTAGAGAAAGTGCGCCTGCTCAGCGAATATTTGCGCAACCTGAACAGCGAGCAGTTACCGGCCGTAACGACTTACCTGACCGGACGCGCATTCGCCCAGAGCGATTTACGAACATTGCAAGTTGGCTGGGCCGCAATTTATCGCGCGCTGCTCGCCGCCACAAAAATCAGTGAGAGCGAATTTCATCGTATCGCCGCGACTCACGGCGATCTCGGCAAGACTGCATTCGAAGTTCTCGAAGGACGAACGAAGCCGCAGCCATTTTCAATTTTGGAATCCTGTGACTTGTTCGAAAAATTGCATCGCGCGCGCGGACCGATCGCAAAAACGAAACTTCTGCAAACGCGCTTTGCCAATTTATCGGCGCGTGAAGGTCAATACGTGGTCAAGATTTTGACCGGCGATCTTCGGATTGGGTTACGCGAGGGACTGGTGGAAGAAGCGATCTCGCGCGCGTTCGAAGTTCCACTCGAGGAGGTCAAGGAAGCGAACATGTTGCTCGGCGATGTCGGCGCCACGGCATCGCTTGCGTCGGAAAAACAACTGGACCGCGCGGAGTTGTCGATCTTTCGCCCGATCAAATGCATGCTCGCGACCCCGGAGCCGACCGCGGAAGCGATTTGGGAGCGATTTCGCGACGAGGCCGAAGGGGCAGCAGTTGCAACCGTTTTCGTCGAAGACAAATTCGACGGCATTCGCGCGCAGCTGCATCGGGATTCCAAACGCGCCGAAATTTATTCGCGCGACCTGCGGCTCATCACCGATCAATTTCACGAGCTGGCCGAACAGGCGCGCAAGTTCGATGTCGATCTTATCCTTGATGGCGAGATCGTTGCGTTTGAGCAGGGGCGCAGGCTGACGTTTTTCGATTTGCAAAAACGGCTCGGCCGAAAAACGGACGGTGCGGATTTATTTGCAACGGCATCGGCCGATGTTCCAGTTGCGTTTATCGCCTTCGACTTGCTCTGGCTCAACGGCCGGTCGCTGCTGAAGACCGCGCTCCAGGAACGGCGCGAACTGCTGCGCGGTTTAAAATTACCGGCGCAATTTCAAACCGCAGAAGTTTTTCCCGCGCATTCAGCCACGGAAATCGACGAACGTTTTCAGCAAGCCCGGCGGCGATTAAATGAGGGCCTGATGGTCAAAGATCCGAACAGCTTCTACACGCCGGGGGCGCGTGGAATGTTTTGGTTCAAACTAAAGAAAGAACTCGCCACGCTCGACGTGGTGGTAGTCGGCGCGGAATTCGGTCACGGCAAACGCAACAAGGTGTTGAGCGATTATACTTTTGCAGTGCGCGATGAAACGAGCGGCGACCTTCTGCCGATCGGCAAGGCTTACAGCGGCCTGACCGATGTCGAGATCGCGGAGCTGACCGAGCACTTCAAACAAAACACGATCGTCGATGACGGTCGATATCGTGAAGTGAAGCCAGATACGGTTCTCGAAATCGCGTTTAACTCGATTCAGCCGAGTACGCGCCATGCGAGCGGACTGGCGCTGCGCTTTCCGCGCATCAAGGCGATTCGGCGGGACAAAAATGTCGATGCGATCGACACCCTGACCTACGCACGCGAACTTGCGGCGCAGGCGGCACGAGCAGGCGTAGATGGAGCTACTAAGGCGTAGCCGAAGGGGACGGTGAAGCGCCTGGTTGATTACCTTGTTTGAGTTCCCGCTTTGATTCCTTCTTCTCTTCTCGTTTCTGCTCTTTCTTTTCCTTTTTGGTCAGATTTTCGGCTGGTGAAATCGAAGCGGCAGGACTTGTACTCGCCCGCGCCGGAGACGTCGGAGCTGGCGTCGCCGAGACTGCTGCTCCCATCGGCACGATCTTGCGATGATGAGCGTCCTGCTCTTGAGATTTGAATTTGCCGGGGGCTGCTTCCGGTTGCTCCACGCCAGTGGCTGCCGGGCCAGCCGCTCGCGAAGGCACCGGCGTCGTAGTTGCAGCAACAGTGTGTGTTGGAGTCGGCGAAACCGACGCCACTGGTCTTGGTGTCGCGCTCGGCGTTGCCCGCGGAGTCGGTGTTGCATTCGGAACCAGCAATCGTCCGCGGCGTTGCGACGCAGTCGGCAAAGCTGATGCTGACGACGTCGGCGTCGCGGTTGCGGCCGATGTCGGTGATCGCTCAGACGGAGTTACCCTCCGCGGCGTCATCTTCGGTTCGCGAGTCGATGTTGGACCCGCAGATGGCGCTTCTGTCGGTGATTGTTCAACCGAAAGTGCTTTTCGCGGAGTGGCCTTCGGTTCAGGCGACATCGTGGCCGACGGCAATGGCGTGGCGGCGACCGATGTCGATGAAGCCGGCGTCTCGGAACCTTCAGAAGCCGCGGTCGTTGCCGCAGCAGCCTTTACAAATTTTTTTGATGGCGCATTCGGCGGCGGAGTCGCTTCCGCTTTCATTTTCTCACGCGTTTTCTTGGCAAGTTCGTGATCGGCAATTCCCGCCCAACCGAGATCGACCGTAACTTGCGTGATGTTTTGTTTCACAGCCCGCGGCCGTTCGCTCGCCTGCGGCGCCGAAATCACCGGCGCAGCCACGATTACGGTTTCGCCCTGAACAAGCGGACGTGGTGCTTCCACATTCACGTCAACACTGAGGTTGCGTTCCAAGCGAAATCGCTGCATTGGCTCGCGGCTTTGCGCGCGCAACTCGTCGTAGTTCGGACCTTCGTTAACGACGGTCGTGTTATTATAAGTGATGTTCGTGACGTTGGTGGTTTGATTGACGATGGTCACGTTGCGTTCCGGCGGCACAATGGTGGACTCGATCCGCTGCGCGCCGAATTCTCTGGTCGGGACAAAAGAATATTGGTCCGGACCGATGTCGTAATAATTATCGGACCAATTGTGGATGCCGGTGCGCTGATCGAATCGCGCTTCCGGCGGCAGCGGCGCCCAGCCGACGTAATCGTTGCTCTTGCGCCAGGAAACCCAGGCCGGCGCCCATTGATCACCAGGAACCCAAACCCAGCCGATTCCGCCCAGGCGCGTCCAGCGGCCGTAGTGATACGTGGCCCAGCCGAATGGCTCCTCGGAGATCCAAGTCCAGCCGGCGTCGGTGTAAACCCAGCGACCGTTCGTGTAAGGACGCCAACTTCGCGAGCTTTCTGCTTCGCGCGGTTGCCAAACATAGCCGTAATCATTTGTCTCCAACCACGCGCCATGAGGCTCGAGCTGGGTATAAAAAGTTGAATAGCCTCCAGTCGGCGCGCTTTCTCGAGGAGGACGCGCGCGCGACTCGATGGGCTCGGATTCAGATCGCTCGCGAGGGCCCGGCGTCGCTGCAGCCGCGTTCTCCTTTTCCGCGAGCGCTTTTTCGCGCGCATCGAGATCGGCTTGCCGCTGTTGAAGCTGTTGCTGCTGCTCGACCTGATGTTCCGCCACCAGTCGTTCCTGGACCTGGCGCTCAACTTCCGCGTTCTTTTCGGCTTCCGTTTGCTGTTTCTGGCAGGAAATAAGAGCTGCGACCGCTATCACGGCCGGGAATACAAAAAGCTTGTTCATCGCGATGATTAGACCTCTTTTCTTCCTCGTTATTCAACGGGTTGGCGCCTGCGAGGGCGTCGCGGTTTGAGCGGAAGCCGGCGTGAAAATGACGCTTTCTATTTTTGCGCGTCGCAGCTTTTGGATATTCGCGTAAAGCGCGACCAGTGCGAACCCGATGGCGATGGCGAGCATGAGTCGCACAACATTTTTCGACACGCCGGATTCCGAGCTCACGCCGAAACTATCGATGTCGATCTTGCCGGCGCAAATCTTCTTCGGTCAACTGCAACGCTGCGATCGAATCCATCACCCGTTGGCTCAACCGCGCGTAAAGATCTTTACCGCCGGTGGTAAGATCTGCATCCGAGAAATAAATCGGCTCACCAACTACGATCGTGATTTTACGCCACAAATGAATCCTTCCGTGGATCGGCCAGGCATCGAACGCGCCGAAAATACGCATCGGCACAACCGGTGCGTGCGTTTTCGCGATGAGCAAGCCCAGACCCGCCGCGGCGGGCTGCAGATTCCCGTCTGGCGTGCGCGAGCCTTCTGGAAAAACCAATGCGCACTCGCCCGCGCTCAGGATTCGAATCAACGCTTTCAGCGCGCTTCGGTCACCGCCTTGCAAATTGACTGGAACGACGTTGAGCTTGGGTAAAAGCCAGCCGAGCACCGGTATATTCATCAACGATTTTTTCGCCAGAAAATAAATAGGCCGATCGCAAGCGTTACCGGCCAGCGGTGGATCGAAAAAACTTTGGTGATTTATGGCCAGAATCACCGGCCCGGTCTGAATGACGCGCTCCCGGTTGATAATTCGGAACCCGAAAAACAACTGCGCGAGTAACCGACTGAGATGGTAACCGAGCCAGTAGTAAAAATTCATTACCGGTTTTGTGATCTAATTTCGTTAAACCGCTAAATTTCTTCCGCGCAATCGGTTAACGATTTCATCTACGACCTGCTCGACGGTGAGATTTGAGGTATCAATCACTTCGGCGTCTTCGGCGACGACGAGCGGAGAAGCGGCGCGCGACGAATCGGCTTGATCGCGGCGCGCGATTTCGTCGCGATGTCCCTGGGCGGCGCGCCGTTGAGCACGCACTTCGGGCGACGCATCGATGTAAAACTTATAGGGCGTTTCTGAAAAAACTACCGAGCCAATGTCGCGACCTTCAACGACCAGGTCATGCTTGTTCGCGTAATCGCGCATTCTCCGCACAAGAATCTCGCGAACTTCCGGGACCGTGCTCACGCGCGACACTTCGCTGTTCACGCGATCTTCGTGCAGATGTTCCGTTAGATCGACATTGTCGATCAAAAGGTGAAGTTCCCGGTCCTTCAACACGCCACCCACCGACAAAGTCGCGATTAGTTCCGCGATCCGACGTTCGTCTGACGGATCGATACCAGCTTTAAGCACCGACCAGGTGACAGCGCGATACATCGCACCGGAATTGACGTAAACGAAGCCAAGACGACGCGCCAGCTGACGGGCTACGCTGCTCTTTCCCGAAGCGGCCGGACCGTCGATGGCGATTACACGATGTCGATCTTGTGCTTGCATCTGTGACTGCGCGCGACGCGCAGTTTTTCGCGGAACGCGTGGGGAAGCAAGCGCTTGATTATTCTTCCACCGGCGCAGCCGGCACGAGCGTGCCAATGACCGGGGTGCTGGTGCGAGCCCGTCTTGGACTGATGAACTCGTCCAAAGCTCGTTCGAAGCCCGGATACGATTCACGAATGCACTCGGCATCTTGAATAATTGTTTCGCCGTCGGCAAAGAGACCTGCCACTGCGAAGGCCATCGCGATTCGGTGATCGCCAAAACTGGACAGTCGCGCACCGCGCAACGGCGCGGGCCCATGGATTTCTAGGCCGTCATTGAGCTCAATCACTTGCACGCCCATACCCCGTAAATTATGGGCGATGGCAGAGATCCGATCGGTTTCTTTGACGCGCAGCTCATGAGCGTGGCGAATGATCGTCGTGCCGCTGGCCAACGCGCCCGCGACTGCCAGCACCGGCAATTCGTCGATCAATTGCGGGATTTCTTTCCCGTGAATCACCGTGCCTTTGAGCGGCGCACCGGTCACTTCAACGACGCCGCGCGGTTCCAATTGATCGACACCTTCGACCGCTTCGCGCACTTGCGCGCCCATTCGAACCAAAACACCAAGTAAGGCCGTTCGGGTGTCGTTCAATCCGATGTTACGCACGAGGAGATGGCCGCCCGATTGCGCCGCCGCCGCGACCAACCAGAAGGCCGCTGAAGAAAGGTCGCCTGGAATCGAAAAATCGCGCGACTCCGGGACCTGGTCGCCGAAAACGCTGATCGTGTCTTCGCCTTTCGCGGTGCGGATTAAAAAATAATTAAACATCAGCTCGGTGTGATTGCGGCTTGCCGATGGCTCATCCACGGTCGTTTTGCCCTTGGCGAAGAGTCCGGCCAGGAGAATGGCGCTTTTGACCTGAGCACTGGCGACGGGCGAACGATAACGGATACCGCGCAAAGATCCGCCACGGATGCGCAGCGGCGGCGTTTGTTCCGGACCTTCAGCGACAATGTCCGCGCCCATTTTTCGCAGCGGCTCGATAATACGGTCCATTGGGCGGCGGGTAAGGGACGGATTCCCGACTAATCGCGTTTCAAAAGTTTGACCGGCAAGCAAACCGGCGAACAGACGCATGGTTGTACCGGAGCCGCCGCAATCGATCTCGTCTTTTGGCGGGGTCAGGACGCGTTTCTTTCCGTGGACAATGAGAATGTCCGGTTCGGGTTGTTCAATCTGGATTCCAAGCGCTCGCAATGCGCCAACCGTATGCATGCAGTCGTCGCTCGGAAGGAAGCCGCGCAAATTGCAGACGCCGTTTGAAAGCGCAGCAATAATAGCGGCGCGGTGTGAGATACTTTTGTCGCCCGGAACAGTGATCTCAGCTTCAATCCGAGGCGCTCGTTTTACGCGCAGCTCCATAAATCAATCAAAAAGCGATGCTCCATTCAGTATCTGGCATATCTGGCATTCAGCATCGACCGCAACTGCCGTTACGGAACAAGAAAGATTTTGTTCGTGAAGGGATCCTTAACTTCTGTCCCCGGCGGAAAACCGCGCACATCGACAAGTCCCTGGTCGGCAGCGTAGGGGCTTTTCACAAAGCCAGGTTTGCCAGGAACAGGCGTGCCGTAGGGATAATCGCCTTTTGCTGTTTTGGCGGGCGCGGCGGCCGTGGGCGCCGGCGCTGGCGGTTGCGCCGTTGTCTCAACGTTTTCCGGTGGCGGTGCGTTCGGATTAAACGGTTGCTGTGTCGGCTGATTTTCTACACCGGTTTCGGCAGGATACCGCGCGGACGTTCGCCGCGCGCCGGCAGGCGGTACCTCGTTATCGCTGCAAGCCGAAATAAAGAGCCCGGTAAGCAGCGCGAGTGAAAGCCACAATTTCATAATTTTCTTGGACGGAGTTTACACTGGTTCTATTTCAATGCCAATGCACTCAGAATCGCAATTCGATTTTGTAAGAGCCAATCCGACGGCGATTTCCGAACCTGTTGCAGCATGGAGGCCGGCCCACAAATCCTAATTGTCGACGACGACGCGGGCAGTCGAAAGCTGCTGGCGCGGATGCTTTCGTCAGCTGGGTACAGGTGTCGCGAGACGAACAACGCGACCGACGCATTAGATCTCGTCCATCAAGAACAACCGGCCCTGCTGTTGCTCGATTTCGAAATGCCGGGAATTGATGGCGCTGAAGCGCTAAAACGGTTGCGGGCTGATCCGAACCCGGCGATCGCTCGGATGCCGGTAATCATGTTGACCGGACACGGTGAGAGCGAGGTGAAATGTCTCAACGCCGGAGCGGACGATTTTGTCGTCAAACCGATCAGCGCCGAGGTTTTGCGCGCGCGGATCGAGACGCAATTGCGGTTACATTCGCTGCGCATTCAGTTACAGCAGCAAAATCAGGAATTAGAAGCGTGGCGCCGAAATCTCGAGCGCGATTTGGCCGCGGCAAGGCTGACGCAGCAGTCCCTGATTCCACAAAAGCCGCCGACCCTGACCGGATGGGAAATCGCCGCTTGTTACCGTCCGGTGATTGAGGTCGGTGGAGACATTTACGGATGGCTGCCGATTAAAAAAGATCGCTGGCTGTTCTGGATCGCGGATGCAACTGGTCACGGCGCCTCGGCCGCTTTAATGACAACTCTCGCCAAACTTCTGTTCCACCACGGCCACGAAGAACACGACCGGCCGCCGGCGATCATGGAAGCAGTGAACAATGATCTGCGCGGAATTTTTGGTGGTCGGTCTTTCATGAGCGCAATGTGCGTGGCACTGGATCCGAATAACGGAAAGGCGAGCGTGGTCGGCGCGGGTCACCCGCCATTGCTCGTGACTCGATTCGGTCGCGGCACCGAAGCGATACCATCTTCGGCGCCGCCCCTCGGATTAGTGGAGCAATCGCAGTTTGCTGAAACGATTCTCGAATTGAATCCGGGTGACGCGTTCACCCTTTACACCGACGGATTGTTTGGTGCAGCCAAGAGCGGCCGGCCACGATCGACACCGACGCAACTTGCGGGAATGATCAATCCTTTTGCTGCCAGCGCGGACGCGTTGCTCGAGCTGATGTTGAAAGCGGCAACGCCCGATGCCAGCGAATCGCCGCCAGACGATGTGGCCGCGGTTGTGGTACGTCGATCCAATTAGCAAGAAAAAAAAATTACCACGAAAATTAGTGTTGCTCTGCCGCAAACGAAGCATTAATCAGCCTGTATGCCGAAAACCAAAACTCCTTCAAAACGCAAGCCCAATCCCGCCTTCATGAGACCAGTCCAACCCGACGACAAGCTCTCCGCTATCGTTGGTTCAAAACCGTTGCCACGGTCCGAGCTCACCAAAAAGCTCTGGGACTACATCAAGAAGAACGGTTTACAGGACAAGACAAAGAGAACTCAAATCAACGCCGACGATGCCCTCCGAGCGGTTTTCAATGGCAAGAGCCAGGTCAGCATGTTCGAGATGACGAAGCTCGTTTCGGGCCACATTCGTTAGGCGGCGAATTGCAGTTCGACTCCCGCGTAACGACGCGGGGCTGGAACAAACTGAGCGAGTTAACCCGCGTCAGTAGCGTTTGCGTTGCAGCTGGCTGGGGCACACTTGCGTCACAGAGCCGATTGAACCAAATTTCGGCGTGAAAAATTTAATCGTACCGATTGCGGTCATATTGGCCCTCTCCGGCGCATCCTGCGCGCGCGCCGATCAGGCATGG
Source organism: Chthoniobacterales bacterium (assembly GCA_035568175.1). Taxonomy (GTDB): domain Bacteria; phylum Verrucomicrobiota; class Verrucomicrobiia; order Chthoniobacterales; family UBA10450; genus AV40. The sequence goes on from DATMON010000004.1 coordinate 391,555, forward strand.
ACGACCGATTACAAAAAGGCCCAGCAGGAAGCGCAAACGAGCCATAAGCTCTTGCTCCTCGATTTCACCGGGTCCGACTGGTGTGGTTTCTGTTTTCAGCTCGACCGGGCGATCCTGAGCCGCTCAGAATTTAAAGACTACGCGAGCAAGAACCTCGTTCTGCTGGAGGTCGATTTCCCGCGCCGTAAAGCGCAGAGCGTTGAAACAAGAAAACAAAATCAAGAATTGGCGGCGCGATATCAGGTCGAGGGTTTCCCCACTCTTGTTGTGCTGGACGGCGAAGGCAAAACACTGTGGCGCTACGACGGTTTGTACATGGGCGGCGTCGCAGCATTCCTGGCAGAATTGGACAAAGTCCGCAAAGGTTGAGCGCGTCTTCCAGGGGTTTGTCGATCCTGGGAAAATCGATTCGCTGCTATATTTTGGTCGCTTCGAACGCGCGTTGAAGGACACTCGCCAGTTCGTGACGAGTGAACGGTTTTGCCAGCGCTGCTCGAAAGCCGTAGGTCAAGAATTCGGCCAGGGCTGCTTCGTCCGAATAACCGCTGCAGATGATCGCCGTGACATTCGGATCGACATCCCGCAGCCGCTCAATCGTGGCCACGCCCCCCATTCCACCGCGAATCGTTGCGTCCAGAATGACCGCCTGAAAATTTTCACCGATCCGCATCGCGTCTTCGTAGGTTTTTAACGCTTCCGAACCATCCCGCACTGCGGTCACTTTGTAGCCGAGCGTCGCAAGTAGATCCGAAGTCAGATCGCGAATGGCGGCTTCATCATCCATCACCAAAACGCGCTGATGGTTGAAACTGAAAATTTCATTGGCCAGCGTCGGCTCGGGCAGTTGTGGTTCGGCGTCGGTAGCCGGCAGATAAAACGCAAATGTCGATCCGTCCGGCGAGGTGCTTTCGAGATGGAGCAGGCCGCCGTGCTTTTTCACGACCGAAAAGCTGATCGATAAACCAAGCCCGGTCGCCAGCGGCTTGGTTGTAAAATAAGGATCGAAAATCTTGGTCAGCGATTTTGGATCAATGCCGCCGCCGTTATCTACGACCTGCACTTTGACATAACGGCCGGGCCGCACCGGAAGACCAGAGTTGGCGTCGATTTCAAGATTGCTTGCCGAAAGACGGACAGTCCCGCCCTGCGGCATCGCCTCGCGTGCGTTGATGATGAGCGCATTGATCACTTGCTCGATCTGCGCCGGATCGACCGCGGATCTCCAAAGGTCGTCTGGGATATCCACATCCGCCCGGAGGTTGGATCCATGAAGCGAAAATTCGGCCGCTTGCGTAACGAGCGCGGATATCGAAGCGACTCGCTTCAGCGGCGTGCCGCCTTTTGAGAACGTGAGCAATTGGTTTGAAAGTTGAGCGGCGTGTTGCGCAGCCCCGCCCGCTCTTGATAAGAACGAGTGCAGATTTCCAGAACTGCCTGGAGCTTCGATTTGCGCCAAACCGATGTTTCCCGAAATGACTGTCAGGATGTTGTTGAGATCGTGGGCGATTCCTCCCGCCAGCGTCCCGAGCGATTCCAGTTTGCTCGTGGTCAACCGCTCTTCTTCAACGCGTTTACGATCCGTCACGTCTCTTAAGAAAACTGAAACACCGCCTCCGCTGGGATAGGCGAGCAGTTCAAACCACACTTTGCCGCTCGCATCACTTGCTTCGAATTCGACGGCCACTTGTTCCGACATGGCGCGTCGATAATTCTTTTCGAAGGTGTCGCGCGTGAACTCTGGAAATTCGATCCAGAAATCCTTGCCGATCAGGTCTTGGCGCCGCCGATCGAGCAGCTTTTCCGCCTGCCGATTGACGAACGTGAATTTCCAATCTCGATCCACCGCGAAAAATCCGTCGCTCGTCTTTTCCAGGATATCCGTCATTTTTCTGACCGTTTCCTGCAACTCCGCCCGCGCCTGGCTTCGCTCGGCGAGCGCACGAATCCGTCGTTCGGCTACCGAAAGCCGGACATTCAAGCGCGCCGGGTCGAGCGGCTTAGTCAGATAATCGTTCGCGCCGGCTTGAAGCGCCTGTTCCAAGTCCTGCGTGTCATCGCGTGCCGTGACTAGAAGAATGAAAAATTCGTCGCCGTTCGGCGCGGAGCGTAATTCCCGGCATAAATCCACCCCACTTTTGCCTGGCAACATCCAATCCAAAATCAAAAACGGGAAAGGTCGCTTCGTCAGCTCAATTTCCGCTTCTTCGGCGCTACTGACCGCAACAACTTCGTGTCCACGCCGTTCGATCAGCCGCTGCAATGCCCTTCGACTTTCCAGATGATCTTCAACGATCAGTATTCTCATTTCTGGAGATATGAAAGCTTCCCGAAACCGATTCGACCGAAGCAAGCGCAAGCATGTCCGACCTCCAAATAATGTCGGAGCAGGATGGCTGCCAAGGAATGACGTTATCCGGGGAAAAGACGCGAATCAGATTTTTCCTTACGCAAAGATCGACATCTTATACGAAGGCAAGTCGCGCACCTTGCGTTACGAGTGGCCTCTGCTAGATACAGCGAAAGTTTGGCGCAGCCGCAAAAATTCATGCTCATCTTTCGCTTTCTCCTTTATCTCATTGCTTCGATTGGAATTGCCACTGTTCAGGCCGACGACGCAGTCGCGCCGCCAACGGACGAAAAAACCAAGGCCGCGGCAACAGCCGAAGCCGGAATCACTTTCGATTGGGTCCACGTCGATGGACCTTATATCGCAATGACTTTCGATGACGGCCCAAGTGCGAAATTGACGCCCAAGCTACTCGATCTGCTCGCTGCCCATCACATCAAAGCCACATTTTTCCTGATCGGCCAAAACGTTGCCGAAAATCCCGAAATCGTAGCGCGAGAAGCGCGAGAGGGACATGAAGTCGCGAACCATAGCTGGTCGCATCCGAACCTCGCCAAGATGTCGGACGGCGGAGTTCGTGATCAATTACGCAAGACCGACGAGGCAATTCGAAGTGCGGCTGGCCATGGTCCGACTTTGTTGCGTCCGCCTTATGGCTCAATCACAGCGCGGCAAAAAAAATGGATCAACCAGGAATTTGGTTACAAGATTGTGCTTTGGGATGTCGATCCGTTGGATTGGAGACGGCCAGGACCAAATGTCGTTTGCAATCGCATCGTCAAAAACACTCGCGCGGGGTCGATCGTTTTGGCGCACGACATTCATCCCGGCACGATTGAATCGATGCCATGCGTGCTGGATCAACTCGAGGCCAAAGGATTTAAGTTTGTCACCGTTTCGGAACTGATCGCAAAGGAAACACCGCTTCCGCCGAAACCTTCGCCATCGCCGAAATCGGCCGGCGCAAGATCGACATCCCCCTCGCCCACACCGCACGACTGATTTTGCCGGCATGATCGCCGACCGATATTTGCAGCTCAAGGTCGAGCTCGAAAGCGGCCTCGCCGGCTTAATCAAGCTCGGCTCGGAAATGCAGCGATCGGCTGAAGAGCTGGACACGTTGCAGGCGCTGCTGCGCGATATCAGCGAACCATTGCTCTTTGTCGTCGTCGGCGAAGTGAAATCCGGAAAGTCTTCGCTGCTCAATGCTCTCTTCGGCAATGAATTCGCCAAGGTAGATGTCTTGCCGGCGACCGATCGAGTTTACATTTTTCGCCACGGCGCGGACGAAAAATCGACGGAGGTTTCACCGAAACTGACCGAGCGCCATCTGCCGATTCCGTTCCTGCGCGACTTCAACGTCGTCGACACGCCCGGCACGAACACAATGGTGAAAGAGCATCAAATGGTAGCGGAAGATTTCATGCCCCGCGCCGATATCGTTCTTTTCGTGTTCTCGGTCGCAAATCCGTGGACGCAATCAAACTGGGAATTTCTAGATTTTCTCCAAAAAACCTGGCTCAAGAACGTCATCTTCGTCCTCCAACAAATCGATTTGCGCGGGCCAACTGAAATCGACGTCATCCATCGGCATCTTCAGGACACCGCGATGCGGCGGCTCGGATTCGTCCCGCCGATCTTCGCCGTATCGGCGCGCAAGGCTTTGCTCGCCCGAACAATCGGCCTGGACAAGGAGCGGCTTTGGGAAGAGAGCGGGTTCGCGCCATTGGAAGAACAGATCAACTTCATCGTCACCGAATCGAGTTCGCGAATGCTGAAGCTTCGCTCAACCTTTCAGGCTTCACGGGTCGCCCTGGAAGATTTGAACCGCGAAATTCGCGGATTCCTGGACAGAATTTCAACGGATAGCGCGGTGCTCGATAGCCTCGATGCATTGCTCCGGACGCGCCGCGAGCAAATGCTCCGCCAAGTGACGGCCCTCGTGCACGAGGTGGAGAGCGCTTATGACGAGTCGACGAAGGAAAGAACGACGCTGCTTTGCCAGGAGCTGACTTGGTGGCGCAGCTTTCAGCTGATTTGGCGGCGCAGCGTTGGATACCAAGAATTGCACGGAAAAATCGAAACGAGACTGCGACAACTTCTGCAGCCGCAAATGCAAAAGGCAGTCGGCAAATTGGAGATAGATTTGCGTGGGCTCTGGCCGCAGATGCAAGACCTTCTCGAAAACCAATTGTCCAGTGATCTTCAGAAACAGGCCCGGCAAAGCGTCCCGGATTTTGCCGGTCAACGACGGGAGCTCTCCGAATCAATCCAAGCGGCCTTCATCGACATTATCGCCGGTAAGACTCTCCAGGAACGGCTGGCCCAGTCTTATTCACAAACGGCGCTTTCGCTACGCCTTGTCGCCGCAATAATCGTGATTGCTGGAGCCGTCGGATTTTTTGTAAAAGCGCGGAGCGAAACGGCGGCTATTGTAGCGTTCATCGTCGCAGGAATTGGCGCTGTCCTGGCGATTTTTCTGGCCTTCAATCATCGTCGAAAAGTTCTGCGCGATTATGAACGGCAATTGTCTCCAAAACGCACCGAGTTTTCCCAAGACCTCGAGAAACAATTCGCCAAGGCGATTGATGCTTTCTGCTCGGAAATGGCCAAGAAGTTCCAGGATTTAAAAGAAATCTGCCAAACCCAGCGCCAGCGTTACGAACCGTGGTGGCAACGCGCGCAAGAATTGCACACGAAGCTAGCCGAATTGAAACCGCGGCTAGGGTGAGAATCCCCGCGCGCCCTACGCCTTATTTCTTGGAGTTGGCGCCGGATCCTTGCTGCGCCAGCTTTTGTTCCATCTGGCGACGGGCAAGCACAAAATTGTTGTTCTCCCCATAACTGCGCCATGGGCCGGGCGGCACATCCTGGGTATTAACAAACTGCCAGTCGGTCACGTCGGTGGGTTGTAATCCAAGGTAATCGCGCACCGCGGGTGAAACGTCCAAACCGGCGCCATGGTTGAGGTTCGGCTTAGGCCGCTCGTTACCAAAGACATATTGAAAGTGATCGGTGCGAAACGGACCGCAATCCTCCCATTGGGCATAACAAGTGCGATTGCCTCTGCGGATCGCAATCCAGTGATGCCAGCAAACCGATTGCCCCTGCCCCATGTAGGCTTGTTTGAACCACGGAATAACCAACGGCGCTTCCGGCTTAAATTGGCCGTGGGTCACGTCGTTGTAAGGCAACGCGCAATAAAATGGATTCTGCCGTGGAACGAAAGAAACCGGAATGTAGTTACGCCGTTCGGATTTCTCGGGATTATCGAATCCGCCGTAATTCGATTGCCAGTTTAAATCCCACGAGCTGCGGAAGTTCGGCACCGGATTATTTCCGCCGGCCTGTTCTCCGACCCAGAACACCGTGGTCACGATGTTCGTTTTCCACGCATAACGCTGGATCGCCGGCCGCGAACTTGTGGGCACGAATACTTGCGGCTCGACTTTAAGCAGCGCTTTCTCTCGAAGCTTCATTGCATACTTCGCGAAGTCGGCCGCGGTCGCGTAAGGCGAACTCGATTGCTCCTCAGCTCGCAGCGCACCGAAGGCGCTGGTCAAGAGTAAGAGGGCAAAGATTCGTCTCATGGCCAAAGGGTGGCCTGTTTGTATCCGATTTTCCCGGCTGGCGCAAGGCCTTTTCATTATGGAAAAACCAGCGCCGGTGGCGGTTACAAATCGTAAAGCACTATCTGTTCCAGCTATACGCGGCTGACGAGAGTACTCCGGCCGTATTCTCGATCGTTTTTCTCCGGATGATCCAACGTGTAATGCAAACCGCGGCTTTCCTTGCGACTCAAGGCCGAGTCGACAATCAACGCCGCTACCGTGGCCAGATTGCGCAGCTCCAAAAGGTCCACCGACACTTTGAAGTTCCAATAAAATTCCCGGATCTCGCGCTGGAGATTACGCAAGCGCGCACTCGCCCGCTGCAGCCGTTTGTCCGTCCGAACAATTCCCACGTAATCCCACATTAACCGCCGGATTTCGTCCCAGTTATGATAAATCACCACCAGTTCATCTACATCCTGAACGTCGCCCGATTGCCATTCAGGTAATGAAATGGGCGACGTTGCGCGCGATGGGCTTCGTTCCAGCATCATCGCCTCGCACGCCCGATGTGCCACGACCAAACCTTCGAGCAGAGAATTGCTGGCCAAACGATTCGCGCCGTGCAATCCGGTGCAACCAACTTCGCCAATCGCGTACAAGCCGGGCAGACTGGTCGCGCCGTTCACATCGGTTTTGATTCCGCCGCATTGATAATGCGCTGCCGGCACGACCGGAATCGGCTGCTTCGTCATTTCGATCCCAAAGCGCAAACAGGTCTCGTAAATATTCGGAAACCGCCCGCGCAAAAATTCCACCGGCTTTTCAGTGATATCGAGAAATACGCATTGCGCGCCAGAGCGCTTGATCTCTGCGTCGATTGCGCGCGCGACAATGTCTCGCGGCGCAAGCGACCCGCGCGGATCGTAACGTTTCATAAAATCTTCACCGCGATTGTTCCGGAGGATGCCGCCCTCACCTCGAACGGCTTCCGAAATCAAGAATGATTTCGCTTTCGGATGAAACAGACAGGTGGGATGAAACTGAACAAACTCCATGTTCGCAATTGTCACGCCGGCGCGCCAGGCCATCGCCACGCCGTCGCCCGTCGCGATGTCCGGGTTGGTTGTGTAGAGGTAAACTTTTCCGCAACCGCCGGTCGCGAGCACGATCCGATCAGAACGAATCGTCTCCACCTTGCCGCTGTCTTCGTCGAGGATGTAAATGCCGAGACAACGATCTTCAGCTGCGTAGCCGATCTTGGCCGCCGTAATCAAATCGACCGCCATGTGATTTTCCAAAAGACCGACATGTGATTGCCGCTCCAATTCGCGCAGCAATGCGTTCTCAATTTCTTTTCCGGTCACGTCTCGCACGTGCAGAACGCGCCGCTTCGAATGCCCGCCTTCGCGTCCGAGGTCGAATTCGCGATGCCCGGAAACGTCGCGTTCGTCGAACTGCATGCCAAGCTCGACCAAATCCTGAATTCGCACGGGAGCTTCGGTCACAATCGTGCGGACCACGTTCTCGTCACACAAGCCGGCGCCCGCTTCGAGCGTGTCGCGCACGTGCAGCTCGAAAGAATCTTCATCGCTTGTTACACAAGCGATTCCGCCCTGCGCCCAGGCCGTGTTTGTGTCCGGCCCCTTGCGCTTGGTGATGACCGCCACCGAGCCGCGTTTCGCTGCCTTGAGGGCGAAGCTGAGCCCCGCGATGCCGCTACCGATCACAACGAAATCGTACTCCTTCATTCGAACACAATGTTGTCGATCAAACGTGTTTTCCCAAAAAAAACCGCAACAGCGAGAAGCGAACTCGACTTAACGGACTCGGTCGGCTGCAAAGTGGTCGCGTCCACCAGATCGACATAATCGATCCGCGCCAGCAGCGCTTCACTAATTATCTTTCGCGCAAGATCGACAGTCTCCTTTGCGGATTTCTTTCCAGACTCTTTCGCGGCCAGCAATGCTTTACGCAAAACCGCAGCCTGCTTCCGCTCCTCGGCGTTCAAATACGCGTTGCGCGAGCTGCAAGCGAGCCCATCCTCTTCTCGCACTGTCGGCACGGCCACGATGTCGATCTTGTAATTCAGATCGCGCACCATTCGGCGGATGACAGCGAGCTGCTGAAAATCTTTCTCACCAAACACGGCCGCGTCAGGTCGCAAAATGTTGAATAGCTTCGCGACGACTGTGCAGACGCCGCGGAAATGTCCCGGCCGCGATCTGCCTTCGAGCACGTTCGAGAGCGAATTTTCATCGACAAATGCCGAGCGATTATCCGGATACATCTCGGTCGCGCTCGGCCGAAACAAAAGATCGACATTCAATTTCCGGCAGAATTCTTCATCCTGTTGTTCCGGTCGCGGATAACGCTCGTAATCGCTCCCGGGTTCAAACTGCAGCGGATTCACAAAAATGCTGACAACCACTTCACTATCGTTGCCCGCCTTCTCGCGCGCGGCTCGAATCAATTCACCATGCGCCCTGTGCAACGCCCCCATCGTCGGCACCAGCACACGCGGGCTTTTCTTCGCCTGATTCTGCGCTTCGGCAACTGTTTCCAAAACCTTCATTGCGCTTGGAGCCAGATCGCCTGGCGAGCGAACGGAAAAGCTTTGTGACCGAAATTTGTCCAACCAGCACGTTGCGCCAATTGGTTCATTTCGGAAAAGGAAAAGGCGCGCGCAATCGAAAGCCGGGCATCGTGCTTCATCATTGGCTCCCGAAACACGGTGGCGGTGAGAAGATGGACGCCAACCGCACCGAACCATCCGCCGCACAGATCAGAGACGAGCACAAATTTTCGGGACAGTTTGCGGCAACGTTGGAGTAGGCGCACTGCGTCGTCTTCGCTGAAGTGATGAAGCACCAGCGTGCAGCAGACGATATCGTACGGCTCCATCGGTTCCCACTCCAGGACGTCTCCTTCAACAAAAGTTATTTCCGAATAACGAGCACTAAGTCTTTTCGCGATCTCGAGGGTCGCAGATTGTTGATCTAATGCGGTGATTTGTAATTCCGCGCCAATTTTGCGTCCATACTCGGCGATCAAGCGCGGAATGTCGCCCGAGCCGGTGGCAAGATCGACAATGCGCAGGCGGGCGCCGGGTTTGATCCAACGGCTGAGAAACATCGAGATGAGCGCGTAACTTCCAAACCAGCGATTGAGCTCCCTGAGATTTTCAAGATCACTTTCCAGTTCGGCTGAAACCGGTTGCGGCCGGTCCATCAGCTCGCGCTCAATTGGATTGAATTGCCGCTTCATTCACGAACTGTAGCGGCGGTCTGCGACCGTCGCATTAATTCGTCCGACGCTCATAGAGCGCCGCTACAAAGAAAGAAATTTTCGCCACGATTCCGGCAGGTCCGCCGTTTCAATCTCGCTGGCGATGCGGCCTTCGAATTCGGGCTGAAATGTTGTGCTGGTTCCGTAAACCATGAGCACGTCTTCCGAACCTTCGGTCCGAATCGCGTGCGCTACGCCAGGCGGAATCACGACGCCAACATTATTGCGGCTGCGATGATTGTCGCCGTCGACAAAAAATCGCATGTTGCGCACGGGTAGACCGGCGCGCACATCCCGTAGAAAAATCTCAGCACGACCCTGGAGAAAGAACATGATGTCCCACTGCTCGCGATCGTACGGACGCAGCGAATAGTTCTGCGGTTGGCTGACAAATAAACGCCGCAACCATTTTTCCGCTGTCGTGTCCGCCGGAACGCTGGGGGGATGAATATGAAATCCTTTCGCGCTGTTTGCGAACATCCGTGCAGCCGACCATTGCCGTGGCCAAAGCTTGATCTTACCCAGAACCCCTTGCGAATCGCGCGCCAACTCGCCAAAACTGCCCCGATGGCGTTGGGGATGAATCTCTCTGGAAAAAATCTCAACGCCCGGGATCCAAACTTTCTTCAGTTCTGCGCCGCGACCGGCGGCCAGTTCGCCGCCATCGACGCCCGTTCCCGCGATTCGCTGGGCGACAGTACCGTTTTTGTAGTTACGCGGCGAGAGCCCTTTTCGTGCACGCTCATTAAGACCGAGCCACAAATCTTCTTTCATGTTGTTTGGCAGAGCCGCTTATATGCCTAACGAGACTTCATGCCGACCGCCACATTATATTCATTGCAGCGGCGCGCAGGCAAATTTACGCTGGACGCCTTCGGCGAGCGCGCTGGCCGAGATCGATGCTCCAGTATTTCGCTTACCTTATTTACCGCGCAGGCTTTGCCCTGATTGGTCTTTTGCCATTACGGGCAGCGTTTGCGCTTGGAAACGCGTTGGGCTTCTTCGCCTGGCTCGTTCTTGGGAAATATCGGCGCCTGGGATTTCATAACATTGACATTGCATTCGGCGCGGAAAAATCGCCGCGAGAAATGCGCCGGCTCGTCCGTCGCCATTTTCAGCGACTGGGCGCAAACCTTCTTTCCAGTTTGAAGCTGGCGGCTATGCCGCTCGAGAAAGCGCGCATGAAGGTCCGAATCGAAAATGCCGATGCGGCCGAACGCGAATTGCGCGGCGGCCGGTCGGTTGTTTTCATTTTGAGCCACATCGGAAACTGGGAACTGCAGGCGCAAATGTTTCCGGCCGCGATCGGCTATGTGCGCAACAGCACAATCTATCAGCCACTCAAAAACCGTTACATCGACAAACACGTCCGCGCGTTGCGCGGACGCGCCGGCGTCGAGCTTTTCGATCGCAATGAAGGTTTTCAGAAAGCGATTGAACTCTTGCGTGGCGGCGGTGCGATCGGAATTCTGAGCGACCAACACACGGGCGATCAGGGTCTGTGGGTGCCATTCTTCGGAAAGCTCGCCTCGACCACATCGTTGCCGGCGCTGTTAGCTAAACGCACAGGCGCGGCCGTCCTCGGCACTGCCATTTACACTGAATCGCCTGGACGCTGGAGGATGTCGTTTACTGATCGAATCGACGCTCCCGGCGATTCGGTGGAAGCGCTCACCGCCAAAGCCAACGATCTGATCGCGACCCAGACCCGCCGTGCACCGGAGGACGGCTTTTGGCTGCACAATCGCTGGAAAACACCGCGCCCAAATTTCCTTCTCGCGCGTTATAAACGCGGCGTTTATTTCCCGAAGGATTTGCCGCCGGAACAATTGAAAGCATTCCGGATTCTCATTCGCAGCAGCAATTGGCTGGGCGACGCGATCATGAGCGTGCCGGCGGTACGCGCGATCAAAAAAGGTCGTCCGGACGCGCACGTTACGATCCTCGCGCCAAAAAAAATTGCGCCGATGTGGAAATTGATCTCGGAAGTCGACGAGATCTTGTCTCTGCCAAACAAATCGCTTTTCAGCGCAGTTCGCCTGATTGGGCGACAAGAGCGCTTCGATGTCGCGATCTTGTTTCCCAATTCATTGCGCGCGGCGATCGAGGTCTGGCGAGTTCCGAGAAAAGTCGGCTATCGTGGACACGCGCGCGGCTGGTTATTAAATCAAATCGTTCGCCAGCCGCGTCGGCCGGGCCCGCCCGAACATCACGCGACGCGGTTTCTGCGCATCGCGGACGATTGCGGCGCGGATGTCGATCTTAACCAGCCCGCAAAAACGCTGTTGCCTCTAACTTCGAAGAAGAAAAATAAGAAACTTCTCGGTCTGTGTCCCGGCGCGGAATACGGTCCGACTAAACGCTGGCTACCGGAGCGCTTCGCGGAAGCGGCGGCCGCGATTTCCGCGCAATCAAGTGCCAAATGGATTTTGTTCGGGACCAAAAAAGATGAAGCGATCGGTGAAACAATCGCTACGGCGCTTGGCGACAACTGCTCGAACCGAATCGGCCAAACGACTCTTGATCAGTTGATCGAGGACCTGGGCGGCTGTCGTGCACTTTTGACAAACGACACCGGAACGATGCATCTCGCGGCCTTGCTCGGCGTGCCAGTGGTCGCGATTTTTGGTTCGACCGAGCCTGCGCTCACGGGGCCTCTCGGCGACGGGCACATCATCATTCGACATCACGTGGAATGCAGTCCGTGTTTTTTGCGCGAATGTCCGATTGATTTTCGCTGCATGAAAACAGTGACCGTACCGGAAGTCGTAAATGCGGTGATGTCGATCTTACGATGAATTCTGACGCACCGCGCATCCGCACCGAAGTGCAGGTAATGTTCTTCGACACAGATTGCGGTGGTGTCGTGTCGAATATCGCCTATCTCCGTTTCATAGAAATTGCGCGGACATTGCTCGCGGAAAAGCTTGGCCTGCCGCTCGCCGAAATGACGAAAACACAAAAATACCCGGTGGTGGTCCGGACGGAGATCGATTATCGCCGCGCCGCAAAGCTGGGTGACAATTTGTTCGTCGATGGTTGGCTTGAGCAATTGCAACGCGCGCGATTCTGGTGCGCCTTCCGAATTACACGACCAGCGGATGACGCATTGATCGCCGAATGCCGGCAAACATTGGCTTTAATTGAAATGCCAGCTGCGAAATTGCTGCCGTTACCGGCCGATTGGGAAAAATATCGCGCTCGTCCGAGTTCGGACTGACGATTAGCGGAATGACTGCCGGCACCCGCACTTTCAGTATTGAGGATGCTCTGCTTGATCCCCCGGCGTTGCCTCCGCCTCCATTGCGCCACGCGCTATTTGCTTCGCTGATCGCGCTCGCGGCGCTGCTTCATCTAACCACCATGGGCTGGGGAGATCTCTATAATCACACCGAGGGCCAATATGCCGGCGCGGCGCGCGAAATGATCCAAACCCATCAGTGGCTCTGGCCGACGAACGACGGCTTGCCGCGACTGCCGAAACCGCCACTGCTTTACTGGCTCATCATCGGCTCTTTCAAAATTTTCGGAATCCATTCCGCCGCCGCGCGTCTGCCAATCGCAATGGCAACGATGGCGAGCGTCGCGCTCACATTTCTAATCGGCGAGAAACTGAAAGATTACTGGTGCGGATTTTTTGCAGGTCTGATCTATCTTGGCAGCTGCGGCACAGCGGTGCTCGGGCGAGTCATCATGCCCGAACCTGTGTTCAGCGCCTTCATCGCCGGCGCGATTTTATGCGGTGTGTGCGGTTACAAGCGGCGACGAGGACGTAATCTGTGGTTCCTCGGTTTCTGGATTTGTTGCCTCTTGGCCTGCCTGACGAAAAGCTTGCTGGGATTAATCTACCCGCTGGCGATTTTTCTTTTGCTGTCGGTTTTTTACCGCGAGGCACGCCTGCGTTTCCGTCGCCTTTTTCATTGGGGGTATATGTCGATCTTCATTGTTCTGTTTGTTCCGTGGTACGTCGCGACGGAACGGCATTTCCCCGAATTTTTGCAGCAACTTTTGCGAGTCGAATGGCTCGGACATTTGCGTTCTTTTTCCAACGTTCCGGGAAGCGATAACGGAGTCCCGCCGCTTCAATTTGTTTGGATGCACCTGGTTTGGTGGTTCCCGTGGTCGTTCGCTGTTGTTCCAGGAGCGATCTTTACCTGGCGAAAAATGATCCGTCCTGGCGAATTGGAATTTGCCGAAGCGTTGCCGTTGTGTTGGATGGCAGTGGTTTTTCTGCCACTCCTGATCATCGGACAACGTCAGGATTATTATTCCATGAGTATGTGGAGCGCGTTCGCGATTTTTGCCGTGACCGCATGGGATCGACTGTCGAAGAAATGGCAAATTACCGGCGCCGGACTCATGGGAATAACGGGTATTATCGTGGGGCTAGTTGCAGCGCTCCAGCCACACTTCAATTCGACGAGTGAAACGCGAGACTTTGCAGAAGACGGAAGTTGGACAACATGGGACGCATTACAAACGCTGCGGCCCTCGGCGTGGGGAATTTTGCGCCCTATGCTTACCGTCATCGCCGTTTCGCTAATTGTTTCATCGATCGTTGCTGTTTATCTCGCAATGAAACAGCGCCCGCGACTTTGCCTGAGCCTTGTGGCCGCGGCGATGGTGCCAATTACTCTTTCGCTCGCGGACGGGGTGGCGCAGATGGCGCCACAATTTTCACTCGCTGATGCGGCTCGCTTTTTGGAAAGCAAGAGCACTGACAAAGATGCGGTGGTCTACGAAGGCGAACTGGATGACGCCAGCAGTCTCGTGTTTTATTTGCATCGCCACTTTTATCTAGTGAACGAGCCAGCCGACGACGAGATGCACATTGCCGGCGGCGCAAACGTTTCCATTAGCGAAGAGGCGATCTTGCGCCATTGGGGCGATCCGCAGGAAATTTTTTTGATCATCGAACGAGAGCGAATTCCGTATTGGCAAGAGCTTTTGACGACGCGCTTTCATATTTACCACCAGATGATGGCGAGCGGTCGGTATGTTGTCCTGAGCAATCAGTTATAACCGAGGATCTTCTGAAGGACAGCGAGAGTGCATTTGAATAATCCTGTCTTCGCGCTAGCTTTGGCGCTCATTTTCGCCCTATGTCACAGCATCGAAGTCTCAGAGGAGCCAGCACAATTGTCGCGAAGCGCAATGTTCTAAAGCGTTTCGAGCGGGTCGAACTGCTCAAGAAACGCGGCCAATGGAAAGAAGGTCGCAAGGTTGTCGGTCTTCCCAAAACGAAGCCAGACGCCTGATCCGGACGTTGAGCAGTTGAGATGTTGAGCGGTTGAGTGAATCGACTCAACTTTTCAACGACTCAACCTCTCAACTTTTGCGATGCGCTTGAATCGGTTCCTTGCCGCAGCCGGCGTCGGCTCGCGGCGGCAATGCGATGAGCTGATCGCGGCCGGGCGCGTCAGCATCAACGGCCGGGTTTGCACAAATTTCAGCGCGCAACCAAACGAGCGCGATCATGTGAAAATCGATCGCAAGCTGGTTCATCTCGAGAGCGCGATGACGATCGCGCTGCACAAACCGGCGGGATTTGTTTCGACCCGAAGCGATCCTCATGCGCGCGACACGATTTTCGATCTGCTGCCGCCGAAGTTTCCCCGTCTTTTTAATATTGGCCGGCTGGATGCCCAGAGCGAGGGATTGCTCCTGTTAACGAACGACGGCGACTTCGCGCAGCAGCTCACTCACCCACGCTTCAAAATCGAGAAAGAGTACGAGGTCACGTTAGATCGACGATGGGACAGCGTGCATGCGCAGGAACTTTTACGCGGAATTTTTCTCGAAGGTCAACGCGCGCAAATTGCGCGACTCCAATCGATCGGCCCGACGAGAGTGCGCGTTGTTTTGCGCCAGGGAATCAATCAGCAAATCCGACGCATGTTTTATGCGGTCGGTTACGAAGTGAAACGGTTGGTGCGGGTGCGGATCGGAAATCTCCGGCTGGGCGATTTGCCGCGCGGACATTGGCGCGCGCTCAGCAAATCCGAGCTCAACGCTTTAAACCAGAGCTCTAAAACAAGCCATGTGGGCGCGAGAGCAGGTAAATCCAGTTCGAGAGCAGTAAGATGACGGCGAGGAGCCGCGTGAACCTTTTCTCCAGCGGAGTGAACTGGACGATGCGCAATCGAGGGGCGCCAACCACCAAGATGGCGAAAGCGTAAGCGTCGAAGATCGACAATCCGCTCAAGAAAAGAGACACGAGCGGGTTCCATTTCCATGCACTCCAGAAATCCGCGTGGAAAAAAGCAATGGCTGAGCGAGTCGCGCCGCAAGTGACACACGGGTGCCCGGTGACCGCCAGAAAAATGCAATGTGGCCAGGGCAACCCAAGCGCAAACCAGGCGGCCGCACACGCCAGCGAACCAAGCGACACGGTCAGCCAGATTAACTCGTGATCGAGTTCATCCGGGGCGAGACGGCGACGCGTCAGTTGCATCGCCGTCGCTCACTGGTTCGCATGCATCAGGGCGCCAAATCCGCCGAGCATCATTACACAGAGGAATCCACCGCAGCAGCAGACAATCACCGGGAGCAAGACAGCCAACACAGCTCGGCCGGTATCGGTCTCATGCGCCCGAGCAAGGCCGATGCAGCGAAGGACGAGGTCCCATATTCCTGCGATCAAACCGCCACAAAGCGGGACAACCATGACTGGAAATACAGACCCGCTGGCAAAACAAACTACTCGGAATGTCGTTTCAAACGGCTGCTTTGCGCCGCCTACGATCATTAAGCAGACATGCAAAATGGCAGCGTTAATAAAAGCGCCGACCGCAACCAGCACTGGAACAAAAATTATCAGGATGACGCCGCCAATCCCCGCACCAATGAGATGGGCAAGAGGATTCGGCCTGTTGGCAAAGACTCCAAGTGATTGAAACGCTAACTGGTAGATGAAATAGAAGATCAACCCGAAGCTTCCGCCGATAATCGCGTAAAGGAGCGGTTCGCCGAGGCCGCCTTCGCGTTGCATCGCGGTAAAAGCCTCGCTCGGGCGGGTCAGGACCATCTGCAACGTTTCAATAAATCCGGAAAACAATCCCTTGCTATGTCGCTCGTCCCACGGCAAGCCGCTTCGCGGCGCAGATGTCGATCCTGCAGTGGGAGCGATCATCGCTGGAGCGGTTGGAGTTTGAGGAGGAGGAGGAACACTCGCAGCCGGCGCCGCGGCAATGTCGTCAGCGAAGTCCGCAAATTTCGAAAGCGGTTGCCAACTCGCCATCCCTTCGCGCCAACCGAGGTCGCTGGGAAGAAAGCGGCCGGCGCGAATTCCTTCGCGAACTTGTTCCTCCGGAAATGCGCCCAGACTTGTTGCGCCCCGATTAACGTGAATCATCGCCATAATCCGGCGTTTTAGTGACCGCTGCCGGCAAAGTCAACTTCACTTAGGCACGGCCGTCATTATCGAGCGCGCGCCAGAAATACCAGGCCGCGGCTGAGCGATGAGGCCGCCATTTTTCGCCCAGCTTCATCAGCTGTTTCGGTTTGGGAAGTTTTCTCTTACCAAACGTTTTCGCGAATCCTTTGCGCACGCCGTAATCGTCCACTGGCCAAACGTCGGGTCGGCCAAGATCGAAAAGGAGCAGCATCTCGACGGTCCAACGCCCAATTCCACGGACAGTGATCAGACGCGCGATGATTTCTTCGTCACTCATCTTCGCTAATGCCCGCGCGCTCGGCACCGTGCCGTCGATCGTTTTCGCGGCCAGATCCTTGATGGCGGCGACTTTGTTTCGAGAAAGACCCGCCCCGCGCAACTTTTCGTCAGGCGTTCCCAGAACATGTTGCGGATCGAGATACTTTCGTCGCGGATAAAGCGCGCGGACGCGTTTCCAAATGGTGGCAGCGGCTTTTCCGCTTAACTGTTGATAAGCGATCGACTCAGCGAGCGCGTCGAATGGTCGAACCAATCCGCCCGGCTTCACGTTGTAGCGAAGCGAGCGCTTGATCAGCGCAGCCATCCGCGGATCGGTCGCCGCCAAATATTTTTCAGGCGCAGCCATGAACGAACTTCTCTTCGCTCAGGAAAATGTTTTGCTCAACCGCGCGTTTACGTTTTCGTGAACCATGGCGCAAACGCAACTTACCTGGTATGGGCAATCGGGCTTCAAAATCGTAACTCCGGGAGAAAAAACGCTTCTGGTCGACCCATGGCTGACCAATCCCGTTTTCAAAAAGGGCAAAGAAACGTTGGCTGCTCTGAACGATGTCGATCTAATTTTGCTTTCACACGGCCATTCCGATCACGTCGGAAACGCAGTGGAGATCGGGAAGAAGACGGGAGCAAAATTGGTGGCGAATGCTGACTTATCGGCGGTAATGACAAGCGTGTTAGGTTATCCGGGTAAACAAGCGGAGAACGACACGACCGGACACATCGGTGGGCAGCTGACATTACTCAATGGCGAAACTACGGTTTCCTTTGTTCCGGCATGGCACGGTTCCTCCGTACAGAAGGATAAAAATTCGCCACCGGTCGACGCGGGCACTCCGACGGGACTTGTCATTCGCATTCGCAGCGGGCCGACAATTTATCACACCGGCGATACCGGATTTTTTTCCGACATCGCGCGCGTTTCCGATTACAACAAGATCGACGTCATGCTGGTTTGTATCGGCGATCATTTCACGATGGGGCCGATCCGCGCGGCGGACGCGGTGAAACTGGTCGGACCCAAGATCGCAATTCCGATGCACTACGGCACGTTTCCCGTGCTGACCGGAACACCGGATGCGTTTGGGCAGGAATTAAAAAAACGCGGCGTAAAATCTGAGCTACGCGTGATGACCGTGGGAGAGACGATCACAGTCTGAACAACGAACGCTACAGTCGTGCGAGAAAAGAAGATTTGAAGCAATCGCGATCAAAGCCGTCGAAGAAAGAAGCAAAAATGGGGATTTTGGGAGATGGAGCTGCGTTGGTTGGGAATCTTGTTCCAACCGGTTTGATCACGGCGGCGAGTAAACTCGCGGAAGCGCCGCTCGAACTGGCTAACGTGGCGACAAAACTCGTCGAAGCGATCGCGATTAATTCCGTTTGGGAAAAAAGGCGGGACGGCAAGACTTTCGTAGTAAAACGGCGAAATCTTCACAGCGAGCAACTGGCCGATTTGACCAATCTTTACTTTCGGATGGCGAACATTCCGATTCGGTTTTGGAGCAAAGTGGAACAATGGCGGCGATGGGAAGTTGGCTGTTTCGAAATGCTCAACGGCGATCAATTTGACGCCTACAAAGCGGGTAAGCGGTGTGTAGTCGCCGAAAAATTGCCCGGGGTCGGTCTTTGGGACCTGATGAATCGCGGCGCTCTGACCAAACGAATTCTGCAAGCTGCTGCGAAGGAATTTCGACGGGCCCATCAATTTTGGGCCGACGAATTTGGCGACCGATGGTCTCACGGCGATGCCACCACCCAAAATGTGCTTTACGAAGCCAAAACCAATCGCGCCCGACTGATTGATTTCGAAATCGTGCATGAAGAGTCGCTCGGCGCGGCCGCCCGCCAGGCGGACGACCTGTTGGTTTTTCTTCTCGATATGGTCGGAATCGTTCCGACCCGACAATGGTTACCGTTCGCAACCGCCTTTCTTGAAGCTTACGGCGACGCGGATGTGATCGCCGAAGTCAGGAAACAACTCGATCTTCCGGGCGGCCTGGCTTGGATTTGGTGGGGCGTGCGCACGAATTTCAGCAATCCGGCGAAAGTGAAGCAACGCCTGACCAATCTCAGCCGCGCGATTCGCAAACTAAAACTCTATGAAGCAGCGCCTGCGGTTCGGGTCCGCAACAAGCGCCTGCCTTCGATCAATTGCCACGCGATTACGCCCGGGATGCCAAGAGTGAGTTCGCGCACTCGCGCGATCAAAGATAGAGCGAAAGCAGTGTCTCCCGGTATTCCAAGAAGATTGCCGACCAAGACGTAACCGCTTTCCTGCACGCCAATTCCTCCCGGGACTGGAAATGCCACCGACCGAATCGTCAGGGCCATGCTTTGCAGAATGATCGCGTTCACCACGGTTGCGTGTAGGTTCAACGCGTAGAGCGCGATCCAAATTTCGCCTGAATTTAAAATCAGCGAAAAGATTGTCGAAACGCAACATCCGATCACGCCCCGGCGTCGCGCGTAAAGCGTGCGAATCGTCTGGTCTAACGTTTCGCCAGTTTGCACGAGCGATTGCCATTCCGGCGAATTCGCCAACTTCGCGATCATCCGGGCGAGGAATCGAAACATTCCGCGCCGTTGCACAAAATAAAATCCGCCGACGGCTGCCACACCGACGAGTGTGCCAATCAATGTCGGGCCGACGAAATTCTTTCGCCCGGTCGATTGAACCAGCAGTAACACCCCGAGCAATGTAAATGCCGCTTGCGTGAACACGCCCAACGTTAGATCGACAAGCACCGTCCCGGCCGCGATCGGCAACGGCGTACCCTTAACGGCAGCCAATCGTGCGCGCACAATGTCTCCGCCAACAGCAGCCGACGGAACGAGTGTGCTGACCGATTCGCCGATCCAGCGCATCCAATAAATTCTTCGCAATGGCGGCCGCTCAGCTTTCGGAAACAGAACCCACCACGCCAGCGAATCCAGGAATACCGGGACAAAAAAATGGTAAGCAACCACTGCAAGAATGGCCCAGCCTGCAGTGGCAATGGCGCCGCCAATCTGCCCAACGCCTTCGCGAACCAGCAGCGCCGTGAAAAGCGCGGCGCCGGCAAAGGCAAGAAAGTAAAAAGTTAAACGAAGCCTGCTGGGGACTTTCATGTTTCAAGAGCTCGCGATCGAGCGAACGCGACCGGGATGCTAACACGAAACGCTGCCGCGAGCGTCCGCGGATGGCTAAGAAACGCTAAATCAGCGAATTTGAACCGGTCGCAACCGGAGCTTCAGCCTGGACCGGAATTGGAATCGGCACCAATTCCGGCGTTGGCTCAGGCAGGACATCCGCGATAACCGGCGGCACAATCGCTCGCCGCAGCGGACGCGAGACCAAAAGGCAAAGCGTCAGCCAACTCGCGCCGAGAAACATTCCGCCGAGCACGTCGGTGAAATAATGTGCGCCAAGCGCGATCCGGCTAAACCCAACCATGACGATGAGGAAAGTCGCCGCCGAAAAGACTAGAACACGACCACGGCGGCTCTTGATCAAAGGAATAATGAACAGAGCGAGTTGCCCGTAAAGTAGCGTGGCGCCAATCGTATGACCGCTGGCAAAGCTATAACCCGACCAATCGACAAACCAGCCGTCGACAAACGGACGATGTCGGTGCACCAAGATTTTGATCCACTCGTTTAAGAGCATTCCGCCGGGGATGGCTACAACCGTCATCAGAAGCGATGGCCACCAGCGTTTGAAAACAAAAAACAAGACCGCGATCGAAAGGACGATGGCAATCCACTCGCTCGAGCCGAATTCGGTGATACCCCGAAGCACGCTGACAAAGGTGGGCGTCAGGTGAGAATGGAACCAGAGGGCCACTCCGTGGTCGATTCCGGCAAACGGATTTGCTATCGCGAGAGGGGAATTTGTCACAAAAAAGCCGTGCATAGTAAGGCTGATTCAAAGCCAGTCAACCCCGAAAGGATTCGGGGTCAAATGCCAAAAATCGCGACCGGCCGCCTCTTCTGGATCGGCACTTGCTGAAAAACCGGGAATGGGATAAACGAAGGTTGGTTGGTTCATGCGAATACAAGATCGACAACCATCGCTCGCGCCAAAAATTATGAATAGCCTTCGCCTCGCCTTAACCGCCGGTTTCCTTAGCCTCATTTCACCGGTCCTTGCCGGGACTGAACCGGCATTGCAGCCGGCCCCTTCGCCGACCGAGGACGAAAACAAGAACTCAACCGAGATCTTCAACTACGAGACCACCTACACCGCCAACAGCGACTACAAAGATTACCGCGGGAAATTTGGGGACGGCGATTCCCTCTACAACGACATCAGTTACGCGCATCGCTTTTTGATCACCGGCAATTGGTACCTGCGTCTCGGCGCCGAGTATGAGCGGTTCGATTTCGGCGGCGACAACGGGTCTAATCGTTTGGCGGTCCCGGGGTGTCTTTCCTGCGGAATCGTCGGTAACAACAATGGATTACCCGATCATTTGCAAACGATTCACGCGCTCGTCGCTTACGAATACATTTTCAAAGATCACGCGGGCGCGGGAATCGAGCTCGATCCCGGCATTTATTTTGAGGACCACGCAAGTGGCGATGCGTTCGACATTCCGTGGAAAGTTTGGGTCACTTTTCCGCTTAAGAAAGACAAGATTTTCGCAGTGATTGGCGCCGGGGGCGCAATCAATTCCAATCCCATTGCGGCGCCTGGCGGCGGTTTGATTTGGCTGTTCACCGATCATTTCCGGCTGGAAGGCGTGTTTCCCAAACCGGCGCTCGTTTACAATCCGAATGACGATTGGGAATTTCGTCTCGCCGGGAATCTCATGTACGAAAGCTTTCGAACCGACAACGTGTACACGCCTGCCGCTAAGCTCGTTGTTCACGACCCAGTCGTGCAGTACAGCGAAGACCGTGTCGGTATTCAGGCGACCTATTCACACTTCAAACCGTTCGACATTACGCTCGATGTTGGCGCTATGATCAGACGCGAGTTCGATTTCTTCCGCGCTGAAGCGGTCGTGAAAAGCGATCCCGCGCCCTACGTTCGGCTCGCCGTCGAAGCAAAGTTCTAGGGAAAAATTTCGTCCAGCTTTCGCGCGACCGATTGCGGGCCGTGCACTTTCAGGCGGCCTGTCATAAATGCCCAGGTGCCTTTGAGCTTACCGTTCGACATCGCGACCCAATCGTTGTCACTCGTGATGAACGTCACGGTTGGATTGTCGATCTTGCCGCGCCCCATTTTAAACGTGCCGTCATTCACGTCGATCCACCATTCGCCGCCATTTGGACCGCTCAATTGCCATTGATATTTTGCGTGGACACCTTTGGCCTTGTCCGCTTGGAAACTTTGACGCATTCCGTCGAAAACCTGTTGCGGTGTGGAATTATCCTCGGCCCGCAGCGCGCTCGAACCGAACATCGCCAGAATCGCGATCGTTAGACCCAACCAAAGGCGGTGCGTTTTCATCATTATTAAATCGCTTCCGGTAACATCATCGGTCGTTTCGACTGATGTGGTACAACTCAGGCCGGCGGTGAGCAAAAACCATGACTCGATTGCGAACATCCGCGATCACTTGCTCTGAGATTTCTGCCTGTATCAATTCTTCGCGATCGGGCGACGCGGCCGCCAAAATCGCGCCCGAAGGATCGACAATCACCGATGAACCGCAGAACGTCACGCCGTCGTCGCTCCCGACGCGATTGGCAACGATGAGATAGCTCTGGTTTTCAACCGCCCGTGCCAGCGCCAAAATCCGTAGATGTTCCGCGCGCACCACCGGCCACGCGGAAGAATTCACAATCACATTTGCTCGGCGTTCGAGGACAAGGGTGCGCGCCATTTCCGGAAAACGCAGATCGTAACAGATACTCAGCCCGACCGTAAATTTGCCGATCTTGCAGCTGACGAATTCGTTTCCGGGGGAAAGACAGACGCGCTCATCCAGCGGCGCGGCCGTGACCAGATGAGTCTTGCGATATTTCCCGACGACCTCGCCCCGCGCGTCGACAAAAACTTGCGCGTTAAAAATCGACGCGCTGTCGCGGTCCGAAATTCCAGCGACAATACCAATTGAAATCTCTTTTGCGATTTTCTGGAGCTCGGGAACTGCGCCCTCGCTCCAATTTTTGGCGTGCTTTTGAATCACCGGCATTGAATACCCAGTATCGACCATCTCAGGAAAAACGATGAGCCTAGCGTCCGACTTTTTCGCGAGCGCGGCGAAATCTCGAATCTTGCGCAGATTTGCGTTGAAATCGCCGAGCGCGCATGAGATCTGAGCAACCGCAATTTTCATGAGTCGTTGTCGATCTTAACGCAAATTTCTGTCGAGCGCGCCGATCTTGCGAATTTCCGGCCAGCGCCACGCCGCCGCGGCGACCACGAGAATGGTGCCAATTCCACCGGCAGCGACAGAAATGACGGGGCCAAACAGCGCTGCGGTCAATCCCGACTCCAACGCGCCGAACTCGTTCGATGTGCCGATGAAAATATTGTTCACGGCCGAAACACGGCCGCGCATTTCATCTGGTGTAACCAATTGAACAATGGAGCCGCGAATGATTACGCTCACGCTATCGAGAGCGCCGGCGACGAATAACATCGCCAACGAAAGCCAGAGCGCTTTGGATAATCCGAAGATGATCGTTGCGATTCCAAAACCGGCGACGCACCAAAGAAGTCTTTTCCCGGCTTCGCGCATCGGCGGGAGATAGGCGACGATCAGCGCCATCGCGAAAGCGCCGATCGCGGGCGAGGCGCGCATCCAACCGAGTCCGACCGGGCCGCAGTGCAGAATTTGATCGGCAAAAACTGGAAGCAACGCGGTCGCGCCACCCAGCAGCACGGCGAACAGATCGAGCGTGATCGTCGCCAGGATCACTTTCTTACTGAAAACAAACTTCGCACCCGCCACAAGGCTCCGCCACGTGCTTTGCTCCACTCGTTTTAATGCTTGTTTTGCACGAGGAATTGGCAACGCGAGCAAGAAAAACGCAAACGACGTGATCGCATCGATGACGTAAACAATCGGGAACCCGCGATGCGCCACCACGAAACCGCTAAGCGCCGGTCCAACCACGGATCCGATCTGAAAAATACTGTTGTTCCAAGTGACTGCATTCGAAAACGCATCCCGCGGCACCAGCGTTGGAAAAAAAGAACTGCGCGCCGCCCATGAAAACGTCCTGGCAATCGCACCGAGAAAAAGCAGAAGATAGATAAGCGGAATTGAAGCGTCGTCGAAATGAAAATCGCTCTGATGTCGCTCGAAGATGCTCGCGATGGATCCCAGCGCATGATTGCACGAGCGCAAGATTGGCATCTCTGGGATGGCGAGGTGTTGCCAGGAAACAAGCGCGAGCAGGGCCGACGTAATCGAACTGAAAATTTGCGCGACCAGAATGATGTGTTTGCGGCTAATCCGGTCGGCCAGATGTCCCGCCGGCAACGATAGACCAACGATCGGAATCGCGAAGACCAGCCCGACCAGGCCGAGCGCCGTCGCTGAATGCGTCCGGCGATAAATCTCCCACTCCACTGCGACCGCGAGCATCTGCCGGCCGAGGATCGACAACAAATTTCCAGTAGTGAAAAAACGAAACCCGCGCGAGCGAAACGCAGCATAGGGATCGTGTCGCGGAGACGGGGGAACAACCGCGCCTGTAATTTCCGGCCGCTGGCCGATTGGCGATTCGTATTCGTTAGGCATGCTCGAGCGCAGGAGTACGCGCACGAGATTGTAAGTTCATGCGCCGCTGCCGCAACTAAGCTCGAACGGACGCGACGAAGTCGATCTGACAAGCGCGACGTTAACTGAAATTTGCGACGAACGCAGATCGCCACTAGAAATCGACATGCCGGAAGTCACAGACAAAGTTCTGCCGCCAGAGACAGCGGTAGCTACAACGCCAAAAACTGCGTCGCAATGGACGCGCGCCAATCCGTTTCCTGGAAAGCTTATCGTCAATCGCCGGTTAAGCAGTGACGACTCGGAAAAGGACACACGCCATTTCGAGATCGATCTGACCGGCTGGGGGTTAAATTTTGAACCGGGCGACTCGGTCGCGGTTTATCCGACGAACGATCCTAACCTGGTCGAGGAGATTCTTCGCGCTCTCGGGGCGAAAGGTGACGAACCGGTGCTGGCAGCGAAAACGACGAAACCGTTTCGGGATGCGTTGTTGCGCGATTACTCCATCACTCAGCCAACCCCGAAGTTTCTCAAAGCGGTTGCCCAACGCGCATCGGCCGCGCCGATGCTGACGGAATTGCTGCACCCAGATCGCAAGCACGATCTCGAAAATTATCTTTGGGGCGCGGAAGTGATCGATTTTCTGCTCGAGCATCCGTCCGTAAAATTCACGCCAGAGGAATTCGTCGGACTGCTCACGAAATTGCAGCCACGACTGTATTCGGTCGCATCCAGTCTGCGCGTTTTTCCGGACCAGGTGCACCTGATTGTCGATGTTGTGCAGTATGAAACCCGCGGGCGCGCCAGGAAAGGGGTCGCGTCGACGTTTCTGGCCGAGCGCGCGGATAAAGTTCCGGTGCCGGTTTATCCAAGCTCGGCAAAACATTTTCACATGCCGGAAAATCAGAACTTGCCGCTGATCATGATTGGACCCGGTACCGGGGTGGCGCCGTTCCGCGCGTTTTTGCAGGACCGACAAGCTCTCGGTGCGAAAGGAAAAAACTGGCTGTTTTACGGGGCGCAGCGCGAGAAATGCGATTACGCTTACAGTGAAGATTGGGAACGCTTCTCGCGCGACGGTCTTTTGACAAAACTTGATTGCGCATGGTCACGCGATCAAACCCACAAGATCTATGTCCAGCACAAGATGCTGGAAAACGCGGCTGAAATCTGGAAATGGATCGATGGCGAAGGTGCCCAGTTTTTTGTTTGCGGTGACGCGCGACGCATGGCGAAAGATGTCGATGCTGCCCTGCGTAAGATCATCCAGGAACAAGGTGGCAAGTCTGTGGATGAAGCAAACGCCTACGTGGAGAAGCTCAAGAACGAGAAGCGCTACAAGCGCGACGTCTATTAGATCGCCATCGGCTAGCGATTGAGTTGAATCGCGAGCGCATGATCAAGCTGAGTCTTTGCGCGCTGATTTTTTCCACACTGATCTGGAAAAATATTCCTCGCTCGTTGCTGCCGGCGCAACCGGTGAAGGCTGTTGACGGACCGGTTCAAGTGTTCACCCTCGCAAGCTGACGGTGTTCCGAGGCCGCGCGAAACAACCCCGTTACGAAGACGAGGCAGCTTCCAGCCGCGATTCCACCTCCGAGAATCAACCACCATGGCCGATAAATAAGGGTTAGCGTGCCGTGCGAACCGCTCGGCACTTCAACAATTGGAAATAATCCGCGATAAGAATCGACGCGAAGTTTTTGTGTCCCAAGCCGCGCTTCATACCCGCGAAAGGAGGGCCGGGAAAAAGTCAGAAGTGCTGGCGAGCCGGCATTCGGTACATCGACATCTGCCGTCACGTAATTGCGCGAATCGACGATTTGAGAAATTGTCGCATCGACAAATTGCTCGTTTGGACGGGAATCGATCGAAGTGACCGAGCGAACACGCGCCAGCGTCGGGCCGATTCGGTGATAAACAGCGCCTTCGCCGGTCGAAGTAACAAATTCCCAATCGGGACCAAGCGCGGGATCAAATCCCGAATCCCACGCCACGACGAGTCCGTCGACACCGATTTGTTCGAGCAAGCCGCCCGCTTTCGATTGATCCCAAGCCAAGTATTCGGCTTCGTGTTCATTGATTTCGCCGTGAATCCGGATATCGAATTCCCGCGCAACGCCGGCGGGAAGGATCGGGCTGTAGCCATTAATGAAATGCAAACCGGCCCACATCGACGTGCTGCCCGGCCTAACTAGCTGACCGATCGGCTCTGATTTTTTCTCGACGCGATAATTCGATTCCGGCGCAGGATAAATGGTCAAATACAGACGCTGCGGGTCGAGCGGCTCAGGATTTAGCAATTCCTGGCTCAAATTGTATTTCGGCACGCCGCAATTCAGCGGAATGCAAACGTACGTCGCCAGTAACATCGCGAAAGTAACGACTGCTGGACCGCACGTCCGGATCAAATCACCGCCGATAAACCACTCTCCCAGCAACCAAATGACGGCGATCTGAAAATAAATCAGCATCACCTCGGGTCCGTACTCGCCCTGCGTTTGGAAGATCGACATCAGAATCGTAACAGCGATCAGAAGAAGAACTGAGGCCGCGGCAGTCGGCAAGCCCGGTCGCAGTTGCAGAATTTCTGCCGCGCAAAGAACGAGAATGAGATGGAAAAATGGCAGCCAACGAAAGCTCCAGCGAAAAACCCCGGCGGTTGGAATCATACAGAGCAAGAGCACGACTAAGAGTAGGAGAAGCTCCCACTTCAGTCGGCGAATGAGCATTCGCGGACGCCAGAGAAATCCCGCGATCAGCGCAGCGGGCGCAACGAGACCGTTCGCCAATTCAGTTGCGCTGTGCGGAAGATATCGCGTCGAAAAATCAGCCCAGTTCACTGTCCAACAAGGCAAAATGAAACCGAGCAACGCGCGCCACGGAACAATCCATTGCCAATGCGCGTCGGCCGGCTGCATTTGTTCGCGAAAAGAGCCGTGCGCATAATCCAAAATCGCCAGCCAAGCCGGCGCCGATAATCCAAAACCGAGCGCGGCGCCGACCATCATCGGCAAGATCGACATCCAACTCTTCGTTTCGACTGACGATTTGATCGATAGCCACGCGATCAAAAGCACGAGCATCAAAACGGTGTAAGGAAAACCGCCGGTAACGACCGAATAGACAAACGGCACCGGCCACAAAAATCGCCAGCGAGTTCGTTGTCGATCAAGCGCGCGTTCCAAACCCCACCATGCCCACGGCAGCCACGCGAACGCGCCGAGCGCGCCGAACCAATCGGTTGCGCCCCAGCAAATGATCCAGCCGTTCAACGCCGCGACCAGCGCGACGAAGATCGACAACGGAAAAGAGAGTTTGCGATCGCGGGCGAGCAGAAACGCGCCGGCAGCGAGAACGAAAAGATGCGCGACCGAAAGGGCGGCGGCTTGCTGTGAAAATGTAAGCGGAAATTTCCAAATGAGAACGACCGCAGCGTTTATGAAAACTGAAAACGTTCCGTACTGAAATTCGCCGGCGAGATTGCTGCAGACCCACGAATACGGGCTCAGCAACGGCAAATGTCCTTCGCTCCAGCTCCGAGCGACATCGGCGAAAACCGGCAAGATTGACAGTTCATAGTCGTCGTTCCAGAACACGAGCGGATCGTGCCAAAGCAAGATGAAGCATAATCCGACGACGATTAATCCGGCGATGATTGCGCCGAAGAAATTTTTTCTCAAAGGACGACAGGTTTTCCTTCGGTCATGACCAGGACCTTGTCTTCAATGCCGTGGACACGGGCGGACTCGCGTAACCGCTCGAGCGGCTCTTCGAGGGGCTCGTAACCGAGACGAAAACTGCCGTAATGCATCGGCACGAGAGTCTTCGCTTTGAGTTCATTGAATGCACGCACTGCTTCTTCCGGATTCATGTGCACTTCGCGCGCGAGCGGCGGATCGTACGCGCCGATCGGCAATAGCGCGATCTCGATGTTGTGACGCTCGCCGATTTCCTTGAATCCTTCGAAGTAAGCGGTATCGCCGCAGTGAAAAACGGATCGACCGGCGGCTCCAATGACAAAGCCGCCAAAGCCGCGATGTGTATCAGCAAGGAAACGCGCGCCCCAATGATGAGCGGGCGTCAGCGAAATTCGGAGCGGACCGAGCTCGATCGTCTGCCATTCATCCAGCTCGTGCACGATGTTGAACCCGAGCCGATGGACCAAACGCCCGACGCCGACTGGAACGACAATCGGCTGATCGGCCGCGACCAGCTGCAATGTGCGCCGATCGAGATGATCGAAGTGGGCGTGGGTTACCAGCACGAAATCAATCGACGGAAGATGATGAATGTGAAATCCGGGTTCCTTTAATCGTTTAATGACACTGAGCCACATCGACCAGATCGGATCGATCAGAACATTGACCTCGTGAGTTTGAACTAAAAAAGAGGCATGCCCGATCCAGGTGATGCAAATCTGGCCGGCCTGAACTTTTGGAAAGAGCGGGCGCGCGGGAGCTCCGGAGCGCTTTGTGAACAGCGACGGGATCCAAACGCTGGTGATAAAATTGCGTTTAGTCCAATCACTGCCGGGGCGCAGCTTAACGCGTTGTGATTTCTTCGGTCCGTCAGCAGAACTCTGGCGAACGATCTTTCGCTTTCTCGAAAACGGATTCGGCACGACCCGGAGACGATATAAGCGCGGCGGTTCGAATCAAACTCAGCAGGTGAGTAATCGAAATCGTAATTTCCAATACGACATTGGAAGCGGCGTCGGGATGCATGCGAAGACGCCGTAGCGACGCTGCGGATTCGGACGGGGGTCGCGTTCGTTATCCAAACTTTGAAAGCGTTGGAATAGCGGATCGTCGCCGAAGAATGCGTTGGGAAAATTGCGCTCGACGAATTTTCGTTGAGGCGAAGCCGGCGGGAAATCGTGGACGAACATCGCGCACGGTTTTCCGGTGCGGAGAAGATCGACAGCCAACTTGAGCGCGCGGAAATCTTTTGGGCCGTCGATCAGGACCGCGTCGCCCTCTTGCAATCGTTGCGGCAAAATCTCACGGGAATCGCCGTAAAGAAGATCGACATTCGATTCAGGCTTCAGTTTTGCTTCCGCCGCGGGAGCATTTTCCGATTGCCGATCGTACTCAATGCTAATGATCCGCGCCTCCGGAAAGCAACGCGCGAGAATGAGGGTGCTTTTCCCGCGAGCACGTCCTGATTCCAGAATTTGTTTCGGCTCGAATGGTTTCACCGCGGCGTAAAACAGAAACATTTCGCTCTCCCAAATTCCGCCAAAACCGGCTTCGGGCGGAATGTTCCCTATTATTTCTCGATATTCCGGCAACAAAGCATCGGCGCCGTCGGCCACGGCGGATTTAGTTAACGCAATCTGTTCAGGCATAGTTTTGTAGCCGTCGCCCTGTGAGCGACGCGCGCGCGTCCCACAGGGACGCGGCTACAGGAAATCATCGCCGGTTTGTGTGGTTAGGCCACCAGATTTAAGTTGATGTCGATGCAAAATTTGCCGTTCGACGAACGCGCTTGCTTCATCGCGGGCGCGGCCAAGTCCGGGACGACGTTGCTCGTTTCGCTGCTCGACAGTCATCCCGAGCTGCTGGTCATGCCGCAGGACACTGCCTATTTTCCGACGGTGCTGACGAAATACGGATCGCGCGGGCGCCGGGCCCAATTCGATTATTTGACCCAAGAATCGTGGACGAACGTGCTATTCGGGTTTCAAGCGATGCGCGGCCGGCAGGATTACGCCGAGTTTCCAAAACAGAAATTTCTCGAGACGTTTGAACACGTGGCCTTCGATCCGGCGAACACGAACAGAGATTTGCTGGTGCTGATGATGGAAGCGTACGCGCAGGTCGTCGGGGCTCCGCTCGAACGAATAAAGCGTTGGGTGGAAAAAACTCCGGCCAATCGCAATTACGTCTCGGAGATTTTCAATCGATTTCCGAAAGCGAAGTTGCTGCTGACGATGCGCGATCCCCGCGCGCTGCTGGCGGCGCAGATCGCACTCGAAAATACGAGAAAGACGCGGCGGTTTTCTGTTTACTATGTAGTGGCGCACTGGCGGGCTGCGGCAAAGCTCGCAAAAAAAATTCGGACGAAGGAAATTCCAGGTCTCATTGTCGGTTACGAAGACCTCGCGCTCGATCCCAAGATGTCGATGCAAAAGGTGTGCGACTATCTCGAGATCATTTTCGATCCCGAAATTGTTCTGAATCCGACCAAGGTCGGCCGTTCATGGGCGGGCAATTCCGCCGCCGGTGTGCGGTTTGACGAAATCAGTACCGCGCCGGTCACTCGATGGAAAAGCGAATTGGAAGAAGACGAAATCGGCTGGGTGGAATGGCATTGCCGGGATTTGATGCCGGAATTCGGCTACGAGCCGCGCTTGAACCGGCGATCACTGCGCTATTTCATCAAACCGATCCGCGGCGAGCGGCCGAAAGAATTTCTTAAATCACGCGCGTATTCGTTGCGGGATCGTTTGAAGAGCTAATATTTGGGACACGGCAGCGCGTGTCCCTCCAAACAGATGTCAATCAAGGGTTGATTGCGCCGCGATTTGGCTTTCAGTTCTGTCCGCTATGAGGGCTTGGAGGATTCTCGTTCCTGTTCTTTTGATTTGCTCGACGGCTGTCGCCGTCGAGACGCGGCTGCCATTCAAAACAGTTTTCAAAGGACAGGACCAATTCAATCGACTGGTTTCGCTGGCCAAGAGCAACGATTGGAAATCGCTGCCGATTGGGGAGCGAACAGCAGTGGTGGGACAAGCGCTCACCGGCACGCGCTACAAATCTTATACGCTCGAGATCGACAATCGAATCGAATCGCCCTCGGTGAATTTCAATGGGCTCGATTGCTGGACGTTTTTTGAAACGTCGCTGGCGTTTGCACGGATGCTAAATGAGCCGGAGGAAAATTGGACGCCGGAAAACTTTTTGCATTACATTGAAGTGGATCGATATCGGGGCGGCGTTTGCACAGGCGAATATCTCTCCCGGCTGCATTATTTGGAGGACTGGCTTTACGACAACGACAAGCGCGGTTTGGTGCAAGACCTGACAACCAAGCTTGGCGGCCAGAGCGTGCCGCACGCGGCCCATGAAATGACGGTGGCGTGGCGGCATTATCGCTACCTGGCGGCGAACAAATCGCTTCTCGGACCGCTTGCGCGAATGGAAGCGGACGTTTCGAGGCGACCGCTCTACCAGATTCCAAAAAATCGGGTCGCGAAAATCGAACCGAAACTTCAAAGCGGCGACATTATCGGGATCGTTTCGCACGACGGCCGATTGTATTCGACGTCGCATGTCGGACTCGCGCTGCGCGCCCCTGACGGCGTTTTGCATTTCCTGCATGCGTCGGCTCCGCACAATTACGACAAGGTGGTCGTCGACTCGCGGCTTTCAGATTACCTGAGGAAATATCGGAGTGATTCGGGAATCCTGGTCGCGCGGCCGCTGCGCTAGGTCCGAGCCGGACAGGCACTATTGAGTTTCGGCCGTTGTTGTTGTTGAATTACGGCACTAGAGGCAAAGTAACCGAGAAGGTCGCGCCTTTGCCTGAACCTTCGCTGTGCGCGCCAATGCTGCCGCCGTGCATTTCGACGATTGCCTTACTGATGGCGAGACCGAGCCCGAGACCTTCGCGTCGCATTTCGAGTTGCTCGAAGGCGTCGAAAATTTTCTCGAGAAATACCGGTTCGATCCCAATGCCGGTGTCGCTGATTTCGACTGTGATCGAATTTGGCGAACTGTTGCAAGAACGAACTGAGATCGTTCCAGTATCGGCAGTGAATTTGCAGGCGTTGCGCAAAATGTTCCAAAAAACCTGCTGCACACGCGGTGGATCCACATTGACCTGATGAGATGCCGCCTCTAGCGCAAGCGATAGTGGAAGTTGGCGACAATCAACATCGGCCCGCACGATTTCAATGGCGTGTCGAATCAACTCGTGCGCATCGGTCGGCTGAAGCCGCAACTGTAATTTGCCGCGGGCAATGCGAGTGAGATCAAGCAAATCATCAATCAATCTCGCTTCCAATTCGACATTGCGGCAAACCATGCGCAACCCTTGTTCCAGCTCCGGATCGAGCCCTGGGTGATTCAATATTCCGTCCGCCCAGAGCAAAATCGGATTCAGCGGTGTGCGCAGTTCGTGACTAAGAGTAGCGAGAAAACGATCTTTGGCGGCGCTGGCCGCTTCGGCATTTTCCTTCGCCCGTTCCAGTTCCTGCTCAATCCGTCGACGCTCAATAAAAAGACCGATCTGACTGCCAAGCGCGGTCACCAATTGGAGCAAATCGGGATCAGGCTCGGCGACATGTTCGCTGAACATTTCGACTACCCCATTGATCGCGCGACCGGCAAAAAGGGGGAAAGCGAAACCGCCGTGCAATCCTGCTTCCCGCGCCGCCGGGGCCCGCGGAAAATTTTTGTCCACGACCACATCGTAAATCCAAGCGGCCTCGTTCGATTCCCAAACACGGCCGGGCAAACCTTCGCCCATTCCAAATTGAATTGCTTGGGAGAATTGTCCGAACTTCCTCAGCTTGTCCGAGCCTCCTTCCCAAAAAGCGCAACAGCGCAATCTTCCGATCGTCTCATCATAAATCCAAAGCGCGCTCAGAACCCAATCACCAATCGAAGCGATCGTTTGAAGGATCGCGGAGCTCGCTTCTTCAAGGGTCCATGAGCCTGCGAGCAAACTCGCCACCGTGTACTGGGCAAGACGTCTGCGGTCGCTCCGAACGCGCTCAGAAATATCGCGCGCAATTTTTGACGCGCCGATGACGTGCCCATCCACATGTTTGATCGGTGAGACCGTGAGCGAGACGTTTATAAGATTGCCGTCTTTTCGGCGGCGAACGGTATCGAAATGGTCAACCCGTTCGCCGGTATGAATCCGATCAAGGATCCGCTGTTCTTCGTGGTAGCGATCCGGCGGAATGATGACCGTGATCGGTTTGTTAATCACGTCGTCGGCGCTAAAACCGAAAAGCTTCTCCGCGCCTCTGTTCCAACTCGTGATGATTCCATTCAAATCTTTGCTGACGATGGCGTCGTCCGACGATTCGACGATCGCGGCCAAATGCCGGCTGGCCTCCTCGTGGCGAGTGCGGTCGGTGATGTCGCGCAAATAGGCGGTGAAAATCGGGGCGCTGTTGATCTCGAGCGCGGTGATAGCCAGCTCGACCAAAATTTCGGAGCCGTCCTTGCGAACACCCGCGATCTTGATCCGCTTTCCGATCACCGGCCCCTCGCCTGTTTTTAGATAATGCGTCAGGCCGCGGCGATGCTGCTCGCGCATGCGCGACGGAATGATCAGCTCGGCGAGTTCTTTGCCGATGGCCTCGGATCGGCTAAAACCAAAAGTTCGCTCGGCCGCCGGATTAAACTCGAGGACGCGCCCGTCTCCGTCCATGGTAATAATACCATCGAGCGCGGTGTCGAGAATGCCGCGATACAGCATTTCGAGCTTATCGCTCGCGAGAGTTTTGCTGTTTTCGGCGCTTTGTTTGGATTTCATCAGGAGCGCGCCCGCGGCGACGCCCTTTCGCGCGAGACTAACAAGTTTGGCGCGCAGCGTGCAATAGCGCTTCGCGGGAAGAGAGCGATCTTAACCGCTGGAATGGCAGCCGAGGAAGTTGTAGGAAAAGAGATTCTTCGCGGCCGATTGCATGAAAATACTTTGTGTAGTGGAACATGGTAACGCTCCGAGCACGCGGCTGCGTCTGCGGGATTGTCTGAATTACTATTCCGCCCTGGGCGTGGAAGCGACGGTCGTTCCGACCCGGCGTTCCAGCGTGAGCGAGCGGCTGCGCGTTCTTAAAGAAGCGCGCCGGCATGACGTGGTCGTTCTTTTCAAAACAATCGGCTTCAACGAATTTGAGCTTGGCCTGCTGCAACGCGCCAATCGCCGCATCGTTTTTGATTTTGACGACGCGGTGATGTTTCGCGACCAAAAACACCGCCGGCCCTTGCGCGGAAAGGATTTCAAGAAATTCCTCCGGACAGTCAGACACTGCGCCGCGGTCGTGGCCGGCAATGATTTTCTCGCCTGTTTCGCGGAAGCGTCCGGTCGCCGGGCGATCATCCTTCCGACGTCGATCGACCTTCGGCGATATCATTTGAAACAAAACTTCGATGGACCGGGATTAACGATCGGCTGGGTTGGATTGAGCGACGGGCTGCCTTATCTCCGGCATATCCAGCCTGCGCTGCAGCAACTAAGCGAAATGTTTCCCGGGTTAAAACTGAAAGTGATCTCGGACAAACCGCTCCAACTCGACGGCGTGCACGTCGAGAACGATCCATGGCGATTGGAAACGGAGCAGACCAATCTTGCCAGTTTCGACATTGGCATCATGCCGCTATGGGATTCGGTTTGGACGCGGGGAAAATGCGGTTACAAAATTTTGCAATACATGGGTGTCGGCACAGCCGTGGTCGCATCCGACGTCGGGGTAAACAATGAAATCATTTCACACGGCGAAAATGGTTTTCTCGCGCGAACGCAGGACGATTGGGTCGAAGCGCTCAGCAGTTTGATCCGAAACGCGGAGCAACGGAGAACATTCGGATTGCGCGGCCGAGAATTGATCGAGAAACGCTATTCATTGGAAAGCTTCGCTCAGGGTTACGTGAAGCTATTGCGCGAAATCGCGCGTATTCCGGGAGAATCTGCGGATTCCAGAGGGCGCCGCAGTTTTGGACGATGGAACTTTAGCAGTCGCGCGCGTGAGCTTTCCGGTGGCGATGCCGTTGTCATCTCGGTGCCGAAAAGCGGACGCACCTGGGTGCGGACTTTTCTCTGCGCCTATTTTTGCAAACGAACGGGAAAACCGTTCACTCTCCGCCCCGATCGTTATCATGAGCCGGATATTCCGCGCATGATCTTTTCGCATGATTTCGCCGAACAGCGAATGAAGGCGACGCTTTGGGAGCGGGTCCGCGGCAAATACCTGGTGCCGGCGCGCGAGCTGGCCCGGGCCGATGTCATTCTTTTGGTCCGCGATCCTCGGGACGCCTTTGTCTCGCTTTACATGCAGCTGGTCCACCGCACGCGCGAAACGCCCCAGGAATTGAAACAGAAAAGTATCGGCGATCTTCTCCGTGATCGTCGCTATGGAATCCTGTCGATCATCAAAACGATGAATAACTGGTTTGCCGAATTCGGGCACCGCAAAAATTTTACGCTACTTCATTACGAGTCATTGCGGGCAGCGCCGGAGCAGAATTTTCGGGCCCTGCTGAGCACGCTCGGGGAAACTTCGCCCGACCTGGAAGCCTTCAAGCACGCGCTTGAGTTTTCCGACTTCGCCAACATGCAAAGGCTGGAAGTGGCCGGTGTGTTTGATTCGAAGATCCTGCGCTCGCGCGATGTTCAGAATCCGGAATCGTTCAAAGTTCGACGCGGCAAAGTGGGCGGGTATCGCGATTATCTTTCGCCGGAGGACCAGGCATTCGCAGCTGACGCGCTCAAACATTTAGACGCGCGCTTCGGTTATACGGCTTGATCGCGCGCGGATGAAAGATCGACAACGGAGCCGGCGGGAGCCGGACGACGACGACGGGGAAGCCCGAGAGAGTTGGCGAGTCGGGCCCCGAGCCAATCAACGTCCACCTGTGCTCATCATTGGGGCGCATCGCTCGGGCACGACCGCGACTGCTCGGGCGCTGGAACTGCTCGGATTACAAATTGGCGAGCATCTCGATAGCCATCGCGAGCCGCGACCGTTGCAAAAATTGCATGAGGACTATCTGCACCGAACTGGAGCAGCCTGGCATCATCCGCAACCATTTTTAAAATGGATCGAGTCGGCGGAAGGAAAGCAGGATTGCATCTCCTACCTGCGGTCGAATATCCGCCGCGATTTCGCTCGGATCTTTGGCTATCGCTTCAATCCGAAAGGACTTTGGCTCCGAGCCCGGCTCAACTTCGGCGCGAAGTGGGGTTGGAAAGAGCCGCGGACGACGTTATTCGCTCCCGCCTGGCTCGAAATTTTTCCGGCGGCGCGAATCGTGCATGTCATTCGCGACGCACACGCGACAGCATCAAGCATTCGAGAACGCGAATTGAAATTTCAAGCCGCGGGCGATCCACCCACGCCCAATCTCGCGGACTTCGATTACTGCAGGCAACTTGTTCAAACCTATCTCACAGCCGGAGAGCGGCTCGCCCATTCTGCGAATTATCAGCGGGTTCAGTTTGAGGACCTCCAGGCAAATCCGCCAGCGATGCTCGAGCGACTGGCAAATTTCTGCGGCTTGCGCGTTACCACGCGAGAATTGGCCGGCGCGGCGGCCAGCATCCGACCGGCACGCGTTAGATCGACATCGTCCTAATCGAGCCACCTTCGCCGCGGGACGGCGCGGCAGATCTACTTCACGTGCATCGCGTCTTCCCAGCGAATGGCGGCCCGCAGCAACTCGGTCAGTGAAGTGACGCCGAACTTTTCTTTTGCCCGCGCGCAATAGGCCTGCACGGTTTTCAGACTGAGACGCAAATCTTCCGCGATCTGCGACGGCGTTCGTCCCTGGCCGAGCAATCGGAAAATCTCCAATTCGCGATCGCTCAGTCGTTCCACCGGCGTGGCCGCGGACGCTTTGCGCGAACTCATGCGCCGCGCCATCGAATTCACGACCCGGTCGCTGACATAAATATCGCCTTCCACAACTCGCCGAATTGCCGTCAGAACACTTTTCGTGGTCTCGCGTTTCATCACGTATCCGCGCGCCCCGGCATGCAACGCGCGCTCGGCGTAGAGCGCTTCGTCGTGCATCGAGAGCACAATCAAGGCGACTTGAGGGAATTGGGTTTGCAATGTCTTGACCAGCTCGAGGCCCGATTCGTTTTTGAGCGAAATGTCGATCAACGCGACGTCGGGCCGGCACGATTCGATCCCGGCAAGCGCTCCAGCCGAATCCTCCGCCTCACCGCAAACGGCAAGGTCGTTTTGTTGGTTAATGAAATTGGCAAGTCCGTCGCGAACGAGAGGATGATCGTCAACGATGAACACTTTGCGCTTGCGCGCCACTCCGTTGGATGATTTTTGATTCATAAGAACTCGGGTTTCAATCTGCGGACTGAAGTCTGTTTAAGTTGCATGTCACTAGCGTGCCGCCGTCTCGGTTGTGTGTGATGGCAAGTTTGCCTCCAATTAAGGAGGCGCCGTGCGCCATCAAGCGCAGACCAAGGCCAGGCGGCTCAGGAAGTTTTTCCGGGAATCCATTGCCGTCGTCCGAGACCACAAGTGTCAGTTTCTGGCCGTTTCGCGCAAGCTCGATGTCGATCTTACTCGCGCCGGAATGCTTGACTGCGTTCATCACCGCTTCCTGGGCGATGTGATAAAGTTGGGTGGCCGTTGTCGCGTCGCCTACGTGGACGGCACCATCGCCATTGAAGGTGCACGGAACTCTAAATCGTTCGCTAATGTTTACGGCCAGACCATTCAGGGCGACGTCCAATCCATCAGCTTCAAGTTCCGGTGAAAAGAAACCGCGCGCGAGGTTCCGAGTAAGATCAATTCCCTCCTCGATGTAATGCACGACCTTGTCGGCCTCTGCCACTTCCGCGGCCGATCGATTAGCGAGTTTTTCGCGAAGGACTTGCGCAACCAGTGCCGTCCCGGTCAAATGTTGGCCGAGACTGTCATGTAAATTTTGGCCGAGCCGCCGACGCTCGCGGTCAGCCACTCCCGCGATCTCCTGATCAAGGCGTTCGCGCTCTGCCATTTCGCGTTTGAGCGCCGCCGTGCGATCGCGCACACGTTGGTCGAGTTCATCCAAGAGGGTGCGCAGCTTTGAAAGCAGGCCGGTAAAGACAGCGTACGACCCAAGTGCCATCCCGATATTCCACAAGCCCACAGTCGGCACGCCAGCCGCAACATCGGAAGTTACCCAAGCTAAGATGCTTAACACCGAAA
This sequence comes from Chthoniobacterales bacterium, assembly GCA_035568175.1. Lineage (GTDB taxonomy): Bacteria > Verrucomicrobiota > Verrucomicrobiia > Chthoniobacterales > UBA10450 > AV40. The sequence continues at coordinate 429,971 of DATMON010000004.1, forward strand.
AGGTGAAGCCTAACCAAAAACCTCCGAACCATGTCCCAAGCGCAATCGGAACAAGATAAAACAGCAGAAATGTTTGTTCGTAGCCGGTGAGATAATCCACATATCCAAGGCCAGCGGTGATGACGACGCAAACAGTTACAAGTGCAAGCCGCGATGAGAGATGATTTCGCCAGCGCAATCGAGTCATGTTCAGGGACGGTGCAAACAATGCGTTCGGTGCAACATACGCCAGCGTTCGCATTACTCCATTGAACCCGATCTACCGAAAACGTTCACATATTTTTCGCGTAGGGCTCTGTATCACAAACGATTCGGGCCGCAGATTCGCGAGCGGGGTGATCTTGCCGACGAAGCTCGGGCGGCGTATGTTTGGCGCAATGGGGGCGCACTGGTTTCGACTCATCGTTGGAAGCACAGGCGGCATGTCGAGGATGGTTCGTTGGCCTCGTAAAAAACCGAGCCAAAACAAATAAACGCAGATCACCAAGATCTCGCTCTCGCGGCTTAATTGACCGTGACGTTTGGAGCTGGACGCCTGCTACGGCGCCAAACGTGGACAGCAGGCTAATCGCACGGCGGAGTGACCGCGCCGGACGGTGAAGGAAATTCGTGGACGCTCGGAAGTCGGCAGTGTGCCGGTGCAACGCCGGCTTCTCAAAAATCTCACCGGATAAACATGTAGATGTTTGCGTGGATAGCGACGAGGACAGGGGTTCAACTCCCCTCGCCTCCAAAAATCCGTTCTTTTGAGTTGGTGTGCAATTTTCTTGCAGCGGTGGAAAATAAAGCTTCACATGGGGCGGTTCATCGTGCTATAACAACTATAAATCCCATAACAACTATCGCTCCCGTTTCCATGAACTATCGCGTCCTCGGTAAAGTATCTTATCACTCCGCCATCTTGCTCGCCTGTGTCACCCTCAGTTGCCGCCCGCAGCAAGCAGTCATTCTTTCCCCGAGTGACACTGACCTCGTCGTCTTGAACGGTTGCGTTATTTCGGCCTGCAATTATCTGGCCGTTGTTAAGACCCAGCACGCGCTCGACAAGAATTTTTGGGCAAAAATTCTCCTCGTCCGCTACAACGATCATCCCGCCGGCCACGCTTATTGCGTGTGGGAAACTGACGGTACCATTTACGGCTACGACCGGAACGCCGGTTCGTTTCCGATTCCCGTTTACACGCGCGACGCACGCGCCATTGCCATCGTTTTGGCTCAGGAACTGGGAAAAGTCATGAACGAGCCGCTTTCCGTCGACCGCGCAGAGTTCGTCGAATCGCAGCGCTCCCAGGTCTACAAATTCTAGGCCGGCAAACTTCGAGATTTCACGGTTTGTCGCCCCAGGTTTTCTTGTGGAACGACGCGCGGCCCGACCCTTGTTCGAAGGCTTCGAAGTGTTCTGGGTTCTGCTGATAATACTTCTGATGAGAATCCTCGGCCGGATAGAACTTCATCGCCGGTAAAATTTCGGTCGCGATCGGTTTCTTGAATTTGCCGGACTGACCCAGCTTTTCTTTCGACATTTCCGCGATCTTTTTTTCCTCATCGCTTTCATAAAAGATTGCGGCGCGATAACTTGGACCGATATCGGTGAATTGCCCGTCGGATTGCGTCGGATCAATTTGCTTCCAATAGATATCGAGCAGCTGCTCGTAAGAAATTTTTGCCGGGTCGTAAACGATTTGGATTGATTCACGGTAGTTTGTTTTCTCGGAGCCAACGAGCTGGTAAGTGGGGTTCGGCTCCGTCCCGCCGCAATAACCGACGGTCGTCTTGATTACGCCTGGGGCTTTGTCGAATGCGGGCTGAATGCACCAAAAACAACCGCCCGCGAAAACGGCCGTCTTGGTTGTGCTGGGCGAACTTTGAGCCGGCGAAAGATCGACAACGAAGGCCAGACACGCCCCGACCAAGAGATAAACAAGTTTCATATTGTCGATCTTAGACAATGTCTTCCAAGACGCGTTGCGAAATACCCCGTTTTTCTCTTGCCAGCCACTGGTGCCAACTGCCATAAGCCTACGTCTTCAACCAATAGGAGGTCCTCACTATGGCTAAAACACTCGGAATGCTTTTTGGTCTTGTCTTTTTGGCGATTGGAATCCTCGGGTTCGTTCCCGGCGTAACCAAAGATGAAATGCTGCTTGGCATCTTCATGGTCAATACCGTGCACAGCATCGTGCATATCGCCTCGGGCGCAGTCTTCCTGGTCGCTTCAATGTCAGGGGCGGGGGCCGCCCGCTTGTGGTTTCAAATCTTCGGTTTGGTCTACGCCGTCGTCGCCGTCATGGGATTCGTCGTCGGTAATGGAATGATCTTCAATCTCATCTCTAACAATACCGCCGATACCTGGCTCCATGTCGGGCTCGCCGCCGTAATGCTATTGATTGGTTTCGGTACGCCAAAACAGACCGCTTAACTGTTCCGCCAGTCAGGTTGCGCTGTTGCGAGGTTGAATCGGTTCGCAACAGCTCCATTCTTATTCCGTGATCGAACTGATCCCGGAGACATACGTCGCGCCGCTCGACTTGCTCGCGATCTTTGGACGCGTCGCGCCATTACAGGTCGACCTTGGCTGCGGTAATGGCTCGTTCTTGTCCGAACTGGCGCAACGTCATCCGGATAAGAATTTTCTCGGCATCGAGCGACTGGTTGGACGCGTAGCTAAGGCGTGTCAGAAAGCAGGCGCACTCGGAAACGTCCGCATATTGAATGTCGAAAACTCTTACGCCGTCGGTTACTTGCTTCCCGAAGGATCGGTCGAAACATTTTATTTATTGTTTCCCGATCCCTGGCCAAAACGCCGGCATCATCGCCGCCGAATCGTTAAACCAGATTTTCTCGATGCCATTCACCATGCGCTTGAGGACGATGGTTCTCTCCGCATCGCAACCGATCAACTGGATTATTTCGATCTAATCCAACGTGTTAGCGAAGATCATTCCGGCTTCGCGATTGCCGATGGCGGAGATGTCGATCTTCCATCGACGAAGTTCGAGCGAAGATTCATCGCGCTCGGCGCGCCCATTTATCAGTTGGCGCTGCGAAAAATCTCACCGGTCAAGTAAGCTCGCGCTTCCCATTTTTGTTGACCGAATTCCAATTCCACCGCGCCGGTTTCGTCCTGCCGAAACAGTTTGATCCCACGCGCCCGGACCCGCTCGGCCCATTCATCTGAAATTCGTTCTTGTTCGGGAAAATCGCGCGAGGTTGCCACGATTAATCGCGGTTGCACGGCGTCGAGAAAATTGTCCGAGCCGGAACCACCCGAATGGTGCTGTCCTTTGACCACAATATCGCTGCGCAAATCAACGCCCGACTCGACCAATGATTTTTCCGTCGCGTCACCGCTATCGGACGTAAAAAGAATCTTCGCGTTTTTGATCGAGAGCTGAACGACCAAAGCTTGATCGTCGGCTGTAGTCCCAGTGAAATCCGTTTGCGGAAACAGAATGCGTCCGGTCACGTTGGACGTGATGTGAAAGTCCTCACCTGTTTTCGGATTGAGGAGGTTCAATCGATGAGTTGGAAGCATTCCGCGAAGCCGCCGATGAACGGTTGAACGGTCGGCCGCCGGATTGTCGATCAAAACTGCCGGAACCAAATCGCGCAAAAGATTCTCCGCGCCGCCAATGTGCAGCGAATCCCCGTGTGTCAATAAGAGTCCGCTGATTCGGTTAATTCCCGCCACGTGTAAATACGGCCGAAGGACGCGCTCGTAATCACGGCCGCTGCCGCAATCGAAAAGCCAATCGACACGTGAAGCACGAAGATGGACGGCCGCGCCGGCTCCGACGTCCAGCACGGTGATTTTCGCGTGCAATTTTTTCGGCCAACCAGGTTCCGCGACGTAACAATGACTTCCCGGAATTTGCGCAAACCATTGGACGAATGCGATCACCGCCGCGGCGAGCAACCAGTTTGCATTATTGAAAATGAGCGAAACTCCCGCAGCAACCGGCGCCGCTGCCAGCGAAAGCAGCGCAATCGCTAAAATGAAAAATGCCATCGGCACCACGAGCAGATTCGCGAAGAGCGAGCTTGGCGTGATCAGATGAAAATACCAGAAAATCAGTGGCAAAGAACCGAGCCAGGCCGCCAGAGAAACCGAGCCGCCGCGGCAAATCCATTCGTAGCCGACTCCAATCATGCGTCGGAGGCTGCTGACCAGCCGCCGCGGCAGGAACGGATCAGGCGCGCCAATTGGTCGAAGCCATCCAGAAAGCGGATCGGCCAATAAAATGATTCCGCCCACGACCGCGAACGAAAGCTGAAATCCCGTGGAGAAGAGTTCGTTCGTGTTCCAGGAGAGAAGAAAAAATGCGGCCGCGGCCAGACTGTTCAGCGCGAAGACTTTTCGTTCGAAGAAAAAGCCACCGAGCAGAATCGAGCTCATCACCGCGGCGCGAATGCTGGAAACATGCAGGCCTGTCACCGCTGCATAAAAAAGTAACAACGGAACGATGAGTGCCGTCGCCCATTTCCGGGAAAGCCTTGCCATCATCGCCAGGATCCACAAAAGGCGCGCGACGATTCCGACGTGCAACCCGGCAACCGCGAACAGATGAAGCGTTCCTGTTTGCTGAAACGGTTCCTCGATATCTTCCGGCGTTTGATGGCGCAACCCCAGAACCATGCCGCTCAGGAAATTTTGGACCTGCGGTGAATCGTCGAGTCCGCGACAAATCGCGCTCTGCATCCACGCACGCGATTTTTGCGCGGCTCGCAGAACCGGGTTTCGCGCGCCGCGTTTCAGTAAAGCGCCGTCTTCCGGATAGCGAACAAAGAGACTTCGCCTCACGTCCTGACGCGCGAGATAGGAACGCATATCGAACTCGCCCGGATTTCGAGGCGGCTCGATCGGCTCCGCTATTCCAAACATTTTCAGTTCGTCGCCAAATTCCGGATTGCCGTGCCAGCGCGCGAGCAACGTTGCATGAGTCGGCCTCGTTTTACCTTCGAACTCGAGTGATTGAAGCTTGAACAGAAACGTCGCGAATCCGTTCGGCGCTACTTTTGGCTCCGACGTCACGAATCCGACCGCGCTCACGACGCGCGGCCGATCGCTCAGATCAGCTGCGAGTTGCAGGCCCGGCGTGTCGCCGGTTCGAAAATTGTGGAGCAAAAAGAAACCGGCGCCGACGAGAAAATATGTCGACGTAAGGTTTGGCCAGCAAAAGGACGCAATTGCCAGCAGAGTGAGCGCGATCGTACTGAGCCACCATCGAGACGCTCCGATTGGAAGAAAATCCGCAATGATAATTCCAAGCCCCGCCATCAACGCCAGCCCGACAAATGGTTGTCGCGGTGTATTCATCGCAAGGGGAGAACTCGTCCGTTACGTAATACGGCGTCTGGCGGGCAAAGTTCCCTAGTCGTTGTAGCCACGCGCCTGTGGCGCGTCGGACTGGATGGCCCATTGGGGGCGTGGCTACACGCAGATGCACAATTCGTCGGCTCGTCGTATTTTCTATTCGTGCAGGATTTGTTTACCGAGGAAGACCGCGATTCTGTTAAGGGCAACCCGCCTGAGGCGGGCGCGCCGCTGGCGACGCGAATGCGGCCGCGGTCGCTCGATGAATTTGTCGGCCAGGAACATATTCTTGCGCCTGGAAAATTGCTGCGCCGCGCGATTGAAGCCGATCGTTTGCCCTCGGTGATTTTATCGGGGCCGCCCGGAACCGGAAAAACCACACTCGCTCACATCATCGCCGACATGACGCGCGCCAAGTTTGTGCGTTTAAGCGGCGTAGAAAGCAACGTCGCGGAAATGCGTCGCGTGATCGCGGGCGCGACCAATCGCACTCGCAGTTCTGGACAAAAGACGATTTTGTTCATCGACGAGATACATCACTTCAACAAAGCGCAGCAGGACATTCTCCTGCCCGATGTCGAAAGCGGAAACCTGCGACTGATCGGCGCGACCACTTACAATCCGTTTTTCTACGTCAACAGTCCGCTCGTCTCGCGGTCACAAGTTTTCCAACTCGAACCGTTGCGTGTCGAGGAACTGGAAGAACTGATTGATCGCGCGCTGGTCGACAAGGAACGCGGACTTGGCAATTACAACGTGAAGATCGACAAAGATGCGAGAAAGCATCTGGCCAAGCTGAGCGACGGCGACGCGCGCAAATGTTTAAACGCGCTGGAGATTGGCGTCATGACCACGCCGCCTGAAACTGTAGCGGCGGTCTATGACCGCCAGCAGAAAAAGACCGGCGCTGACACGGCGTCGCTACAGCAGTCAGTGATTCATTTCACGATCGCGGTTGCGGAAGAAAGCATTCAGCAGAAAGCAATCGTGTACGATCGCGCTGGGGATGCGCATTACGACACGATCAGCGCGTTTATCAAGAGCATGCGCGCGTCCGATGAGAAAGGCGCGATGTACTGGCTCGCGAAAATGCTACACGCCGGCGAAGACTTTCGTTTCATCGCGCGCCGGATCGTGATTTTTGCGAGCGAAGACGTTGGCCTGGCCGATCCAGAAGCGCTCCCGCTCGCAATCGCCACCCAGCAAGCGGTCGAATTCGTCGGCTTGCCGGAAGCAAAGATTCCGCTCGGGCATGCGGTCGCGTACATGTGCCGCGCCAAAAAAAGCCGCGAAGCCTACGACGCGCTGAACGAAGCGACCGAAAAAATCGAAGCCGAACAAACCAAGCGCGTCCCCGAAAATCTCAAAAACAAACACTTTCCGGTGAATCCGGAGAAGTAACGCCTAATCTTTAAACGCCGTTGCCACTAGAGTGGCGTTGTGGCCGCCGAAGCCGAAGGAGTTGTTCATGATTACGCGCACTTTCTTTTCCTTCGCTTTGTTGGCGGTGTAATCGAGGTCGCACTGCGGGTCGGGATTTTCGAGATTGATCGTCGGTGGAATCACGCCGTCGCGGATCGCTAGTGCGCAGGCCGCCATTTCCATTCCACCGGCCCCGCCTAACAAATGGCCGGTCATGGACTTGGTCGCGCTAATCGAAACTTTGGTCTGCTCGCCAAAAACCTTTTTGATCGCTTTTGTTTCGCTGATGTCGCCGAGACCGGTGGAAGTGGCGTGGGCGTTGATGTAATCGACGTCGCCGGGCGAGATCTTTGCGTGATCGAGCGCCAGTTGCATGGCGCGCGCGGCGCCGCTGCCGTCTTCCGGCGGCGCCGTCATGTGGTAAGCGTCCGCTGAAAGTCCGTAGCCGGTGAGCTCGCAATAGATCTTCGCGCCGCGCTTCTTTGCGTGTTCGAGCTCTTCGACAATGGCAATGCCCGCTCCTTCGCTGATGACGAAACCGTCACGGTCGCGATCAAAAGGGCGCGAGGCGCGCTCCGGTTCGTCGTTGCGCTTGCTCAGCGCTTTCATCGCGGAAAATCCAGCGAGACCGAGTTCAACGATTGCCGCTTCGGAACCGCCGGCGACAAAAATATCGGCGTCGCCGAACTTAATCATGCGCCACGATTCGCCGATCGAGTTATTGGAAGTCGCGCAAGCGGTGACGATGCACATGTTGGGGCCGCGCAATCCGAACTCCATCGAGATGAGGCCGCTGGCCATGTTGCTGATTAGCATCGGAATGGTGAATGGTGACACGCGGCCCGGCCCTTTGTTCATCAACACGCTGAATTGGTCTTCGAGCGTTTTCAGTCCGCCGATGCCGCTGCTGACGATTACGCCGAAGCGGTCTTGATTGACGCGTTCGAGATCGATGCCGCTGTCCTGGATCGACATCTTGGAGGCGGCCATGGCCAGTTGAACGAAACGATCGGTGCGCCGGACGTCTTTGACGTTCTTAAAGAAATCCTTTGGATCGAAGTCGCGTACTTCACCGCCGATTTTGCAATCGTAGTTCGCGGTGTCGAAGGCTTGGATCCGGCCGATACCGCTTTTCCCTTCAACGAGATTTTTCCAAAACGTCTCGAGTTCGTTGCCTACGGGCGTGACAACACCGAGACCTGTAATGACGACTCTGCGATCGTTATTCATGAAGATGAATTGCTAATCGTCAGCGCGTACCCATGCCGACACTTTGCACGGCCTGGAAAAGTTTCCCTTCAGTTTTGATCGATGGTGCGATGATGATCTCAGTCTGCTGAAACTCGGCGATATTTCGCGCGCCAACGTTGCCCATGCAAGTCGTGATCGCGCCGACGAGATTCTGGCTTCCGTCATCAACTTCGGCGGGGCCGAAAAGAATCTGCTTGAGCGAGCCGGTGGTGCCGACCTTGATCCGCGTGCCGCGCGGGAGATTCACGTGCGGCGTAGCCATGCCCCAATGATAACCGGCGCCCGGCGCTTCTTGAGAGCGAGCGAACGCGCTTCCGACCATGACTGCATCCGCGCCACAAGCGAGCGCTTTGCAAACGTCGCCGCCTTTGCTCATACCACCGTCGGTAATGATCGGAACATAGCGCGAAGTTTTTTTGAAGTAAGCGTCGCGCGCGGCGGCGCAATCGACGGTGGCGGTCACTTGCGGGACGCCCAGTCCAAGCACGCCGCGCGAAGTGCAAGCTGCTCCGGGACCGACACCGACTAGAACGCCGGCCGGTCCGCATTCCATGATTTCGAAAGTGACGTCATAACCGACGGTGTTGCCGACAATCACCGGTATGCGCATGTCACGGCAAAATTTTGTAAGGTCGAGCGATTTGTATTCGGTCGAAATGTGGCGAGCGGTTGAGACCGTGCTTTGCACGACATAGACATCGGCGCCCGCTTCCTGCGCGATGGGCCCAAACTCGGCGGCCCGTTGTGGAATGGAACTAACGCCGGCGATACCGCCTTCATCTTTGATTTGTTTCACGCGCGCCGCGATCAGATCGGGTTGGACCGGCTCCTGATAAATTCGCTGTAACAGCGAAGTGACTTCAGATTTGTCAGTGTCGACAACTTTCTGGAGAACTTCCTGCGGATTTTTGTAGCGCGTTTGCACACCTTCGAGATTCAACACGGCCAAACCACCGAGTTTGCTCATGGCGACGGCGAAGCGAACATCGACAACTCCATCCATGGCGCTGGCCAGAATCGGGATTTTCAATTCAATCGGGTCGGCGTTTTTCCGCGGGAGACGAAACGCGATGTCCACTTCGTTCGGATTTATGGTGACGCGTCCGGGCACGAGCGCGATCTCGTCGAACCCGTAGGTCACGCGCGCTTTTCGATTTCGGCCAATCCACATTCCCATAATTAAATCTGCTCCAATCTAAATCTTTCGTTTAAACTACCGCAACGCGGACAGCGTGGGAGTAAGGTCGCCGTTCGATCTTCAAACTCGAACGCGCAAATCACGCAACGTAACCGGTAGCGCAATGCGCGCCGCTCACGCCGGCGCCGGTTCCACTCACCTACTATCCAGAGAAGGAAAATCGTGGCAAGGGAAAGGAGCAGATAAAGTGTGACCAGCGCGGCGAGGCTGACTCGAATCACGGCGTGGTCGGGGTCGGTTTTGCGCCCGGCTCCACGATATCGTTTCCCCACTCGACCGTGGCGATTCCCCACTCGAGCGAGTCGCCGGCGGACGTCGATCTAGGTGGGAAACGGCAAAGCGCCAGATGCGCCCTCGCCTGTTCGTCCAAAGCCGCGTCACCGGACGAAGTTAAACTGAAACAATAGAGGATTGCGCCCCCCGCATCGACCGCGATCCGGAATTGCGCATTTTGCGGCGGCTCGCGAGTGGAGCTTTTGAAATTTGTCGAAACAAATTTTGGCGGACCGAGCGGATCCAGCTCGTTTGAAAAATTTACTTTGGTTGGCACTACTCCTATCGATTTCGATCGCGCTCGAAGTGGAGCTGGAACCGGACCGGGTGGTTGTGCGCTGGGAACACGAAGATCGACAGTCAACGGCGGAGCCTGTTGCAAAGCAGGTTCACGCGCGAAATAAGAAGGAATGTGCTGAACCTTTCCCAAAAGATAGCGTTTGGCCTCAGGCGCTTTCCGGGTCGTTGACGCGAGCGCCGGATCCTCAGCATCGATCCAGCGAAGCAGCGTGGCCCCTTGTTCGGAATTTGCGCTGATCAAATTCACACGCTGCGGCGCAGGGGTAAGCGAAACGGTTGGAGGATAGACAATTTGGAAAAGATAGAAACCCGCCGCATGCGACGCGAGCGACGCGACGAGAAAACCAATGATCGCGAGATTGCGGCCGCGCGGTGCTTCCCAGTTAAAAAGCAACGGAGTCGTCGTCGCAGTGTTCATTTCGGAGAAGCGCCGGCAAGTGAAACGGATGAAATTCCGTGTTCGAGCGCGGCATTGGTCACAGCGACGACCAGCTCATAAGGCGTCTGGCGGTCAGCCTTGATAATAAGGGAGCGATTCTCGTGTTTAGCCGCATCGAGCAAGGGCCCGAGCCGTTCGAGCGAGATTTTTTGGTCTCGAAAATAAATCGCCGGGACCGCGCCGCCGGTAATGCTGATGATTTGCTGGTTCTGCTGCGCGCCGAGCAGGAAAGGAGAGGCCGGCGCCGAGACCGCGATCCCCGGTTGCAAAACAAAATTCGAGCTTAGAAGCAGAAAAAAGATGAGGAGAAAGACCACGTCGATGAGTGGAAACACGACCAGCCAGCCGAAATTGTATTCCTTTGTCCGGCTCAGCTTCATCTGTTCATGATTGTCGACCCAACCGATTGGTCCGCCACAGCGAATCCGTCCTTTGGCGGATCGATCTAACGATCGCGATGAGCTTCCCGCGCACCCGTCAGTTTTTCGGGCGATTGCTGAAAGCTGATGATGCCGGTGAGCGCTTCGCTGTCCTTCAACATGTGCACGATCTCGATGCCGGCGCGTTCCATTTCGTGAAGCATCGTGTTCACGCGGGACGAAAGATAACTATAAGCGACGAACGTTGGAGCGGCGACGACAAGGCCCGCCGCGGTGGTCAGCAAACTCTTGTAAACGCCGCCGGAAAGTTCCGTGACAGTGGCGTAGCCGCCGTGAGAAGCAATCGTTCCAAAGGCATCGATCATTCCGGCAACGGTTCCGAGCAGACCGAGTAAGGGCGCCAGAAAAGCCAGCGTTGCCAAAACACCAAGAAAACGTTCGAGCTTCGGCACCTCCAGTTGCCCAGCTTCCTGAACGATTTCGCGCAGCTCCGATCTTGACATGTCGTGCCGCAAAAGCGCGGCATGAATAACCCGCGCGACCGGACCTGGGGTACCGGCTGATTCGTGCAAAGCCTCGGCGAAGTTGCGCCGCTGGACCAAATTCGAAAGTCCTTTTAGAAATTCGCCGACGTGAATGGTAGCGCGATGGAGATAGAAAAAGCGCTCCAGGAAGACCGCGATGGCGATAATGCTGCAGGCCAGAATCGGCCACATGAGCAACCCGCCCTTCTGAATGTAGTCAATCATCGGGGCAACCTTCTTAGCCCCTTTTACCGGCGGAGGCAAGCCGCCCTAATTCCCGGTAGTGTCCTAATTTGGGGCTGGCTTTGTGCATAGCGGGCCTCACCCTTCCAAGATCGACGCTCTCCTAAAGCGCATTAAATCCCGTTTAGCGGTCTCAAAATTCTGTGTGGTTTTCGAGAATGAATTGGAGCGGGTGTGGCCCAAGGCAAAGGCAGAGTCTGGCGGACGAGAGACGGCAATTGAGGCGTTCGCCAAAGTAAACAATCTATGCGTCGTAATTCACGACCCCGGAATTAGCGTGACTTTCAGAAAGTTGAACGGGCCTTCGCAGCAATCGCCACTTTGACGGGGCTCTCTGACGAATCAACGGGCGGGATTTCAAGAACGGTTGTGCATTGCGGCTCACCGTCTTCAGTGAATGACCAAGCTTAGCAGCGTTTCGCTTTAGGATGTCCGTCCAAGTCGAACGTTTCGACAACCCCATCCCCACGCTGGATTGAGCGATTCAAATTAGGACACTACCTAATTCCCACTATCGTCCGAGCGCATTGCGCGGTTTGGCCGTCGCGCTTGGCGTGGGCGAAATGCTTCCCGAGACCAGTTTTCCAGCCGCGTCGAAGACCGAGTACCCAACCTGCTTCCCGACGGAATTATACTTGTAGAGGATCTTGTTTATTACGGCGTCATCTTTCGCCAAATGGGTTTCCTGCTCCACCCGGCCGGCCTTGTCATACTTATATGTGCTCTTGAAGAGGAACTTTTCGTCCGGTCCAAAGACAACGCCGCTGACGAACCGGCCCGTATCACCGATTTGATAGACGATCTTGCCTCGCATTTTCCCGTCGGATTCATTCGTGGTTGCGACTGCTTCATGTTTGGCGTTGTCGAATTGATAAACGGTGCGTGAACCGTCGGCGTTGAGGCTAACTGTCACCCGAACGGCGTCGTTCGAATCGGGCGCGGGAGTTTGGGCGATGATGGGCCGGGGCCAATGCAGACTGATCGCGAGAACAAAGAGTGAGAGCAGGCAGCGCGACATCGTTAGTGGGCGCAGTTTAAATAGGGCGAGCAGCAGGGCAAAGGGGTCAATTAATTTTTATTGACGGCTGGCACGGAAGGTGGTTAAAAGTGGTGAAAAGTGGGTTAGAATGGCAAACATCTCCACCCGCCAATGGATACGCCTGAACAACGCTTCTACGCCGGCGAGTTTCGTCACTCCATCGACGAGAAGAATCGGATCACCATTCCCGCGCGCTGGCGACGCGGTGACACCGAGGAATTCATCATTCTTCCGGAAGCGACTCATCAGTTTCTTCTGGTCATGTCGCCTGAAGAATTTTCTCGTATGAGCGCGGCGGCGGAATCCGACCCGAACGTTTCCGCGCGCGACCGCCGAATTTTTTTCCGCCAACTCCATTCCCGGGCCGAGCACGGCGCCGCCGACAAACAAGGCCGCCTGGTTTTGCCGGAAGATCTTTGCAAAAAAGTCGGATTGAAAGGCGAAGTCGTCCTGGTCGGCAATCGCGGCCGCTTTGAAATTTGGAATTTGCAGCGTCGGAAACGCGCTCACGAGGAAGAGACGCCCACTTATCAGCACGTCGCCGATGTCCTTGGTTTGTAATCAACCCAAATATGAACGCATTATTGTTTGAGCGGCCGGTTTGGTTTGCGACTGGTCCGCTCGTTTTGGAAGAGGAGCCGCAGGAAATGGAAGATTTTACCTACCATCGTCCGGTGCTTGCCGCCGAAGCGGTGGAATTGCTCGCGCCGCACCCCGGCTCGCTGGTTGTCGATGGAACTGTCGGGGGCGGCGGTCATACCCAAGCCATTCTGAAAGCGGGCGCGGACGTTCTCGCCCTGGATCAAGATCCGGACGCAATCGAACAGGCGCGCGACGAGCTCGCCCACTTTGGCGGTCGCGTTACCCTGCGACAGGCCAACTTCCGCGACGCGGACAAAATTCTCGACGAACTCGGCGTTCAGAAAATCGGCGGTGCCCTGCTCGATCTCGGTGTTTCATCGCGCCAACTCGAGAATGCCACCCGCGGATTCAGCATGATGCGGAATGGTCCGCTCGATATGCGAATGGACCCAAGATCGACATTAACGGCCGCGGATATTGTAAACGGCTATAGCGAAGAAGATCTGACCCGCTTATTCCGAGATCTCGGCGAAGAACCAGCCGCCCGCCGCATCGCCAGTTTGATTGTGAAGATGCGTAAAGATGCGCCGTTTACCGAAACGCTCCAGCTCGCTCGCGCGATCGAAAAAGTCGTCGGCCGCCATGGGCGCAGGCATCCCGCGACGCAGGCATTTCAAGCGTTGCGAATGGAAGCGAACGATGAGCTGGGCGCGCTCGAAAAAGGCATGCGCGTTTTGACCCCGCGACTCGAATCGGGAGCGCGTATTGCCGTTATCGCTTTTCATTCTCTCGAAGATCGAATCGTGAAAAATTTCATCCGCGATCACAGTCGCGAGTGGTTGGACCGACCGGAGTGGCCGGAACCACGGCGCAATCCGGAATACGATTTGCGCACGATTACCTCCAAACCGATCGAGCCGGGCGAAAACGAGCGGCGAATGAATCCGCGCTCCCGGAGCGCGAAATTGCGAGTGGCGGAGAAAATTGGATGAGCCGCTCTCGAAAAAATTGGAACACGGTCAATGCTGCCTCACTCGCGCGCTGGATCGTGCTGACCACGTTCTTGGCGCTGATGGGGCTAAGTTACGTTTATCTGACCCTTCAACTTTATCATCTCGGCGACCGTAAAAAAGCGCTCGAAACCGAAGTGGCCAATTTGCGGATGCAAAATGAAGTGGCGAGCGCGCAAATTGCCGCGCTCACTTCGCGCTCAGCATTGCAACGCCGTTTGAAGGAAGGTTACCTAAAAATGATTCCTATCGCGGAACACAACATTGTTCGACTGACTTTGCCGGCGCGAAACCAGGAAGACGCTGTCCAACCAGTTTCCAATCAACGAGGCGCGAGATGAGATGGAACAGCCGAACCAGATGCGCGATCGTTTGCTTCGGCTTTGTTCTCTTGTTCAGCGCGTTTTCGTTTCGCTTGATCTATCTCCAAATGATCAAGCACGACGAGTACGCTGGACTGGCGGCTGAAAAACACGTCATCAAGCAGCCCATTTTTGCCGAGCGCGGCACGATTCTCGACGCCAACAACGAAGTCCTAGCGCACAACGTTCCGGTAGAGACGGTGGTCGCTGATGCGACTCACCTGACTGAGGTTGAGGCGACTGTTGATCTTGTTAGCGGCGAGTTGAAGCTGCCGCGCACAGACGTTTCAGAAAAACTCCATAGCGACCGTCGATACATCGTCCTGAAACGCGAAGTGCCGAAAGCGATCACTGATTCGCTCCGGCAAAAACTGCGAGCCCGAAGTTTGCGCGGCATTTATTTCGAACAGGACGCGACCCGCATTTATCCCAACGGCGTAATGCTCTGCCACGTCATCGGCTTCACCGATTTTGAGCACCGTGGCATTCAAGGAGTGGAAGGTGCGCTCGACGATTATCTGCGCGGCCAGGACGGCTATCGTTACATCGAGCATAACCGCGCCGGCCAAGAGCTTGTGCTTTACCGCGGCCAGGAGCGGGCGCCGCGTAATGGCTATCAGGTGCATCTGACTATCGACCTTAATCTGCAAAACATTGTCGAAAACGAATTGGACGCCGCCATGCGCGAGTATTCGCCAAAGAAGGCGACCATCATCCTGATGCGCCCGCAAACCGGCGAAATTCTCGCCATGGCCAACCGGCCGGCATTCGACCTGAATCGCCGCTCCGACGCGAAACCCGAGCAAATGAAAAATCGCGCCATCTGCGACATGATGGAGCCGGGCTCGACCTTCAAAATTGTCACCGCCGCCGCGGCGCTCAACGAGCACAAGTTCCGCCTCGATTCCTACGTCTTTTGCGAAAACGGAGTGTGGAATTACGCCGGCACCGCGCTGCACGATCATGCCGCGTTCACCGATCTGAGCGTCAAAGACATTCTGGTGAAATCGAGCAACATCGGCGCGGCCAAACTGGCCGTCAGCCTCGGCGATCAAAAATTTTATGAATACATCCGGCGTTTCGGCTTCGGGGAGCGAACCGGGATCGAATTACCTGGCGAAATTCCCGGGTTAATCCGGTCGCCCCAATCGTGGAGCAAAATCTCAATCACGCACATTCCGATGGGCCACGAAATCGGCGTGACTCCGCTGCAAATGACCGCGGCCATGTGCGCAATCGCCAACGGCGGCAAATTAATGACGCCGCGCATCGTGAAATCGATCACGACCAGCGATGGCAAGACAATCAGCTCGCTCGCCCCGATTGTTCTGCGCCAGGTCATCTCGCCGCAGACCGCCAGTCAAATTGGAAGCGCATTACGCGGCGTGGTCAGCGATCGCGGGACGGCTGCGGCTGCCGCGGTTCCCGGATTCATCATCGCCGGAAAAACTGGCACTGCCCAGAAGGTCGGTCCGAACGGCGGTTACGAGAAAGGCAAAGAAGTTGTGTCATTCTGCGGTTATCTGCCGGCGGAACATCCGGAATTTGTCGGACTGGTGGTGCTGGACGATGCCCAAACAAAACCCGAACAGAATTACGGCGGTCAAGTCGCTGGACCAATCTTTTCCCGCATCGCGGAAAAGGCCGCCCGTTATCTCGATCTTGAGCCGCATGAGGAAATTCGCAAGGCCATCCCGGTGGAGCGAGTTGCCTTAACCAACGCTTCGCGCCATTGACTTCCTGGCACAAGAATGGCGGATCCTCATGCAGCTCAAAACTCTTCTCGCCGCGATTCCCATTCGCGAAATCATCGGCCCAGTTGATCGCGCGGTGGAAAGCATCGCGTATGACTCGCGCCGTGTACAGAGGGATGGACTATTCGTGGCATTGCGCGGCGAAAAAAGCGATGGCCACAACTTCATCAGCCAGGCCATTGAAAAAGGCGCAGCGGTGATCGTCGCCGAGCGCGCCGAAAAACATTCCCGCGCCACCTGCGTCGTCGTCGAAAATACGCGCAGCGCGATGGCCGATCTGGCGGCGCGATTTTACAATTATCCCGCGCGAAAACTGAAACTCGCCGCCGTGACCGGCACCAACGGCAAAACGACGACTACGTTTCTGATCAAACACATTTGCGAGAAGGCGGGAATGCGTTGCGGTTTGCTCGGGACCGTGCGTTACGAAATCGGCGAGCGCGTTCTGCCGGCTGCTCGCACAACTCCCGAATCGCTGGATCTTCAGGAGCTTCTCTCTCAAATCCTGAACGCCGGGTGCAAAGCTGCCGCGATGGAAGTTTCATCGATCGGCATTACGGAGGAACGCGTCCGCGAGATCGAGTGGGACGTCGCCGTCTTCACCAATCTGACGCAAGACCATCTCGATTATCACGGGACAATGAAAAACTATTTCGACGCAAAGGCGAAATTGTTCGAGCGACTCGCCCAACAGCAGAAAAAAAAGAAACCGGTCGCGGTCATCAACATCGATGACCGTTACGGCCAACGGTTGGTCGCAAGGATCGACAAGAAGGTCTCGGTCGTAACATTCGGGATGGGATCGCGCGCTGATTTTCGCGCTTCCAATTATCGAATGGAATTTGCCGGCACGTCTTACCAGCTCGACGCTCGCGGGAAAAGTTATCTCGTGCGCGTGCCGCTGATCGGCCGCTTCAACGTTGCTAATTCGCTGGCCGCGCTGGCCGCCGCCAATGCGCTCGGCGTCGGTTTGCGCGAAGCAGTGCTCAGTCTCTCTAAATCTCCGCAAGTTCCCGGCCGGCTCGAGATCGTTCCAGCAAAACGGCAGTTCCAGGTCTTCGTCGATTACGCACACACGCCGGACGCATTGCTCAACGTCATAAAAACCTTGCGTGAACTTGCGCCGCGGCGGTTGATTGTCGTCTTCGGTTGCGGCGGAAATCGTGATCGTGAGAAGCGGCCACTGATGGGTCAGGTTGCCGATCGAAACGCCGATTACGCTATCATCACCTCTGATAATCCGCGCAAAGAAGATCCCGACAAAATCATCGCGGAGGTCGAAAAAGGTTTTCGCGGCAGCCATTTTGAGAAAATCACCGATCGGGCGCAGGCGATTTCGCGCGCCGTCGAAATGGCTCAACCGCGTGACATCGTCTTGATCGCGGGCAAGGGTCACGAAAATTACCAGGAGTTCGCCGATCACACCGTGCCATTTGAAGACATTCAAGTGGCGCGGCGGGCGGTCGAAAATCATCCGGTAGAATTTAAATGAACCCGTTGTCGATCTTACAAATCGCTGCGCTTTCCGGCGCCAAACTCGAACAAGGCGACGGAAAAATTTCGATCGAAAGAATCAGCACCGATTCACGAACCATTAAGAACGGTGAACTTTTCGTCGCCCTGCGAGGTGAAAATTTCGACGGCCACAAATTTGTCGAAGCGACCGCCAAAGCCGGGGCAGCCGGAGCGATTGTCGATTCTAAATGGAACGGAAAAGTTCCGACCAATTTCGCGATCATTCGGGCGGAGGACACGTTGCGCGCCTATCAGACTCTGGCCGCGAATTATCGAAAATCGCTTTCCATCAAAGTTCTCGCCATCACCGGCAGCAATGGAAAAACGAGCACGAAAGATTTTGCCGCCTCGGTCCTTGGGCGAAAATTTCGGGTCACCAAAACACAGGGCAACTTCAACAATCACGTCGGATTGCCGCGCACGATTCTGGAAGCAACATCGAACGACGAAATCGCGGTCTGGGAAATCGGGATGAATCATCCCGGCGAAGTCGGTCCGCTGGCAGAGATCGCAGCGCCAGACGCCGCCATTATCACTAATATCGGCGTTGCTCATATTGAGTTCATGCGAACGCGCGAGGCGATTGCGAAAGAAAAAGGCGCGCTGGCCGAGGCAGTCCCCGCCGAAGGAGCAGTTATTTTGAATGCGGACGATCCTTTCAGCAAAGGGATCGCTGAACGAACACGCGCTCATGTGATTTTTGCCGGAACGAAAGAAGGTGCGGTTCGGGCGATCGACATTCAACAAAGCGCCGGCGGATCGGAGTTCACCATTATCGAAGGCGCGCACCGTTGCCGCGCGCAGTTGCCTGTTCCCGGACTGCACATGGTGCAGAATGCGCTGCTTGCGGTCGCGGCCGGCCGCGCTTTCGGTCTTTCTCTCGAAGAAGGGGCCGCTGGTCTCGCCAGCGCTCCCCTCACCAAAGCGCGTTTGCAGATCAAAGAGATCAACGGCGTGCAGTTTCTGGACGATAGCTACAACGCGAATCCTGATTCGATGAAAGCGGCACTGCAGACGTTGGTTGAATTGGACGCCGACGGCAAAAAAATCGCCGTGCTTGGTGAAATGCGAGAACTGGGAGAAGAAACACAGCGCGGCCACGAAGAAGTCGGCGAGGCTGCGGCCGCGTTCGGCATCGACCATTTGATCGGCATCGGCGAAATGGGCGCAATCATCTCACGCGCGGCAGAAAAGGCCGGACTCGAAAAAAGTACCGTTGTCGGATCGACATCGGAAGCCGCCGCTGTGCTGTCGGAGATCGCGGCCCCGGGCGATCTCATCTTGATTAAAGGGAGCCGGCTCGCCCGAACCGAAGATGTGATCGAAGCATTCGCGAAACAGAGTTCGCCCGAAAGCGCGCACGTATGATGTATTATCTTCACCGGCTGAGCGAGCAGATCGGCGGATTTAACGTTTTCTTTTATGTCACCTTTCGCGCTGTGGCCGCGGCGATCACCGCCTTCATGGTCTCGCTCCTGTTCGGGAATTTCGTCATTCGAATTTTGACGGCACTAAAGCTCGGCCAACCGATTCGCCAGGCTGCTGAGGTTCATCGGCTCGCGGAGTTGCACGGCGGGAAACAAGGAACGCCGACGATGGGCGGCGTCATGATTATCGGCGCAGTTCTTATTTCCAGTTTTCTCTGGGCGCGTCCGGATAATCGCTTCGTCTGGCTCGCTCTCTTCGCCATGGTTTATCTCGGCGTACTCGGTTTCGTTGATGATTATCTTAAAGTCACAAAGAAGAAATCCGACGGCGTCAGCGGCCGGATCAAACTTCTTTTTCAAATCACTCTGGCTCTCATTATCACAGCGGTTTTTCTCACCAGCCCGCTCCTCGAAGTGCAGGCCCGCTCGCTTTACGTTCCATTCTTCAAATCACCGGTAGTCACGAACATGGGATGGTTCACCATCTTGTTTTTCGCGCTCGTGATTGTCGGATCGTCGAATGCCGTGAACCTGACCGACGGCTTGGACGGGCTCGCCATCGGTTGCACCATCACGGTCGCGTTCGCCTACGCGTTTCTTTCCTACGCCGCCGGAAATTTTCGGATCGCGGAATATTTACAGGTCCCCTTTTATCCTTTCACCGGCGAGCTCACCGTCGTTTGCGCCGCGATGATCGGCGCGGGCTTTGGGTTTCTTTGGTTCAATTGTCACCCGGCAAAAGTTTTCATGGGCGACACCGGCTCGCTCGCCATCGGCGGGTTGATCGGCGTGGTGGCGATCTGCTGCAAACAAGAATTGCTGCTTGTCGTCGTCGGCGGCGTTTTCGTCATCGAAGCGGTCTCGGTAATCCTCCAGGTTCTGAGTTTCAAACTCACCGGCAAACGAATTTTTGCGATGTCGCCGCTGCATCATCATTTTGAGCTCGTTGGTTGGAAAGAGAACACTGTCATCGTGCGGTTTTGGATTTTGTCCGGAATTTTCGCCCTTCTCGGATTGGCGACTTTGAAGTTGAGGTAAAACTTGCGTTACCGAAATCAAAACGTCGCAGTGCTCGGGGCCGGCTTAAGTGGCGCAGCCGCCGCCCTGTTGCTCAAGGCGGAAGGCGCAAACGTCACCGTCCTGGACAGTGCCGATGAGAACAAACTGCTCAAGTCCACGATCGACAATCTGCGCGCGCAGAACATTAATGTGATTTGCGGGCCCGCCGCCGACCAGGATTCGGCCAAATACGATTTCGTCGCTGCGAGTCCGGGAATCGATCCGGCATCCGCGCTGGCGCAGAATTTCTCCGGACGCAAGATCGACATCATCGGCGAGCTCGAGCTCGGATGGCGTTCCGCCGAGACGCCCGTCATTGCGATCACGGGCACCAACGGCAAAACGACCACAACGGAAATGCTCGCGCAAATGCTCAACGAGTGCGGACAGAAAACGATCGCCTGCGGCAACATTGGCAAACCGCTTTCCGAGGTCGCGCGCGAGAAAACCAAATACGACGTGCTCACGGTCGAAGTCAGTTCGTTCCAATTGGAGACGATCCGAACTTTTCGGCCATCGATCGCGCTCTGGTTGAATTTCGCGCCCGACCATCTCGATCGCTATCGCTCCGTCGCCGAATATCGCACCGCGAAATTGCGCCTCTTTGAAAATCAGACCGCGGACGACGTCGCGATTGTGAACGCTGCCGAAAGTTTGCCTGAGCTTCGCGCGCGCAAAATCACGTTCAGCGCCTACACGAATCGTGCCGACTTCCGCCTGGCCGAAGGCGCAATTGTTTTTGAAAACAAACCGGTGCTGCGCCTGAACCAGACAAAACTGCGCGGATTGCACAACATCGAGAACCTGATGGCTACGCTCGCCGCCGGTCATGCCCGTGGACTTGCGTTCGAGAAAATGGTCCCGCCGATTTGCGCCTACGAACCGCGGCCGCACCGGTGTGAATTTGTCAGGCAGATTGGTGGCGTCGATTACATCAATGACTCCAAGGCGACTAATCTGGACGCAGTTGAGAAAGCGCTTCTGGCCCAAAGCAAACCGGTCATTCTCATCGCCGGCGGAAAAGACAAGGGCTTTACCTTTGAACCCCTTCGCGCGTTGGTGAAAGAAAAAGTTAGATCGACAATTTTGATCGGCGAAATGGCCGAACGAATCGCGCGCGATTGGGACGGCGCCGTTAAATCCGAGCTGGCCATATCGCTGGCCGATGCGGTCGAGCGCGCACGCGCCACCGCCAAATCCGGTGAAGTCGTTCTTTTTTCGCCGGGCACATCTTCCTTCGACATGTTCAAAAGTTATGCCGACCGCGGCGATCAGTTCCGCGCGCTCGTCCAAGCCCTCCCCAAATGAAAAGGAAGTTCAAAATGCCAAAGATGCTCAGATTCAAGCGAAAGAAACTCCGTGCCACCGCTGTCCGTCGGCCGCTGCGCATCGGTGCAACTACGGCCGATTACGGCGATTTGGCCGAACCGAGCATGAAACTATCGCGGGCGCTGTTGATCGTTTTACTGCTGCATGTGGTCGCGGTAACAGGCATCATCGCGTTCAACGCAATTAAAACGCGTCAGGCGTCGCTGCCTTCTACGCCGTCGCCAACCATAGTCGGAATCGGTTCTGCCGATACAAAGCCGCAAGCGCCAATTCTTAATCCATCAACAGCGCCGAAAACCGGCACGAAGACACCGACAAAAATCGCCGATTCCGGAAAAGTTTACGTCGTCGCCAAGGGCGATAATCCGGTCACGATTGCGAAGAAGTTCAAAGTCTCCTACGACGACTTAGTTGCGCTCAATCACATCGATGACCCTCGAAAACTAAAGATCGGCCAAAAACTTTTGATCCCGGACAAGACATCGAAAAAGAACCAGTAACTTAATGTATCGGAAAAGCGCTTACTTCCTTTTTGTCGCGGTGCTGGGATTGCTCGTCATCGGCATTGTGATGCTTTTCAGCACCAGCGCTTTTGCTAAGGATAGCCACGGCGACCCTTACTTTTTTCTTAAGCACCAATCGGTCTGGCTTGGAGTGGGCCTCGCTATCTGCATCGCGGCGGCGTTGATCGATTACCATTTTTGGCAGCGCACCTGGTGGGTTTGGATCGCTATCGCCGCTATCACGCTCGTACTTTGTTACGTTCCGCACATCGGAATGCGGATCAACGGCTCGCGGCGGTGGATCGGATTCGGCCCGATTGGTTTCCAACCGTCGGAGATCGCAAAGCTTGCCGCTGTATTTTCTCTGGCGTGGTGGTTCGCGCGTTATGAGAAAGCCACAAACCATCCGTTGTTCGGTTTTGCCATTCCCCTAGCGATTGTGAGTGCGCTGCTCGCGCTGATTCTTTTTGAAGTTGATCTCGGAACGACCGCGTTGATCGGTGCGACCACGTTTATGGTCATGTTCGTCGCTGGGACAAATCCGATTCTACTTGGACTGCTCGCCATCACCGGAGGCAGCGTCATTTTCGTTGCGGCAACGCACGCGCGCATGGAACGGCTGATCGCGTTCACTGATCTCGAGCGCTACAAACAGGACGCCGGACTCCAGCAAATGCAGGCGTTAATCGCTTGGGGCAGCGGCGGCATGGAAGGACTCGGCCTCGGTAACGGCCGGCAAAAGATGCTCTACCTCCCCTACGCGCACACCGATTTCATTTTCCCGATGATCGGCGAAGAGCTTGGATTGCGAATCAGCCTGCTCGTCGTTTTCCTTTTCGTCATTGTCATTGTTTGCGGAATCGTGATCGCGCTGCACGCGAAAGATCGGTTCGGGTTGCTGGTCGCGTCGGGCGTGGTCTGCCTGCTGGGGTTGCAAGCCGCCGTGAATATGGGAGTCACCACTTCGCTTTTGCCGAACAAAGGTCTGCCCCTGCCGTTTATTAGCTACGGCGGATCGAATCTGGTCGCCTGCCTGTTCGGGGTCGGACTCTTACTCAACATTTATCGGCAGGCCGTTTTGGAACCGGCCAACAAAAAGCGCACTTCACTCCAAGTGCGAATGACACCGCGAATTTAACTGGAAGATCGACAATCATTGGAATGAACGCAGTCATTGCATGTGGAGGCACGGGTGGGCATCTCTTTCCCGGAATAGCCGTCGCTGAAGTTCTGCGCGAACGCGGACACGAAGTGCTCTTGTTCGTCTCCGAAAAGGAGATCGACAGTCTCGCGCTCTCGACGCGGTCTCAATTCCGGTTCGAAAAATTGCCGACGATAGGTTTCCCTTCGATTTATTCTCCTAAGATCTTCGGATTCATCCGCCGGTTTACTGAAAGTCTTTCCCGGTGCCGATCGATTTACCAAAAGTTCAAACCGCAGGTCGTCCTCGGCATGGGCGGATTCACTTCAACCGCGCCAATCCTGGCCGGCCGCATGGGTGGCATTTCCACGCTAATTCACGAGTCGAATGCGGTACCGGGAAAAGCGAATCGCCTTGCCGGAAAAATGGTCCGCGCGGTTTTGCTCGGCTTCAAAGAATGCGCGGCTTTCTTTCCGAAAGTGCGCACCGAGCTCACCGGCACGCCTATTCGCACAGAACTCAAACGCTTAGACCGACAATCCGCGCGGCAAAAACTCGGATTGCAAGCGGATGTCACTACCATGCTGGTGATGGGCGGAAGTCAGGGCGCGAGTGGCATTAATCAAGCCATCCTTAAATCGTTGCCGCTGCTGCGCGATGCTGCGCTGCAAGCCATCCACCTTTCCGGGACGCGAGACGAACGGCTCGTAACGGAAAATTATCGACGAGAACGAATCCCCGCTTACGTCGCCGCCTTCCATCATCACATGGAGGAAGTTTACAGCGCCGCCGACTTCACTGTCGCGCGCTCCGGTGCGGCCAGTCTGGCCGAGATCGCTTCCTTCGACTTGCCCAGTATTCTGATTCCGTTTCCCTATGCCGCGGACGATCACCAAACCCGCAACGCCGAAATTTTCGCGCGGGCAGGAGCGGCATTTGTTCTGAAAGAATCAGAGCTAACTCCCGAATTACTTACTCAGCAGATCCGAGAGATGATCGATCACCCGGAGCAGCTTCGGCGGATGTCTGAAAGCTCCGCACGATTGGCGCCGCGAGACGCTGCTAATCGGGTGGCCGCAACCATGGAGAAATACACCCAGTCATGACCACGGCTGATGTCGATCTTGCAAAATTCCTGACGCAGGAACGGCGCAATGTTCATCTCATTGGCGTAGCCGGCAGCGGCATGAGTGGAATTGCGGGACTTCTTCTCCAACTCGGCCACAATGTGAGCGGCTCGGACAAATTGGATTCGCTGGAAACGAATCGACTGCAGCGGCTCGGCTTAAAGTTTTATCAGCAACATCGTGCCGCCGACGCGCGCGACGCCGAGCTCGTCATTTATTCTTCGGCAATCAAAAAGGACAATCCGATCCTGAAGAGCGCCCAAGAAAGCGGAAAGAGAATGGTTCGTCGGGCCGAAGCGCTGGCCGCAATCATGTCGGCCAAGCGCGGGATTCTCGTCGTTGGAATGCACGGTAAAACCACGACATCCGCCATGGCCGCGCACGTTTTGCGCGAAGGCGGGTTGCATCCGTCGCATTATGTCGGCGCCGAGATTCCAATTCTGGGAACGAACGCGCACTGGGACGCGCGGGGCGAATTTTTCGTGGCCGAAGGCGATGAAAGCGACGGCACGATCGCTCTCTTTCATCCCGAACACATCCTGGTCCTAAATATAGAAGAGGAACATCTCGACTTTTACACCGATCTGGCCGCGATCGAGAAAGTCTTTGTCCAACTGATCGGGCAAACGAGCGGCAAAATCTTTTATTGCGCCGATGACTCTAACGCGACCCGGATATGTCGATCTTCCGGGCGCGGAATCTCCTATGGCTTGTCGGTGAACGCTGATTATCGCGGGAGCGATATCGATTTGCGCAATTTCGCTTCGGCATTTTGTGTTTATCGCGGCAAAGAAGAACTTGGGAAAGCGATTTTGAACGTTCCGGGCGAACACAACGTTCGCAACGCGCTCGGTGTCATCGCCCTGGCAACTGAGCTTGGCGTCCGATTTGAAAAAATCGCCAAGTCGCTGACAAAATTTCAACACGCGCGGCGGCGCTTTGAAATCAAATACGACAGCCCGCGCTTTCTCCTGGTCGACGATTACGGACATCATCCAACCGAAATCAACGCGACTCTGAAGACGGCGAAATCGGTCGGGCGCAAACGCGTGTTGACCATGTTTCAGCCGCATCGTTACTCACGGACCAAAGCTTTGCGGAAGGAATTTGGGCGCGCGTTCGATCAAGCAGATCGGGTCGTCATCACTGATGTCTACGGATCGAATGAATCCCCTATTCCGGATGTCAGCGGTCAAATGATCGTCGACGAAATCGCGGCGCACGGACATCGCGGTGTGAGTTACCAGCCACGATTGGGTTGGGTGCATCGCGATGTTGGCAACATGCTTGAATCCGGCGACCTCGTCCTCAGTCTCGGCGCGGGCAATATTCACGAACAATTGTCGATCCTGGCCGCCGATCTCGTGATCGCAGAGAAATTAAAAGAGATCGTCGGTGAAGATGGCGATGTCCGTCTTTACGAACCGCTTTCGAAGCACACCACCTTGCGCGTCGGCGGCCCGGCGCAATTTTGGGTCGAGCCGCGCAATGAAGCGGCGCTGAGCGAATTAATTCGTTTTTGTCGGCGCGAAAAGCTTCCGCTCTTCATCATCGGCCGCGGTTCGAACTTGCTCGTGCGCGACGGCGGAATTCGCGGCGTCGTCGTTCATCCTTCAGGGGGCGACTTCGACAAGATCGACATCGACGAAAATGAAATCACCGCCGGCGTTGGCGTGAAGTTAAAAGAGATTGCTTACGCCGCGCGCGCGGCGGACTTGGGCGGGTTGGAGTGGATGGAAGGAATTCCCGGCGCTGTTGGCGGTGCACTACGGATGAACGCGGGCGCGATGGGCGCGCAAACTTTCGAAAAGGTCGTCCGCGTCCGTTATTTGGACGGGGACGGAAACGCGCACGATAAAAATCGAGACGAGCTTGAGGTGCATTACCGGCATTTTCCTTTACTCGAAGAAAACTTCGCCGTCTCCGCCACATTTCGTGGGTCGCCGGCACCGCGCGAGCAGATCGAATCGCGTCTCCACGAATCCCAGGAAAAACGGCGGACCACTCAGCCAATCGCCAAGAGCGCCGGCTGCATTTTCAAAAACCCCGACGAATGTCCGGCTGGGAAACTGGTTGATGAGCTCGGTTTAAAAAATTCCTCCGTCGGAAAAGCGCGCGTCTCGGAAGTGCACGGCAATTTCATCGTGAACGATGGCGGCGCGACCGCGACCGAGATGCTCCAGCTGATCGATCGAATCAAGCAGGCGGCGAAGAACAAGCGCGGAATCGAATTGGAAACCGAAGTGCAAATCGTGGGGGAATCAGCTTGATGAAGTCGAAAGGTCCTAGCCGGACTGGCATTTTACCAAAAACAATCGCGGTGTTGATGGGCGGACCGGGATCGGAAAGAGATGTCTCGCTTGCGACTGGCCGCGGAGTTTCGAAGGCTCTGCGCTCATTGGGCATCGATGTGGTCGACGTCGATGTTCGCGACGAAAACTTTCTGCTCCCGAAAGATGTCGATCTTGCCTTCATCACCATTCACGGAACTTTCGGTGAGGACGGGACTTTGCAGAAGATTCTGGAAGACCGCGGCGTCCCCTACACCGGGGAAGGCGTCGAAGGAAGCCGGACCGCGTTTGACAAATTTTTGACGAAAGAAAAGTTTCGAGAGCACAACGTCGTCACGCCGGAGTGGGAAATTGTCGATGTTGATCAGCGTCCAACAATTCCGGTGCCGCTCGTCGTGAAACCGCCATGCCAGGGATCCACGGTTGGCGTGGTGATCGTGAAGAACGAAACTGAGCTCGATTCGGCAATGAAGGAAGCCGGCAAGTACGATCGTAAATTGTTAGTGGAAAAATTTGTATCTGGCCGCGAATTGACGATAGGTATCCTCGGTGATCAAGCCCTGCCGATTCTTGAAATAATTCCGAAGGGCGGTTTTTACGACTTCAACACAAAGTACCCGTTCCTGAATCCGCAAGCTGGCGCCAGTGCCGAGCATGTCTGCCCCGCCAAAGTCGATGCGGCAAAAACAAAAAAGATTCAGGAGCTGGCGCTGCAGGCATTTCGCGCTCTTGGCCTGGTCGTTTACGGACGCGTCGATGTGCTTTTGACGGACGCTGGCGATCCGTTCGTGCTCGAAGTGAACACGATTCCCGGAATGACCGAAGCCAGTTTGCTTCCGGAAGGGGCAGCCGCGGCCGGCATCAACTATGTCGATCTTTGCCTGCGTATCATCGAATTGTCGCGCGCGAGAAGGGAGCGCGCTTTACGATGAGGCGACAGCAACGTCCCCGCGCCCGCAACCGGCGTGTCTCCAGCTTCCGCCAACGGCGGCAGCAACATTTGCTCGACGTCAAAGTGCGCTCGCGCAAAGCGGTCCAGCATCGCAATCGCAAATTCCTGGTTGGGTTCTCGAAAATCGCGCTGGTGATTGCGCTGATTGCCTGCGTTTACGTTGGCGCTCGGGTCGCGGCCAAGCGGTTCTTCATCGACAATCCGGACTACAAGCTCAGCGCGATTGAAGTGCAGACCGACGGCACGTTGCAGCGCGAGCAGATTCTGAGCGTGGCCGATTTGCACGAAGGCGAAAATATCTTTCGCGTGCACCTGGCGCGTGTGCATGAGCGATTGCAGGAATTGCCGCAGGTCGACGAAGTCGAAGTTATCCGGAAACTTCCGGCCGAAATCGATATCCGAATTATCGAACGCAAGCCGATCGCCTGGATCACGAGCGAGAAGCAGATTGCCGATCCATTTGCGTCCGACGCTGCTTTTCTGGTGGACGCGCGCGGTGTTTTGATGAAAGAGAAGAAGTTGTTGCCGGAATATTTGGGACTGCCGTTGATTCTGGGCTGCGCGAGCGAATCGCTCGAAGCCGGCAAAACCGTCCAATCGCCCGAAGCCAAATCGGCGCTCGAGTTGTTGCGCCTGAGCACGCGGAGCTTCATGCAAACGCGCTTCCAAATTCGCGAAATCGATATTTCGAAGGGTTATTGCCTGGTCGTGACGGATAAGAATCACAGCCGGGTCACGTTTGGTTTCGAAAATCTCGAAACGCAGCTGCAGCGCCTGGAGCAATTTCTGATCTATTCGGACGACGCGCACCGCGAGCTCGCAACTGTGAATCTGCTCGTGCAACGAAATATCCCGGTCACGTTCTCGAAACCGGCCACGGAAGTAATTAACGAAACGATTAAACCGGAAGAATCGCCACGGGTAATGAAAGCGATCCCGGTGCACTCCGCGCCGAAACCATCGGCCACACCTGCAACCGCCAAATCGCATCCAAGTCCCTCATCAACCAGTCCGCCAGTGAAGCGGGCGCTTCCGCTGCAACCTTTCAAGAAAAACTGAAAACATGGCGAACGGTGATTTAATTGTTGGTTTGGAGATAGGGACGTCGAAGATCTGTGTCATAGTCGGCGAAACGCGTCCCGACGGGACGTTGAAAATTCTCGGCGTCGGGCAGGCGCCGTCACGCGGCGTGCGCAAGGGCGAGATTGTCGATTTTGAAACTGCGATGAAATGCGTCCACGAAGCGGTGGTCGATGCCGAACAAAAAAGCGACGTGATGATTCGGAGCGTTTATGTCGCGATCGCCGGCGGGCACATCCAAAGTTTTAACAACCGCGGCTGTGTGATCTTGCCCGATGAGCGCGATGAGATCGACGACCAGGATGTTGAAGATGTAAAAATCAACGCGCGCGAAGTCAGCATTCCGGCGCAGAACGCGTTCCTTCACTCAATCATTCAGCACTATCACGTGGACGGACAGGACGGCGTGCTCAATCCAGTCGGCATGCTTGGGGAAAAACTGGAAGCGGATTTCCACATCATTCACGGCGTGCGGACCCGGATCCAAAATACCATCCGCTGCGTCAAAGAATTGCCACTCGATGTCGAAGACGTGGTCTTCAGCGCGCTTGCTTCAGCGCAAGTCGTCCTGACACAGCATCAAAAGAATCTCGGCGCGCTCGTGGTCGATATCGGTGGCGGCACGACCGATTTCATCCTTTATGTCGACGGCGCGGTGAAACAAAGCGGCGTGCTCGCGGTCGGCGGGGATCATATCACCAATGACATTTCGATGGGTTTGCGCATTCCAATGGCGCGCGCTGAAAAAATAAAAACCGAAGAAGGTAGCTGCGTTCTGGGCAACTGCCTGCCGGGCGAAACAATCCTCCTTAAAGATGATTCCGGCTTCGCCGGAAAAGAGATCGAGCGGGAGACGTTGAACACGATCATCCATTTGCGCCTGCGTGAAACTTTTGAACTGCTCAAGCGCACGGTCGAAGAGGAGCCGTTCATTAATTATGCCGGCGCCGGTATTTTCATCACCGGTGGCTGCAGTCTGGTGAACGGAATTGATCATCTCGCGGGCGAAATTTTTGAAATGCCGGCCCACGTGACCCACGCACAAACGCTGTCCGGCCTGACTTCGGCGGTTGAGAACCCGCAATTTTCAACCGCGATCGGTTTGCTCAAATACGCCCAGGCCGTGCAAGTGGATCGGCCGCGACGCGGCATCACTCGAATTTTCGGACGGTTTTTCAGCGGAATGCGATGACAACAGAAAGATCGACATGATCCAGCTCAGCAAAAATTACAGTTTGCCGGAACGGCAAGAGGAACCAATTCCCATCAAAGTCGTCGGGGTCGGCAGCGCGGGATCGAACGCGCTCGATCGCGTGTTGCTCGACGGCATGGACAAAGGCGACCTCATCGCGGTCAACACCGATGTGCAATCGCTGGCGAGTTCAGTCGCGGCCCGCAAAGTCCAGCTCGGTCGCACATGCACTCATGGGCTTGGCACCGGCGGCGACCCCGAGCTCGGTTATCAAGCTGCGATTGAATCGGCGGACGAAATCCGGCAGGCAATCGCCGGCGCACGAATGATTTTCATTTGTGCCGGACTTGGTGGCGGGACGGGTTCGGGCGCGGCGCCGATCGTCGCGCAGCTCGCGCGCGAAGCCGGCTCGCTCGTGATCGCCTTTGCCACGCTCCCCTTCTCGTTCGAAGGCAAACGCCGCGCCGCTCAAGCCCAGGACGCACTCGCGCGATTAAACGAGATTGCGAATGCGGTGATTTGTTTCGAGAACGATCGGATGGGCGACATGGTCGCGCCCAAAGCTGGAATTCACCAGGCCTTCGGAGTGGCGGACATGACGATCAGCCAAAGCGTCCGCTCAATCGTCAATTTAATTCAGCGACCCGGCCTCATTCGCATCGGCTTCGATGATTTGTTCGCCGCGTTGCGCAGCCAGAATGGGCGCTGCCTCTTTGGTTTTGGCGAATCCGATTCGGATAACCGTGCCCACGACGCACTCACTCAAGCGCTGAAAAATCCGCTGATGGACAAAGGCAGAATGTTGTCTGAAGCGGCGCACGTTCTCGTTCAAGTCGCCGGCGGACCGGGCATGACTTTGTCGGAAGTCGAGATTCTGATGCGCGAGCTCGGCCGTCACGTCCGCGACCACACCCAGATTGTTTTTGGAACGGCCGTGGACGGGAAAATGGGGAATCGACTGAGCGTCACGATCATCAGCTCGCTCGCGTCGGAAGATTCGATCGCCGCGCAACAAATGCCCGCGCCACCGGAACCATTTCTCGCCCCGCCGCCCGCGGCTTTAGAACAAATTGAAGAGCCACCAGCGCCTCCGAAGATCGACATCACACCGGAACCTGAAATTGCGGCGCCCGCGCAGTCCACACCCGGCGATCTAATTCCATTTGAACAACCGGTGGCGGCTGAAATGCCTCCACCATTACCGGCGCCTTCAATTAAAAAGCCCGCACCTCGTTTGATTCCACCTAAGAAAAAACTGGTCATGGAAAAAGAGGCGAAGCCGCCGAAGGAAAAATACGTTCAGGCGAAGCAGGAAGTCTTGCAGTTCGAACCTGTCACGCGCGGACGTTTCGAGAAAAGCGAGCCGACAATCGTCGAAGGCCAAGACCTGGATATCCCGACCTTCATGCGCAAAAACATTCGCGTGAAGTGACCCGGCGAATATCTGCCCGCGAATCCCACGGATAGACGCGAAACAAGAGAACCGCTGACCCTTACATTTTATTGGCGTTATTCGCGGGTAAACTCTACTTCTTCATCAGCTCGAGCACGGCACTGGTCATGCCGATGATTCCGACACGAATGGTTGGTTCGGGCACGGGCGCAAACTTGCTCGAGTGCAAGCTCGGTAATTCTTTCCCCTCTTTTTTGAACTGAGCGATTTTTTCCGGGTCGACCGCGCCGATATGAAAATCGACCGCCGGAATCGAGTGATCCGGCAAGCTGTATTCGGAAAAGTCTTCGCCGCCCATGGTTGGATCGACAATCTCGACGTTGTCGGCACCGAGCACATTCTTCCAAACTCCGACGAGCCGTTTAGTTAAATCCGGATTGTTGTAAGTAGCGGGAGTAAATTCATCTTTCCGAACGGTGACAATCGGCGCCCGGTCGGCCGGAACTCCTCCGGCGCTCGCGATTCCTTTTGCAATCTCATCGATCGCCTTCAGCACTCGATCGCGCACGTCGGACTTATAAGTGCGCACAGTCAGCTGCATTTTTACTTCATCGGGAATGATGTTGTGTTTGGTGCCGCCGTGAATTGAACCAACCGTGACCACGATCGGATCGAACGGATTATTCTCGCGACTGGCAATCGTTTGCCAGGCGTTAATCATTTCCGCGGCGAGGACGACTGGATCTTTGGTTTTGTGCGGATAGGCCCCGTGGCCGCCGATGCCGCGAACCGTGACGTCGACCGAATCGACATTCGCGTAGGTGTAGCCCGGCGTGACTCCGATGTGTCCGGTTTGCAAATCGGCCTTGTCATGAAAACCGAGAGCGAAGTCTGGTTTGCCAAATCGATTGTAGAGACCGGCCTTGAGCAAAGCGCGAGCTCCGCCGACCGTTTCTTCCGCCGGTTGCCCGACGAACATGATCGTTCCGGACCATTGACCTTTCATTCGTTGAAGGGTCCGTGCGGTTCCGATGAACGCCGACATGTGTGCGTCGTGTCCGCACGCGTGCATAACATGAACTTCTCTGCCCTCGTCATTTTTGGTCGTGACCTTGCTGGCATAGGGAAGACCTGTGTCCTCTTCGACCGGCAACGCGTCCATGTCGGTGCGCACCAGCACGGTTGGCCCGGCTCCGTTCTTCATCATGCCGATAACGCCGTAGCATTTCAGGTTCGGGTTGTCGTACTTGCCAAAGTTTTCCGTCACTTCGCAGCCGACCGCCCGCAGTTCTCTCGCCACCAACGCAGACGTTTTTTCTTCATGGCAGGAAAGCTCGGGATGACTGTGAATGTCTTTATAAATCGCAAGCAACGACGGCAACTCGCTGACCGCGGTTTTTTCAACTGTCATCTCCTGCGCGAACGCGAAACTTGAAGCCAGGATCGACCCGCCTACGCCCAGGGCTACGGCGCGGCAGGCCAAGGACAAGATCGACAAAGGACAACTCTTCATACCGCATTTATAACAGTCCGGGACTGTAGGGCAACCGCTCCGGTTGCCGGCTACTTCTCACGCGATCAACCATCGGCTCGTCTCGTCTCCCTGGGAGGGAGAGGAAGACGCGTCGCGGCTGGTGAGGGTCGTGTTCTTTGTTCGTAGCTTAAAGTCGGCTCCTACTTTCATGCTTTCCTGATTCGTTTTTCCGGCTCTCTTTCTTGGCGATGGATTTCGAAAAGAACACCATGCTCTTCGGTGCTGACCCGACGCCACGGATAGTCGCGATCGAACTGGGCGAGACCGGCACGGTCAACGTTCACCGGCGCGAGAAGGATGGCTCGACCACCACCGACGTGGAGCCATTTCATCCGTTCGTTTGGGCAAACGCCGACGTTGTCGATCTTGGAATCGAAGCGGAAAAGCTCAAGGGCGATCTGAAATTCGGTTGGCTGATCACCGCCGACAGCTGGAAGGAGCTCATCGCTTTGCGCAACGGTTTGAAGAGTGCCGGCCGCGATTTCTTCGCCCTGACCGATCCGGTCCAACATTATCTCACCGCCACCGGCCGCACCCTCTTCAAAGATTTGCCATTTGAAGAGCTGAAACGAATGCAGCTCGAAGTGCTCTCGTTTTCAGAGGGCGGGGCAGATCACATCATGAGCATCGCGCTCTCGGGCAACAGCGGCTGGGAAGAACTGATTATTGTCGATCCAAAGAAACTTCCAGAATCCGAGCACGCCGCGATCAAACGTCTGACGACTTTGATCAAAGAGCGCGACCCGGACGTGATCGAAGGTCACAACTTGTTCCGGTCCGATCTGCCCTATCTCGTCGCGCGCGCCAAGAAACTGAAAACAAAACTGGACTGGGGCCGAAGCGGTGGATTTTTGCGTTCGCGTCCGTCGCGACTCCAAATCGCAGAAAAGACGATCGATTATCCGAAGTTCACGATTGATGGGCGCCACTTCGTGGACACTTTCCTGCTCGCGCAATTTTACGATGTCGGGATGCGCTCGCTTGCCGGTTTCGAGCGCACCGACGTCGCGCGACATTTTGGATTTTGTGATGAAGAAATCTCGGCGCTCGCGGGCAAGGAGCTGGAGCGCGCTTACATCGAAAACGACGAAAGATTCCGCCGGCGGGCGATCTGCGGCGTGCGCGAGACCCGAGCAGTCTCGGAGTTACTCAGCCCGAGTTATTTCATTCAGGCGCAGATTTTTCCTTACAACTACCAGGACGTGATCGTGCGGGGGAACGCCACCCGGATCAACGGCTTGTTCCTGCGCGAATACTTTCGACAGAAACACAGCATTCCGGAGCTGCCGCTGCCGCAAGCTTTCGAAGGTGGTTACACCGACATCTTCTTCACCGGCGTCGCGCGCAACGTCTGGCATTGCGACGTCGCCTCTTTGTATCCCTCGATCATGCTTCAGTTCGATTGTTTTCCAGTAAGTGACGAACTGCAGATCTTCCGGCATTTACTGACCGATCTGCGCACGTTCCGATTGGAAACCAAGGCGGCGATGCGCGCGGAAAAGAATCCTGCGAAGCAGCGCTATTTCCACGCGCTTCAAAACACTTTCAAAATTCTGATCAACAGCTTCTACGGCTATCTCGGATTCGCCCAGGGACATTTCGCCGATTTCGAAGCGGCAGCGCGCGTCACCCAGATCGGTCGCGATTTGCTTAAGAAAATGATCGACTGGCTGAACAAGCACGGCGCTAGAGTCATCGAGGTCGATACCGACGGAATTTATTTCGTTCCGCCTTCTTCCGTGGAGCCAAGTGCCACTCCGGCTCGGACCGTCTCGCCTGCGAAATCTAAAAGCAGTGCAGCCGGGACGGCTGCCGCCACAGAAAAAGAAATCCAAGAATTGCAAAAGGGGTTGGCGAAAGAATTGCCGCCGGGAATCGACATCGAGTTCGACGAGCACTTCGACGCGATGTTTAGCTACAAGGCGAAGAATTACGCGCTCCTGACGAAAGACGGCGACGTCATCATCAAAGGCGGCGCCCTTAAATCACGCGGGCTCGAAAAATTCCAACGCGTGTTCCTCGAGGAGATGATCAAGCTCATCATGGAAGGTAAGTCGGAGGCGATTGCCGGTCTTCGGAACCAGTTCGAGAAAAAAATCCGGAACCGCGAGTGGAAGATCGACATGTTGATGAAGACCGACACGCTCCAGGATTCTCTGGACAAATATCGGGCTAAAATCGCCGGATCCGCGCGCAATCGCGCCGCAGCTTATGAACTCGCGCTGGCCAGCGGCCGCGCCTATAAACCCGGCGACCAGGTTAGCTACTATATTAAGAGTACCCCAAAGAAGGTCCCAGCCTATGAAGCAGCCAGGCTCGCTACCGAGTTCGATCCGCAAAACCGTGACGAGAACGTTGATTACTACGTCGCCAAGCTGAACGAGCTGGTGAAAAAGTTTGGTGATCTAGTCCCAGCGCCCGAGCAAGAGACTTTAAAGCTCTAAACCAACCTGGCGTCGAGATTGATTTGCGTGCCAGCCAACGCGACCGAAACTGGACAGGTTTTCTTTGTTTGTTCCGCTTGCTCGCGAAATTTTGCTTCGTCGATGCCAGGAACTTCGGCTTCGGTTTTCAAATCGATGGTCGTGATTTTTGGTCCGCCGCCCACCATCTCCAGTTTCACCGTCGCGGTTGTGCTGATGCGTTTGGCGGGATGGCCCGCTTTCTCGAGGTTGGAGGAAAGCGCCATTGAGTAACATCCGGCCTCAGCCGCGCCGATCAGTTCCTCAGGATTCGTCCCCTTGCCTTCCTCAAACCGCGACGAAAAAGAATACGGTCCTTCAAATGCGCCGCTCCCGAGTTTCATCGTTCCTTTGCCCTGCTTCAGTGTGCCGTCCCACACGGCCGATCCAGTTCGTGTTGCCATAGTTTTGTCTCCGTTAATTGTTGCTTATCAACGATTCGCTTCGAACGGACGTGCGTGCAACTCAGGCGGGCTCCGCCGCAGGAATATCACCCAACGGTTGGGCCTGATCCCGGTTTGCTTGCGCTTCTGCCATGGCGCGTTGTTTGCGTCCGAGCCAGATGCTCAACACGCACCAACCGGCCGTGACCGGAACTGCAATCCAACTGATCGTACCCAGGGCAAGACCAAGATGCTGCAAACCGCGATAGGACCATGAGCCTAACTGATCTCCGGTGCGATAACCCAGCGTGTCGGTAACGCTCTTCACTTTGTATTTGTCCTCGCGTTTCAGAACGGTGAAAAGAATCTCGCGTGAGGGCCGCATCAACGCGTAGGCGGCGGCGCGGCGGGCAACTTGAAAGACTGCCAACAAAGCCAAACTGGCCGCGACGCCCATCGCAGCGAAACCGACCAGGCTCACAAATGGCAGTGCAACAAGTGTAAACGCAACTCCGAACCACTTGAGTAAACGACCGGTGAGGAAAATCTGGATGAGAACCGTGATGCTATTGACCCAGATTTCAAGGCTACCAAAGAATTCTGTGCGAGCGGTACTGGTTTTCAGTACTCCACCTGCAAGTTCGCTCTGCTGAAAATAAGCCCAGGTCGAAGTTGTTGTGTAAAGCACCATGCTCGCGGCGAGCCCCATGAGGTACGGCGAGCGGCATATGTGCGCGATGCCCGACCAGACTGATCCGCCGATTGGTGCTTCGGCCGTGGCAGCGGTCTTGTCTTCTTCGGCAAAGCCGCGCGGGAAAAAGCGAACAAGAAATCCGGCAATAACGAACATTCCCGCTGCGATAACGAGAAGATTCGCCGGACCGATGTCACGCACGTAATGCTTGGTAATATAGGCGCCAAGGATCGCCCCGAGCGTGCCGCCGACGGCAATGAAACCGTAAAGACGTTTGCCCTGTTCCACTGTGAACAGGTCGGTCATGAACGCCCAGAAGACAGCGGTGTTAAACAGATTGAACACACTGACCCAAACAAAAAACCCCCGGCCAATCCATACTTGCTCTGCCTCGGGACGAGTTCGCATTGCGATGAAAAAGAGTCCAAACACGAAAATGAAAAATCCATAGGCAAGCGGAATGAATTTTCGCCGCGACATTCGCGCCACCGTCGCGGCGAATGCCGCATTCGCGACCAACATCGCTACTAGCGTTGCGGTGAACATCCACGGCAGCGCTTCCATATTGCTCGCGCCAATGCTGTCACGGATTGGCTTAGTGATGTAATAGCCGGCCAGGATAAGGAAATGGAAAACGAACCCGAGCCAGAGCGCGCGGATTTCTTCCGGTTTTACGTCAACGATCTTAGCGAAGAGGCGTTTCACTCCGTTTCAGGTCAGGACGCCTTGTTCTTCCAAGCGGTTAGCACTTCGCCTTCGCGTTCGGGCGTCAGACCGGCGCGCAGCTTCGATTGTCGATCCGGCGGCAGCGACTTGAACCAGGCGAGAGTGTCGCGCGCAGTTTCGGCGAGCGGACGAAACGTCAAACCTTTACTCAGCGCGCGACTGATATTCGTTCGCGCGAGGCCGCTTTCTTTTCCGGTCCAGACGGGCATGTCGGACCATGGCTCCACTTTTTGCTGGGTCAAAAGCTCCTCATCCACCCAGGTTAAGGTCGCGTTCGACTTCTCCGCC
Organism: Chthoniobacterales bacterium; assembly: GCA_035568175.1. GTDB lineage: Bacteria > Verrucomicrobiota > Verrucomicrobiia > Chthoniobacterales > UBA10450 > AV40. The sequence continues at coordinate 467,158 of DATMON010000004.1, forward strand.
TCTTTAATTCCATCGAGCATTCCGCCAATCCCAAGCGGTTTCGCCGGTCCAGTCGCGTTGTAAATTCCGGCCTCGCTGTTTTCGACCATGCGAATCGTCCATTCGGCTAAATCGCGCGCATCGATGAACTGCACTGGATCGTTGGCATTGCCGGGCGCAAGGACTTCGCCGCCACGATCGATCCGCACCGGCCAGTAGGTGAAACGATCGGTCTCATCGCGCGGACCGACAATCAATCCGGGACGAATGATCAATGCTTTTCCCGGAAAGCATTTTTCGGCCTCTTTTTCCGAGAGCGCCTTAAGCGGGCCATAGGTTTTGTAACCGGAAGCTTTCATGGCTTCGAGCGTCTCCTTGTAGGGATCCGGGCCTTCGTATTTCGCCAGCGGCGCCGATTCATCAACGCCTTGTTTCACCTCGCCATAGACCGAGATCGTGGAAATGAAAACGTAGCGATCGACATTGCCTTTCAACACTTGCGCGGCATCACGAACCCACGCTGGTAACGTCGTCGGATTATCGATCACGACGTCCCATTGTCGATTTTTCAGGGCGTCGAGCTTGCCATTTCGGTCGCCAACGAGCTGTTCGACTTCGGCCGGCGTTTCGCCCGGGTGCGTTTTGCCGCGATTAAAGGTTGTGATCTTGTGTCCGCGGCTCAGGGCATAGCGGATTTGATAAGGCCCGGTGAAGCCGGTGCCGCCCAAAATCAGGATGCGCAACTGCTTCACCGTTTTTTCTGCAAATAATGATGTCGATCTTGTGCCGAGCGCAACAGTCGCGCCAGCAGCCGCGGAAATTTGGATAAAATGACGGCGGGTGGTTCTCTTCATGTTTGGCGATTACGAACGCAGGTTTATCGTTCCAATCAAGATCAACCGGATCCCCCGACATCAGGCCGCCGAAGACAATTGGAAGGTGGAATTGGCCGTTTACCGGACCCCGAGATGCGGACGCGAATATTAGTGCTTGCGTCTTGATTATAATTACCATAAACTCTCGAAAGATGGATCTTCAGAGGCAGAAAAAAACCCAGAGTTTTTTTAGAAAAACCGGTTGCACAGGCAGCCGATCTGCTTGATATGTGGCGCTCTTTATGCCGAAAACCACTCCCCTTGCCCCCTGTTTCATAGCAATTTCTGCCTGCAGCGTTTTCTTTGCGACTGCGGCCCACGGCCAGATGGTTGAATCGGCGAAATCGCGGTTCATTTTCAAAGATGCCGACGGAAAGAGCGACTCGGCCGAGATCGTTACCAAATATATCCCGAAGAAAATCGTCCATCCGCTCGTGAAAATGGACAGTTCAATCGACCCCAAATTGAGGCAGGCTGCGACCATCGCCGAGGACCGCGCTCATGCCCATTCGCGCGAGCAATGCTGGCATTACGTGAAAGAAGCCTTAGTCGCGTCGGGCGCGGTCAACTCATACCCGAAAACAGTTAACGCCAAGGATGCGGCCAAAGAGCTGGTCAATAATTACGGTTTCAAGAAGCTTCCGGTGCGCGACCCCTACAAGGCGCCAGTCGGATCGGTACTCGTTTACAACAACAAAAAGGGCGCCGGCCACGTGGAAATCAGGACCAAGAGCGGTTTCGCGAGCGACTTTCGGTCCAAGATTCCTTCGCCGCGCCCATTGATCGGCGTCTATACCAAGTCGTAACCGGTTGATGTCGATCTTCGCGGAAGATCGATAATTCGTTAGCGGCCGAGGCGGCCGAGCGGGTTTCTAACGATAACTCCGATTGGACCAGGAGCTGACGCACTAGTAGTGGCTGTAACAGCTCCCGTAGAGCCAGCCTTCGCGGCATTGGCCATTGTCGTCGTCGGACTTAACACGATTGGTTGGGAGTTGGTAATATTCGGTTTCGCCACGGCCGGAGCGCCGGGCGGAATTACCTTCACATTGACGAATGGCGGATTGGCGTTCGCCCACGCCAAAGCCTGCCGTTTGGTTTCAAAAAACTTATCGATGACGACCGCGTTGCGTTCGGGAATGGTCCGCCCCAATCTGCGGGCGGCTTTGCGATTTCGGACAGCGCTACCAGTGTCGACCGCCGATAAAGCACTTCCATCGGGAAGCACGACCCGACTGCCATAAGGTATTTTTTGTGGATCGACAGCGCAGTGACCTTGCTGCAAACGCAAACCCGTCGCCGATTGGTGCTGGCGGGTATAACGGTCCGCGCCCTGCCCGCCATGGGCCCAGTAAACCGTGACCCGCGCCAGAAGCGAATTATCACCGGTGAAACCGTTGGCCGTCGCAATAACGCCCAGCGACAACAGGACGATCAATTGTTTCATAGTGCCGTCCGTTTGGCGGAGCGCCTCAGCGGATCACTCGGGCCGGTAATCTCCGTTCCGTCCGCATTGACCCGTGCCTCTAACGTCTTCGTTCTCGGCAATGCGGCCGTTGGTGTCTCGTTTCTTGGAACTTCAGCAACCAGCGCTTTCGATTCGACGCGAGATCCAGCCGGCACGATCCGCACGGTCATGAAATGCGGATGCGAGCCCTCCCAGGCAAGCGCTGCTTCTCGGGATTCAAAAAATCGATCGATGACGAGGGCATTGCGCTGTGAAGCGGTTCGTCCCGTCACGCGCGCGGCCTTACGATTGACGACGTCCGGTCCGCTATCGACCGCGATGCAAGCCGCGTCCGGAAATAACACGCGACTGCCGAATGGAATTCGCTTCGGGTCGACCGAGCAATGTCCCGCGCGCAGACGCGCACCATTGGAACAGGCGCGCACCTGACCTTCGCCCGGCCAGTAGACGGTGATGCGCGCGACCAATGATTCTTCGTGCGCGAAAATTGGAGTCGCGAACAAAAAAGCAAAGCCAATCGTTATTAGTAAATATCTCATTCCCTTTTCATCGCTGGAACGCCCAACGCGTATCCGGCGCAAACACTGCTGAATCGCAGGTTTTTAATTAAAATTCGGAACAGACCAGTAAAGTGGTTCCCTGTCCGTTGCAAATTTTTGTTGGGGAAATATTTACGCGGGAAATGTGGAAACGAATTTCCGCTTGCGAAGTGGCATGTACCCTGCAATACAACGTTGGCGTGCGACGTGTTACCGTCCTCACCTTTCTATGCGCGGGAAGCTTCGCCCTTTTCGCCTCGCCGCTTCGAGCTGAGGGCCTGCAAGAATCGACCAAAAAGTTTGTTTATAAAGACAGCTCAGGTCAAATCACATCCGTTCGGGTCGTCCATCATTATTGGAAAACACCAATCGTTCATCCGTTAGCGAAAATCGATCCGCGCCTCGATCCGAAACTCGCGCGAGCGGCAACGTTCGCGCAAGAGCGCGCCAATGCGGAGCCGCAAGCGCACTGCTGGCATTACGTGAAACACGCCTTGTTTTCGGCGGGGGTGATCAGTTCCTATCCCAAAACCGCTCTCGCGGCCGAAGCCGGCGACGAGCTAATGCGCAGTTATGGATTCAAACGATTGCCGATTCGCGATCCGTACGCGGCACCGATCGGCGCGGTCCTCGTTTATGGTAACCGGACTCACGGCCACGTTGAAATTCGAACCAAGGACGGATTCGTGAGCGATTATCACAGCAAGAATCGCTGTTTTTATCCGTTGATCGCGGTTTACGGAAAATTCGGGTCCTAAAGATCCCTTGGGTTTAGGGGCGGTGAGTTGCGTGAACTATTGGCACGGCTAAGCTTTATCCGGGCAATGGAGTTTGCCTTCCTTCGGCTGGAGGAGAACCGCGCTGTGAGCTGATGACTCCTGCAAAACAGGAGGTTACATGCTCGCATTAAAACAAATTCTTATCGTGGCATTGGGTGGCGCCGTCGGTTCGGTTGCACGATATAAGATTGGAGGCTTTGCATTGCATCACACACAAGCCTGGGATTTCCCGCTCAGTACTTTTTGTGTCAATGCGCTCGGATGCTTTGTCATTGGGGTGCTTGCCGCATTGGTCGAGCATCACGATCTGTTTTCGGCGTCAGCGCGGTTGTTTCTCTTTACCGGCCTGCTCGGCGGCTTCACAACTTTCTCGGCGTTCGGCTACGAAAGCGCATTTCTTCTTCGGCGCGGTCTGCTTCAAGTAATGACGGAATACATATCGCTCAGCATTGTGTGCGGAGTTGCTGCGGTGTTCGCCGGGATGAAGCTGGTGGACCTCTTTTGGCCACCGCATCACTGACGCCGGGATTCACGCGTAAACGAGGAGATCGATTTCCTCCGGCAGCAAACTTGAAACTTCGCGGATCACATTCCCGCGAAGAAGATTGATCAACGCGTTACGTTGCGGCGCGCCGAGAATGAGACGAGAGGCCCCAAGGGTGGCAGCAATATCGACAATCGTCTCGGCAGCAGAAGGACTGACGGCGTAGGCAAACAGCGGCGGGTGATCGCCCGCCTTTTCCTTCGCCTCGTTGAAAACTCGGCTCGCTTCTTCGTCATCCTGCCATTTACGGTTGGCATCCTGCTCAGTCATGAACGCCTGCTCGCGGACAAAAAGCAGATAAAGGCGCGAGCCGCTTTTGCGCGCTTCGCGCAAAGCGAAGTCGAGCGTGCGGCCGGTGCCGCGAATCGCACACAAGATTGCTTCGCCGCCAATTGATGGCGCCGGTTCGCGCGCTGTCGTAGCAAGATCGGCATCCATCCGTTCCGGCGCAGGCGCGGGTTTGGTTTCTGTTTTCATTCGACGTTCCAGAACCAACCCCCGCAGGATCAAGCCAATAACGAGAATCGTAATTGCAAAGTAGCGCGCGTTCGGTTTGTCGATCAGCAACGATATTTCAATCGCCGCCATGACGATGAAAGTCACGAACATGAGCGTACGCTCCCAAGGTTTGATCGACAGTTTACGATCGGTCGCGGTCGCGCCGAGATTAGTCGCAATTGCGCCAACGACACCGACAGCATACAAATCAGCCAGACCGGACATGTCTTTGACGACAACGACGAGCAACATCGGAACGAGCGTGGCTAGGAGCATGCCCGCGCTCGGAACTCCCCATTTGTTGAGCCGCTGAAAAATCTTTGGAAGCTCGCGATCGCGTGACATAAGAAATTGGATCGCGATCAGATCGACAATCGCGGTGTTGGACGCCGAGAGAAGCAAAAGACCGAACACCACGCTGACGATAACGGCGAAAAGGTGGCCGAGTCCCGGTCCCAGTGCGCCACCGACAAAGATCTGCCCCATGTAACGCAGCATATAATCGCGTACGCCTTCCGCGCCGGGCGCGTTCACATCGCCGTTCACGATCTGCAGACCATTTAGCGCGTGAACGGCCAATCCGAACAACGCGGTGAAGACACAGACTTCAATCATGACCACCAAGATTGCAGGTGTGGAAGTCTTGGTAACGGATGGTTGCGCGTCGGTGCTGCCGGGATCGAGTTTCATCACGCCGGTGGCATTGGCGATGGCTTCGACGCCCGAGAGCGCGAGCACGATACCGACGAAGGCGAACCAATTTTGCGAAAACGCTCCGTGCAACGGTTCCAGATGAGCGAACGCTTCGCCGAAATGCGGCAAACTGAAAAGCCCAAGGGTGATGACGACGATCACCGTTGGGACGGAGATCAAAAACGCGAGGCCGCCGGTCTGCTTTGGTCCGAGCAGATTGAGCAACCCGATGATAAGGATCGCGGCCGCGGCGAATTTTTCGGGATGCGGAACCCCCAGATAGGCAAACGCAGAAAGCGCGCTGATGGCCGCCGTTACCAAATAATCGGCGATGAGGAGGAACGCGCCGACAATTGAAATCACCTCACTGCGATGTCGCACGCTCGCGTAAACGCCGCCGCCGTCCGGATAAAGCCGGCAGATGACCATGTAGTTAAGGCCGACCAGCGCGGTCAGCACGCACATGAGCGCGATGAGCCAGAACGAAGCGTAACCGGCGACCGCGAACGCGAGACCGATTACGTAGGCTTTGCTCGTACCCCAGTCACCGTACAAAATCGCGGCGGCGCGCTTCCAATCGACGTTGCGTGGCCGTTTAACGTTGGTTGGTATCATTAGTAGTGGATGATGAGATCCATCGGCGCGCTAACTTGGCCTCGACAGTCGCCGTTGCAAATCCTACCGACCTATTCGGCAGTCGTGCTAGGTCGCTTCGAATCGATATCCGATTCCTGGCTCGGTTTTAATCAAGCAAGGCGTAGTTGGGTCGGCTTCGATCTTCTGCCGCAGATGGGTAATATAAACGCGAAGATACTGCCGGTGTTCTTCCGACTTCGGACCCCAGATTTCGCGAAGGATATACCGGTGGGTGAGAACGCGGCCTGGATGCCTGACAAATAATCGAAGCAATGCGTATTCGGTCGCGGTGAGTTTGATTTCGCGATCGCTGCGTGTCACAACTCGCGCGGTAAGATCGACAATCAGATCGCCGCTCTTGAAAACGGAAATTTCCTCTTCCGGTCGCGTCTTGCGTTGAGCAGCCCGCAGACGCGCGAGTAATTCCGGCGTGCTAAAGGGTTTGGTCACATAATCTTCGGCGCCGGCATCAAGTGCGCCGACTTTGCCCGCTTCATCGTCGCGCACGGAGAGCACAAGCACGGGGGCTTCGCTCCATTCGCGCAAACGCTTCAAGACCTCGAGACCCTCCATATCCGGGAGACCAAGATCCAGCAGGATAATAGCGGGCTTGCGATTTGCGATTTCGACTAGGCCCTGTTCGCCAGTCTCGGCCTCGTGCACCTGATAATTCTCGCTTTCCAGTGCCACCCGCAGGAGCCGGCGAATTTGCACTTCATCATCGATGACGAGCGCGACCGGTTTCATGCGGTCGCTTCATTAGGCAATTGCATCGGTTCGCCAAGGGGCAGTCGAATCGAGAAGCGCGCGCCACGAATCTGTTCTCGATTTTGCGCGACAATCTGACCGGCGTGCGCTTCGACCAGTTGCCGTGCAATTGACAGGCCCAGACCGAGTCCGCCGGCTGGAGTACCGGGGCCGCGATAGAATTTTTCGAAGACCTTATTTTCTTCACCGGGTGCGAGGCCAGGCCCGTGATCGGCCACGGAAAAAACAAGCATCGAGTCGTCGCGCGCTGCGCTCACTTCGATTGGTTGATCGCTAGTTCCATGACCTGCGGCATTGGACAACAATGCGCCTAACGCCTGTTCGATCAGATGCGCGTCCACAAAGATCGTGGGCAAGTTTTTCGCGATGATGATTTTGACGGATTGTTTCTTTAATCCGGCAAGGGCAACCGCTTCACTGACGAGCTCGCTCGGCTCGCACCATTCTCGCACCGGTTGCAGGAGCCCAGTTTCCAAGCGGGTGGCATCGAGCAAGTGATCGACCGTCCGGGTGAGACGCCGCACCGCTTGTTGAAGTTCAGCGCGATCCGGTTGCGGCTGTTGCAGTGCGGCGGAAATCGCCGCTAGCGGCGTTTTCAATTCGTGCGAAACCGAATCGAAGAGCGTCTTTTGAAGTTTCTGCGATTGACGCGAAATCTGCGCGGAGCGGCTTTCTTCCAACGCCCGCTCCTTATTCACGAAAAGTGCGAGTTGCGACGCAAAGGCGTCGAGCAACTCACGTTGTTCAATCGTTAGGGGCGAAGAGAGTCGAACGCTGAGCACGCCTTCGGCACGATCGCCGGTGACGAGCGGGACATGAAAACTCTCGGCATCGGGAAGCGTGTCGGTTGATTTTCCGGCGCTCTGTTTTTTCTGAAATGCCCATATCGCGACGCTTTCGTCTTTGCTCGACGGGGAAAACGCGCTGGCCGGATGTTGCAACAGGCCGCTTTCATCGCACAGCCAAACGGCGGCGTCGGCTTGAAATGAATTTTTGATCGACAACAAAAATTTCGGCAATGCTTCGTCCAAGTCGCGGCTGGCGGCGAGTGCGCGGGTTAAACGGTAAAGAGCGGTGGCGCGCTCCTCCCGGCGGCGCTCCGATTGCTCACGCGCGCGCAACTGGGTAGCAAGATTGCCGACGACGAGCGCGATAACGAAGTAGGCGCAAAACATCATCAGGTCCTGAAACTGGCCGATGTAAAAAGTGAACCGCGGCGGAACAAACAGAAAATTCCAAAGCAGCGCGCTAAGGGCGGCCAGGAACAGCGTCGGCCATCGTCGCAAACGCGTGCCCGCGAGCACGACCGCCAGCAAATAGAACAATGCAACCGCGGAATAACCCGTATAGGAAAAGATCGGCAGCGACAACACGGTAACAGCTGCGGCGATTATCAGTGCGATGCCAAAGTCGCGCCACGATGTGCGCGCCAAGCGCTGCTCAATCGTTTCGCGTTGCGGCCGCGAAGACTCCTCTGATGGAATCATGTGAATGTCGATGTTGCCACTGTGGCGGATCAGCCAGCGCAGAGGATCGCGTTTCCAAAAACCCGACCATCGAGCGCCGAGCGGCTTGCCAATCACAATCTGAGTAACGTTGTGTTGGCGCGCGACGCGCAAAAGCGTTTCGCCAACATCGTGACCGGGCGTTGAGATCACTTCAGCGCCGAGCTGTCGCGCCAGTCCCAGATAACGCGTCAGCCGCGCTTGTTCTTCCGGTGAGAGGGCGCGCGGTTTTTCGATGTTCGCCACAATCCACGCTGCTTCCATCGACGCCGCCAGACGCCGGGTATAACGAATCAGTCTTTCCGAATACGGACTGGCGCTGACCGCGACCAGCAATCGGTCACCGCTCTTCCACGGACCGGGAATTCTTTCTTCCGACATGATCTCGCGCAAATTGCGATCGACATGTTCGGCGACGAGACGCAGCGCCATTTCGCGCAAGGCGGTGAGATTACTTTCGCGAAAGAAATTCTTCGCGGCCCAATCGGCTTTTTCACCGAGGTAAACTTTCCCCTCGGCCAGTCGCATCCGCAACTGTTCCGGCGTTAGATCGACAAGAACCATCTCGTCTCCGAGATCGAGCACGGAATCGGGCACGGTTTCATGAACCGAAATGCCGCTGATTTGCCTGACAACGTCGCTGCGACTGGCGACATGTTGAACGTTTAACGTTGTATAAACGTCAATGCCGGCATCGAGCAGCTCGAGAACATCCTGGTAACGTTTCGGGTGCCGTGAACCAGGCGCGTTCGTATGTGCCAGCTCATCCACCACCGCGAGTCCAGGATGCCATGCGAGAATTGCGTCGAGATCCATCTCATTCAGCTTGGTGCCCCGATATTCAAGCTGCGTGCGGGGCATGATCGGCAAACCTTCGAGCAATGCTTCAGTCTCCTTGCGGCCGTGCGTTTCAACAATACCGACAACAACCTCACAGCCTTCCGTCTGTTTTTCACGCGCTGCCTGCAGCATGGCGTAGGTTTTTCCCACGCCGGGGCACATGCCGAAAAAAATCTTCAGCTTGCCGCGAGCAGACTCCGTCTCTTCGCGCTTCAATTGCGCGAGCAGCGCATCCGGATCAGGCCGTTCGGCCTCGCTCATGGACAAACTCTACGCCGGCGAAGTAATCCGTTCAAAAGTGATAGATTACGTCGGTAATGAAGGCGAACTGACTGCGATCTGTCCCGTTGTTGTATGCGGGCACGTCGTAGGAATGATCGAAACGCAGCTCCGGGCGAATGGTGATAAGTTTGTCCGGCCACCAGGTAATACCGATGGAGTGTTCGGTGTACTGCGTAGCAAATCCCGTGCGGCTGCCAACTTTGTCTTTAAAATACTCATTTCGAACGGTGAAGAACGCGTCGCTAGAGATTCGGAACATTGTGTAATTGAGAATCGCCCACTCCGGCGCATAACCATTCCGTACCGGGAACGATCCGTTTTGGAACGGCACTTCCTTTGTCGGGTGATCTATTGCGTCTTCCATGAACATGTACCAGGCCTCGGTCGTGCTATAAATCTTGTCGTTAAACTTGTGTGTCCACGTCCCGACGTATTGTTGTAGGTTGTTGTAGCCAAATTTCGCGTTGTTGAAACTATTGGCTCCCGCATAAATCGAATCCATTTGGTTAGGCGCGGTCCATTGAACCATCACCGTGCCGGTCGGCTGGCGCCCTGGATCTTTTTGCCAAATCGCAACGTCAGTGCCGTCGTCTATGCCGGCCTGGATCGTCCATTGATCGTTAATCTTGGTGGTCGTAAAAATTCCTTCGTGGCAGTAGTCGTCGAAGCCGTAAAGGAGCGAGTGACTGGCCATGAGATTGTTCGGCGCGAGCTGCGCTTCGATGTCCGGCTCCGAAATGATGCGCCCGATGCGAATGTTCATACCTTGGAAAATCTGCGGAACGTAAATATCGAGATAAATCATCGGCATGTCGAAGCCGGCATAGCTGTTGTGCTTTAACAATTGATCGCTGAAAAACCCGTAGGTTGTGGTGAAGCGATAATCGAGCCCGTAGAGAGCCGAGATTCGGAAACCCCAATCAATGTGGTCGGTCTGGTTTTCGTCCGGCAGGCGCTCGAGGTAGAGGACGATCTGGTTCAGTTCCATTCGGTTCGACCGCAAATCGTAAATCAGGGGAAAGTTCGCATTCTGTCCTCTGGAAGTGTTATGCGAGGTGCTGATGTTGCCTGAAAAATTCACCCAACCGTAGAGTTGTATTTTACTTTGCTTCCAGGCGTCGCCATTCGGCCCTTCGTAGAGCGCCTGCATCAACGGGTAAGGCGGAAGCTCGCCCGGATCGCCAATAATCGTGCTTCCGCCGATTTGCCAATCGCTCGCTGGAAACGGCGGCGAGTCGAACGGCGCGGGCGGGATGCGGCGCGGCGTCGGGGTCGAACCGGGTTCTGGCGGCGTGTACGCCGGAGTTCCCAATTGTTCGAGCATCGCTTCATCCAAACGTTTCCAAAATGGCTCACGCATTCTGCGGGCAATTTTTTCGGCCTTCTCTTGTTCCTCTTTCGATTTGGCCTGGGATTCGGCTTTTGCTTTGGATTTCCCCTTCGCTGCTTTCGCCTTGGATTGAAGCGCGGTGTTGGTCGCCTCTTGCGCACGGACGACGGAGACGCCGAATACGAGTACCGCCAACAACAGCATCACGTTCCTCAGACATCTATTTGTGTTCAATTTTGCTCCTTGGCTGATTTAAATCACTGCTTTATCGAAGTTGATCAAGGGCCTGGTTGAGGCGCAGAACGTTGACGCGCCGTTCGCCGAGAAATCCAAATTGCGGCTGCTCGGTCACCCGATCGACCAGCGCGGAAATTTGTTGAATCGACATCTTACGCGCCTCGGCGACGCGCGGGATCTGCGAACGCGCCGCCTCCGGCGAAATGTGCGGATCGAGTCCGCTACCAGATGCGGTCAACAAATCAACCGGAGCATCGTTTCCAAATTTTTCCCTGCGCTCGTCGATCGATTTCTTCAAATCCGCACTCGTCGGACCTTTGTTGCTCGCTCCGGAAGCGACGGTGGCATAATCGGCGCTGGAGGGCCGTGGCCAGAAATAGCGCGGCGATTCGAACTTTTGCGCGAGTAGATCAGAGCCGATGAATCTACCGTTCACAACGATTCTTGAACCGTTTGCTTGCTTGGGAAATAGGAGCTGCGCGATTCCAGTCATTACCAGGGGGTAGAGAATGCCCGTCAGCAAGGTAAGTACTATATAGATGCGCAGCGATTGAACGATTGTTTTCATGGGCGTTCCTTTGGTTCCCAGAGCGGATTTGCCAGAAACCACGTCCAGAATGGGTAAGAGTCCGCCCCGTTCCGCTCACTCGGAGAAATCTTGATGGGCGCAGCTGAATCAGGAAGGCTAGCCAGACAATCGGACAGGCGCCCGCTGAAATCTTCGACTCGCGCAATTGGAACAAAGATGAACACGATCGTTTTCATTGGTTAAGCCAGATGCAGTGCCACGAGTGCGAGATCGATTAACTTGATCCCGATGAACGGGGCAATCAGTCCGCCGACGCCGTAAATCAGAAGATTGCGAACCAGAATCTGGGCCGCGCCAACTGCGCGATATTTCACGCCGGCGAGGGCGAGCGGAATGAGTGCGACGATGATCAGCGCATTGAAAATGACCGCGCTCAGGATTGCGCTCTCGGGAGAATGCAACTGCATGATGTTGAGCGCGGCTAACGGGCCAGCCTGCGCGCCTTCAGCCAGATAAAGCGATCCGAACATCGCGGGCAAAATGGCAAAATATTTTGCGACATCATTGGCAATACTGAATGTCGTGAGCGCGCCGCGCGTCATTAGAAGTTGCTTACCGATCTCGACAACTTGAATAAGCTTCGTCGGATTACTGTCGAGATCGACCATGTTGCCGGCTTCGCGCGCGGCTTGGGTGCCCGTGTTCATTGCCACGCCGACGTCGGCCTGCGCGAGCGCCGGCGCGTCGTTCGTTCCGTCGCCCGTCATCGCGATGAGGCGGCCTTCCGCCTGCTCCGCGCGAATGCGCTTGAGTTTGTCCTCCGGTGTCGCTTGCGCCATGAAATCGTCCACGCCCGATTCGGCGGCGATCGCGCCAGCAGTGAGCGGATTGTCACCCGTAATCATGACGGTCCGTATGCCCATCTTGCGCAGTTGGGCGAAGCGTTCCTTGATTCCGCCTTTGACGATGTCCTTGAGCTCGATAACGCCGAGCGCTTGTCGATCTTCGGCAACGACAAGCGGTGTTGCGCCGCGCCGCGAAATCTCATCGACGGTCTTAGCGACAGCCTGCGGAAACGCGCCGCCATTTGATTCCACAAAACTCTGAATCGATTGCGCCGCGCCTTTGCGAATGCTGATCGTCGCTTGCGTTCCGTTCGCGTGCAGGTCGATCCCGCTCATTCGCGTTTGCGCCGTGAATGGAACGAACGTCGCCTCCAGCTCGTGCATCTCTCGCGCGCGCAGACCGAATTTTTCTTTCGCGAGCACAACGATACTCCGTCCTTCCGGCGTTTCATCGGCCAGAGAGCCGAGTTGCGACGCGCCCGCGAGATAACCCTCTTCAACACCGGGCGCGACGTGGAACGCGACCGCCATCCGATTGCCCATCGTGATTGTGCCGGTTTTATCGAGCAGCAGAACGTCGATATCGCCGGCCGCTTCGACTGCGCGACCGCTGGTGGCGAGGACGTTTTGCCTCACGAGCCGATCGATTCCGCTGATACCGATAGCGCTGAGCAGTCCGCCGATCGTTGTCGGAATCAAACAAACGAGCAGCGAAACCAAAACGGGAACGCTGACGTTGACCGCATTTTGCTGACCGGCTGCATTTTCGCTGTAATGCGCGAAAGCCGGGAGCGTGAAGACGGCGAGAATGAAAAGCGCGGTCAAGCTGACCAGCAGAATGCTGAGCGCGATTTCGTTCGGTGTTTTCTGCCGGCGCGCGCCTTCGACCAGCGCGATCATACGATCGATAAAAGTGTTTCCTTGCTCACTGGTGATACGGATCACGATGCGGTCGCTCAGGACGCGCGTTCCGCCGGTCACGGCGCTGCGGTCGCCGCCGCTCTCGCGAATGACCGGAGCCGATTCACCGGTGATAGCAGATTCATCGACGCTGGCGATTCCCTCAATGACCTCGCCGTCCCCGGGAATGAGATCGTTAGCTTCGCAAACGACAACGTCACCTTTCTTTAATGCGCTGGCGGGAATTTTCTCCTCGCGGCCATTTTGCAACCGACGCGCCATGGTGGTCGTGCGCATTCGACGCAACGCTTCGGCTTGCGCTTTGCCCCGGCCTTCGGCCATCGCTTCCGCAAAATTCGCAAAGAGCAATGTGAACCAGAGCCAGAGCGTGATTTGAAAATTAAAACTGCTGAAGTGAAAGATCGTGATTGCGGAAGTCCAGATCGCGCCGATCAGGACAACGAACATGACCGGGCTCCGCCACTGCACCCGTGGATTGAGCTTCTTGAAAGAGTCCCAAATTGCGGGCCGGATCAACGACGGATCGAAGATGGAGGATGTCGATCTTGCACTCATATTAGAACGTCCGCCCGGCTTGCATGAGGAAATGCTCGACGACCGGACCGAGCGAAAGGACCGGGAAAAATGTAAGCGCACCGACGATCAAGACGATCGAGATCAGAAGAATGGTGAAGACCGCGCCGTTGGTCGGAAAAGTCCCGCTCGACGGCGGTGCCGTTTTCTTTTGCGCAAGGCTCCCGGCGATGGCGAGCACCGGCACGATGATGGCGAAGCGACCAACGAACATGTTGATCGCCAACATGTAGTTGTACCAATCCGTGTTGGCGTTGATGCCGGCGAAGGCGCTGCCATTATTTGCCGCCGCTGAAGTGAACGCGTAAACAACTTCGCTCAGTCCGTGCGGACCGCCGTTGTTCAGACTTTTGAGCGCCTCGGGATACAACATGGTCAACGCGCTTCCGCAGAGAATCACTACGGGGGACGCGAGAACGGCTATGACCGCCCAGGTCACTTCTCGCGCTTCGATTTTTTTTCCGAGATATTCCGGCGTGCGACCGACCATCAATCCGGCGATAAAAACGGTAAGCAGAACGAACATGAGCATTCCGTAGAACCCCGCGCCGACTCCACCGAAGATTACTTCGCCGAGCATCATGTTGATGAACGGAACCAAACCGCCGAGCGGAGTGAGACTGTCGTGCATCATATTTACTGCGCCGCAGGACGCATCGGTCGTAACGGTGGCGAAGAGGGCGGAGTTAAATTGCCCGAAGCGGACTTCCTTTCCTTCCAATGATGGCGTTGCCAGGCCAAGCGCATGGTTTGGTTGCAGCTCGGCCCACCAAAGGGTCGCGAAGCCGGCGAGAAACAGTGCGAACATGGCCGCCCAGATCGCCCACCCCTGGCGGCGATCTTTCGCCATCAGGCCAAACATGTAAACAAGCGCAGAGCCGAGCCAAAAGATGACAAAGACTTCAATGAAGTTGCTCAGCGCTGTTGGATTTTCGAACGGGTGCGCGCTGTTTTGGCCAAAAAATCCGCCGCCATTTGTCCCGAGCTGTTTGATTGCGATCTGCGACGCGACCGGCCCAAGCGGAATTTGCTGGGACGCGCCTTCGAGGGTCGTGGCGGTCGGATAGCCATCGAAGGTTTGCACGACGCCTTGTTGCGCGAGCACAACCGCGATCAAGATCGACAACGGTAACAAAATGTAGAGCGTGCAACGCGTGAGATCGGCCCAAAAATTTCCGATCCCGTTCGCTTGTTTGCGCACCAGTCCACGTACCAGCGCCACCGCGACGGCGATACCCGTCGCCGCGCTCACGAAATTGTGCACCGCGAGCCCGGCCATTTGAGTGAAGTAACTCATCGTGTTCTCGCCGGAATAGGCCTGCCAGTTCGTGTTCGTCATGAAGCTCACGGCGGTGTTGAACGCGAGAGCGAATGGAACATTCGGCAAATGTTGCGGATTAAACGGAAGCCATTGCTGCGTCAGTTCCATCACCAGCAACACAGCGCCACCGGCGATGTTAAATATCAGCATCGCAATCGCGTACGCCTTCCAGGACATTTCCTTCGCTGGATCGACATCGGACAATTTGTAGATCCAGCGCTCGATTGGTCCCAACAAGTGCGAAAGAAAATGATGCTCGCCTTCAAACACGCGCACCATGAAGCGTCCGAGCAGCGGCGTAATCGCAAGCAAGCCGCCGATGAACAAGGCCAACTGGCCGAAATCGCGCGCGTTCACATAATCAATCTCGCCGCAGGCGACGGGTCGCGTTAATTAAACTGAGGGTTTAACCTGTTAAAAATTCGTTAAAAGCCGGCGCTAAGAAAGCACTTGTCATCGGCGGAGTGCCCAATGAACAGTCTCCGCACGCCCAATGGCTGATTTGATTATTACCGAGAGCGGCGCGGTGCATCGGCCGCGCAATGTCGATTGGAAACGCGCTGCCGCGCTTCTCTATGGGGATTGGGGCACGAGCAAAGCGTACGTGATCGGCCTGGCGTTCTTGGCCGCCGGATTTTCGTCGCTGCCGATCATTCTCGCTGTTTGCGCGCTGACCGGTTTGGTCGGGATCAATTACATCGTGATTTGCCGCCATTTTCCCGACGGCGGCGGAGTTTACTCCGCGGCGCGGTCGCAGGGACGATTGCTCGCCGTTGTCGGCGCGCTTCTTTTGTTGGCTGATCTGACGGTGACCGCAGCGCTCAGCGGCTGGTCGGCTTTGACCTACATTACTTCCGGCGCGGAGCACATCGCCTGGATCAAATTTCTCCGCGATCACATCGCGCTTACCACCATTGCGATTCTCTTGATCATGGGCGTGATCAATTACTTTGGTCCGAAACATTCCGGCAGTCTTGCGGTCGCGCTCGCGGTGCCAACGTTGATCGTGGTCGTTATTTTAATCGGCATCAGTGCGCCGCATCTGACCACACATTTCCTGCAGCCGCGCCAGGAAAGTCTGGGGACACTTTGGGTCCAATTCGTTGGCGTGATTCTCGCGCTCTCCGGAGCCGAGTCGATCGCCAACGTCACCGGTGTAATGAAGCTCGATCCCGGCTCGACCATGGATAAGCCAAGCGTCGCGCACGAATCGCTTAAGGCGATCGTTCCCGTAGCAATCGAAGTTGTCGTCGGCACAGCATTACTGGGCTGGGCGATGCTCTCGCTGCCATCGGTCCTCGGAAAGACTCTGCACCTCACGGACCTGTCATCGATCTCTTCCGTCATCCAATTACGGAGCGAGGACATGCTCCGCTTCATCGGTGAACAATTCGCCGCCGCAACGTTTTCACCGGCCGTCGGCAATTTGTTCGGTTGGATCGTTGGAATCGTTTTTTTCCTACTTCTCCTGAGCGCGGCCAATACCGCCATCGTCGCCATGATCGGATTGCTTTACATGATGTCGCGCGATCGCGAGATGCCGCGGCAATTCCGACGATTAAATCGCCATGGCGTTCCGATTTACCCGCTACTGATCGCTCTCGGATTGCCAACAGTCGTTCTGCTTTTCGTCGCGAGCTTCACCGCATTGGCAGGGCTATATGCGATCGGCGTCGTCGGTGCGATCACGGTCAACGTTGGCTCGTGCGCGTTTAACCGCAGCGTCGGTTTCACCTGGTACGATCGCGTTCTTTTCGGCGTTACGTTTTGCATTCTGTTCGTGGTCGAGCTGACCTTGGCGCACACGAAACAGGACGCGCTCTTTTTCGTGGTGGTGGTTCTGGGTGTTGGACTGGCTTTGCGCGCTTACACCCAAAAGAGGCAAGGTCTGACCACGCTGACTGTCACGCGCGAAGTGGCGAAAATGGTTACGCCAGACCTCGAGGCTCGCGTGCAACCACGTTTGCAAGAAGGGCAGAAAATATTGGTGGCCGCGCGCGGCATCACACCCGTGCTCGGATTTGCGCTCGATGAAGCGCAGTTGCGCAAAGCGACTCTTTGCGTGCTCTACGTCAAAGAGGTTGCCGTTTATTTCTCCGGTGGACCGGCTTCACTTGGCCGCGCGAAATGGCAGGACGATCCCGAAGCAAACGCGATCATGTCCTTGATGATGAAGCTCGGAGCTGAGCGCGATGTATGCGTCATTCCGGTTTATGCGGTTAGCCAGGACGCCGCCGCAACGATTGTCGATCTTTCCGCGACCATGGGCGTCGATTATTTGGTGATTGGTTCGACCCAACGAACCGCCCTGACCAACCTTCTTCGGGGCAGTGTGGTGACAAACGTCGCTCAGCACTTGCCCGACACGATTCAGCTTCTCATCTTCGGCTAGCGTGACTTCGAAACCGGTTCGCATCGCGATGTGGTCGGGTCCGAGGAATATTTCGACAGCAATGATGCGCGCCTGGGGTAATCGCCCGGACACCGCTGTCATCGACGAGCCGTTTTATGCGTACTATTTAGAGAGGACCGGCAAAAACCATCCCGCCGCAACCGAAGTGATCGCGCGAGGCGAAACCGATTGGCGAAAAATCGTCCCCGGTCTGACGAAAGGGCCGATTCCATCCGGCAAGCGCATCTTCTTTCAAAAACAGATGACGCATCATTTGCTGCCCGAGATCGACCGGGAATGGATTGTCGATCTCGTAAATTGTTTTCTCATCCGCGATCCGCGCGAAGTCATTCTTTCCTATATCAAAAAGAACCCCGAGCCGGCGCTGGGAGATCTTGGCTTCGTTCAGCAATCCGAGATTTTCAATTTCGTGCGTGAGCGAACCAATTCGATCCCACCGATCGTTGATGCACGCGATGTTCTGCAGAACCCTGGGCGAATCCTACGACTTCTTTGCGAGGCAATTGGCGTTCCCTTCGATGCGGCGATGCTCTTGTGGCCGCCCGGATTACGCGAAACCGACGGGATTTGGGCAGAATATTGGTACGATGAGGTGGCAAGATCGACATCGTTCCAGCCCTACAAACCGCGCGAAGGAAAAGTGCCTGATGGCCTTCACGAGATCTATCAGCGAAGCCAGGAATGCTACGAACAGCTTTATCAGCACCGGCTGGGCTAGGACCCGGAAGATTGTAGAGGCGCTTGTGCCAAGCGCCTATTTATTAGTTCGGCGTTTGAGACAAAACGCCGCTACAACGTTTTAGTGCTTTTCCTGCTTTCCTGTTTTCCTGAGCGATCATTCCTCTTTCATGTTGCAGAAATTAAATCCGAAGAACCGCGACTTGATCGTGAACATCAACGGTGAGCTCGTACACCGCGACAAAGCAGGGATCAGTCCGTTCGATTCGGCGGTGCAAGGCGGCGACGCTGTTTGGGAAGGACTTCGGCTTTACAACGGTCGGATCTTCAAATTGCACGAGCACCTCGACCGCCTCGAGCGCTCCGCGCACGCATTATCGATTGTCGATCTTCCGCCACGCGAAAAAATCATCGAAGAACTCAAACGCACACTCGCGGCCAATAAAATGCGCGACGGCGTCCACATTCGTCTCACCCTCAGTCGCGGAGTCAAAATAACTTCCGGGATGGATCCGCGACTGAATCAAAACGGAGCGACGCTGATCATTCTCGCCGAGCACAAGGCGCCGGTTTATTCCAAGGATGGTCTCAAACTGATCACCGCATCGATCCGGCGGCCGCCACCGGAAGTTCTGGATGCGCGGATTCATCATGCCAATCTGCTCAATTCCATCTTGGCCAAGATCGAAGCGAACAACGCCGGCGCAGACGACGCGCTCATGCTCGACATCAACGGATTCATGGCCGAGACCAACGCGACCAATGTTTTCATCGTGCGCAAAGGCGACCTCGCCACGAGCAAGGCGGTCGCGTGTCCGGAAGGAATCACGCGCGCGACCGTGATCGAAATCGCCGCCGCCGAAAAAATCCGCTGTGTCGAAGCCGATTTGTCGCCGGTCGACGTTTACGGCGCGGAAGAAATGTTTTGCACCGGCACGATGGGTGAGCTTGCCGCTGTCGTTAAGATCGACAACCGCGTGATCGGTGACGGCAAACCCGGCCCGATGACAAAGCGCTTAAGCGACCTTTACGCGAAGCGCACCGCGACCGAAGGCGTTCAGGTTGTTGATTAATTATTCAGCCCGCAGCGCTTGTACCGGATCGACAAGTGTGGCGCGGCGGGCCGGCAACAAACAGGCGACCAGCGTTACCGCACTCATGATCGCAGCGGTGCCGAAGAGGATCGCCAAGTGGAGTGGCGGGACATCAAATAAGACAGTTTGCATGGCTTTCCCGGCAAGCCATGCCCCCAACACACCGAGGACCGTTCCCGCAACGAGAAGCCGGAGGCCTAACGAGAGAAATTGTGCGCCGATCTGTTCGCGCTGCGCACCAAGCGCCATGCGGATTCCGATCTCGCGCCGGCGTTGTGCGACCGCGTAACTGAGAACTCCGTACGTTCCAATTGCCGCCAGGAGCAACGCGACGCCGGCGAAAATTCCTGCGAGTAATGCGGGCGAGCGTCGCGTGATCAAACTGTCCGCGATGCGCGTGTCCATCGAACGAATGTTATCGACCGCGAGTAAGGGATGCACTGCGTGCACCAGCTTGCGCAGCGTCTCGGCGAACGCTTCCGGGCGCTGGCTGGTACGGGTAACGATGAAAATACTGGCGTGCTCGTCGCGATCGGAAGCGTATGGCAGATAAACCGCGCCTTGCCCCTGCGCTTCGGTCAGCGCGGCTTGCTTCACTGCGCCGACGACGCCGACAACTGTAAACAGCTGCGCGTCGTCTTTTTCGTCCCCGAGCCCGATCCTTTGGCCGAGCGCGCCGCCGTTAGGCCAGTAACGTCGGGCCAAATCTTCGTCCACCACACAGACGCGTTCCGCGCGGTGGGAATCTGCTGAGGTGAGGAAGCGTCCTTCGCGCAGGTCAATGCCGAGGGCCGAGAAGTAATCGCCATGAACGGCATAGGAATAATGGCCGTGGACTGATTGACCTGGAGGTGGCACATAGCCCTTAGGTGTGACTGGGGTTTTGCCGCTGTCGCCGCTTAGCGGAATGTTCGTGATCGTTCCGGTGGCGGCGATTCCCGGTTGCTGGCGGATCGATTCGAGCAAGCGATCGACGATGCCGACTCGCTCCCGCTGCAGATCCCATGAGACGGTGCACTCGCCGGTAAGAACGTGATCTGAGCGAAATCCTGGCGAAACCGCCATCGCTTTTTTCAAGCTCAGACCGAGCAGCGCCGCGCCCGCGAGCAAGACAAATGCGAGCGCAATCTGCGCGACGATGAAGCCGTGGCGAAGCCGTTGCGCGGCGCGGCTAATTGTGCCGGAGCGCGATTCCGATTGGAGCGCATGCGCCAGATGCGTGCTCAGGTTGAACCAGGCGATAGGTACCGCGATAACGACTCCGAGGACCACGGCGCCAGCGAGACCGATGGACGCCAGCCATCCATTGAACGCGATATGCGCGCCGAGCGGTAAGCGATCTGCCCCGAGAACTTCGAGTAGCCGAATTCCCCACGCTCCGATGATCAATCCGAGCGCCCCACCGACCGACGTGAGCAACAGCGTCTCGATCATTACCTGTCTCACGATATGCGCGCGACTCGCGCCCATCGATCGGCGGATCGCCATCTCTTTCGCGCGCCCGCTAGCGCGAATGAGAAGAAGATTTACTAAATTAACCGCACCGATGAGCAGGAGAAAAAATACTCCGGCCTGCATTAGCCAGAGGGTTGGACGAATCGACCGCACGTGTTCAGCGTGCAATGGCCTAACGAGCGATCGGAAGCCGGCTTCCGCCATCATTTTCGCTTCAGGATTATCTTCCTCGACGGCGGCGTTGTGCGCATCGATCTGGGCTTGCGCCTCCGCGATCGTAGCGCCCGGCTTCAACCGCGCGATCATGTGCGTGACGCCGCCGCCAGAGTGACGCGCTTTCGGCCCACGCTCCTCCATACCGGATTTTATCGGAAGAAAAACGCGCGCCTCCGACGAGAGAAAACGAAAAGCAGGAGGCAGGACGCCAACGATCTTTCTTGGGATACCATTTATGCGGGTGTCACGACCCAGAATGTTTGGATCGGAATTGAAACGCTCCCGCCAGAATTCGTCCGTCAGGATAATCACGTTCGTCTGGAGGTCGGTCTCTTTATCGGTGAAGTTGCGACCGAGGGCGGGGCTCACGCCAAGGGTTGTAAAAAATTCCGGCGAGATGCGCACGATTTCCTCTTGTTGCATCGAGCCCGGATCACCAACGGTTTCGGCTCTCTCCATATACATAGAAAGGCTCGAGAAGGCGGAGATGTTGCCACGACGCTCGTAGTAATTGGTGATCGACGAACCGTCGTTCTCGACACCGGCTTTCGGATACGTGTTGTAAATCGTCACCAGTCGATCGGATTGCGGAAAGGGAAGCGGCCGGAGCAGAATGGAATTGATGACGGCGAAAATCGCGAGGTTCGCCCCCAGGCAGATCGCAACGGTGGCGAGCGCTGTGACCGTGAACGCCGGCGAGTTGCGGAGCTGGCGCAGAGCGAACTTCAGATCGTTCACGTCACTCGTAGCGTAGCGCAACCATCGGATCGACCGCCATTGCGCGGCGCGCCGGAAAATAAGTGGCGATCAAGGCCGCGGCACTCAAAATGATTGTGACAATGGCATAGATCGAGAGATCGTGCGAACTCACGCCATAGAGCAAGCTCGACATCAAGCGCGTGACGGCGAGCGCGCCTAGAATTCCAGCAAGCAGACCGATTCCAATAACGGTAAAGCTTTGGCGCATGACCATCGTGAGCATGTCGATCTTCTGTGCGCCGAGCGCCATTCGAATCCCGATTTCTCTGGTGCGCTGCACAACGGTATAGGCGATTACACCGTAAATGCCGATCGCCGCTAAAATCATCGCGACGCCGGCAAACGCGCCGAGCAACATCATATTGAATCGGGGCTGGGCCAGGGTGATGCCAATGCGTTTCTCCAACGGCTCGAGAGTTGGAATAAACAGAGTCTTGTCGAATTCGTGGACAATGTTGCGCAGTGGGCTTTGTAGTCCTGCCGGATCGATTGCGGCGGTACGAAAGACAACATCCATCCGTCGCGACGGATCCTGTGAAGCCGGAATGTAAAATTCCGGCAAAGGTTGGATGGCCAGCGATTCGTGACGTGAACCCCCAACGATGCCGACAATTTCTTTCGGTGGCGAAGGCTGATTGGAAGTCTGGCTGTTGTCGCCGTGAATCAAAACGATTTGGTGGCCGATCGCGTTGCCGCCAGGAAAGAAACGCTGAGCGAAAACATCGTTCACCATTACAACCGGCGGCGAATCCTTCGTATCTCTGGAACTGAACACGCGACCGCGGAGCAGCGGCGTTCCCATCGCACGAAAATAATCCTGCGTGACGGTAAGATGCGAAGATTCCAACTCCTGCCCAGGAGGTCGCGGCGGTTGGCCGACAATCGAAAACGTCGATCCCCAATCATTATTGGAAAACGGCATCGGAAACGCCGCGCCGACAGCTTCCACTCCGGGTAAGGCGGCTAACTTGGGCAGAATCTGTTCGAAAAATTGTCGATGCTTTTCCGGCTCCGGATATTTCGCCTTTGGCAAAATGAGTTCAGCGACAATCGCATGCTGCGGGTCGAAGCCCGGCTTGGTCGCGCGAAGATTAGCGAAGCTCTTGATCAACAAGCCAGCGCCCGCGAGAAGCAGCAATGACAAAGCGACCTGCGCGATCACGAGCAAACGGCGGAGATGGTGCGACTCGGGTCCGACTGCGCCGCGGTTTCCCTCCTGCAGTGATTCGTTCACATTTGGCCGCGTCATTTGCAGCGCAGGGACTAACGCAAAGAGAAGCGTGCTGAAAATTGCGACGGCAAATGTGAAGAAAAACACCGGAGGATTAATCGCGACTTCGCCGAGGCGCGGAACATCTTGCGGACCGAAAACGCGAAGAAGATCGATTCCCCACCAGGCAATGAGCAACCCGCCGGCGGCACCGAAGATCGACAATAGGAAGCCTTCACCGAGAAGTTGTCCGACCATCCGCGTGCGACTTGCCCCAAGCGCAGTGCGAATCGCGATCTCGCGTTGTCGGGCGGTTGCGCGAGCGAGCAAAAGATTGGCGACATTTGCGCATGCGATGAGCAACACAAACGCAACCGCGGCCAGAATCGTGATCAATGCCGGACGCACGTCGCCCACGATATCGTCATGAAGCGAGTACACGCTCTCAGAACGATCCGTGTTCGATTTTGGATATTGCTTCTCCAGTCGCGCCGCGATCGTCTTCATCTCCGCGTCGCATTGCTGGACCGTCACGCCCGGTTTCAATCGGCCGACCATGCGGGCGAAGTGTGAGTCGCGATTGTTGACCGCTTCCGGCACGAGCGGATGGAGCGGCTGCAAATACTCCGCGCGCTCGCCTTCGACCGGAAATTGAAAGCCGGGCGGCATGACTCCGAGCACGGTATAGAGACGCCACGACAAGCTGACCTGCTTTCCAACAATCTCGGGATCGCGGTTGAAATAAGTTTTCCAAGCGTAATCGGTCAGCACGACAACGCGCGCGTCGACGTTGTCGTCTTCGCGTGTGTAAACGCGCCCGCGCGCCGGCGCGACGCCGAGCACGGAAAAAATGTCTGAGGTAGTCGCCACGCCATACAGCTGGCGGGCCTCTTCCGTTCCATTTAGCACCGCGCCTGCGCGTGTGAATGCCGCCAATGCCGAGAGAGTCTGCGATTGATCGCGAAGATCGACATAATCAGGAATCGATTCCGTTTCTTTCTCCAGCTTGTTGTGTGCGACCCGCGACCAAACCGCGACCACCTGATCTGGTCTTGGAAATGGAAGCGGATGAAGCAGAACCGCGTCGATGACGCTGAAGATGGCGCTGTTGGCGCCGATTCCGAGCGCGAGAGTTAGGATCGCGATGATGGTGAAGCCCGGCGCTTTCACCAACATTCGCAGCGCATACTTCAGATCGGTAAACATAAATTCTATTCCATGCGCAACGCCTGGACGGGATCGACAAGCGCGGCGCGGCGGGCGGGCAGCAGGCATGCGAAAAACGCGGTGGCGGCGAGCAATATGCTCGCGCCGCCGAGCAAGGCCGGGTTGTACGCCGAAACTTGATACAGTTGCGCTGCGATCAAGCGACTGAGCGCGAACACGGCAACGATACCAACCGCGAGACCGATGAGAACCGGCCGCATTCCTTGGTTCACCACGAGGCGCAGCACATCACGGGTTTGGGCGCCGAGTGCCATTCGGACACCGATCTCTCCGGTGCGCTGCTCAACGGTGTAAGCGACGGCGCCGTAGATTCCAATACTGGCCAGGAGCAAGGCGACGCCGGCGAAAATCGCGAGCAGCCACATCATCAATCGCGTTTGCCCGACCGCTTGGGCGACAATTGCGTCCATCGACTGCGGAATAGCGATTGCCAATCCAGGATCTACGGTCGCAAGCGCCGACTGCACCAACTTGGTCACTGCATCCGGTTTGAGCTGGCTGCGCACGAGAATGCATGGGAACGGAAAATTTTGCTGCGCCCAAGGCCGATAGATTTCAATCGTGTCCGGCTCAGAAACTTTGCGCGATCGCACATCGCCAGCGATACCGACGATCTCACAAGAGACGCTCGCGCTGCCGACGAGTAATGTTTTGCCAATCGGATCCTCATCCCCGAAAACCTTCTTCGCGCCGGCCTCGCTAATAATGATCACGTTCTGCCGATCAGCCGTATCGTGCTCGTCGAAGTCGCGTCCGGCCAACATTGAGATGCCCCAGGTTTTGAAGTAATCCGCGGCGATATTGTGAAGCACCGCCGCCGCACGTTTGTCGATGGGCAAGACTTCGCGATCCGGGCGCGCATATAGCACGTTAGAAACGGCCGCGGCGAGCAGCGGAATGTCGGCGCTAATCGTCGCGCTTTCGAAAGCCGGAACGGTATGGAGGGCAACGAGCGTTTTTTCGACGAAATGCTGACGGGCATTGAGATCGGGATATTGCGCCTCAGGCAACGTGATGAAGCCGATCCAACGATTTTCGGGATGAAATCCAATATTTTGCTGACTCAGCCGGACGAAACTGGTGATCAACAACGCCGCGCCTGCGAGCAGCGTAACGGAGAGCGCAACTTGCGCACCGACTAGAACTTTGCGGAATCGTTGCTGATGCGCGCTGCCGGTAGTTCCACGACCGCCCTCTTTCAATGCTTCGACCAGATCTGTGCGGGAACTTTGCAAGGCCGGATAGATTCCCATCACCGCACCGGTCAAAAGCGACAATGCGATCGTGAAGAGTAGAACCGGAAATGACAGCTCGATGCGCGTCATCGGATCGAACGGGAGAAAATTCGCGGCCATTTTCGGCACAACTGGGACAAGCTGCCACGCTAACAATGCACCAGCCGCGCCCGCGATCACGCTGACGAGTAGGCTTTCGAAGACAAACAACCGGACAATACTTCCACGCGAAGCACCAATCGCCATCCGCAACGCGATTTCACGGCGACGGCCAGTGAATCGCACAAGCAAGAGATTCGCAACGTTGCTGCACGCGATCAGCAAAACAAAGGCAACCGCCGCGAGCAGCGTCGCAAACGCCGGTCGCAAATTTCCGGTGACGTCCTCAGGCAGCGTTTTCAACGTCATGACTGACGAGCTGTCGATCTTGTCCGGATGCTGCGCTCGATAACTTTGCTCGAGCGAGGGCAATGCCGCCCGCGCTTGTTCGACCGTCATTCCCGGTTTCAATCGACCGACCACACGCAAAATGCCGCTGCCGCGCATCACCTGTTCGTAGGTAAATCCTGGAATGACATACGGTTTGGTCGTCCAGACTTCCGCGTTGGGCCCAACCCATGAAAATGGAAGGTTCGGCAAGACACCGACGATCGTATGTGCAATGCCGTTGAGTGTGATGCTGCGCCCAATCACGTTCGGGTCGCCGCCCATTCGCTTTTGCCAAAAATTTTCGGTGACCATTGCGACATCCGCCCCCTCTTCTTCTTCCGGCAGAAAATTGCGGCCACGGATTGGTCGCACGCCGAGGATATCGAAATAATTCGAGGTCACACGGCCGCCGAATAGATGAACCGCATCGCCGAGCCCGGTCAGAGTAAACGCAGAAACGTTTTCGCCGCCAAATCCGTCAAACATTGTTTGACCATCGCGATAATGTTGAAAACGCGGAGCCGAAATCGCTAGCTCGAGCAAATTGCGCTCGCGAGCGTTGGAATACATGTGCACCAACCGCGCTGGGTCTTTGAATGGCAGCGGGCGCAGGAAAAGATCGTTGATCAAACTGAAGATCGCGGTGTTGAGTCCGATCCCGAGCGCGAGGGTCGCGACCGCGATCAATGTAAACGCCGGCGATTCGCGCAGTTTGCGAAAAGCGAAGCGAATGTCGTTCATGCGAAAGGATTACGTGAATAACTATTCGGTCCGTAACGCCTGAATCGGATTGACCAGCGTGGCGCGTCGCGCCGGTAAAAGACAGGCGATCAAAGCAACGAGGGTCAGCGTAACGATGACCGCGCTGAGCAACATCGGATTTTGCGCTGAAACCTGATACAGCTGCGCCGTGATCAACCGCCCGAGACCGAATGTAGCGATCAATCCGACAGCAAGTCCGAATAGAACCGGCTTCATTCCCTGACCGACAACCAGCTTCAAGACGTCGCGCGCTTGCGCGCCCAGGGCCATGCGCACGCCAATTTCTCCGGTACGCTGTTCAACTGTGTAAGCTACTGCGCCGTAAATTCCGATCATGGCGAGCAAAAGCGCCACGCCAGCAAACAGGGACAGTAACGTCATTGTTAACCGCTGTGGTCCGAGCGATTGAGTTGCGACCGCTTCCATCGTTGTCGGCTGAATGATAGGAAGTTGATTGTCGATCCTGGCGACTGTGCTTCGAACGATCTGCCCAATCGCTTCCGGTGGAAGATTGCTTCGCACCGCCACATTGATGAACGGAAAAATGCGCTGCGGCAAAGGCCGATAGAATTCAACATCATCGGCTTGATCGAGACGCAGGAAGCGTATATCGCCGACGACCCCGACAATCTCCGCAAGCTGGCCGGTTCCGTTTTGGGCACCGAAAAATAACTGATGGCCGATTGGATCTTCGCCCGGAAACATCCGTTTCGCAGTCGCCTGGCTGATCAGAACGACCAACGGACGATCTCGCGCATCCCGTTCGTCAAAATCCCGCCCGGCGATCAACGGAATGCCGAAAGTACGCAAATATCCGGGAGAGATGCTGTGCATGTTGCCGAGCGGCCGCTGATTGATCGGCGGCGGATTTTTGTCGGCCCGCGCATAAGGTGACTGCCCGACGCCGCCCCCCAGCGGAACTGCGTCAGCGAGCGCGACAGTCTCGACGCCGGGCGCGACCTGCAGTTCATCCCGCAAGTGTTTGGAAAATTGCGCCAAGGCGGCTTCATCGGCATAGCGCGCTGGCGGCAGCCCTATGCCACCGACCCAGATGCGCTCGGTCCTGAATCCTGCTTCCTGGCGACTGAGTCGGAAGAAACTCGTGATGAGTAATGCGGCGCCAGCCAGAAGAACAACCGATAACCCAACTTGCGCAGCCACAAGCAGCCGCCGAACTCGATGTTGACCTATGCTTCCACTCATGGCACGGCCGCCGTCTTTCAAGCCGTCAACCAAATCGGCGCGTGAGCTTTGCCAAGCCGGATAGGCGCCCATGGCGATACCTGCCAAGATCGACAACGACAAGGTGAAGAAAAACACCGGCCAACTAATGGCGGCTGTGGTTTCTAACGGAACATTTTGGCCAGCGAGTTTTGGAATAACCGGCATCAGCCAGAGAACAATTCCTAAACCAAGCAACCCGGCGAAGACGCTCAACAGTGTGCTTTCCAATACAAACAGGCGCACAATTCCTCCACGCGAAGCCCCGAGCGCAACACGCAAAGAGATTTCACGACGGCGTCCAGTGAAGCGAACGAGCAACAGATTTGCGACGTTGCTGCAGGCGATTAACAACACCAACGAAACTGCGGCCAGGAGAGTGAGAAAGGCAGGCCGCAAATTTCCAGTGGCATCTTCCGGCGCGGTCACCACTACTGGCGCCCAACTGCTATCGGCGTTCGCGGCATATTGCGCGCGATAACTTTCCTGTACGGCTGGCAGTGCGGCTCGCGCTTGATCGATCGTCACGCCCGGCTTCAACCGCCCGATCACGCGCAGGTAACTGACGCCACGCATGAGTAAATCCTTGGCAATGCCCGGTAATTCGAATGGTTTTACCGTCCAGATCTCCAGGTTTGGTCCCCACCAAGCTAGCGAGCCGGTCGGGACAACGCCGACGATTGTTGTCGGCACACCGTTCAACGTCAGGACGCGGCCCAATACCTGGGGATCGCTGGCCAGCTTGCTGCGCCAAAAATGTTCGCTAATCAACGCGACATCGGCTCTCTGTTCCTCCTCGGGCAGAAATAATCGACCAATAATTGGACGGACGCCGAGCAGTTGGAAATAATTCGCTGTGACGTTTGCGCCGTTGAGTTGAATTGGATCACCAAGACCAGTCAGAATAAAACCGGTGCCCGCATCAGCGGCGAATTCCGAAAAGACGGTCTGGCTATCGCGATAATGCCAGAAGCGCGGAACAGAAAACGGAATCTGCTGCACATTGCGGTCCTTTGCTTCGCTATTGACGCGCAAGATTCTGGATGGCTCAGAAAACGGCAGGCCGCGCAGAAAAAGATCGTGGATCAAACTGAAGATCGCTGTGTTCGCGCCGATACCGAGGGCCAGCGTCAACACTGCGATTGCGCTAAACGCCGGGGCCTTGATCAGCGACCGCAACGCGTATCTTAGGTCCCCAAGCATAATTTCGTTCCTCTATTCAGTTCGCAGCGCTTGCACCGGATCGACAAGTGTGGCGCGACGCGCCGGCAACAAACACGCGAGCAGCGCGATTCCAGCGAGCAACACAGTTGCTCCCGCGAGCAGCGCCGGATTGTTCGAAGAAACCTGATAGAGTTGCGACGCGATCAAGCGTCCGAGGGCGAAAGCGGCGGCGATTCCAATCGCCAGTCCGATCACGACCGGCTTCATTCCCTGATTGATGATCAAACGGAGGACATCTCGGGTTTGCGCGCCGAGCGCCATCCGAACACCGATTTCTCCGGTGCGCTGTTCAACCGTGTAAGCAACGGCGCCGTAGATTCCAATGCTAGCCAGTAGCAACGCGACCCCGGCAAAAATTCCGAGCAGCCACGTCTTGAGGCGCGCTTGCCCAAACGATTGGGCGACCACTGCGTCCATGCTTTGGGGCAAGGCAATCGCCAAACCGGGATCCACTTTCGCGAGCGCGGATTGTACCAGCTTCGTGACCGCTTCAACGTTCAAGGTGCTGCGCACCGAGATATTCGCGAACGGAAAATTTTCCTGAGCCCAGGGCCGATAAAATTCCATTCCGGGCTCTTCGCGGACTTGGACCGAACGCACGTCAGCGACCACGCCGACGATCTCGCACGGCACGCCAAGACTTGTCACGAGTAGCGTTTTGCCGATCGGATTCTCGTTTGGATAAACTTTTTTCGCACCGGTTTGGCTGATCAGGCAAACGTTCTGACCTTCGGCCGTGTCGTGCTCATTAAAATCACGCCCGGTCAACAGCGGAACTCCCCACGTCGGAAAATATCCCGGCGCAATATCGTGACTCGGCGCATTGGCGCGCTTCTCGATCGGCGGAACGTCGCGATCGCTCCGCGCGTAAAGCGTTCGATTTCCTCCGTTCAATGGAATGTCGCCGCTCACTGTCGCGCTTTCCAACCCCGGAACATCGCGCAGCGCGTCGAGTGTTTGCTCGACAAAACGCTGACGCGACGGCGCGTCAGAATAATGCGCCACCGGTAGAGTGATAGCGCCGGTCCAGAGATTTGCGGAACGAAAGCCGATATTCTGTTGGCTAAGGCGAATGAAGCTCGTGATGAGCAACGCCGCGCCAGCAACCAACGTCACCGAAAGCGCGACCTGTGCGCCGACGAGAATTTTGCGGAACCGTTGTTGTCGCACACTTCCGCTGGTTCCGCGTCCGCCTTCTTTTAAACCGTCAGCCAAATCGGCGTGCGAGCCTTGCAGCGCGGGATAAATCCCCATCAACAAACCGGTCAAAATCGACAATCCGATCGTAAATAGGAGAACTGGGATCGACAAACTCGTGACGCTATTCGCTTCCAACGGAAGAAAATTGGCCGCCATTCCCGGGACCAGCGGCACCAATCGCCAGGCCACAAATGCGCCGACGACGCCGGCGAACGCGCTGACCAACAAACTTTCAAACACGAAAAGCCGCACAATGCTCGCTCGCGATGCGCCAATTGCGATTCGCAACGCAATCTCGCGCCGACGACCACTGAATCGCACCAGCAACAAATTCGCGACGTTGCTACATGCGATTAGCAAAACAAAGCTGACCGCCGCGAAAAGCGTGATGAAACTGGCGCGAATGTTCTCGGTAACGTCTTCCGGCAAAGTCTTGATCGTGGTCGTCATCTTGCTGTCGATCTTGTTCGGATATTGCGCGTTGTAACTTTGATCGAGCGACGGCAGGGCCGCTTTCGCTTGCTGCACGGTGATCGACGACTTCAATCGTCCGACCACGCGGAGAAAACTCGTGCCGCGCATTAGCCGCTCGTGGG
Organism: Chthoniobacterales bacterium; assembly: GCA_035568175.1. Taxonomy (GTDB): domain Bacteria; phylum Verrucomicrobiota; class Verrucomicrobiia; order Chthoniobacterales; family UBA10450; genus AV40. The sequence continues at coordinate 498,039 of DATMON010000004.1, forward strand.
TGAATCCGGGAATTTGAAACGGCTTGGTCGTCCAAACCTCTGCAATCGGGTTCGCACCGAACCATTGCGTGGGCATGTCTGGCAGAACACCCACGATTGTGTGCGCAACGCCATCGAGCGTAATGCCGCGTCCAATCACGTTCGGATCGCCACCCATCCTTTTCTGCCAAAAATTCTTCGTGATAAGCGCAACATCTGCGCCCTCCTGTTCCTCGGGGAGAAAACTCCGGCCAAGAATTGGACGTACGCCAAGCACGTCAAAGTAGTTGGAAGTCAATCTGCCGCCGAAGACCTGCACGGGATCACCGAGACCAGTCAATGTGAAGGCGAAGAAATTTTCCCCGGCCAGACTCTCGCAAATGGTTTGGCCATCGCGAACGTGTTCGAAGCGCGGCGCCGAAACCGGCAAATCTACGAGGTCACGCGACTTGTCGCCGCCGAAAAAGTGTACGACGTGCGCCGGTTCCTTGAAGGGCAGACCGCGCAGGAAAAGATCATTCACCAAACTGAAGATCGCAGTGTTGAGCCCGATCCCGAGAGCGAGCGTGATCACCGCGATCGCAGTAAACGCGGGCGACTGTCGAAGTTTACGAAAAGCGAAATGGATATCGTTCATATTCGAATGTGGGGTTGATTTGTTTCGAGAAATTCATTCGGCGCGCAGTGCTTCAATCGGATCGACTAGTGTTGCTCGTCGCGCGGGAAACCAAGCTGCTAGAAATGCAACCACCGAAATCAGAATTACAATCGCGATAAAGGTGACTGGGTCCCACGCATTGATTGCGAAGAGGAGGCTGTTTAACAATCGCGTGGCCGCAAACGCACCGGCAAGTCCGATAACAACGCTGACGGCGACGATTCCCATCGCCTGACCAATTACCAATTTGAAGATGTTGGCTCGGGCGGCACCGAGCGCGATGCGAATTCCGATCTCGTTGGTGCGTTGCGCTACCGCGTAAGCCATCACGCCATAAATGCCGATCGCGGTCAGAATCAGTGCACTTCCAGCAAAGATCGACAAGAGCAGTGCGTTAAAACGCGGCCGGGCGAGCGAGCGCGAAATGTAATCATCAAAAACGCGAACGCTTGTCAGCGGAATGGTCGAATCCATCTCGGCGAGTTCCTTTCGCACCGTCGAAGTCAGGGTATTTGGATTCAATACCTTCGTACGAATGACGATCGACATGCTGTGGGAGGGAATCTGCGTGCGCGGCAAATACATCTCGGGGGAATCTTCATTCTTGAGCGAGACATGTTTTACGTTTCCCACCACGCCGACGATGTCGCGCATCTTTTCGCCAGAATCGTCGGCAGAGAACCCCGGTTTGATGCGTTTACCGATAACGTTCTGGCCCGGAAAAAATTTGGTGACGAAGCGCTCGTTCACGATCACGACCGGTGGTGAATCCATCCGATCGTTTTGATCGAAGGCCCGGCCTTGTTGAAGCGGGATGCCGGTCGTCCTGAAATAGTCAGTGCCAATCAGATGGACCGGCGAGCCGGGTCGTTGCCCCTCCGGCAACGGATGTTCTTCAATATCGAAATCAGTCACCATATTGCTTCCGCTCAGCGGCAGCGGAACAATCGCGCTGGCAGACTCGACTTCTGGAAGTGCGCGCAGACGTTCCAGGAAACGATCGTAAAACGCGATAACGTTTTCGTTTTTCGGATAACTTGCGCTGGGCAATTGAAGGCTCGCAGTAAGCAATCGCTCAGTTCGCAGCCCCGGTTGAACGCGGCTTAGTTTGGCAAAGGTCTGAATTAAAAGCCCGGCGCAGATCAACAAAACGAGAGCGAGCGCGACTTCACCAATGACCAGACCATTCCGCAGGCGCGACTTGTGTTCGCCGCTGCCGGTCCGCGTACCGGATTTCAATGAAGCGTTAAGATCGACATGAGACGCTTGCCACGCCGGGACAAGACCGAAAACAATTCCGGTGCCTAACGAAACAAAAAGCGTAAATGCGAGCACGACGCCATCGAGCTGAATATCGCTGATGCGTGGAATGTTTTGCGGAACCGCTTTGATAAGAGCTTCGGTCCCCCATTGTGCGATCAACAATCCGCCAAGGCCACCGAGTCCAGCCAGAACCGTGCTTTCGGTCAATAATTGGCGAATGATGCGCGCGCGGCTCGCGCCGACGGCGGCACGCAACGCAATTTCTTTCCCGCGAACTGAAGCGCGCGCGAGCAAGAGATTGGCCACGTTTACGTTCGCGATCAGCAAAACGCAAGCGACTGCGGCGAAGAGCACATAAAGCGCGGTTCGCACATCGCCGATCAGTTCTTCGCGCAGCGGTTTTAAGCGCACGCCGAAAAAGGAATTCGTGGTTGGATATTGTTTCTCGAGATTGGCCGCGATGGTGGAGAATTCGGCTTGGGCCTGGCCGATTGTCGTCCCAGGCTTGAGCCGGGCGATCGCTCCCAAAGTATGGTTGCCGCGTTCTTCGGTTAGCGGTTTGTCGCCATCGGGCGAGATGGCGTCTTCGGCGATCGTAACGTAAAGCGAAACCGGATCGGTTGAGATCGGATACTGAAACCGCGGTGGCATTACGCCAATGACGGTGTGGAGCTGCCGGTTGATCTCAATCATGCGGCCAACCACGGTCGGATCACCTCCAAAATGTTCTCGCCAGAAATCATCACTAATCACGACTTTGTAGCCGCCGGGTCCCCCGCCGGCTTGTTCATCCGCGCGCACAAATTTGCGCCCGATGACCGGTGTGATCCCAAGCACATCGAAAAACTCAGCGCTTGCTCTCACGCCCCGCAAGCTGGTGACGCTTTGTTCGCCGGTCAGGGCAAATGAGCGATCACAATAAATCGCCACGGCGCCGAGCGTGTTGTTCTGGCGCCGAAAATCAAAGAAATCAGGATAAGAAAGAGAACGGAGAGTGGTCTGCGCTTTCTGGCGTGTGTCGGTCATGCCGAAGGCGACCAGTTGTTGCGGTGCGGGAAATGGCAACGGCTTGAGTAGAACCGCGTTGACGACACTAAAGATGGCCGTGTTGGCACCAATACCCAGCGCGAGCGTGAACACTGCAATCGCGGTAAAGCCCGGCGCTTTTACGAGCATTCTTAATGCGAATCGAAGGTCGTTCATGTCTGGGTCGGGTTAACTCTCTTTATAAAATCATTCGGCACGTAACGCTTCAACGGGATCGACCAGCGTCGCCCGGCGGGCCGGGACAAAACAGGCAACAAATGCGACGGCCGTGAGAACGAGCGTAACGGCAAGCATCGTTTTGAGATCAGTCGCGCCGATTCCGAAGAGAAAGCTTTGCAGGAGACGCGACGAAACAAGCACGCCGATAATGCCGAGCACCAATCCAACGCCGACAAAACGCATGCCTTGGACGACAATCAGCCGCAACACATCGTAGCGTTGCGCCCCGAGGGCCATGCGAATGCCGATCTCCTGAGTGCGTTGCGTGACCGAGTAACTCATCACGCCAAAGATTCCGGCGGCGGCGAGAAGCAGCGCGATCAGCGCGAACAATCCGACGAGCATCGCGTTCAACCGCGGCTGGGCGATCGATTGCGACATGTAATCGGTCAATGTTCGCGTCCGATAAATCGGCACGTCCTTGTCGATCTCCGCGACGGTGCGGCGCAACGTGCTCGTGAACGATTGAGGATCGATCGCCGTTCGAACAAAGATTGACATTGAATGGATTCCGAACTGCTGCTGCGGAATATAAATCTGCGGCCGCGGGGCAACCTTCAGACTGATCAAATGCATGTCGGCCACTACGCCGACGATTTCGCGCACCGGCGGTTTGCCTTCGACCGAGCCATTTGGAGTGATCCGCTTGCCGATCGGATTCTCCCCGGGAAAATACCGCTTAGCGAAACTTTCGGAAACAATCACAATGGGCGGGGCATTTTTGTCGTCGCGCTCGGTAAAAGCCCGGCCGAGCGCGATCGGAGTGCGCAGGGTCCGGAAATATTCGGGAGTAACGACATTAACCTCCGCGACGGCTTGTTGGCCTTCCGGCAGCGGCCTCTCTTGAACGTCGAAGGTGAGATCGATGTCGCTCCCGCTCAGCGGAATCCACCAGGCCGCGGCAGCCGATTGCACACCGGGAAGAACAGAAACGCGCTCAAGCAATTTCTTATAAAAGTCCGCCGTGTCCTGCGCTTTCGGATAACTCGCATTCGGCAACTCGAGACGCGCCGTGATCACTTTTGTGTGATCGAATCCGGCTGGAACTTTTTGCAAACGGAGAAAACTTTCGACGAGCAGTCCCGCGCTGGCGAGAAGAACAAGCGCGAGCACCATCTCGATGACAACGAGGCCTGCGCGCGTCCGGCGTCCGGCCAGGCCTTCACTGGAACCGCGAGCAGCCTCATTCATTGAGGTGGCAAGATTTGGATGCGATGCACGCCACGCCGGCAGCAAACCGGCAAAAATTCCAACGCCGAAACTGATTGCGGCCGTGAAAATAAGCACGCGCGGATCTGGTGAGATTTCGTCCATGCGCGGAATGCCGGGCAGAAAAGCTTTCATCGAATCGACGCCCCAGATTGCGAGCATCAATCCAGCAAGGCCGCCAAAAATTCCTAGGAGCGCGCTTTCAACAAGAAGTTGTTTGATGATTTGCCAACGTCCGGCTCCAAGCGCGGCGCGAATGCTGATCTCCCGATTGCGGGAAAGCGAACGCGCCAGCAATAAGTTGGCGACGTTGACGCATGCGACGAGCAGAACGCAGCCTGCCATCGCGCACAACATGAACAACGCCGAACGCGTATTGCCAACCATCGCGCTAAGTTCCGGAATCACTTTCGCTCCGGCGTTTATTTTTTGCGGATACTGTTGATGCCAATTGGAGGTGATTGTGTCGATGTTCGCCTGCGCTTGTTTGAGAGAAACGCCAGGCTTCAATCGCGCGACGCACTGTAAGAAATCATCGTCGCGTTGCTCGGTCATCGGCTTCGAGCCGTCGTCGCTCCTGCGCAAGATCGACATCGAGATCCAAAGCTCCGGTGGATTCGAAAACCGGAGAGGATAAGTAAAGCGTGGCGGCATTACGCCAATCACCTGCCACTGTCTCGCATCGAGGCTGATGTTTTTGCCGATAATCCCGCGGTCGCCGCCAAATTGGCGCTGCCACAACTCGTAACTCAAAATTACGACGTAGTTTCCCGGTTCGTCTTCCTTTGGGAGAAAGGCGCGCCCCAGAATTGGTTGAACTCCGAGAAGCGGGAACAAATCGGCCGAAACCGATTCGCCTTGAACGTGCGTCGCCTGATTGCCATCGGTTAAGGTGCCAACACTTTGATTG
>DATMON010000005.1:0-294769 GCA_035568175.1 Chthoniobacterales bacterium
TCTCGTCTTCGTCGGAATCGTTACGGCAATCATTTCCGGCGGCTTGACCGGACGAATGGTGAAACGCTTTGGCGAAAAAATGACACTCTATATTGGTCAGTTTTTCGGTGCTTCAGGAATGTTTGTGGCCGGCATCGCGAACACGTGGCAACTGTTCGTCGCTTCGATTCCAATCATCTCGCTCTGGAACATTTCCATGCCGGCTGCGCAAGGCATGATGACACACCGCGTGAGCGAACGGGAACAAGGCGAACTGCAGGGCGCGCTTCAGAGCATGCGTTCGATCACGTTTATTCTTGGGCCATGGATGTTTCTCAAGATCTTCGGTTTATCTATCGATCCCAAACACGCGCTGAATTTGCCGGGCGCGCCGTTCTATGTCGCAGCGGCGTTGCTCTTCGCTGCCATGTTGATGTCAACGCGGATCAAACAAGATGCGCCAACCGTGCCAAGATCGACATCTATTCCTCCCCCGCCCGATGTCGTGCCACCAGAAAGCCTTCCTTCCGGACCGATCGCGCCCATCGACCAATCAAAAGAAAATATTTGAGATTCGACGAGAGTCAGCGATTGAAGCAATGTGAAAGCAACCGCGCGTTGCCTGATCGTTGCGATAACGATCTTTTCCTGGATCGCGATTTCCAATCACTGCTCGCTCCGCGCGCTCGCGAGCAAAACCGACACGACCCAAAGCGGTTGTCCGTTCCATTCCAAGCCGGCGAAGCATCAACCGCAACCCGCTGGAACTGAGTGCTGTAAAATTCTTCGCGCCGTCTCGACAACGCCAGCAAAGTCCCTTGCGCCATCAATTGTCGATCTTGTTCATGTCGATTTTGCACTCGATGCGATTGCCCTCTTGCCGTCGGCAATAATTTCGTTCACGCCGGCAACGCTCGACACTGGGCCGCCCGGCAGAACGTCATTCGTTGAATTGATCGGGAGCATGCACGCGCACGCTCCGCCTGTTAGCGCCTAGCTGATCACAATCCACTAACTGTGGCGGCAGGCGTCTCGCCTGCATTTTCGCTATCCCCAGCCCGGTACGGCTGCCTCTACAGACTCAAAATGACAAAACGAATTTTAGTTTTGATCGCGAGCATCACGATTTGCGTGATCACAGTGACGTTCGCTCAGTCTACGCCAACACCGTCCGGCCCTCCACGCGTGGAACATGCGCAACGATACACCTGCCCGATGCATCCGGAGATTGTGCGGGCAGAGCCGGGCCAATGTCCGAAATGCGGAATGACGCTGGTACCGATAAAAGAGGTAGGGGCGGTTCACCGAACCGCCCGCGAACGCCAATCCGGGTCGGATCGATTGGGTCAATCGCCCCTACCCACCGATCACGACGCAAACGGAATGGCCATGCCGGAGCACGCCGAGCATGAAATGAAAATGCAATCGTCGGTCAACGTGGCCGATCCAATGAACCGGGAAAGTTCCGGCACGGCCTGGGTTCCAGATTCCACGCCGATCTACGGACGCATGTGGATGTTTGGGGACGACATGCTCATGTTACACGGCGGAATTTTTCCGCGGTACACTAACGTGAGCACGCGCCGCGGCGACGACCGCATCGACGCGCCGAACTGGATCATGGCGATGTTTTCCCATTCGTTGGGCGAAAATACGCAGCTCGGTCTGCGCGCGATGATGAGTCTCGATCCGCTCACCGAAGGCGGGCGCGGGTATCCGCTTCTGTTGCAAAGCGGTGAATCGTGGCGCGACCAGCCGCTACACGATCGACAACATCCGCACGATCTGTTCGACGAACTTTCCTTTTCGCTTTCGCAAAAGCTCACCGACGACTTGAGCGGCTATTTATATTTCGGTTACCCGGGCGAACCCGCAATCGGTCCGCCGACTTTCATGCATCGCCTTTCGGCGATGGATGATCCGGATGCGCCGATTAGTCATCACTGGCAGGATTCGACGCATATCACGTTTGGTGTCGCGACCGCCGGCGTGCAATGGAGGAACGTGAAAGTTGAAGGGAGCGTTTTCACCGGACGCGAGCCGGACGAGCAACGCTACGACTTCGATCGACCGCGCTTCGATTCGTTCAGCGGTAGAATTTCCTGGAACCCAACGCCAGACCTGGCGCTGCAAGTGTCGCACGGTTACATCAAGAGTCCGGAAATGCTCGAACCCAATGTGAATCGCCACCGCACCTCGGCGTCGCTCATATATAATAGAGCCCTCGGCCCGGATTCGAACTGGGCAACCTCGCTGGTGTGGGGACAGAACGACGATACCCATGAAGGAAAAACCGAGTCGGTGCTAATCGAGACAAATTATCAGCGCGAGCGCGACACTGTGTATGGACGCTGGGAACGCGTGGAGAAATCAGGACACGAACTCGTTCTGGCACCGGGCGATCTCAATGAAATCTTCCCGGTCAACGCCGTTTCAATTGGTTACGTGCGTGATCTCTCCCACGGTAACAATATTGACATCGGTTTGGGCGGACAGTTCACGATCGATTTTTGGCCGGAGGAACTTGATCGTTACTACGGTGGCGGCCCGGGCTATGGCTTTCAAGTTTTCCTGCGCCTCCGCCCGTCGCGACACGATCATGCGATGCAGCACGCGAGCGACACGAAATAAGCGCTGTCTAGCCGCCGAGTTTCGCGATCACGCCGTCGAGAATTCGGCTCAACGCCACCAGCGCGACCGAGCAGAAGATTCCCTTGGCCAAAATGTACCAGGCAATCGCTTCGTTCTCGAATTTGCCGTCGAAAACCTTGTTTCCGAGGAGGAACGCGTAGAAGCACATCAACAAAACGACGAGGGCGGCAGCCGAAGCCAGCGGACGGATTGATTTCATAGGAATGATGTTTATGGGCTAAGATTCGTAGCCCAAAGCACAAACTTTCAAGCAATCTTGCCGGCTTTTGGGCTGTGGTGGCAGGCGTCTCGCCTGTAAACTTCAATAGCAGCCGAGGACGGCTGCCTCCACAGAAGAGCAACGCCTTGTCATGATCCCGGACTAGTGGGAATCTAATCGCCCGTCATGCATCGGTTGCCGAAAATAAGTTATTACGACATCGAACGCATCATTGAGTTCGATTTCGTTCGCGCGACCGAAGCGGCCGCGCTCAATTCGCTCCGCTGGCTCGGTCGCGGCGACAAGGAAGCGGCCGATGCCGCCGCTTGCGACGCCATGCGAGGCATGTTCGACCTAATGAACATCTGCGGCGAAGTCGTGATCGGCGAAGGAATCAAAGACGACGCGCCCGGAATTTTTAAAGGCGAGCAACTCGGCACCTGGGTCCCGGGTGCGCCCCAGTTCGACATCGCGATCGATCCGATTGACGGAACGACAAACATTTCCAAAGGCGCGCCCAACTCGATCAGTTGTATCGCGGCCGCAAGTCCGGAAGAGGGCGTCAAAGTTGCGCTCCGCGATGTGCCGTCGTTTTACATGTCGAAGCTCGCCTACGGGCCTCGCGTCATTCAATACACCCAGAAGCGCGGCGACTCGCTCTACATCGACGCGCCCATTGCCGAAACACTGGCGATCGTGGCGCGTGCGGTCGACAAGCGGGTCCAGGACGTGGTCGTGATAATGCTCGATCGCCCGCGTCATAAAGAGATCGTCGAACAGATTCGCGCGTGCGGCGCATCATTGCGGATGATCGGCGATGGCGACATTGCCGCGGCGATGGCGCCGTCGCTTCCCGAACCGGATGTCGATCTTTACATGGGCATCGGCGGTTCGCCCGAAGCGGTGCTGGCGGCGGCGGGGATTAAATGTCTCGGCGGCGAAATGCAGTGCAAAATGTGGCCGCGCGATGACAAGGAGCGCAAACAACTCATTGCCGACGGACATGAAAAGGATCTCGACCACGTTTTTACCGCGGACGATCTCGCTCAAGGCGAGAACATCGTTTTTTGTGCGACCGGAATCAGCGACAGCGCGCTCCTCCGCGGCGTGAAATCGAAAGGAACGACTGCGATTACGCATTCGATTCTGATGCGGGCGAAAAGCAAAACCGTCCGGTTTATTCGCGCGATGCACAATTTGCAGAACAAAACGATCCGGTTGCGCTCGGATAATCGAGAACATCTGATCTGACTTTTTAGAAACCGCGGATTACACGGATTTGGCGGATCGCAGGAGAATTTTGACTTCTGCCTTTGTCTATCTGTGCTATCCGCGTAATCCGTGGTTCAATCTTTCTCGACAGGACGACAAGCCTTGTTCAAGATCGACATCGAACCTCCGCCGCTTATGAGACAAATACCGAAAACCGAATTGTCGCCGGACAACGGCTGTATCATCGACATGAAATGGAAACTTGGGCCGCTTGGTTATCATCCCAGCGGCGCCGGCAAGGTGAACGTGGAGCCGAGCAAAGAAATTATTCGGCTGCCCGAGCTCGTCCTTTACGATCACATCGGCTTCAAAGGTGCCTACGCTCGCACCAATTTGAGTTTTCATTACACCGGCGATTTTTGGAACGACCGGATGAGCTGCGTCATCGTGGTCAGCGGCGTCTGGCGATTTTATCGTGACGAATATTACAAAGGACCCTCCTGGGACCTCGGCCCCGGCTACTACGAAAGTTTCTTCGCTGCGAAAGGCCCAGACGACGTCGTCAGCTCCTTTCAGTGCATCGCGTTGACGTAAGGAACTGTTTCGTCAGCTTGAATCGCTCAAACTGATTCAGCTGAGTTCCGCTTGTGGACCGTTACGAGGAACAACAACGGAGGCTCGCCAGTCTGACGATAGACGCGAACTACGCTCTGTGGAACGCGCCACTCACGCTAAATGGAATTATCATCAGCGTGTTCACTGCAGTCGCCATATTCAATCCGAATCTCAAGTTCATTGTAGTCTGCATTATCGGGGCTTCCATGATCTCAGCGGCTCTTCTCATCCTCAACTTCCGAAGCACGCGTAACCTCTACCGATCTCTCGGCCGAACTTCTGCGGAGGATATCCAGCAAATGACTCCCCAACAGAGGCAGGCTCAACTCGATGACGCTGTTCGGCACCATCATCGTTGCGAGGGTCGGGAGCTGTAGGCACACGTAATCCTCGTTATTCAAGCTGCGATGATATTGATCCTACTTTATTTCAAGCACGCATGAATGTGCTTGCTAGGTCGAAAACGTTTTCGGCGCAGCCCCAGGAAAGAGTGAATCCTGAGCCGCCGTGGCCGTAGTTGTGAACGACGGTGCGGCCGTCGCGCAGTTCTTCTTTTTCGAGACGGACGCCCGATTTTCGAAATGGTCGCAGACCGACGCGTTCACGGAGAACCCGCGGCTTTTCTATTTCCAAAACGCGGCTGCATTCGGCGACGATCGCTTCCGTCGTTGCTGGATCGGCTTCGAGATTTTCGCTCACGTCGTTCGTCCCGCCGAAGACGCAATCGTTCTTCCGCGGGATCGCGTACATGAGCGGCGCGTCGTCACAGACGATCGCGCAGTTAACATTGTCGATCTTCGGAACGATCGCGACTTGGCCGCGATGCGGTTCAAGATCGACATCTTGCGCGAGCTCGCGCGCGCCGATCCCGGCGCAATTGATCACGAGATCGAATTTGGAATCGACATCTTCGAGTTTTTCGAAACGAACGCCGGAATTGATCGAGCCGCCGGTTTTTTGAAAACGGTTCGCGAGATAGTCGAGGTAAATGGTGGTGTCCATCAGAGGCACGGTGAGAGAGAAGCCGCTTGAGAAGTTGTAGCCACCGGCCTGTGGCCGGTTCGGGACGGCGCACAGCGCCGTGGCTACACTGCCCACGCCTAACGAGTTCGCCCAATCGGGAATTTGAATTTCACCAGTGCGGCAATATTGGCGGAGTTCGATCATCGAGACGCCGTTGCGCGGATCTTTAGCAAGATCGACAAGCGCCTTGTAGGTCGCGAGCGCCCACGGAATCACTTTGTCGGCGGGCTCGGCATCGTAGGGAAACCAAAGCGCGCCAGCTGCGCCGGAAGTTGTTTGCTGGCCGATTTGGTCGGCAAAAATCGCAGCCCGAAATCCACGTTCGGCAAAAAGAACACCGCAGGTCAGTCCGGACACGCCTGCGCCAATAATGGCCACCGATTTCGCCATGCGAGAAGTTGTAATGGCGGCTGTCCCCAGCCGCAATCTCCCTGGCATCGCGCGACGGAGCGCGCGATCCACCTCAAAACGGCAAGCAACGTGACGTTGCATCCAGTTGCAGGGAGCGGTTGCCCTACAATCGGCTTCACTTAGAATCGAAGCGTGAGAAAGTTGATCGCGTTCTTGTTAATCTTCGCTGCGAGTCGGCTCGTTGCGGAACCGATCGTGAGCGAATCAAAGTTCGTCGATGTCGATCATCTTCGGGTCCATTACACGAATTACGGCAAAGGCGACACCGCGCTGTTTTTTGTTCACGGCTGGAGCTGCGACGAAACGGTTTGGGCGGAACAAGCGCCGGCGTTAGCCGAAAAAATCCGCGTGATCACAATTGATCTGCCCGGTCACGGACAAAGCGAGAAGCCGCAGACGATTGAATACAACAAAGATTTGTATGTTCGCGCGATCGATGCGGTGATGAGCGATGCGAGCGTGAAGTCCGTCATTCTCGTTGGACACAGCAACGGGACGCCGTTCGTCCGCCATTATTACCGAAAATTCCCAGGCAAAGTGAAAGCGCTGGTCGTTGTCGAAGGTCCGCTTCGGCCGTTCTTCGATCGAGACGCGATGGAAAAATTCCTCGTCCCACTGAAGGGCGACAATTACCCGGAGGCCGCCGGTCGTGTCATTGATGGAATGACAAAGCCGATCAAGGACGCGTCGCTCCGGGACAAGATTAAAACGCTGATGCTGAAAACGCCGCAACACGTGGCGGTGAGCGAGTTCGAAGCGACAGCCGATCCCGATTTATGGAAAGAGGACAAGATCGGTGTGCCGGTGTTAGTGATTTTGGCGAAGCAACCAGTCTGGACCGCGGAATACGAACAATTCGTGCGCAGGTTGGCGCCGAAAGTGGATTATCAGGTTTGGGAGAACGTTTCTCATTTCCTGATGATGGAGAAGCCGCGAGAGTTCAACGCCGCTGTTCTGAAGTTCTTGGAGCAAAACCGCCTCGATTGATTTCAGATCCACCGTTGGGTTTTGGACGTCGCAGCCGAGATCAATCTCGGTGCCCGGCTTCCCAATGTGCGCTCGCTGCGCTCGGCGCCTCCCGCCGTAAAGTTGGCTAAAGCCAATGCCTCATCCTAAATCGCTCGTAAGCGGCGGGGGATTTGGTTAAACTAGCGGCGATGGTTTCACTCAATCGAGACGCACTGAACGACAAGGTGCTTGAAGGCGCGCGGATTTCTTCTGAGGAAGCGCTTCAGCTTTATCAGCTGCCGCTGGAAGAATTGGGCGCGCTGGCAGATGCACGGCGAAACCTGGCGAAGGAAAAAAGTTACGACGGACGCGGACGCGAGATCGTGACTTACATCGCCGACCGCAACATCAATTACACAAACGTTTGCAACGTCTATTGCAAGTTCTGCGCGTTTTACCGGACGGAGCGCGATGACGATCATTACGTGCTATCACTTGAACAGATCGACCAAAAACTCGACGAACTTTCGGCGGCGGGCGGAGTTCAAATCCTAATGCAAGGCGGACATCATCCGAAATTGCCGTTTCAGTGGTATATCGACCTTTTGCAGCACATCAAAAGGAAGTATCCGCACATCAACATCCACGGATTCAGTCCACCGGAGTTTCAGCATTTCGCCGAAACATTCCGGATGCCGCTGCGAGAAGTGATTGTCGAATTCAAGAATGCCGGGCTCGGATCGATTCCCGGCGGGGGCGGCGAGATTCTGGTGGACCGGGTCCGCAAAAAAATTGCGCCGTTGAAAATCAACAGCGACCAATGGCTGGAAGTGATGCAGGTCGCGCACGAGCTGGGTTTGAAATCGAGCGCGACGATGATGTTCGGACACGTGGAGACGATCGAAGAACGGATCGAACATTTGCAGCGAATTCGCGATCAGCAGGACCGGAGCGGCGGGTTCACCGCCTTCATTTGCTGGACGTTTCAGCCGCAACACACGGTTCTGAAAGTGACCCAGCCGACCGGCGTTGCGGAATATTTGCGGACGCAGGCACTGGCGCGGATTTTCTTGGACAACATCGACAACATCCAAAGTTCATGGGTCACGCAAGGGCCGGGGATCGGCCAGGTGGCATTGAAATACGGCGCCAACGACTTCGGTTCGGTGATGATGGAGGAAAATGTGGTGAGCGCGGCGGGGACGACGTTCCGTTTGGATGCGGAAAAGATTGAGTCCCTCATTCGCGAAGCCGGTTACGAACCGCGCCGCCGAAACAATAGTTACGAACTGTTGAACTGAACGGCCCCTGGCGCTGTCTATGACAGTCGCCTCGCCACTCTCGAAGAAAATCCCGCCTTGACGATAGCCTTCTTCTCCTCTAAGTCCCGCGTGTCCCGCGCCAGTTTTTGCACTGCGCGGGATTCGGCATCTTGATTTATGAGAGAATTTCGGGGATCGGCGAGGGGTTGGACACTGGCAGTGTTTTCGGTGGCCGCCGCAGCGTTGCTCACGCCTGCAATCGCCCGCGGACAGGAAGCGCCGATCGTTCGCTCGATCGACGTCCAATATTCCGGTCCGGCAACGGTGTCGAGAGAAGTGATTCTCGCACAGATCCGGACGACAGTTGGTCAGCCCTATTCTGACTCGACGGTCGAGGACGACATTCGCAGCCTTTACAAAACCGGCACGATTCAAAATGTGCGAATTTTTGCGCAGCCTGAAGCGGATGGGGTCAAAGTGATTGTGGCCGTGCAAACGCGGCAAGTGCTGCGTGAATTGGTTATCGACGGCGCGCACCGCGTCAGCGCGAAGAAACTTCGCAAGGAAATCGGAGTAAGACTGAACGCCCCGGTCAACGAGGACGACTTGCAGAAAGCGCGGCAGAAGATCGTCGACACCTATCAGAGCAAGGGTTTCACCGACATTACGGTGGATTTCCGCGTCGAGCCGATCGACGAGAGCCGCGGGACGGGGCGCGTCATTTACACGATCAACGAGGGTGTGAGGGGAGCGGTCAGCCGAATTCATTTCGAAGGGAACGAGCATTTCAGCGAGAAAATCCTGCGCAAGCAGATGAAGACTCGCGGCAAGACGATGTTCGCTTTCATCGACAAATCGGGACGGTTGGATGAGGTCCAATTGCAGCAGGACCTCGATGGCATCAAAGAGTTTTACCAAAACCACGGCTACGTCGACGCGGAAGTGCAAGAGGTCAGGCGGGAGCGAAAGAAGGGCCCGCTTATTATCACCGTCGGGATCAAGGAAGGGACGCTCTATCACGTCAACAAGCTGTCTTTCGCGGGTTACAAAGAAACCACGGAGCAGAAAATTCGCGCCACCATCAAAATGAAAGAGGGCTCCGTTTACTCACCCAAACAATTGCACGAAGACGCCAAAGCCCTCGCTGACGCCTACGGTCACGGAGGGTATGTCGATCTTGTGATTCTACCGCAAGGGACTCCCGCCGGTGCCGGCCTGATCGATGTTCATTACAAGATCGAGGAGGGCAATCGTTCATTCGTGGAACGGATCAACATCATTGGGAACTCGCGCACAAAAGACAAAGTGATCCGCCGTGAAATTCTGGTCGCGCCGGGCGATGTGTTCGACACCGTGCGAGTGGATACGAGCAAGAAACGTCTCGAGAACCTCGGCTTCTTTACCAGAGTCGACACCTATCCGGAAGAAACCGGGGTTGAGGGGCGCAAAGATCTGATTGTTCAGGTGGAAGAAAAGCGAACGGGTTCGTTAAATTTTGGCGCCGGTTATAGCACGGTCGACCAACTGATCGGATTCGTGGAGCTGACTCAGGGTAACTTCGATATCACAAATTGGCCTGGATTAACTGGTGCCGGTCAAAAATTCCGGGCAAAAGCACAAGTCGGCAGTCAACGGAAGGACTTTTCGGTTGGCCTGACCGAGCCGTATTTCCTCGACCGACGGTTTTCGCTTGGCGGACAGGTGTTTTACTCAGAAGCGTCGTATCTGAGTTCGGTCTACGACCAGCGGAACTACGGCTTTTCGTTGGAAGCGCGAAAGCCGATCATCTCATGGGTCTACGGCGTGCTCGGATATAGTTTGCAAAACTTCGAAATCTACAACGTCGCCAACAGCGTCTCGTCGGAAATTCTGGCTGAAGAAGGCACGACGACACAAAGCATGGTGACCAGCAGTCTGGTTTGGGACCGGCGCGACAATCCGTTTTTGACCCGGCACGGCGAACGAATTTCAATTTCGCCCTATGTCAGCGGCGGTCCTCTAGGCGGAAATGTGCAAATTTACGGAATAGATGTCCAAGCGACCAAATACATGCGGGTGTGGAAAGACGTCATCCTCTTAGTCGATGTCGAGGCTTCAACTGTGGACGTATGGGATACGCCCGAGACAAAGTCATTCGTAACAAACGGCGCCGTAACCGGCGCCAGCTCCAGTACTCCGCCTGTGTCTTTCATTCAACAAGTTCCGGATGTGCCGATCTACGACCGTTTGTATCTCGGCGGCTCCAATAACCTCCGTGGATTCCGGTTTCGCGATATCGGTCCCAAAGACAGTTTCAATCAACCGATCGGTGGCCAGTCCATGGCCCGGGCGACGACAGAGGTAAGTTTTCCGATCATCGAAAAAGCGCGCGGGGCCTTCTTTTACGATGCCGGATTCGTCAATCCTGACGCGTGGGATTTTACCAATGAAACTCTCGCGGTCCCACGTGGCACCAACGCGATTGCGACGATTCTACACAACCAGTTCGGCGTCCCCACCGGGAACAGCAGCAACCCGGCATCGGCAGCATTGGTCAACATGGTCAGCCCGCGACGCACATTCGACAGCTTCGGCTCGGACTTTGGAGTCGGCGTTCGCCTCGATTTACCGATTGGGCCTTTGCGCCTTGATTACGGGTATCCCATTGACAGGGCCGGGAATTCGAAGCATGGCCATCTGAACTTCAGCGTCGGGTACCAGTTTTAATCGAATATTGGCACTTGCGGTGGGGACGGTTTCCGACGACTTATTTAGCCCTCTTATGAAAAAATTGCTTTGTTTGACGCTGGTTTCCTTGCTCGTCCTGCCGATCGCGGCGCGGGCGCAAGGAACCCTGAAAATCGGGACGGTCGATATGAACCGCACGTTCCGGGAATACAATAAGACCAAGGACGCTGAGGCGAAGATTAACGACGCTAAGAATCAGGCGAAAAAAGAATACGACGAACGTGCAGACGCCTACAAAAAAGCGCTCGATGATATCAACAACCTCAACAAACAGCTTGAGGCCCCAGCCTTGAGCGCCGATGCCAAGGCGCAGAAAGCCAAAGAACGGGACGACAAGATCTCAAACATCAAGAACATGGAGCGCGAGATCACCGAGTTTCGGCAGACGCGCGAGCGCCAACTTCAGGAGCAGGCGCTGCGGATGCGCGAGGGCATCGTCAAAGAGATTACCGACGTCGTCTTGGATAAGGTGAAAACGAGCAATCTCGACCTCGTCTTCGATAAATCCGGCAACAGTCTCAACGGCGTCCCGGTGCTGATGTATTCGCGCGACAGCGTCGATTTCACCAACGACGTGATCACGGTCTTGAACAAGCCAGGCCGGGCTAGCTCGATCACGACTACAACCAGTCCAACCAGTTCAGCTCCGAGCGCTTCCGCGACCCCGAAGAAGCCTTAACGTCATTTCGCGAATTAAAAACACACGCGGGAAGAACTCGCGTGTGTTTTTTGCGTACAGCTTCGCAATTCGCGATTACGTTTCGGTTGAATCCGGAGCGAACGTGAATTCAAACGAATCCAAGCAAAATCGACCTGCGAGATGGAGAGCGCCATCGAGTTGCTTGACCGTCTCACTCGCGCTGGCCCTGGTTGGAATCGGACAAGCGGCCCCGAGTTGGGAATCCACTCTGACCAAGGATCCACCCGGTGACCTTCCCGCGCCGCGACCGGTCCACACCACCTATCATTTCGGCTGGTCGGGATTCACTGCTGGTGTCGGGGACATGCACTTTACCAAGACGGCGGATAAACGTTTTCAGCTTGAAGCGAACGGTCGAACCATCGGTCTGGTTCGCGCCTTGTGGAAATTGGACGCAAGCTATCTCGGGTTGGTCAACGCCGAAACGCTTCGCCCGATCGAAAGTAAACAGACCGAAATCTACCGAAGGAAAAAACTCGTCACCGATCTCGCCTTCACCGATTCCGGCGTGACGCGCACGCGAACGGAAGGGGCCGGCGCCGAAGCCGCCAAACCCTTCAACTTCCCCGGGTTGTTCGATCTGCACAGCGCCATGCTCTATTTGCGCAGTCAGCCACTCGGCGATCGCAGCGTTTATCGCATCGTGGTTTATCCCGCTACATCCGCTTATCTGACAACGATCACGGTCCTCGGCCGCGAACGCGTGACCGTTCGCGCGGGCGCTTACAACGCGATCAAAATCGATCTTCAACTACAGCGCTTGGGAAAAAAACTTGAATTGGAGCCGCATCGGAAATTCCGACGCGCGACAATATGGATCTCAGATGATGAAAATCGCATTCCGCTCCGCATTGAAGCGCAAATCTTTGTCGGCACTGTCTTTGCCGAGCTCCAAGCGATGCGCTTTGATCAGGACAAAACTTGAGCGCGGAATCTCGATCCGCGCTGCTGATCGATCATCAGCGCTCGGGAATCCATTCTCCGCGCACCGGCTCTTCCCGCAACGGACGGCGGCGCGGGACATAAACCGGGACGTGGGCACCCGGCAAGAGTTCGAGAGCGGCAAGAGTGTCCAAGTCGAGTCGTCCTGTGACAGGAAGCCGCGCCCGCGCCTGATAGGCCCGCAGGGAGAAGCCCAAATCAGGACTGGCGTTGCCATCAATCGCACCGCGATAAAGCCCCCGCCGCGCCAAAAATTTTTGCGCTGAAATGATCACGTCCCGCTGAACTTGCGGCAGCGCTGATTCGTAGGGCGTGCCGGCAAAATTCTCGGCCGGCCGCACGGGAACCGCGTCATCATCCGGGCGGACCGGTAATTGTTCGCCACCGCGAATCCGTCCATTGACGGATCGATCTGGCGGCGGCTCTGGAAATGGTTGCCCGGTCAATGGATTGGTCGGAGCCGAGCTTTCCCGCGGTTCGGCAGGCAACTCCGAAGTCTCCGGCGCAGCCGGCGCCGGAGTGGGCGACGCTTTTACGATCACGCGAGCGCCGGAAGAATCGACCCCAAGAGATTTGAGCGTTTCAGCATTGAGATCGCCACTGATTTGAAGCCCGTTGCGAATTTGATAGCGCCGAATTGCCGCGGTCGTGTCCGCATCTTTTTCGCCGGTAACTTCGCCGTAATAAAAACCCTCGTCTTTCAGTGCCTGCTGCACATTTTGGACGACTTGATCTGCCCTGGCCCCGCCCGCGAGTGCGGCCACCAGAACCACAACTGCGATCCAGAGTTTCATATCAATGTTGCTTGGACGCCTAAATCCGCCCGCTATTCAGTCCCTGACCCGGTCACGGCCAGCGGCAGCTGCCGTTCCTTCAAAACGTCGCGATAACGCAGGATACCTTCGCTAATGGCCGCCGCCATCTGCTCCCGGTAATCGTTACTTTCCAGCTTCGCGATATCGTCCTTGTTGCTAAGAAATCCGGCTTCGACCAGCACCGCCGGGACTCCAACGTTGGCGATCACAAAAAATTGCTCGGCTTTAGTGCCGCGATCGGGCGCCTTCGTTCGCGCCACCATCGCTTCCTGAATGAATCGGGCCAAACTCTGGCTCGCCAAAGTGGGCGACTCGGCCGCCGGCCCCTGAAAAAACGGAATCCACGAAACAAGCCGCGGAGCCGGAACCGCTTGATGCTCGGCATAATAAGTTTCTACGCCGCCGACCACCTTTTTGCCTTCGTTGAAATGAATGCTGACAAAGATGCAGTCCCGCGCACGATTCGTAACTGCCGCGCGATCGGCGAGCGAAACGTAACTATCCCCAACTCGCGTCATCAGCGTTGCCAGTCCTTGGGCTTGAAGTAATCGATCGACCCGCTGTGCGATATCGAAAGTCAAATCCTTCTCATAAATTGCGCCGCACATCGCGCCGGAATCCTGGCCGCCGTGGCCAGGATCGAGAACAACCAGCGTGAATGGCGACGGAGCGGCAGTATGGCGCATCGAAAGTGCCGGCGGTGGAATGGAAAGGACCTGCCACCAAATGAACGAGGCCGCCATCAGCGAAAGTCCCAGCCACGCGACAATGTTTTTCATTGCCCCGCCGAAGCCGAATCGCCCTCTAAACATTGCTACCTTTGAAGACTGGAGCGCAGTTCTTCGTCCGCCAAAGTTCGATAACGAATCGCGCTTTTGCTGTCGCGCTCCAGCACGGCCGCTTCAATTCCAGCGTTGGTCAGCTGCTCATCTCGATGTTTCCGAATCGCATCGCGCTCCGGCAATTCCTTGCTCGCGTTTTCTCCCATCGCCATCCGGCCAATGCTCCACGCATCGAATGCCACATTGATGGCATCCGGCAGCGCCGCATCGGTGACGTGTTCTTTTTGCAAAAACGTTTCCATCAATTCCGCCGACTGGCGCGCTCCGCTCAAGACTGCGAAGCGCTGCCGGGGTTTCCCGGTCAATCCATCAGCCGCGATTGCGCCGTCGTAATCGATCCGCAAGAACAAATCTTCCTTCGGGCTAGAACCGATCTCGACAAAAAGGAGTCGCGCCAAAAACGGTGCACCATAAACTTGCTCGAACGCACTCTTCATTACCGGGCTGAGCGAGTAATGCGCGAGACGGCGCAGGGAAACGTCCGCAGCCGAACGCGTGAAACCCTCCGTGCTCGCCAATTCGATCGCCGCGAGCCGCAATCGTTCGATATCCCCGGGATGGCCGATCGCGCCCATCGCGATCCGGTCGTAAATCTCAAAAATCTTTTGCCGCGCGCGTCCGAGCGTTACGAAAAGAATTCCATCACGATATCCGACCGCCGCGAGCGGACTGCCGGCGGCGAGCTGCGTTTCGATGTACTCGCGCCGGTTCGCGATCGCCTCTACCCAACGATACGGCTCTTCGATCATGCCACCTTTTGTCTAAACACGCCGGCGATCTTTTCCTCCGGCAACGTCATGATCCCTTCGCGCGAAACAATTTTTATCAGTGGAAAAATTTTGCCGCCCCGGTCGACTCCGCCGGTGGACGTGTCCGCTTCGGCTGCGGTGTCGAGCGCGCGCAATGCGATCGCAACCGCTTCCTCCTCGTTCAATTGCTGCAGCTTCTTGTCGCCCCAGTTGTTTTCGTAATAAAGGATGCCGCGTACCGCCGGCGAACCGGAGCCGGTTGCGGCGTAATCGGTGACTTCGAATTGCGCGCCCATGGCGTCGTAAAAATAGAGTCGCGCTTCCGGTTTTGAATTTCCATCGTGGGTCGCGAAGATCGGCACCACCACGCCGACGCCTTGCATGACGAAACCAAAGTTGTCCCGCAACAATTTGGAAAGTGCGCGCACTTTGCCGTCCACGCTCATCTCCTGCAATTGCGTTCGCCGAAAATACTGAAACGAATGCTCGAGCACGCGCGCCATCTCCCAGGCCGTGGCCGGCACGCCCGCGATCGCCATGATCGAATGACGATCGATCTCAAGCACTTTGTCGGCGCGATCGTAAACGACGGTGTTGCCCGCGGTGGCGCGGCGGTCGCCCGCTACCAGCACGCCGCCGGCAAACTTGAAAGCGAGGATAGTGGTCGACTCCGTCTGAACGAACGAGTGATTTCCTGCCGCAGCCGTTGGCTCGGGCACGATTTGGAGCAGACCTTTACGCCGTAAGAGCGCTGGGAAATCTTCACTCGCGCCAGAGAAATTCTGGTCCAATGCCAGCGGCGGCTTGTCCATTATTGGCCGGTGCGCTGGCGGTAGCGCTTCGACTGGTTCGGATCCACCTTCCGCATTTTCTTCAATAAATCTTTGGTGTCCGGCCGCGAGATGTCGGGTGAACGCGGACCACCTTCGTCCCCCTGCTTCGGTCCCCACGGAGCGGGATCAAACGGCTTTTGCACGCGCTCCGGCATACCAAAAAATTTAAGGAGAAATGACGCAAAGGCAAGCTGACGCCCGTCAGTCGGCTCCGCTTGCCAGTGGGAGCGGCTGATGCCAAAATCGGGGTTCAATGAAATCGCCGGCCGCGAACGCCCTTGCTGCATCCGTTTTGTTCGCTCTTGCGAGCTCGAGCGGCTTTGCGCAAACCTTCGCACCGACGCCGAAGAGCGCTGCGACTCAAACCGCCGCGAGTCAAAATGCGCAACTTCAAGAGCTGCTGAAAAAGGTCGACGAGCAAAACGCGAAGATCGACATGCTGTCGCAGCAAATCCTCAAGCTCCAGACACAGCTGTCCAACCAACGTCCTGGCGTCATGATTGGCGAAGGCGCCCCTTCGGCATCGACGTCGGCAACATCGACGTCCACTTCCGCGTCGCCCGAAGCATCCGCCAAAGCAGGCGATGGTAACAGCCACATCGTCGCCCGCGGCGAAACGCTCACTTCGATCGCCCGGATGCACAACATCAGCGTGAGCGAACTGCAAAAATACAATCACATCGACAACCCTTTGAAACTGCAGGCCGGGCAGACTCTCTTAATTCCCCCATCGCCAATTCCATCGCCCTCGTCCTCCGGCGAGTGATCAACGGAATTGGTAGGGCGACGCTCCGCGGAGCCGACAAATTGTTATTGTCGATCTAACGGAGATGTCTCTTCGTCCACTTCAGTCGGCTCGACTGAGTCTCGCCCTACCAACGCACCTGCCAACTCGCTCTCCATATCGCGCGGCGATTCGAGCAGACTCTGTTCGCACAGCCGCGCGTATTTGCCGCCGTGCCCAATCAGTTCCTCATGGGTGCCCCGCTCGATGATGCGGCCATGGTCGAGCACTAGAATCTGATCGGCGCGCACAATCGTTGAAAGCCGGTGCGCAATTACCATCGACGTCCGATTTGCCATCAAATGCTCGAGTGCTTCCTGAATCAAACGCTCGGTCGCGGTGTCCACGCTCGCGGTCGCTTCGTCCAGGATCAAAATCGGTGGGTCCTTGAGCAACGCGCGCGCGATCGACAGCCGCTGCTTTTCGCCCACGCTTAGTTTCACGCCGCGCTCGCCGACCACGCTTTCCATTTTTTCGGGCAGACGCTCGATGAACTCACGCGCATTCGCTGCATCCACTGCGCGCCATAACTCGGCGTCGGTCGCGCTCGGTTTTCCCATCAAAAGATTTTCGCGGATCGACCCGTTGAAGAGAAAGCTTTCCTGCGTGACCAGGCCAATATTCTCACGCAACGCGCGAATGCCGTATTCGCGAATCTCTTTTCCATCGGCAAAGATCTGACCGTCGCCCTCTTTCAATTCGTAAAAGCGCGGAAGCAAACTCGCGAGCGTCGATTTGCCGGCACCCGTTGCGCCCACTAACGCGATCGTCTCCCCCGGCCGCGCATGAAGTGAAATATTCCTCAACGCCGGCAAACCTTCGGCGTAGCTGAAATTGACGTTCTCATAACGAATATCGCCGGCGACTCGCATCGGTGTGTAATCTTCGGCCCAGCCGGGCTCAATCGGTTCGTCCAGAATTTCAAACACACGCTCGCCAGCGGCGCGGCCGGCTTGGACAAGCTGGTTCAATTGATGTAGACGGCTGATCGGATCATAAAGAATCGCGGTCAGCATTAGGAACGCGACCAGATTGCCAAGCTGCATGGTGCCGTTGAGCACCGCGAAACTGCCGAACGCGAGCACGATCACGGCGCCGATCGCTTCGAACATCGACATCGACGGCGAGTAAAGCGCCCAGACCCGCATCACCACCAGGGTCGCGTGCCGTAACTGATCGCTCACGCGATTGAACCGTGCGTGCTCTTCTTTCTCACGCGCAAAACTCTTGATCTGTCGGATCCCCGAAAGGTTGTCGTGCAAGAGCGCGTTCATCGCCGAGGCCGCGCGACGCTGGAGACGATAACGCCGGTGCGCCGTGAGCGTGTAAGTCAACGCTCCCGCGATCAAGAACGGAAACGGAATCAGCGCCAAAAACGCGAGCTTGGCGTTGAAGTAAAACATCACGCTAAGAACGATGATCACTTGCAGAATCGCGGTCACGCCCTGTTCGATCCCGTCGATCAGCATGCGCTCGACTGAGTTCACGTCTTCGATCACCCGCGTCATCAAATCGCCGGTCGCGCGATTGTCGAACCAGCGCAGCGGCAGCACTTGAATGTGCGAATACAAATCGCTCCGCAGATCGAAGATTACTTTTTGTTCGAAAGTGTTGTTTAAAATGATGCGAAGCGTGTTCAAGCCGTGCTGAAGCAGAAACGCGCCCAGTGCGAGCAACACCAGTGGGATCAATTTTTCGGGATGATGCTGCCGCACCACGTCGTCGATGATCCATTTGGTCACGCCCGGGAAAACGATCACCATTAGCGTGCCGAGAATGGCGCACGCCATCATCCCAGTCGCGAGCAACGGATATCGCTTCAGATAAGCAAAGACGCGCCAAACCGTTTTCATCCCCGATTCACGATTCGACGGATCGCCCGCGCTTCCCAGTTGGTGAGCGTGAAATCCACGCATTCCTTAACTTACACGCGATCGCTCCCGCCGGCGCGGGATTTATGGCGATCTTTGAAGGTGAGCTCGGCGATACCGGATTTATCCAGCTCGCTCAAACCTTCCGCGATCATGCGCTCGTATTGCTCTTTGGTGGCGCGCGCGAGCGGAAGATCGAGACCGAGCTGACGCGCGAGTTCGAGCGCGATCCCGCTGTCTTTGGCCGCATGCGCGGCCGAGAAAAAGCAACTGTGCTCGCGGTTCTGCATGTCTTCGCCGTCGGTTTCCAATACACGCGAATTCGCGCCAGTTTGGGAAAACACATCGCGCAGCTTTGTTAAATCCAGTCCAAGCGCGGCACCGAGTGCGAGTCCTTCGGCCAGGCCGGCAGTGTTGATGTTCATCAACATGTTGACTAGCGCTTTCACTTTCGCTGCTTCGCCGGCTTTGCCGATGAATCGCACGGCCGCGCCAAGTTCTTTAAGGATGGGCTCTGCTTTCCGGAAGGCCGCCTCGGCCCCGCCGCACATCAAATAAAGCTTTCCCTCGCGCGCCTGAGTGATGCTTGAGGCCATGCACGCCTCGAGCGATTGCGCGCCGGCCTTGTCGGCGAGCTTCTCAACGTCGACATGCACCTGCGGCGAAATCGTCGCGCAGTTGATGAAAAGTTTTCCCCGCGCGTTGACGAGAAGATTGTCGCCGGTTCCCGAGAAAATGTTCCGCATCGCCTGGTCGTCGGTGACGACCGTGAAGATCGCGTCCGATTCCGCCGTCACTTCCGCCAAATCCTGACACGCTGAGCAACCAAGTTCTCCGGCGAGATCGGTGGCTACTTTTCGGTTCGTGTCGTAAACCGCGGTCACGTGAAAGCTTCGATCTTTCAGTCGACGCGCCATGTTTGCCCCCATTCGACCAACACCAACGAAGCCAATGTTCATGAAAATGAAATGACGAATATCGAATGCCAAAGTCCGAAAGAATGTCGAAGCTTAAATGACAAAAATGTGGCCTTTGATCGTTGATTCGTCATTTGATCATTCGGGCTTGCTTCGTCATTCGTCATTCGTGCTTCGTCATTTGGGCCTCGCTTCAAACCTTGTGTGCAAAGAACGGATTATGTTCCTTTTCCTCGCCCACACTCGTCATCGGTCCGTGACCAGGACAAATGATTGTCTCATCCGGCAAGGTCAGAATTCTTTCGAGATTATTTCGCACCGCATCTTTGTAGGAAACGGTCCCGCCACCCATCGAGCCCGCAAAAAGCGAGTCGCCGACGATCGCGGTCGGACGCGCAAGCCCAGTCGCTACGAACGTCATTCCTCCGGGCGAATGTCCCCAAGTCAACCGCGCCTCGATGTCGATCTTGCCGACGCGAAATCGCCTTCCTTCCTCGATCTTTTCCGCGCCCGGCACCGGTTCGCGTTCCGGCGCGAAAATCTCCGCGCCGGTTTCTTCACGCAATCGAGGCAAATCGGCGACGTGATCGGGATGGGCGTGCGTCAGCAAAATCAATTTAATGCTCAGATCTTCTTTCGTCGCCAATTTCAGCATGCCGGAGGAATCCGCGCCCGTATCGAACGCGACCGCGTGTTTTGTCGCCGGATCCCAAACGAGATACGCATTCACCAGCATCCCGCTGTAACTAGTATTGAATTGGGCCAGCCCGTCGAAATTCTCGAGCTTATCCGGTTTCCATTTGCCCTGCGCAAGATCGGCCAGCGCGTCTGGGTCCAGATCCAACACCGGTGCGGTCGCGCGTAAAGTCGCCTCGTCGGCCTGGCCGTCGCGCGCTTTGCGAACTGCTTCCGCGCTGATGCCGGATCTCTTCGCCAGTTCGCTATCGGAAATCCCCAAACCGCGTTGCGCTTTGCCGACGATGTCCCCGACGTTGTCTTCCAGTTCGATCATAATCTCCTTTCGTCAGGCAGAGAGCGCGTGCGCTTGTCGATCGCAGCGCAGATTCTGAATCTTTTCGTGGACGACCTTTTTGAAGGTGCTGGAAACACCGACAACTGAAAGCGATTTGCCGGTTTCCTTCTCGATCGAAGTCATTCTTACATCCGAAATTCCACACGGAATGATGCGGGCGAAGGGCGCGAGGTCGCCGCAAACGTTGAGGGCGAATCCATGCATCGTGATCCAATGACGAACGCCGACCCCGATCGACGCGATCTTGCGGTCGCCGACCCAAACACCGGTGAGACCTTCGCGCTGCTTCGCCTCGATTTCGAAGCCGGCGAGAAATTCGATCAGGGTTTGCTCGAGCCAGCGCAGGTAGCGATGCAAATCCTGTCCGCAACGGCGAAGATCGACAATCGGATAGCCCATCAGTTGGCCAGGCCCATGGTAGGTCGCCTGACCGCCGCGGTTGATCGCGAAAAGCGGATGCGGCAAATGCGCTGCGCCCAACAAACTCGATTTATCCGGCGTCCGTCCGATCGTGTAAACCGGTTCGTGCTCGAGAAGGAGCACTTCGTCGGCGGCATCGCGAATTTCACGCTTTCTGGCGACAATGTCTTCCTGAAGCGCGAGCGCATCGGCAAAATTAATTCGACCGAGCCAGCTGATTCGAAGATCGACATCACTCATATTTGGGTGGCCCCGGGGATTCCCATCCGCGCCACGTCTTGCGCGCGCAAGTGTGTCAGACCAATCGCGAGCGCATCGGCTGCATCCGCATCCGGCGTTTCGGTCAAGCCAAGAAGCGCGCGCACCATGAACGCGACCTGGTTTTTTCCCGCGCCGCCGCGACCGACCGTCGCCTGTTTGATTCGCGTGGGCGGATATTCAAAAACTGGCAAGCCGTTTTCGGCGGCGGCAAGAATCGCCGCGCCGCGCGCGGCCCCGAGTAAAATCGCGGTCTTGTAACTCTGGACGTAAATGACCGATTCGAGCGCGCAACAATCCGGCTCGTGCTCGCGAATCAATTCGGCTAGGCGATCGCGAATCGCGACCAGGCACGACGACGAGCGGAGCTTCTGCCCATTGTGAATCGTACCGAAGTAAAGAGCGTACGCTTTTCCGTTGTTCCCATCGACAATTGCCACGCCCGTGTTCCGCAAGGAAGCGTCGATAGCGAGAACGCGCATGTCAGTGAACGAAACCGAGCGCGAGAAAAACACAGCCTGCTATTCCAAAGAGAAGACTGACAATCCAGAAGCTGCGTTTCTTTGTTAACGCCGAAATGGCCGCAATGGCAATCGCAATTTGGAACATGGTCACGCCGCGCGCGAACACTTCGTGTTGATGAAAATTCGATTTCGCTTCCGCTTGTTTGTGCTCGGCCTCGGTTTTGATTTCCTCCTGCTCTTTTTCGTAACGATCGCGTTTGGTGGCGTCGGATTCGTTCGGCGCACTCGAGAGGGCAATCTTCGCATCGAGCACCGAAGCTTTGATGCTCTTGGCCTGATAATAACCCCATTGATCGGACGCTTCGATCTGGCTCATCATCGCCTCGTTGGCGTGTTTGCCGGAAAGAAGCCCGGCTATTGCGGCGAGCACCGCAAGAATGGCGGTGCTCAATGCCACCCACGAAATCCATTTCTCGCCGCTGTGCTCAGCAGTGTGATGAACGTGCTCCTGTAAATCTTCCAACGGAACTTCAGCTTCTTCCATGAATTCAATCTAAGATCGACATCTACAGCTTCAAGGTCGAAACGTAACGCACATGGCGAGAAAGAGGGAAGGTAGTCCGGGTTTGGTGAAGCGGTTCTTTGGTGCGCTCGGACCGGGTGTCATCACTGGTGCGGCGGATGACGATCCCTCAGGTATCGCGACCTATTCCATTGCCGGCGCGCAACACGGCCTCGCGCTCTTATGGACGGCGTTGATCACCTGGCCGCTGATGGCTTTCGTGCAAATGATGTGCGCCCGCATCGGCATGGTCAGCGGACGCGGTCTCGCCGGCGCCATGCACCACAAATATCCGCGACCACTGATCCTCGTCGCGGCAGTAGCCCTCTTTGCCGCAAATTCGATCAACGTCGGCGCCGACCTTTCCGGAATGTCGGACGCGGCTGAAATGCTCACGCACGTCAATTCTCACATCTTCGTCATTTTTTTCGGAGTCGGCATTTCGGCCGCGACAATCTGGTTTCGCTATCATTCCATCGCGACGATTTTGAAATGGCTGGCGCTCGTTTTGTTCGCTTACGTCATCACCGGGTTCATCGTTCATCCGGATTGGCGAATGGTTGCGCACGCCGCTTTCATTCCGACCTGGCCGAAGAATCACGACCAATGGGGAATGCTGGTCGCGATCCTCGGCACGACGATCAGCCCCTATTTGTTTTTCTGGCAGGCGTCGCAGGAGGTCGAAGAAGACAAAGCAAAAGGACGCCGAATGTTGTATCGCCGCTTCGGCGCTACACCCGTCGAAATCATCACGCGCAAGATCGATGTCGACGTCGGCACGTTCTTTTCGAATCTGGTCATGTTCTTCATCATTCTCACGACCGCGCTCACGCTTCATCAACACGGAATCACGCAGATTGAGACTTCGAAGGACGCGGCCCAGGCGCTTTCCCCGCTTGCTGGAAAATTTGCCGGCACGCTTTTCACCCTCGGTATCGTGGGCGTCGGTTTGCTCGCGATCCCGACGCTCACCGGCTCGGCCGCTTATGCGCTCGCCGAAACGTTCGCCTGGCGCGAAGGACTCGATCAACGTTTTCGCGGTGCCCGCCCATTTTATCTCGTTATCATTGTGTCGACGCTGATCGGCATCGCGATGGACTTCCTCCGCGTCAATCCGGTGCGCGCGCTTTACTGGACGGCCGTGATCAACGGTCTGCTCGCGCCGTTTCTTCTTCTCGGTATTATTTTCGTCGCACTCGATCGCCGCGTGATGAAGCAACAGCCGAGCTCCATCCCGAGTGTAATCGTCGTGTCCGTGGCAACGCTGTTTATGTTTGGAGCGGCTATTGGAATGTTCATCTTCTGAAAATCGAAAAGTCGGACGACTGCGACTTTGTTCCATATTGAATCACCGGCAGATCCAGCTCAAACTACTCGAGGAACTCAGCCGGAAACGCGAAAGTTAATTGACTAACAACCGCAAACGAACCGACCAATGAAAATAATCGTCTTAATGATAATGATAATGAGCTTTTTCGCGCTCTTCCCGGCCCGTGGTGCGGATCCAAAATCCAACTGGATGAATAATTGCATGCAATGTCACGGGCCCGACGGAAGCGCGAACACCGCGATGGCAAAAGCATTGAATGCCAAGGACTTCACCAACCCGCAGATTCAGTCATCCTTCACTGACGCTCAAGCGGCGGCGGCGATTAAGGATGGCATAACCAAAGACAGTATCACCAAGATGAGCGCGTTCGGCGGCATATTGAGCGACGACGAGATCAAAGCCCTGGTAGCCTACGTCCGCAGCCTCAAGAAGTAATTCGCTTAAATCGGGGTAGTAAGGCGCAACCAAAACAAGGTAGAATGGTTTTATTGGTGGAGCCGTGTCTATGAGAACATCTTTTGCAGTCGTGGCAGTCGTGGCGGTCGTGGCAGTCGGCTTGGCTGGTAACGCAGCCGCCAAGGGAGGCGGCGCAAACGCGTCTTCGAATTCCGCACCGGCACCGCATCAGGGCTCATCTTCGGCACAAGCAGGAGCAACGACAAGGGTGACGCCGCATTTTTACGGCACCCCGCATTTTTCCGGCGGCGTGATGCCGTACCGACCGACTGTTAGTTATCAAAACGGCACTCGCACGTTGAATTATCCGCCGGTCGGCAATTCCGTCTTGCGGCACCAGCTGCATTCGAGCGGGAACAGCCTCAATAGCGGTTACGCGCTTCAACACGCCGGCAATTCGCATCAGTCTTCCGTCCGAAATACAATCGCCAAGAATAAGCTCGATCCGCAAACATCCGCGCGTCTTCGCAATTGGAATGGCAATGTCAGCAGCGTTTCGCAAGCGCGGTTGAACCACTTGAATCAGTCCCATCATCATCACGACCGCGACTGGTGGAAAGATCGTTGCGCCGCCATCATCTTTTTCGACTGGGGCTGGTGGGGTTGGTATGACGGCTGGTGGTATCCGGCCTGGGGTTACGATCCGTACTCTTATTATGAGTACAACGAACCGATTTATGGTTACGACGGCCTTTCACCCGACCAAGTCGTGGCCGGCGTTCAAGCTCAATTGCAGCGGTTTGGTTACTACAGCTACGCGGTCGACGGTAAAATGGGCCCACTCACCCGCGCCGCCATCGCTCGTTACCAGCGAGATCATCTTCTGCCGATCACCTCCGGCATTGATCCGACAACGCTCGGATCGCTCGGCATTATTCGCTGACTTGCAACGACGGCAAATCTGTCGTTGAAGGATGGCGTGGAAGAATCGCCACCGGCGCAAAAACAAAAACGCAGTCGCGTCAGCGCCGGCCTGCTCATCTTTCGCCGCAACACAATTATCCAAGTTCTGCTGGCGCATCCCGGGGGCCCGTTCTTCGCCAGAAAAGACGACGGCGTATGGACAATTCCAAAGGGCGAAGCCGGCCCGAGCGAGGACTTGTTGACGCGCGCTCGGATCGAGGTCGACGAAGAGCTTGGAATCAAACCTTCCGGAAATTGGATTCCGCTCGGCTCGATCAAACAAAAAGGCGGCAAAACCGTGCACGCCTGGGCAGTCGAGGGCGATTTACCAGAGGAGTTCGAATTGAAGTCGAATCTCTTCGAGATCGAATGGCCGACGCGCTCGGGAAAATTCAAGCAGTTCCCGGAGATCGATCGCGCGGAATTTTTTCCGGAGGAAATCGCCCGCCGCAAGATCAACCCTGCGCAGATTCCATTTCTCGATCGGTTGCGGGCCGCGCTTGCGACGAAATGACGGGAGTCCTATCGATTGTCGATCATGTCGCTGGTTTCCGGTGCGAGCACACATCGGAATCCATAAATTACGTCGCGTTCGTTGCGGTCGACGACGTTGCGATATGACGATTGCATTTCGAGACGATTGCTTGTCGCCCAGGAGCCGCCGCGCAGAACGCCCCAATCGCGGCCGGTCCCGCTAGTGCCGCCTTTGTAAGTATCGGCGCACCATTCCCAGACGTTGCCCCCAAGATCGTACAGCCCTAACGAGTTCGCTTTGAAGCTTCCAACCGGCATCGTCGTTCCGCGGCGTTGCGAGGTCCCATAATTTCCGGCGCCGGCGGGTGGCGGCCATTGCTTGCCCCACGGAAACTCGTTTTTGATTTTGCCATCTCGTGCCTGCGGTGTTGCGCCAGTTTCGTTAGCCAACCCAACCGCCAGGCTCCATTCCCGGTCGGTCGGGAGTCGATAGGATTGTCGATCTTCGATCAGGTTTTCGTCGCGTTCTTTTTCGGTCAGCCATTTGCAGAACGCCATCGCGTCGAACCAATTCACTTTTACCACCGGATGAGTCGGCGCCTGCTGAAAGTCGGCTGGTTCATAATGCCGTCCGCTTGCTCGGGAAAAAGCTTCATAATCCTGCACCCGCGTTTCGATCACCGACATCCGAACGTCTCCCACGGGAATGAATTTCATTCCCAACGAATTGATAAACGGCTGCCCCGGCTCGGGGCCGACGCTTTTTTCCAGGCGCGCCGCCAGAAACGACTGCTGCTGCGGTTCAACTTTCCCACTGACCGAAGTCGACTTGTAACCACCGAGCCGCAGCTCATAAGTCACGTCGCCCGGTTTTACTTCCTCAATCACGAGCGGTGTTTGGCCGAGCTCCTTGCCATTAGCGATGACTGCCGCGCCCCCCGGCGCGCTCGTGATCTTCACGCTGCCATTGGCAAAAACAAAATGGACGGTGTTTTCGTGTTGTGAGTCGATGTCGATCCTCTGCTGTTCGTTAGGCCAGCCGTCGAGATGCGCCGTCAGCTCGTGCGAGCGCACCGGTAGGTCGAGCCGCAGCGGAGCACGCCCTCGAGATTTTCCATCGACGAAAATCTCGGCACCGGTCGGTTCGCTGGCAATGTTTGCGGTCGCGCTAACAAACGCGAGTAACTTGTGCGCAGTTTCTCCGCGCGCCACTTCAACTTCGTCGCGCATTTCCCAGTCGCCGCGACGCGCCACGAGCGAGTACTTTCCAGTTGGAAGATCGACCATGGATTGCGGCGTTGTTCCTTGGCGCGAAATCTGACCGTCTGCACTCTGAACAGAGAATTGGGCTCCCGGCGGCTCCGATCGAATTTCAACTGCGCCTTTGCTGCGGACGAGATGAAACGCGGGCGGATCAAACGAGCGCTTGCCGCTAAGATCCACGGCCGATTCCACCGGCTCATAACCGGGACTCATGATCCGCAGGTTGTATTTGCGCGGCTCTAAATCCGCGAACGTCGCCGGACTTTTCTGCGCGTGATCGCCCAGGACGACCAAGGCGCCAGGCGGCTCGGTCCGGATCGCGGTTTGTAAATGGAAATCGGCGCCGGGCTGCTGATGCTGCAGCCAAAACCAAAGACCCGTGATCCCGATCGCGACAATCGCCATCGTCGCTAACAAAACCTTGGTCCGTGATTTTCTCGGACGTTCGCCGCGCTCGAGGCTCGCAAGATCGCGATGCATTTCCGCGGCCGATTCGTAACGTTTCTTCGGATCGTTCGCGCACGCTTTGACCAGCACGTTGTTCAGTTGGAGCAGCTGTTCGCGATCGGGTCGCTGGCTCAACTGCGAATCGATCTCCGGAAAATCGAGCCGATCTTTGCCGGTGCAGGTCTCGTAAAGAAGTTTGCCGAGACTATAAACGTCGGCCTGCGGCGTTCCCGGTCCCTCCGGCGGAACATATCCTTCCGTGCCGACGAACGATTGCTGCCCACTCGCCGCCACTAATCCGATGTCGGCGAGCTTCGGCACGCCCTCGGTGAAAATGATGTTCGACGGCTTGATGTCGCGATGCGTCAACCCGCGCGTGTGCAACGCCTCCAGCGCTTCGGTTAACGAAATACCGAGGCGTACCGTTTCATCGGCCAACAAACGTTTCTGGCGGCCAAGGTCGCTCTTTAACGTTCGTGGTTCGTAACTGGCGATGTCGATCTCGCGACCGGCCAAATGGTCGTCCGCCAGTTCCATGCTGTAATAGAGATATTCGTTCGTGCGACCGACGTGCAGGATGTCGATGAACCCGGCATGCCCGCGCGAGATCGGTTCGAAGGCGGACATTCCCTCGAACTCACGCAGGAACGAACGCTCGCTCTCGAATGTGCTGCGATAAACAATTTTTACCGCGCGCAATGCGCCGGTGACTGTCCGGGCCAGCCAAATCTCGCCATAAGCGCCGCGCCCGATCACGCGCAGCAGTTCGTGATCAGGAATAATTGGGACTTGAGCGGAAACTTGTTCGGGAATGGTCGCGATTTTACACAAGCCGCGACCCCGAGGCAACGCGTTGTAGCTGCCGCCGTCTCTGGCGACAGAACGAATTAAGCAATCAATCCTGCCACTGAGGACAGCGGCAGCTACAACATCCACCCTACCTGCCGGCTTTTTCCAGCGCTTTGATTTCCTTTTTCAAGACCGCCGCTACCCGATGCCTCGCCAGATAAACCTGCCCGACACTAACTCCCAATTGGTTGGCGACTTTTTGCGCGGGCCATTCCTTGCGCACGTAGCAGTCGAAAATCTGGAATTGTTTATGATCGACCTTTTTCTTTGCGCGCGTGATCGCCGCCTCAAACAAATTCTCTTTCCATTCCGTTTCCCAGACCGCGTCAAGATCGACAACGTGCGAATCGGGCACGCGATCGATCGTCGCAGTAGGACGATCATCCGCAGCGCGCGGACGTTTCGCGTTGCCCGGCTCGCGTTTTCGAAACTGATCCACGATTCGCCACCGCGTGATCTGCAAGAGCCAGCCTTTGAACGAACCGATCGCCGGATCGTATTTCAGTTTGTCGATCTTCTTGGCCACCGTGATGACGGTTTCCTGCACAACTTCCTGCGCTTCGGCGTCGGTCAGGCCGGATTTGCGCGCGGTCGAATAAATCAGCCTCCAGTAAGTATCGAAGAATTCCTGCCAGCGTTTTTGATCGTCCCAATTGACAAGCCGATCGACCAAACTGCGCCGCGTGGCGGCTAATCCTCCCGTTTTCACGGCCCCCTTTTTAGCCCAAGAAATTGGCTAGGAAAAGTCTCCTGAAAGATTTTTGATGGCGGCGCGTATCCACCCTATGAAAACTCCCGCGCCTCTCTCCAAAGCGATTGAATGGTTCGCCGCCGCTGGGACCTTTTTGCGGCGAATTCCCAGCCAAATCTTCGGAAATGTTTCCTGGCGACCGCCGGGCTGGCTCAGTCGCACCGGCGAAAGCTGGCAACGCCTGGAACGCGCTTATCCGCGCGCGATTGCGCCGGCGATTCTGGCCATCTTCGCAATCCTGTGCGCCGGAGCGTGGACCTGGCATTGGTATTCGCATTTGCCGAAACCGCGTCGGGTCACAGTCAGGATCACGGCGCCTGAAGTCACGAAACTGGAAAAGGATCTAAAGTTTCCGCGGCTTGCTGTTTACTTCAGCGAACCGGCAGCGCGACTGGAGGATTTGAAAAAGCCATCAGTGCAAGGCGTCGAACTTCAACCGCACCTCAACGGTGTGTGGCATTGGATCACAGACGAAATCCTGGCCTTCGACCCAAGCGAAGATTGGCCCGCCGATCAAACTCTCCGCGTTGTCTTCGACAAGAAATTTTTCCCGGGGCATGTGCGGATGGAGCGTTATTCGTACGAAACAAGGACGCCACCGTTCGAGATCGCGATTAAGAAGGTCGAGCTTTATCAGGACCCGAGCAATCCGACTCAGCGCACGATCACGGCGACGATCGAGCTCACGCACGCGGTCGAACCGGGTGAATTAGATCGACATCTTCAATTCGAAACCGTTTCCGGCGCAAACCTTTTCTCGCCGAACGATCCCGCGCCGCATTTCAAGATCACTTACGGATTGCATCAACGCGTCGCCTACCTGCAAAGCTCGCCGATTGTCCTGCCGGAGCAGGATGATTTCGCAAAGGTGATCTTGAGCAAAGGCGTTCGCACATCCCAGGGCGGCGCAGAAACGAACAACGGTCTCGAACAAAAAGTCCAGGTCCCGTCGAATGCGTCGATGTTCAAGATCGATTCGATCGAACCGACGATCGCGCGAAATAAAAACGGCGAGCCGGAGCAATTGATCGTTCTCACTACGACGGCCGACATCAGCACGCGCGACCTGGCGAAGGCGCTGGAGGTCCGATTGCTCCCAAAGCGAAAGGCTTCCGAGGAAGAGAAAGAAGCCGAAGTCGACAGTTCGGAAGAAAGTGAAGAAGCATCGCCTACTCCTTCTCCTTCAAATGAGAGCGAATCGAATGATGAGGAAGCCGGTTCGCAATTGAAAGAAACCGAGCTTTGGAAAAGCGCGGACGACGTTCCTGATGAAATTTTCGACGAAGCGAAGGCGGTCGCATTCGTCGCGTTACCAACAGAAAAGGCGCAAGATCGGCAACACGCGTTTCGCGTTCGCGTCGAAACCGACGGCGAGCTTTACGTTCGTATCAAAAAAGACGTGCGCGCGCTTGGCGATTATCCGCTGAGCGAAGATTACAACGCGGTCGTCGATGTGCCGTCGTTGCCGCGCGAAGTGCAGATCGAAGGCCAGGGCGGCGTGCTCGCGCTCAACGGCGAAAAGAAATTGTCGATCCGTTCGCGGGCGCTGAGCGCGATCGAATTCGAAGTCAGCCGCGTCGCGACAACGCAGATCAATCACTTGGTCAGTCAGACCGAAGGACAATTTGAAAACCCGATCTTCCAAAATTCGGATTACTTCAACAAAGAAAACATTTCGCGCATCGCTACTGAGCGTCAGAACATCGCGCTGGAAAACAAATGGAAGGCGAATTACTCGGCCTTCGATTTCAGCGAGCATTTGCGCAAACCGGCCGACGGCGGAAGCGAGCGCGGGTTGTTTTTTCTGAGCGCGCAAGGTTGGGATCCTGAGAAAAAGAAGCTAATCAACGTTCGCGATTCGCGTTTCATTCTCGTCACCGACATCGGGATCCTGACCAAGAAGAGCGCGGACGGCAGTTACGACGTTTTTCTGATGTCGATCAAAGCGGGTAAGCCGCTCGCGAATGCGACGGTCGATCTCCTCGGCAAGAACGGCATCCCGCTGCAAAGTACCAAGACCGACGCCAACGGCCATTGTCCATTCACGTCGGTCGACAAATCGACGCGCGAAAAAACGCCCGTCGCGTTCGTGGCGCGCAATGGTGATGACGTCTCGTTTATTCCCTACGCGCGCGAAGATCGGCAACTGAACTTTTCCCGGTTCGACATCGACGGTGTCGACAATGTGCTGCCGGAAAATCTCGACGCGTTTGTGTTCACCGAGCGCGGAGTTTACCGGCCGGGCGACGAAATCCACATCGGCTTCTCGGTCAAGCAGCGAAACTGGCAGGGCAATCTCAAAGGCTTGCCGCTTGAGACGGAAGTGATCGACGCGCGCGGCCACAGCGTGCAGACGCGGAAAATAAATTTGCCGGATTCCGCGTTCACCGATTTCACCTATCAAACCGCGAACGAATCCACGACCGGCCTCTACACCTTCAACGTTTACCTCGTTAAAAACAGCAAACGTTCGACTCTGCTCGGGGGCACGACCGCTCAGGTGAAGGAATTCCTGCCCGACCGGATGAAGATCGACAGCCGGCTTTCGCAAACCTCAGCGCACGGCTGGATTCAACCGAAACAAATGCAAGCGACGGTTACACTCGCGAATCTTTACGGAACGCCGGCAACCGAACGCCGCATCGTTTCGAAAATCGAACTGACGCCGACGGCATTTTCGTTTCCTGAGTTCAAAGACTACACATTTTTCGATCCGCTTTACGATCCAAAGAAAGAGCGGACCGAACAAACAATCGAGCTCGGCGAAAACAAAACCGACGGCGCCGGTCAAACCCAGTTCGATTTGCAGCTCGAGCGCTTTGCCGACGCGACTTATTCGATGCGTTTCATCGCCGAAGGATTCGAAGCCGAAGGCGGACGCAGCGTGACGACAACTTCGAGCGCGCTCATCTCGGCGTTGCCCTACGTGATCGGCTGCAAACCGGACGGCGATTTGCGTTACATCGACATGAACCGGCCGCGCGTTGTTGATCTTGTCGCGCTCGACCCGCAATTGAACCACATCGCGCTCGGCAACGTGACCGCGAATATCGTCGCGCAGGAATACGTTTCGGTTTTGACCAAACAGGAGAGCGGCAAGTTCGCTTACGAATCGGTTCTGAAAGAGCGAACCACGAAGTCGGAAAAAATTTCTGTGGCGGCGAACGGATCGCGTTACAACCTGCCGACGAACGAACCCGGCAATTACATTTTCGAATTGCGTGACGATCAAGATCGCCGTCTCGCCAAAGTTCAATTTTCGGTCGTCGGCCAGGGCGCAGTTTCGCGATCGCTCGAAAAGAATTCCGAGCTTCAGGTAAAACTCGACCGCGCGCAGTACAACAGCGGCGACGACATCGCGATCAGCATCACCGCGCCCTACGCCGGCAGCGGTTTGATCACGATCGAGCGCGACCGCGTTTATGCGCAGCAATGGTTCCAGGCCACGACCGCGAGCAGCATCCAGCACATTCGCGTGCCGGAAGGCTTCGAGGGCAGCGGCTATGTCAACGTCGCTTTCGTGCGCGCGCTTGATTCCAAAGAAATTTTCGTCAGCCCGTTGAGCTACGGTGTCGTGCCGTTCACTGCGAACAAGGAAAAACGCCGGCTCAAAGTGGATATGAGTGCGGTCGCGACGGCAAAGCCGGGTGAGCCGTTGCACATCAAGTATCAAACCGATCGGCCAAGCAAGATCGTTATCTTCGCGGTCGACCAGGGAATTCTGCAGGTCACCAATTACAAAACGCCAGACCCGCTCGCATTTTATTTCCGCAAGTGCATGCTGAAAGTCGATACCGCGCAGATTGTCGATCTTATCATTCCTGAATTTTCGCTGCTGCGTTCGGTCTCGGCGTACGGCGGCGGTGGCGACATTCAAAAACTGAATCCATTCAAGCGCGTCACCGAGAAGCCAGTCGTCTTCTGGTCTGGCATCATCGACGCCGACAAAACTCAGCGCGAAGTCGTCTACGACGTGCCGGATTATTTCGATGGCACATTGAAAATCATGGCGGTCGCGATCGCGAACGACACCGTCGGTTCGAACGAACGTGAAGCTTTGATTCGCGGACCATTTGTCATCACACCGAGCGTGCCGGTGCTCGCGGCGCCGGGCGACGAGTTCGAAACCGGCGTGACTGTTGCCAACAATGTCGAAGGCTCCGGCCAAAACGCCGAAGTCGAATTACTCGCGCAGACAAACGACAAATTGTCCATCGTGAGCGGCTCGACCCAGACGCTGCGCGTCGCTGAAGGCCGCGAGCAAACCGCGATCTTTAAATTCCGCGCAACCGACAAGCTCGGCTCGGGCGAAGTCACGTTCGTCGCGAAGGCGAACGGGAAGGAATCGAAGCGGCGCGCGACGTTAAGTGTTCGCCCGCCCGCGCCGTACATGACCGACGTCCACAGCGGCAGCTTCAAGGACAAGATCGACATCGCACTTACGCGCAACATGCATCCGGAATTTCGCAAACTCGATGCGACGGTCTCTGCGTTGCCGCTCGGCCTGGCCCGCGGTCTCGATTCTTACCTGCACGACTTTCCTTACGGCTGCAGCGAACAAATCACCAGCGGCGCATTTTGCCGATTGATGCTGGCCGATGAATCCGATTTCGGATTGAGCCGTGCCGAGATCAATAAGCAACTCGAGCACACGTTCGGAATTTTGGCGCGCCGCCAAAACGATCAGGGCGCGTTCGGTTACTGGGTCCCGGAACCCGGCGACCACATCAGCTTCGTGTCGGCTTATGTGATGGATTTTCTGAGCGAATCGAAAGCGGCCGGGTTCGCGCCGCCGCAAGACATGTTTGCGAGCGGTCTGCGCAATTTGCAAAAGATGGTCGGCAAACAACCGGAGGATCTGACCGACGCGCGCAGGGTCGCCTACGCGATCTACATTCTGACTCGCGAAGGCGTCATCACGACCAACTACATTCTCAATCTGCAGGATTGGCTCGAGAAGAATCACAAAGACGAATGGGAGAACGACATCACCGGTGTTTATCTCGCCGGTGCGCTCCATTTGCTTCATAAAGACAAAGACGCCGAGCGCCTGATCGACAGCTACAAACTCGACGACCGGAAAAACTCTCTGCGCGACGATTTCTTCCAGCCACTCGGAACGAATTCGCAATACATCGCCGTAACCGCGCGCGAGTTTCCCGCGCGGTTGCGGAAGATTTCCGCCGAGCAATTCCAAAACATGTTGAAACCGATCGGCGACGGCCAATTCAATACGCTCTCGTCCGCTTACGCAGTGCGCGCGTTGAAGGCGTACTCTCACGCGGTTAAGCAAAATCCGCCGGAACTCTCGATTGCCGAATTGCGCAAAGACAAAAGCGAGACGCGTCTCGTCAATGGAGTGAAAGCGCTTTTGCGCGCCGAACTTTCGGAGAAAGCGAGCGGCGCTCGATTCGCTTCGGCGCAGCGGTTGAGCGGTCCCGGCGCGTTTTTCCAAGTCGTTGAAGCCGGATTCGATCGACAAGTTCCAGGCAAGGCATTGAGCGATGGTCTGGAAATTTATCGCGAAGTTCTCGGCAAAAACAATGAAGCCGCGTCGCGCACCAAACTCGGCGAGCAACTTCATGTCCGCATCCACGTGCGTAGTTTGCAGCACGAGCCGCTCACCAACGTGGCGATTGTCGATCTTTTACCAGGCGGATTCGAAGTCGTCGATTCATCGATCCATACCGGCGCCGGCTCAAATCCCGGCGTCGATTATGTCGATGTCCGCGAAGATCGCGCGGTGTTCTTCGTGACCGTGCCGACCAACGCGCTCGAGATCGATTACCAAATCAAATCCGACAATCGCGGCGACTTCATCGTCCCGCCGGTCTTCGCGCAATCGATGTACGATCGGAACACAAAGGGCCGCGGTGTCGGCGGGAAAATCACGGTGACGGAATGAAAGCGCGGCCAGTAATATATTCTGGGGAGCGCACGCGCCCGCGCGTGCAGGCGATCGCGCCCTCGCGATCGCGAACTTTTCGGAAAAGATTGTTTTGGCGGGGGCGCCAAAACCAGCACGCGAGGCGCGTGCGCTCCCCAGCTTTTCGCAATCCCGCGCTGTGCCTGCTCGGGACTTGTAGCACGTTGCTGATCGTTATCTGGCTCTTGCTGCCAAAACCGCCGCTGCTGGACGGGATTTCGTTTTCACAAATCGTGCGGGATCGAACTGGGAATTTGCTGCGCATGGCGCTGAGCAGCGATCAAAAGTTTCGGATCTGGACGCCGCTCTCAAAAATTTCGCCGGACCTGATCAACGCGACGCTGCGCTACGAGGACAAATATTATTCGAAGCATCCGGGCGTGAATCCAGTCGCGCTGGCGCGGTGCGCGATTGATTTGATGCGATTTCATCGCGCGACCGCCGGCGGATCGACGATCACGATGCAGCTCGCGCGGCTCCGATTTCATCTACAGACGCGGTCCATTTCCGGAAAGCTCGAACAAATCGTGCGCGCGCTCGAACTCGAGCGGCATTATTCGAAGGACGAAATCCTCGAGGCGTATCTCAATCTCGCGCCTTACGGTCGAAACATCGAAGGAATTGGCGCGGCCAGTCTGATTTATTTCGACAAACCGGCGGCGCAATTGAGCGGACCGGAATCGGTCGCGCTCAGCGTGATCCCGCAAAGTCCGAGCCGGCGCGCCCTTTTCGTGGAGCGCGACAATCGCTCGGTCAATCAAGCGCAAACCAACTGGTACGATCGAGCGCGCAACAACGTCAGCGATTTGTCCGGACGTGAATTTCGCGCACGGATGCAACGCGATCGAAAACTTCTCGCACCGCATTTTGTGCAGCAAGTCCTGGAAGCGTCACATAGCCGCGAGGAGATCGTGACAACACTCGATTTTGAGAAGCAGCAAGCGATCGAGCGCCGAATTGCCGATTACGTTGCCTGGAGTCGCAATCGCGGAATCGAAAACGCGGCCGCGCTATTAGTCGACACGCGGACGATGAACGTGCTCGCCCAAATTGGCTCGGCCGACTTCGATAAGATCGACATCAACGGCCAGGTCGACGGCACACGCAGTCCGCGTTCGCCCGGTTCGACCTTGAAACCATTCGTCTACGGGCTGGCGCTCGAGCAGGGATTGATTCATCCGTTGTCGATCCTGGCCGACGCGCCGCGGAGCTTCGGCGATTACAATCCGGAGAATTTCGATCGTGAATTTCTCGGACCGATTCGCGCGTGCGACGCGCTGGCGCGGAGTCGCAACGTTCCGGCAGTCGAGCTGACTTCGCATCTCGCGCATCCGACGTTGTATCAGTTTCTGAAAAGATCCGGCGTCCAATTGCCGAAGGTCGAGTCATTTTACGGACTTTCGTTGCCGCTCGGCGGCGCGGAAGTTTCGATGCAGGATTTGGTAAAGCTCTACGCCGCTCTCGCGAACAATGGCGAGATGCGCCCGCTCCGATACACGATGAGAGATCCAAGAACGCCGCCGAAAACAATTCTTTCGCCCGAAGCGGCGTTTCTGACTTTGGAAATGCTGGGAAACGTGCCGCGCCCGGAAATGAATTGCGCCGACGGAGCGCACAGCGCGCCGGTTTATTGGAAGACCGGGACATCCCACGGATTTCGCGACGCGTGGTCAATTGCGGTTTTCGATCATTACGTTCTCGGAGTTTGGGTGGGAAATTTCGACGGTCGCGGCAACCCTGGATTCGTTGGACGAACAGCCGCGGCGCCGCTGTTGTTTCAAATCATCGACAGTTTGCGCGCGAGCTGGCCGGAACCGGTGACCGAGCATCTGCCGCCGCCGGGCGCGAATTTGAAGCGGGTCGAGTTTTGCGCGTTGTCGGGCGATTTGCCGAACGAGCATTGCACTCAGCACGTTGAAGGCTGGTTTATTCCCGGCGTGTCCCCGATCAAGACCTGCGATGTGCATCGCGAGGTGCTGGTTGATCGCGCGAGCGGGTTACGCGTTCCCATCGACGACGGCACGCGCGAGTTGAGACGCGAGGTTTACGAATTCTGGCCGGGCGACATCCTTAAGGTTTTCGAACAAGCAGGTGTTCCGCGAAAAACTCCGCCGCCGTTTTTGCCGGAAACCGGAAGCGAATTGATAGGACGCGCCGGACGCGGTCCGCGAATTGTTTCGCCGGCGAGCAAAGAGATCATCCTCGCATCGGCCAAGACAGTTCCGCTTCGCGCGAAGGTCGACGGCGACGTGCGAAAGATTTATTGGTTTGCGGGCAAGAAATTCATCGGTCAGGCCGGGCCGAACGAATTTATCGGCTGGGATGCGGATGCGGGCGATTACGAGCTGACCGCGCTGGACGATCACGGCCGCGCTGCTTCCTGCAGCGTGATTGTGCATTGATTGCGGCGGTCATCCGCCTTCGCGCAGCTTCGGCGTGACAAGGAGACCGACGCCGGTACAGGTAAAATGTGTCTCGCCAATACACCCTTCAGCGGCCGCCAAGATCGACATCGATCCATATCGATTACGGGGCGGAGCTGAATGAGCAGCAGCTCGCCGCTGTTACCGCGGAACCCGGGCCGCAGCTCATCATCGCCGGCGCCGGCTCAGGCAAAACGCGCACCCTGACATATCGCGTGGCCTATTTGCTCGAGAACGGGATCGATCCGCGAAACGTTTTGCTCCTCACGTTCACCAACAAAGCTGCGCGACAAATGCTCGATCGGGTTGCGAATTTGTTGCCAATCGACGCCAGCGGAATTTGGGGCGGGACATTTCATTCCGTCGGGAACCGGATGTTACGACGCCACGGGAGCGCGCTGGGATACAACAGCGGATTCACAATCATGGATCGTGAAGACCAGAAAGATTTGATCAACACCGTTGTCGCCAGCGCGGGCATCGATCCGAAGGAGATCCGGTTCCCGAA
This sequence comes from Chthoniobacterales bacterium, assembly GCA_035568175.1. GTDB lineage: Bacteria > Verrucomicrobiota > Verrucomicrobiia > Chthoniobacterales > UBA10450 > AV40. Next base: position 37,549 of record DATMON010000005.1, read on the forward strand.
AGGCGACGTGCTCGCGGAGATTTTCAGCTTCGTGGTCAACACCGAAACACCGATCGAGGAATTGCTCGCGGAAAAGTTCCCCTATTTCCTGCCGTTGCTCGAAAAAATCACCGACGTGCATGCGCGCTATGAGAAAAAGAAAAAAGCGACCAACTCGGTCGATTTCGACGACCTGCTCGAAAAGACGCTGTCAATGTTGCAGAAGCACGAGAACATCGCGTCGTTTTATCGGCGGCAATTCCAATTCATCCTGGTCGATGAGTATCAGGACACAAACAAGATCCAGGCCGATTTGATCGACCTGCTCGCGCTAGAACATCGCAACGTTATGGTCGTAGGAGACGACGCGCAGTCGATTTACTCCTGGCGCGGCGCCAACTTCCAAAACATTCTCGAATTTCCGAAACGTTATCCCGACGCGAAGATTTTTAAGATCGAGATGAATTACCGGAGCGTGCCGGAGGTCCTGGATGTGGCCAATGCCGCGATTGCCGCCAACGTCGAGCAATTCAAAAAAAATCTGCAACCGACCCGCGAATCCGCCGCGGTAAAGCCGGCCGTGGTCGCGTTGAACGATGGCAGCGAACAGGCGCAGTTCATCGCGCAACGAATCCTCGAGCTTCGGGATGAAGATGTCGATCTTAACGAGATCGCCGTGCTCTATCGGGCCCATTATCACGCGCTCGAACTGCAACTGGAGCTTTCACGTCGCGGAATCCCCTACCAAATCACGAGCGGTATTCGCTTTTTCGAACAGGCGCACATTAAAGATGTAATCTCGTTCATCCGGTTCGTTGCAAATCCACGCGATGAAGTCGCATTCAAACGGATGGCGAAACTGCTGCCCGGCATCGGAAATCGGAGCGCGGAAAATCTTTGGAACGCGTGGGATAAATCATTGAATGAGCGCGGCGAGATCACGTCGTGGAGCGAACGTCTACTCTCGATGAACGTAAGCGCGAAATCGAAGAAACCTTGGACGCAGCTCGCGCACACGCTCGATGAAATCGCGCCCGGTGGACAACCGAATCCGCCGTCGGAAACGATCACGTCGGTTGTCGAAGCGATTTACGATGATTATGCGAAGGTGAACTTCACCAATTACGAACTGCGGAGCGAAGATTTAAATCAGCTGGCCGCGTTTTCGCAGCAATTCAAAGACGTGGATGAATTTCTTTCGCAGCTCGCTCTCATCAGCAATGTCGACGCCGAAGCTTCGCCAAACCAAGCCGGGGAAAAGGAAGCGGTAAATCTTTCGACTGTTCACCAGGCAAAAGGGCTCGAATTTCACACCGTGTTCGTGATCTGGCTGACTGACGGAATGTTTCCGAGCAGTCGTTCGCTCGATTCGCGCGAAGCGCTCGAAGAGGAACGGCGCTTGTTTTACGTCGCGATCACGCGCGCCAAGGACGAGCTTTATCTCACTTATCCGCACCTGCGGCTAACCGGTGGCTACGGCGACGTTTTCCAGCGGCCATCGCGATTCTTCAAAGAAATTCCGAACAAACTCGTCGAAGACTGGGAAGTGAAGCGAAGCTAAAGCTTCGCCAATGACGAAGCTCGAATGACGAATGTCGAAAGAAGCCCTAATGAACGAATAACGAAGGGTCTCGCTCGGCTGCGTCGGAATTTGGATTTCGTCATTCCTTCGTCCTTCGTCATTCGTCATTCGTCATTTTGCCAATGAATCTTTCTCCGGAAAAAAAGATTGCCGGAATTCTCGCGCCGCTTTTTGGGCTGCGGAGTGCAAACGATCTTGGAATCGGCGACCTCGCGGTCCTACGCGAGTTCATCGATTGGGCGGCTGAAATCGGATTCAAGCTCGTTCAGCTTTTGCCGATCAATGAGATGGGCGGCGACAACAGCCCCTACAACGCGATCAGCGCGATCGCGATTGAACCGACAACGCTCCATCTTGCGCCAAGTTCGCCGGAAGATCTCACCCGCGATGATTACGAAGCCGTTCTCTCCGATGTCGACCTGACCAAGCTTCGCCACGGCGCGGTTAAATATGCCACCGTTAAAAAAGTGAAACGCCGTTTGCTCGAGAAAGCGTTCGCGAGCTTTTCCGCGCACGCACCGGAAGATCGACGGTCGAAGTTTCGGAATTTCTGCGGCCAGGAATCGGCGTGGCTGGATGATTATGCATTCTTCCGCGCGCTGATGGAAGAAAACGGGGAGAGCGAAGCTTGGGATAAATGGCCGGTCGAGCAGCAACACATTGACTCCGCGCGCGCCTGGCTTGAGCAACAGTCTCCCGAGAGGAAAAAAGAGTTCCACCATCGCGAGAATTTTTTCCGTTACATCCAATGGATCGCAAACGAGCAATGGTCAGCGATCAAATCGTTCGCCGAAAGACGCGACGTTGCGTTGATGGGCGACATTCCGTTCGGCGTTAATTATTACAGCGCCGATGTTTTTGCGCGGCCGGATGAATTTGCGCTGGATTGGTGCGGCGGTGCGCCGCCGGAGTCGCATTTCAAGGACGATCGGTTCACCCAAAAGTGGGGACAAAACTGGGGCATCCCAATTTTTCACTGGGACCTAATGCGTCACAGAGGTTTCGATTGGTGGCGACAACGGGTCCGCAGCATTCGGCGCAGTTTTCATCTTTTTCGGATCGACCACGTTCTGGGCTTCTATCGGATCTACGCCTTTCCGTGGCGGCCGCAGCAAAACAAAAAATTTCTTGCACTGGAATGGAACCAAATGCTCGAGCGAACTGGCGGCCGCGCGCCGCATTTTCATCCGCGCGATGATTTGAGCCCCGACAATTGCGAAGCGAATCGAAACGAAGGCGAAAATTACCTTCGCGCCGTGCTGGAAGAATCGGGCGATACGCGCGTCATCGGTGAGGACCTCGGTACCGTGCCCGATTACGTTCGTCCAAGTCTGCGTTCGTTAGGCGTGGCCGGGTTCAAAATTCCGCAGTGGGAATTTTATCATGGCCGAGTCACGCCCGGCGCCGAATACGAACGCCTCTCCGTCGTCACCTACGCCACCCACGATCACAAACCGATGCGGGCGTTGTGGGAGGAAGCATTCGAGCACCTAACATCGACATCCGACCAGGCGCGCGGGGAATTGGAGAAGATCGCTACGTTCTGCGGTTTTACCCGGACTAGCGATCAGGTCGATTTCGAACGCGACTTTTATCCGGCGACGATGGAAGCCCTTTTCAAAAGTGAATCGTGGATTGCGATTGTGATGATCACGGACCTGCTCGCGCGAAAATATCGCTTCAATATTCCCGGCACGGCCGCGAGCTCGAACTGGGTCCGTCGAATGCAACGCAGCATTTCGCAGCTCCGCTCCAGCCCGAAAGAGCGAAAGCGAATGCGGCTAATTCGCCAATTGCTCGAGAAAACTGGACGGGCGTAAATGACGAAGCACGAATGACGAATTCCGAATTAATGACGAAACCAGAAAGCGGAATAACAAATGCCACGACGTCTTGGTTATTCGATCATTCGGGCTTCATTCGTCATTAGACATTCGACATTCGTCATTCTAATTGAATCATGAACTCTCCGATTAAAGTCGCTGTTACTGGCGCCGCCGGACAGATCGGCTACTCGCTCCTCTTTCGCATCGCATCCGGCGAAATGTTCGGCGCTGATCAACCGGTCACGCTCCATCTCATCGAGATCCCGGCCGCGCTCGGTGCCCTTGAAGGCGTGGTCATGGAATTGCACGATTGCGCGTTTCCGTTGCTGCAATCGATCGTCCCGACGGCCGACCTCGACGAAGGTTTTCGCGACATCAACTGGGCGTTGCTTGTCGGCAGCATTCCGCGCAAGGCCGGGATGGAGCGGAAAGATTTACTCGGAATCAACGGCAAAATTTTTGTCGGACAAGGTCAGGCGATCGAGCGGAATGCTTCCGCCGACGTGCGGGTGCTTGTGATTGGAAACCCGTGCAATACGAATTGCTTGATCGCGATGAACAACGCCAAGGAAGTTCCGCGGCATCGCTGGTTTGCCATGACGCGGCTGGATGAAAACCGCGCGCGGGCGCAACTCGCGCACAAGGCCGGTGTCGAAATCACGCGGGTAACGAAGATGACGATTTGGGGGAACCATTCTTCCACCCAGTATCCGGATTTTTACAACGCGAAGATCGACAATCGTGCTGCCGACGAAGTGATCGGCGACGAGAAGTGGCTGAAGGAAGATTTCATCGCCGCGGTGCAGCAGCGCGGTGCCGCTATTATTAAGGCGCGCGGACTTTCATCGGCTGGTTCGGCGGCGAATGCCGTCGTCGACACCGTTCGATTTCTCACCAACGACACGCCGCCCGACGATTGGCACAGCGTGGCGATTTGTTCGGATGGAAGTTACGGGGTCGAAAAAGATTTGATCTCATCATTTCCGGTGCGCGTTCGCGGCGGCAAATGGGAGATCGTGCAAAAACTGCCGATCAACGATTTCAGTCGGGACAAGATCGACAAATCGGTCGCTGAGCTGAAGGAAGAAAAATCGATGGTGAGCGAGCTGCTCAAATAACTGTGGCGACAGCCGTCCTCGGCTGCTTGACGTCGATGCAGGCGAGACGCCTGCCACCACAAAAACTACATTTTCAGCTTCTCGCCCGTGAGCAGTTCAAACGCCTCGACGTATTTCGACGCCGTCCGCGCAACCACGTCGCCGGGCAATTTCGGGCCGGGCGCGGTTTTGTTCCAATCGAGCGTCTCCAGATAATCGCGCACAAATTGTTTATCGAAGCTGGGCGGGCTTTGGCCCACGACATAGTGATCCGCCGGCCAAAAGCGCGATGAATCCGGCGTCAGGACCTCGTCGATCAACAATAGTTCGTCATCGACTGTGCCAAATTCGAACTTGGTATCGGCAACAATGATCCCACGCTTGCCGGCGTGATCGCGCCCGGCGGAATAAATTTGCAAGCTCAAATCCTTGACGCGATCGGCCGTTTCCTGCCCGAGAATCTGCGCGCACTTTTTCATGTCGATGTTCTCGTCATGGCCGGTGTCGGCTTTGGTCGCAGGCGTGAAGATCGGCTCCGGCAACTGCGACCCGAGCTTCAAGCCTTTTGGCAATTTGATTCCACAGACGCTCTGCGATTCCTGATATTCCTTCCAACCAGAGCCCGCTAGATAACCGCGCACGACGCATTCAACCGCCAACGGCTTCGTTTTCCTCACAATCATCGCACGGCCGGCAATCTGCTCGCGAAACGGTCGCAACTGCTTGGGGAAATAATCGAAGTCCGCCGAAACAAAGTGATTGTCGATCTTGCCGAACCGGTTGAACCAGAACGCAGAGAGCTGATTCAGGACCGCGCCTTTCTTCGGGATCGGATCGGGTAGAATCACGTCGAACGCCGAGATTCGATCGGTCGCGACAAACAACAATGTGTCGCCCAGGTCAAAAACTTCGCGGACTTTGCCGCTGCGCAGTTTCTGAACACCTGGAAGATCGACAATCGATTGTGCGTCGGTTTGCATTTACCATTCATCGCCATGGCCGGATTAGTCGTCAAACCCCGCGCGCGAATTCTTCACGGACACGACTGGGTCTTTTCCAGCGAAGTCCTGAAAATTTTCGGAGATCCGGCGGATGGCGACGTGATTTCGCTGAAGGACGGGCGCGATCGCTTGATCGGGAGCGCGATTTACAATTCGAAATCACAAATCGTCGCTCGCCGATTTTCGCGGCAACGACAGGCCCTCGATTTGGATTTCTTCAAGCGGCGGATCGCGCAGGCCTCGGAGTACCGCGACCGGCGAAAGGTCGATCCAATGTTACGTCGCGTAGTTTGGAGCGAGAGCGACGGTGTCCCGGGCGTGATTGTCGATCGCTACGGCGATTACTTCGTCCTGCAAACGCTGACGGTGGCGATGGACTTGCGAAAAACTTTGATCATCGCTGCAATTGTCGATCTTTTCGGGTGGGTCACGATCTTGGAGCGAAATGACGCGCCGATTCGAAAAGCGGAAGGGCTCGAACTACAAACCGGCGTTCTGGAAGGTAGCGCGCCGTCGGGGCCGATCACAGTCGAACTCGGTGGCCTGAAATTCGATGTCGATCTTTTGCACGGACAGAAAACCGGATTTTATCTCGATCAGGCGCCGAATTATTCCGCGGTCGCCCATTTCGCTCCCAAGCACCGGGTGCTCGATTGTTTTGCCAATCAAGGGGCGTTCGCGCTCGCGTGTGCTCAAGCAGGCGCGACGGACGTTGCCGCCGTTGAAGAGAATTCGGACAACGTCGCCGCCGGAAAACAGAACGCAGAACGAAATGGACTGAAAGTGCGCTGGATTGAACAAGACGCTTTTGCGTTTTTGCGCGGCGCTGAGAAAGCAGAAGCCGAATACGACCTGATCATTCTCGATCCGCCATCGTTTACGAAAACGAAAAGCGGACTGAGCGACGCGCTCCGCGGTTATCGCGAGCTGCACGTGCGCGCGTTTAAGTTGCTCTCGAAGAATGGTCTGCTCGCGACGTTCTCCTGCTCGCATCACGTGAGCGAAGCTGCGTTTGCCCAAACTATCGCCGACGCACTGGTGGACGCGCGCCGCTCCGCGAGAAGATTACGCCGATTCGAACAAGCGCTCGATCATCCGGTGCTGCCGACAATTCCGGAAACCGAATATTTCAAAGGTGTTCTGTTGGAAATGATGCCGGGCCGCTAATGCGAAGCGGCAAATTCCAGGCGTCGACCCAAAAAAAATTTCGCATTTCCATGACGGAAATCTCTGGAATTTTCCAACGCTCTCACTAATGTGCCGTCGACGGCGAGGATGCGCGAGGTGAGCAAAGTTTGAAGAAGTTTGACATGCCGGAAAAAATTCGACCGATCGAACAAATGTTGGAGTTAAGCGAAGAGGAGCCGTTGTCGCCGGAACATCTCGATTCCCAAGTCCAAAAAGCGCAGGACCAACTGCTCCAGCTCAAACGTCAACAGGATCAGATAGAGAAACAAAAGCGGGAGCTCGAGGAGCTGAGCCGGAAACAGGAGGAATTGGAACGCGGCCGCGCCGAGATGACCGATAAGCTGACGCGCTCTCTGGTTGTTCTGGAGCGCGAAGCCTACGATGCCCAAAAACGACTCGAACAACTGCGCGCAATGCGGGAAAGCTTCGGCCAGCATCTGGAATTGATCGAGGCGATCGATCCGAAAAGCTGGAACCCGGGGGATTTACACAAGGAATTGAGCCGGGCGCTGAGCACGGTGGAAGGCGCACGCGTCGAATTCGGCCAGCAACGGAGCCGTTTGCAAGCGACCGAGGATACCGACGGCGGCGACGCCCTCCCCGAAGTTGAACCTGTTTTCTCCGGCGGGGGCCGTTCGATTTTGCACTGGATGAAAATTGGGTTCGCGTTCAGTTTGCCGCTGATCGTTTTCGGATTCATCGCGCTCTTTCTCTTCTTCTGGATGGCATCAACGGGTCGGTGACGCTGCATGCTTCGTCGCTCGCCTAGATCGGCCACCACGCTGGATCAAACGAAACAGGAATTGGCGCGCCAGGAATCGGAGGTGCGCGACCAGATGCAAAAACTCGAGCGTATGATCGCGGACGCGCCGCGCGTGGCCGAGGAAATCGAAAAGCGTCAGCGCGAAGAATTGTTGATGCGCGCAAGTGAGGGCGGCAGTCGGTTGGACGTTTCGCTGGCGTTGCACGACGAACGTCACGGCGATCCAACGCCGGGCAAGCGCCGCGGCTCGCTTCGGAAAGAGCGCCGCGAAGGACGGATTCTTTTTCTGGTCCTGATTATTACGCTTCTGATCGCGGCGATTTGGTTGCTTAACCATCTGCATTTTTAATTTATGGCGGAAAGCACCGACTTGGACGTCGCGTATGTCTCGAAACTTGCACGACTCAATTTGACCGACGACGAAACGCGACTTTTCCAAAAACAACTGGCCGATGTTTTGAAATATGCCGAAAAGCTGCGCGAGGTCGATGTCAGTCACGTTGAAGCAGCGGCGCACGCGATTCCAATCTTCAACGTCTTTCAGGAAGACGAGCCGCGCGATTGGTTTACGGCGGAAGAAGCGCTGAGCAACGCCCCCCACAAAGCCAACCAGCTCTTCATCGTTACCAAAGTTGTCGAATGAGCCGGTCCGATCTGCCGGCGTTGACGATCGCCGATCTCCAATCGCTTCTTCGCCGAAGGGAAATTTCGCCGCGAGAAGTCATTGATTCCCTCCGCGCACGGATCGAAAGCATCGAGCCGAAGATCGACGCTTATCTCTCGATCGATTTCGACGCCGCAGTCAAGGAAGCCGATAAAGCAGATGTCGATCTTCCACTGGGCGGCGTGCCGATCGCGATCAAAGACATCATCAACGTGAAGGGGCAGCCCTGCACCTGTGCTTCAAAAATTCTCGCGAATTATCAATCGCCCTATGACGCGACCGTTATTCAGAAATTGCGGGCGGCGGGCGCGATCCCGTTCGGCAAGACAAACATGGACGAATTCGCGATGGGTTCGTCCACGGAAAACTCGAGCGTTAAAGTGACGCGCAATCCGTGGGATTTATCGCGCGTGCCGGGTGGCTCCAGCGGCGGCTCAGCCGCGGCGGTGGCAGCGGACGCTGCTTTTGGCGGACTCGGCACCGATACCGGTGGATCGATTCGACAACCTGCGTCGTTGTCCGGCGTCGTTGGCATAAAGCCAAGCTACGGACGGGTTTCGAGATTTGGTGTGACCGCGTTTGCATCGTCGCTCGACCAAGTCGGGCCGCTCACCAAAACAGTGCGCGATTCGGCGCTGATCATGAACGCGATGGCCGGCCACGATCCGCAAGATTCGACGTCGCTCAACGAGCCGGTGCCCGATTACACAAAAAATCTCGGCCGCGATTTGAAGGGAATGCGTTTGGGATTGCCGAATGAATACATGATCGAAGGGATCGATCCGCAGGTGAAGTCGGCGGTCGACGCGGCGATCAAACAATTGCAATCGCTCGGTGCGGAGATCGTCGACGTTAGCCTGCCGCATACTGACTACGGCATCGCGGTCTATTATTTCATCGCCACCGCGGAAGCGTCCGCGAACCTCGCCCGGTTCGACGGCGTCCGTTACGGGTATCGCGCTAAAGATCCAAAGGACCTGCTCGATCATTACGGCCGGACGCGCGAGGAAGGTTTCGGCGCGGAAGTAAAACGACGGATCATTCTTGGCACTTACGTTCTGAGTTCCGGTTACTACGACGCTTACTACGTCCGCGCGCAAAAAGTCCGTGAGCTGATCCGCCAGGATTTCGTTAAAGCATTCGAAAAAGTGGACGCAATCGTCTCGCCGGCTTCGCCGGTGCCGGCGTTCAAGCTTGGCGAACGCACAGCCGATCCGCTCGCGATGTACCTGGCCGACATTTTCACTAACACCGGCAACCTCGCCGGTATTTGCGGAATCAGCGTGCCGTGCGGCTTTGCAAAAGTGAACGGGAACCAGTTACCGATCGGTCTGCAAATCTTAGGCAAAGCACTCGACGAAGCGCGCATTTTCCAAATCGCGCACGCCTACGAACAAAGCACCGACTGGCACAAGGCGCGGTCTCCGATCGCGAAACTCCAATAACCAAATCCCAAACCCCAAAAAGGGAGAGAGCCGACGACCGGGATTGACCGGTGACCTACGGTTTATTCGCGTTAACGAAAGGCCGGGTCGTCGATTTGGCTTGGATTGATTAGCTCCAGCCGCTTTGCCTCGAACTCCCCTTGCTCCGGCGCAACTTGGGTTAACTTGCCGTTACCTTTCCAAACTCCGGGCACAATTTCGACTTTGAGATACATGGCGCTGCCAGGCTTCAATGTCGCCTCGGTACCTGATTTCTGGTTTTCGATTTCAAAAACATGATGTCCGGGCAAGATTGCGCCGATAAACACACGGCCGTTATCAATATCAACAAGCGATTTGCCATCGAGTTGAACCGTTGGGGATAACATGCCGCCCATGTAGTTCCGGGGACGATAAATCACCACGGTCACCTTGCCCGCGTGCTTCGTTGAAGAAAGTTTTGCGGCGGTGGCGGCGTTAGGTGATGTCGAGCCGGTGGTTTGGCACGCGGCTAAAAAAGCGCCTGTCGTCACCGCAAAGAAGAGCAAGCGAACATTCATGAAGCAATTGATTACACATTCCAGCGCGTTCGCATCCGCAATTTAAATTGAAACAGCCGACGACCGGGATTGAACCGGTGACCTACGGTTTACGAAACCGTTGCTCTACCAGCTGAGCTACGTCGGCGCGAAGCCGATGAAATTACATTAGTAGGCGCTTGGCACAAGCGCCTCTACAAAACGGCGACAGAGCGCCGTGGCTACGGTGGCAACACGAATGTCTCTCCGATTTCGCGCAGGGCGATGCGCTCGGGCGTTTGTTGCAACGCGGCTTCGAATCTTTCGATCGGTTCGCGGAATGGTTCGAAGCTGAGCCGGAAAGTTTGGTGATGCATCGGCATGATGAATTGCGCGCCGGCGTCATTCGCCATTTCGATCGCTTGCTCAGGAGTGCTGTGCGCCCGGATCCACGGGTTGTAGCAACCGATGGACATGATCGCGAGATCGATGGGACCGCGCGTCCGTAATTTGGCGAAGTCATCGGTGAAGGCGGTGTCGCCGGCAAAAAGAATCCGCCGATTGTTGCGCTCGATGAGATAGCCATTGTATCCGCGATAATCGTCGTGCTGGATTCGCGCGCCCCAATGGTTCACCGGGAAGGCCATGATATCGATCGTCCCAGCCGGAGTTGTGATTGATTTGCGCTCGCCCCAGCGCAGCTCGGTAATGTCTCGCAGCCTCGTCCAGCGCAGCAAATCGCGTGTACGCGACGCGGTGATGATTTTTGTTGAAGCGTTAACGTTCGCCTTCGTTCTACTACGGCGCGACAGGCGATGAAGCGTGCGCAGATCGAAGTGGTCGAAGTGCGCGTGGGTAAGAAGAACGATGTCGATCTTTGGCAGTTCGTCGACGGTCAGCGCGGGCGCGGTCAATCGCTTCGGTCCGATGGTGAACAGAAACGGAATCCGAATTCCGATTCGCGGAAAGAGGACGGGATCGGTCAGGATATTGATGCCGAAGAAATTGACGAGCACCGTGGCGTGCCCAAGCCAGGCCGCGGACACGCGGACGTCGCTCCATGTTGCCGGATTCGGTTTGGAGAACGCCGGAGCGATCGGACGCCAGCTTTCACGTATTGCCTGGCGCCATAAATAGCCGGCCCAACGAAGCACGCGCGCGCTTCGGTAACTCGGCTGGACAGACTTCTCTTCCATAATGAGAGTTTTCGCCCACTAAACACACGAAAAGACGCTAAAATTAAGAGAACAATTGCTGTTAACCCAAACCCTTTCGTGTATTTGGCGTGTTTCGTGGGTTAAAAGTTTGGTTCTCTTGGTTATCTTCTGTCCGGATTTTTCTTGGATTCAACAGGCTCGCCGCAGCGAGTCCATCCCGTGGCGAATGGGGTTCGCCTGTTGGCCGCACAGCGTGGAAAGGAATGTTCCTGCTACAAATGAATCGGTTTGACGAAATTCCTCGTTCAAAGCGCGCTGCGATTCGAATCGCCAATCTACGAAAGGCGAAAAGCTCATGTAAGACGAGACACTGCAGATTCCGGCCGAATAACGCTTAATCGCACAGTGGTTGAACGAAGCGTGACGTCTCATGTCCAATTGCGATTAACCGCGTGCGCGTAGAAAAAAATATTGGGATTGTCGGAGGCGGGATCGGCGGAATCGCAGCGGCGGTCGCTCTTCATCAAGCGGGCGTCGACGTTGTAGTCTATGAGAGAACTCCCGAGCTGCGCGAAGTCGGCGCAGGAATGATGCTGTGGCCGAACGCTACCCGGGTGTTACGCGAGATGGGTTTGCTCGACGACGTGCTGGCGCGCAGTGGTCCGAACACTCATTTTCTCGTGAGAGCGAGATCGGGCCGGATCCTGATGAATATCGCGCTCGGAAAGTTCGACGTTCCCGCAATCTGCATGCGGAGAAGCGATCTCCTCAGCGCGTTGCTGGCCGCGCTCCCTGCGAAATGTATCCAGTTGGGGTCCGAGTTAGACGATCTGGAGCAATCCGAAGGCAAAGTCCGACTCTATTTTAAAGGCGGCCTAGTCAAGGAACACGACGCCGTTATCGGCGCCGACGGAATTCGGTCCCGAGTGCGATCGAGATTGTTCGGCGCCCCCGATCCGATCTATCGCGGTTACACGGTCTGGCGCGGTTTGGCGCAATACGATGGCAATGCGATTCCAACGGGTTGCAACAGCGAGACATGGGGCAGTGGAAAGCGATTCGGAATTCTCAACACCGGTCACCGCAGGTTCGCGTGGTATGCAACATCGAACGTGCCACCGCATCATCTGGACGCCGCCTGCGGAAGGAAACGCGAACTCCAGCAGATGTTTCGCGGATGGCACGACCCGATTGCGGATTTCATCGATGCGAGTGATGAAGCTGGAATCTTGAAGAACGGCGCGTGCGACTTCGCGCCGTTGCCGGCCTGGGGCGATGGAATGGTGACCTTACTCGGAGATGCAGCCCATCCCTGTACACCAAATCTTGGCCAAGGTGGATGCATGGCGCTGGAAGACGCTCTGGTTTTGGCCAAGTGCGTGAAGAGAGAGCCTTGTCTGAGAGCTGCGCTCCGTCATTACGAGTTGCTGCGATATCAGCGGACCCGGAGGATTCAACAACGGTCACGTTTAATGGGCCGCATCGGACAATGGCAAAGCCCGTTGTTCGTCTCCGGACGTCGCTTTGTCACGAGCTTGATTCCGCCCAGACTGATCGAACACAACTTGCGGCGCGTATATGCTTACGAGACCTAGTTGGTCATGCGCATTGTTGTCAGGCTGGGCGCTCTTCTGATTTTTATCGCTTCCGCCGGCCGGTTGCTGGCCGTCGATTCCGATCTCAAATCGGAGGAAATTTATTCGGCCTGGTTGCAAATGTACGACCTGAAATTCGAAGAGGCCCATCGCGTATTGGAGCGATGGCAAGAGACTCATCCGGACGATTCGCTTGGGCCGGCCTCGGACGCAGCCGCCTATTTGTTTTCCGAGCTGAGTCGCCTGGGTTCGCTCGAAGCCGAGCTGTTTGTCGATGACAACCGCTTCAAGAATCGAAGGATACTTGAGCCGGATGCGCGAGCGAAAGCCCTTTTCGGCGAACGAATCGATCAAGCGGATCGCCTGGCCGAATCAACGTTGGCGAAATCGAACGCGGACCCTCGCGCGCTATTCGTTAAGATACTGACCCACGGACTCCGCGCGGATTATGTTGCGCTGATTGATGGACGCGGTGTGAAAGCGCTCAGCTACACAAAATCGGGTCGAGTTTATGTCGACAGACTTTTGGCCGCCGACCCGCAGGCATTTGACGCCTACCTCGGACCAGGGGTTGAGAATTATTTGCTTAGCTTAAAACCGATCGCACTCCGGCTGCTTCTTCGATTGACTGGTTCCCAAGTCGATCGCGAAACGGGGCTCGAAAAACTACGGAAGACTGCTTCCCAGGGATATTATCTAGAGCCGTTCGCCAAGCTTCTGCTGGCGGTGGCGGCGCTGCGCGATAACGATCGAGAGCAAGCCCGCTCAATTCTAATGGGGCTACGGGATCGTTTCCCGGACAACGAACTATATTCACGTGAGCTGGGCCGACTTTCCGGGGGAGCTCGATAAATTGGTCCCCGCCAATTCTGAGAATGAACCATCAGACATGAGCAGATCTCCAGAATTCCACGTTGAAATCGATCACATTCGCAAACATTACGACCGATTATCTTTTCTCTATCGGCTCTTTTGGGGAGAACATCTTCATCACGGATATTGGGACGCTGATCTCTCGTCCAGCCAAGCCCAGGTTCGATTGATGGAACGCCTGGCCGGCCGGGCCGGCGTCCCGCATGGCGCGTGTGTGCTGGATATTGGCTGCGGTCTCGGGGGCTCAGCTTTCTGGCTCGCCGATCAATTCGATTGCAAGGTGACTGGTATGACGATCAGTCCAGTTCAGGCCCGGATGGCGAACAAAAAAGCGAAGGCTCGGGGTCTGAGCAATCGCGTTCGATTTGAAGTACAGGACGCAAATCAATGGCAGCCGGACCCCGAGAGCATGGACATGGTTTGGATCATGGAAAGCAGCGAACATTTTCAGGACAAGAAAGGATTTTTTGCGCGCTGCGCGTCGGTGTTGAAACCGGGCGGCGTTCTTGCTGTCTGTGCCTGGCTACGACGGGATGGTCCGCCGATGTCGGACACCGAACAGAAACTGGTGGCGACAATCGGAAAAGCGATGCTGAGTGCGAGTTTGGATGGCCTGAGCGATTACAAAAGATGGATGCAAGAAGCCGGTCTCCGCGTTGAAGTGGCGGAAGACATCACCCGGTACGTTGAGCGCACCTGGGATCAATGCACTCGCATGGTTGAACGTTCGCCCATAAAGCATCTGTTACGTTTCACCAGCGCTTCCACGCGCCGTTTCGTTCAATCCTTCCCATTAATGAAACAAGCGTACGCTGAAGGAGCTATGGCTTTTGGCTTGTTCGTCGCGAAAAAGCGTTTCGCCCACTAAACATGCGAAAAGACGCTAAAATTCAGAGAACAACTGGAAGGCTATGTTCCTGATAAAGTGAATCGGCTGGAAACAATTCTGCGGGTTAAACGCGCGGAGACTAAGCGTTTGCGACCGCGGGCTGCGGAATTAGAGCGACAAGTACGGGCGCGAAAGGACTTCCGCGACTTCCGAGCTGCATTGCAGCAAAGCGACGACAAGTTTGGCCTGATTGCCGAAATCAAAAAGGCGTCGCCATCGGCCGGCGTGATCGCGGAAGCGTTCGACCCAATTGAGATCGCGAAAAATTATGAGCGCAGCGGCGCGAACGCGATTTCCGTTTTAACCGACACCAAATTTTTTCAAGGAAAGCTGCAAGACCTGGCCGACGTGCGGCGCGCTGTTTCGGTTCCGCTCCTGCGAAAAGATTTTATCGTGGATGAAATTCAAATCGCGGAATCGGCGGCAAACGGCGCGGACGCGATTCTACTAATTGTCGCAGCACTGGAGCAAAAGCAGCTCGTTCATCTTCTCCGCACGGCGACGAGCTATCAACTGGACGCGCTGGTGGAGGTGCACACGCGCGAGGAATTGAATCGCGCGCTGGATGCCGGGGCAAAGATCGTTGGAATAAACAATCGCAATCTGGCGACGTTCGATGTCGATCTTGCCGTCACTGAAGAATTATGTCGGGAAGTGCCGGACGAGATCGTGCTCGTCAGCGAAAGCGGAATTAAAACCACGCAAGACGTCGGGCGGATGAAAGCTTGTGGTGTGGACGCGGTCCTTGTCGGCGAAGCGCTAATGCGCGGCGAAATCTCGATCGAACAGTTGCGCGCGGTTATTTGACCGGCTTGGTGGCAAACGCGCGGCGAATAGATCGCCAAAATCCGCGAGGTCCGGCCGCCGAGCCGGCACGCGCGATCAGGACCGGACAGTTGGCGTGATTGAGGATGCTGCGAGTGAGATCGCCCATGATGTAATGCCGCAACATCCCGCGCGCCTGCGACGATCCGGTCACGATCAGGTCGTAATTGCTCGCGCGCGCTTCAGCGAAAACCTGATCGACCACAATTCCGTGCCGGACGTGCGCCTCCGTCGGGACGCCGAGCTTTTCGAGATCCTGTTTTTGGGTGCGGAGATTGATTCCAAGTTCCGAATTCGATTCGAGCAAACGGGTGATGTCCTCTTCGAGCCGCACGAGATCGGCATAGATGGCGGGCGGCTCGGCCATAACATGGAGCAAGGTCACCGACGCGCCGACACCGGACGCTAATTTTCCGGTCAATTGAATGGCTTCGTCGATGAATTCCTTTCCGCCGGTGCAAACAAGAAAGCGTTTCAATTGCGCCCATTCACCCATAGCCACCAGGACTGGCGGCGAAATCGATTTGATCACTTCATAAGTTTTTTCCGAGCGCCAGTGGGGTCCGGTTGAGCCGGTCTTCCGCGCGCCGATTATGACGAGATCGTACTTTGCCTTGGCCGTTTCATTGGCGATCTGGCGAACTGGTTCACCTGCTCTGAGCGCAATTTGTGGCGAAACATTTTTTTGACGTAACCATTCGGCTTGTTTCTCAAGTGCTTCACGAAGCGATGCTTCGTCACTAGATTTTTCGGCGATGCCAAGAAGCGTCGTTTCGGCTTGGAGCGGTCCCGCCAGTAATGCACCCAATCGCGTCGCGTTATCGGCGGCCGGCATTCCATCGCTGCAGATCAAAATTTTCATGGCGAAATTACAATTTGTGACCGGTCATGAGTGTGTAAATAACGATGGCGGCACCGATCAGCGGCAATGGCACGAAGGCGAGCCGGATTTTCGGGCCGGTGAAATATTGCGTAGAAATTGCGCCGATTTGCGCGCCGATGGCGGCCCCGGTGTGCATAACGAGCGCAATCAGGATATCGACGTTGCCTTTGATCGCATGGCTGAAGGTTCCATAGCTGGCTGAGATAATGATCTCGAATAAATCGGTGCCGACCGCGAGATGAGTCGGAATTCCCAGCACGTAAACCATGGATGGCATCCGGATGTAGCCGGCCCCACCTCCCAAGAAACCGCTGAAGAGTCCGCCGACGAAAGCGACCAGCAAAATTATCCACAGCGAAATGGTCACACCTGAGACAGGGAGAGTGATCATGGGCGAGATCTTCAAACGTTGAATGCCACGCGTGACATGTTTGAATGCCGAGGGATCGTGTTTGGCCTTTGTGTCTTTGACGGTTCCGCTGGACAATCGCGTTTGGGATAAAGTTTTGCGGCTCTCCCAAATCATGAATGTCGAAATACTCACGTAAACGACGATCGAGACGACGCTGACGACCAGATTGACGTTGCCGGCGCGCTTCAGCATCTGAATCAATTGCGCGCCGACTTCCGCGCCGCCAATCGTGCCGACGGCCATGATCAGTCCCAGCTTCAGATCGACATTGCCAAACGCCCGATGCTGTCGCACGGCCACCACCGATTTGCCGACAATGTGGGCGAGATCGGTGCCGATCGCGAAGTTCCAATCCAATCCGACTGCGCGCAGAGCCGGCCCGGCAATGAAACTGCCGCCTACCCCAAAGAACCCACCGAGAATACCGATTACGAATCCGACGATGACCAGATAGATCGGGCTGATGTGCGCACCGGAGATGGGAAAAAACATAGTTTATTCCGCGCGTCTGCGAATCAGCCGCAACAAAAACGTGGTCACATTTTGGAGAACGACGGCTTGGCCGATCATCAGCAGTATCGCCACGCTGCCATAGGTATATCGATGACGGGTTTCCAGCTGATGGAGCCAATCACCCAAAAAATGGAGAACGAGAAAAAAATAGGCGACTATGAGAACGGCATAAATGGCCAGCTCAATCAGGAATGCGCGCAACGTCTTGGCCGTTTCCTTTTTCATGCGTTCCAAATTCTTCGCCTCGCGACACGCTCAAGGTCGTGTGGAATCATGGGAAAAAGCAAATTTTGTTGTAGCTGCCGCCGTCTCTGACGGCAGAATAGATGTGTGGCCATTCCAATCGCGCTGACCGTCGCCGGCTCGGACAGCAGCGCCGGCGCCGGAATCCAGGCCGATCTGAAGACATTCAGCGCGCTCGATGTTTACGGAGTCTGTGCCGTCACCTGCGTCGTCGCTGAAATTCCCGGTAAAGTTTCACGACTCGAACCGATCAGCGTCGACATGGTTCGCGAACAAATCGATGTGGTCGCGAAACATTTTCCGATCGTTGCGATCAAGACGGGATTGCTTTGCTCCGCCGGGATCATTAGCGCGGTCGCGGAATCGATTGTCGATCTTAAGCGACAGATTCCACTGGTAGTCGATCCCGTCATGACCGCGACCGGCGGCGATCCTCTTCTCGAACCCGACGCGATCGAAAGCTACCAACGCGAATTATTTCCGATTGCTTCCCTGATCACGCCAAATCTGGACGAAGCGGCGCAATTGCTTGGCGACAAAATCCGAGATCGCGAATCGATGAAACGAGCCGGCAAAGAATTAGAGCGAAAATTTAAAACGCCGATCCTGCTCAAAGGCGGACATCTCCGCGGTGATGAGGCGGTCGACGTGTTATTTGCCGATGGGCAAGTCGCTGAATTTACTGCGCCATTTGTGCGTGATGTTGCGACGCATGGCACCGGCTGCACTTATTCCGCGGCCATCACCGCCGGTCTAGCTGCCGGAATGCCTCTTTCGGACTCAATCGCGCGTGCCAAGAAATTCGTGACCAGATGCATCGCCAATCGTCTCCGTTGGAAATCAAACACGGGAGAAGACATCGATGCTTTGAATCACCAGGTGTAGCCACGGCGCTATGCGCCGTTCTGGACTGACGTGCCACAGGCACGTGGCTATAACGATGCATCGCCGAGATTTGCAAAACAGTGACAGGTACGTCGCCCCAGAGGGCGACGGCTACAGCCTTTTCTTTTTCTTGTCGCTCCTCGCTGGACGTTTCGCTTTTTTCCAGCGCTTCAATTCCATCGCTTCTTCGGCCGCCGCCGTCTCCGCTTGCTTTTTGCTTCGACCACGACCTTTCCCGAGAACGATTCCTTCCCAGACCGCTTGCACCACAAATCGTTTATCGTGCTCAGGTCCGGTTTGGGAAAGGACTTCATAAACGGGGCTCCGCGGCGAGATGCTTTGCAACAATTCCTGCAAATAGCCTTTGGGATTGATATCGACTGGTTCCTCTGCGAGCTGGGCCAGATCTTGTTGCGCCTGGGCCAAAATAAATTTCCTCGTTTTCTCCAGACCGCCGTCGAGATAAATCGCGCCAATCAACGCTTCGAACCCGTCCGCGAGCGTCGACACCCGGGCGCGTCCGCCGCTTGCTTCCTCGCCCCGTCCCATTAAGAGGAATTGCCCGAGGTCGAGCGTCGCTGCGTGCGCTTTCAATGCATCTCGCGAGACCAATCGCGAACGCAACTTCGTCAACTGCCCTTCCGGCTGATCGCCGAAATGTCCGAAAAGATATTCGGTGATGACAAGCTGCAGGATCGCGTCGCCCAAAAATTCTAGGCGCTGATTGTCGAAATGTCGCTGCTGGGTCTCATGCCCCAGGCTTGGATGCGTCAGCGCTTCGGCCAGTAAAAGCGGATTGCGAAACTTGTAATGGATTCGTTCCTCTAACGGATGCACGTCAACGCTTTTGATAAATTTCGAGCGAGGTGACAACGTCGAGAGCGCGCTGCAAAACCGAATCGCGCGCCGGCTGCTTCTCCCGGCCGCGATTGCGGCGCTGCGCATCCGGGATGTCGAACTCGGGATTGGTCCCCGCGATCAAAGCCGCTTCGTTTAGGTGCGGCCGTTCCGTTTCGTAAACAAACGGCGTCATTCCCTTCTCGCTGCTCACACGAAAGATTTGCCGCTTGTCTGTGACCGACATTTCCACTGGCAAATCCGGTTTCAATCCGCCAGGGAACAACGGTTGTCCGTCGCCCAGGATCGCTTCGGCGGATGCGACGCGCAAAATTTTTCCACTCGGCAAAGGCAAATCGGAATATTCCACCGCGCGGCCGGCGCTGAGTTGGCCGACAAGTAAAGCTTTGTCGTAAAGCCTGAAGTCGGCGGCAACCGCCTCCGCGCCACCGGCCGTGTCGCTGTCAATCAGGGCCACGATCAAACCTTGAAATGTCGGATCGCGATCTGAACTAAACGATCGATCCTGACGGGCCGCCGGTTTGCGCACGGTGAAAAGCGTTTTGCCTTTTGGACAAAAACGCTTGGCAAATTCCGCCGCGGTCGCGAAATCACCGGCGTTGCTTGCCCGAAGATCGACAATCACCGCGTCGACTTTCTTCGCGACGAAGTTTTGCAGATTTTTGTCCATCTCTTTGAGGTTGCCGCCGTTCAGGGAACCGATCCGAAGGTATCCGATGTGGCCGTCGAAAACTTCGCTGTAAAACGAAGCGTCTGCTTCCGGTGTTGCACTTTCGCCCCGCGCCTGCGGGGGCAAAAGCATTAATCCGCCCGGCATCCGTACCAGCAGTCCCGCGAGCGTGGCTCGATTCAATTCTGTGTCGGTCAGCGCGTCCGGATTTGTGAAATTGCTTTTCAGAAGCGCGATCGCGGCCTGAAGATCGCCGTCGCCTAACGAATCGATGATTTGCTCCGGGCCGGGCGTTGGCGACGCGGACGGCGCAGGAGATTTGGCGGCCGATACAGGACTTTTCGCTGTCGGCGCAGAGGAAGGCGCCGGCGTTTGACCGAATGCGTTTGCTGCGATTAAAAGCGAAATGGCCGTTGCGGCCGCCCGGTTCAACATTGCATTTATTGTTAGCTGCTCGTCGGGCCGAGAGCAATATCGCGCCGATAATGACAGCCCTCGAACTGAAGGCGCGATGCGGCGGCATAAGCGCGGTCGCGGGCGGTAGCGATGGTTGATCCCAGCGCCGTCACCGCCAGAACTCGCCCGCCGGCGGTCACAACCCGGTTGTCTGAGATTTTTGTTCCCGCGTGAAAAACCTGAACGCCTTCGAGTTTCGCGACTTCATCCAAACCGGAGATCGCTTTGCCGGTTTCGTATTTCCCCGGATAGCCGGCCGAGGCGAGGACGACTGTTACCGACGCGCGTTTGTCCCACTCGATCGAGTAATTGTCAATCTTGCCATCGATCGTCGCTTCCAACAGCGGCGACAAATCGGATTTCATCCGCGGCAAAAGCGCCTGCGTCTCGGGATCGCCAAATCGGCAATTGAACTCGAGTACGCGGACGCCGTCGTTCGTAATCATCAACCCTGGATAGAGCAGACCGCGATAGACGATTCCTTCCTTCGACAAACCGCGCAGCACCGGTTGCATGATTTTCTTTTCAAATTGTGACTGCAACCCCGCGTCCCAATTATCGGCCGGACTGAAGGCGCCCATTCCGCCGGTGTTTGGGCCTTCGTCGCCATCGAACGCCCGTTTGTGATCGCGCGCCGATTCGAGCAGGCGATAATTTTTGCCGTCCACCAGTGCGTGAAGCGAGCATTCGGTGCCGCGGAGAAACTCTTCGATCACAATCCGGCGACCGGCGTCGCCGAACCGCGCTTCATTCATCATCGCTTCGATCGTTGACTTTGCGGTTGTGACATCGGGCGCAACAATGACCCCTTTGCCCAACGCGAGGCCGTCGGCTTTGATCACGACGGGAAATTTAAGCTCGTCGCAGCAGCCGAGCGCTTCCTTGCTGTCGGAAAACGTCCGCGCCTGCGCGGTCGGGACCTTTTGGGCACGCATTAATTCTTTGGCAAAAATCTTGGACGATTCCAGGCGGGCGGCAGATTTCGTCGGACCGAAAATTCGCAACTTCTCAGCGATGAAAAGATCGACAATCCCCATCGCCAACGGATCGTCCGGACCGACCACGGTTAGAGCGACATCATTCTGTTTTGCGAATCGAAGCAGTTGCGGCAAATCCGTTGCCGGAATCGGAACGTTCTCTGCAACCGCAGCAATGCCGGCATTGCCCGGTGCGCAAAAAATGCGATCGATTGACGACGATTGTTTCAGTTTCCAAACCAGCGCGTGTTCGCGGCCGCCGCCGCCAATCACCAGAATTTTCATCGACGAGGCAAAGAAAAGCGTGATCTCGACAAAGACAAGTAGCCCAGTGATAGCTGCCGATGTCTCATCGGCAGATGATCACGTATTCTGCCGCCAGAGACGGCGGCAGCTACAACCTTTAGAAAAACAAGCGGCGCGTTTTGGCGTTAGCGAGAAACGGCCGCGCGGGACGGTGATTCCGCGGGCGTAATCGCCAGCGCCAACTTTTCGGTATGACGGACGATTGTGATTTCGGATTGCACGCCGATCTGTTCGCCCATGAGCATTTTGTGCAGCTCATGGATGCTGCCGATCGGTTTGGTGTTGAACGCGACGATGACATCGCCTTCGCGCAGACCAGTCTGTTCGGCCGGGCTGTTTTTTTCCACCGAAACGACAAGCACGCCTGTCTCGAGCGGCAGATTATAAAAACGAACGATCCGTCGATGGATCGGCACGTTCTGGCCGGCGACGCCGATGTAGCTACGACGAATTTTCCCTTCTTTGATTAACCAGCCGGCCACAAATTTTGCCGTGTTACTCGCGATCGCGAAACAGATTCCCTGGGCCGGACGAATCATCGCCGTGTTTACGCCGATCACTTCGCCGGCTGAATTCACCAGCGGCCCGCCGGAGTTTCCCGGATTCAAAGCGGCATCGGTCTGAATGATATTGTCAATCAAGCGGCCGGACTGCGCGTGCATGGAACGGCCGAGCGCGCTGATCACACCCGCGGTCACGCTCGCTTGAAAACCAAGCGGATTTCCGATCGCGATCACGACTTGGCCCACCCGCAAGTGCTCCGAATTCGCCAAGCGCACATGGGCAAGGTGCGGCGCATCGATCCGAATCACAGCGAGATCGGCGTCTGGATCGTCGCCGACCAATTGCGCTGGATATTCGCGCCCGTCGGGCAAGCTGACGGCAATTTGATTCGCGGCGTGGACAACATGGCTGTTCGTCAAAATGAAACCGTCCGGAGCGATGACGAATCCGGAGCCGCTGCCCCCGACTTCGCGCGGTCCGCGCCGACTTTCGAGACGTTGTTTGATGTCAATGTTAACAACCGCTGGTCCGACGCGATTGGCCGCGCTCACAACCGTGCGCGAATACTCGTCAAGCAGCGCCGCGTCATCCAACCGCGGCGATACTTGCGATGGTTCAAACGCCCGGCCCGCTTCAGATTCATTTAATAAGGCGGCGACCGTAGACTCTCGGTCGCCGGCAACATTGGAGATTCTCATCACTAAAATCTCGGACGGGAGTTACGCCTGGTCAACTACATGTCGCCCTTGCCCATACATACCTATAGGAACGTTACTCTCTCCTTGCGCCTTGGAGGGACCCGCCCTAGACAGGGACATGCCTAAACCGTCCCCCGCCTCAGTGATGGATGCCCAATGCCCGTCCCGGCTCGTCCTCGACCGGATCGCGGACAAATGGACGGCGCTGATCATCCAGTTGCTGTCGAAAAAAACAATGCGTTACGCCGAACTCCAGCGCGAGATCGGCGGGATTTCGCAAAAGATGCTGACGCAAACCCTGCGTAGCCTCGAGCGCGATGGCCTGGTCGATCGCAAGGTTTATCCGGTCGTTCCGCCGAAAGTTGAATACACGCTTTCCAGACTAGGCCGGACGTTGATCGAACCGTTGCGCGCGCTTTGCCGCTGGTCGGAGAAACATCTGGCGGAATTGCAAGCCAATCGCGCGCGAGCGAAAGCGAAACGCGACTCGGCCGAAAACTGATCGATCACCGCGGCGCGCTCTATTACTCCGAGTTCAATTCGAAGTTGATCTTCACGTCGTAATGATCGCCTTTGCCGAGGCCGTCGGGCAATGGATCAACTCGACTGACGTGATTCGCGAGCGTTTTGACTGATTCGTCGAGATCGCTGTTTCCGGATGGCCGGACGACCTCGAAACTGGAGACACGGCCATCTTTTTCGATACGCAGTTTTACCAGCACCGAATTTTTCGCTCCCGCGGTCGCAACTGTCGTCGGTTGGACCCATTCACTGTAAAACCGATCGTGCAACATGCTGCCGTACCAGCCGAATTGCGATTCCGTTCCGCTGCCGCCTGCGCGACCGCCACCAGTACCCGGTGCAGTTCCTTTGCCGCTGCCGGTCTGCACGGCTGGAGATTTCGTCGATACCTTCTCGCCGGAATCGCTTTTCGCCGGAGTAGCTCTTGCGATTTCTTTTTTCTCGGTCTCGACATCAGCCTTTTCGTTCTCCGTTTTTTCCGGCGTCGGTTTCACAACAGGTGACTGCTTGGGAGAAGCCTTGGCCAAAGTTATTTTCTTTGGCGAAGGCTTGGGCGTGGGTTTGGGTGTCGGCTTCGGGGTTGCCTTCGCTTTCGCTGTTGGACTTGGCTTGGGACTTCGGGCCGGCGCTGCACTTGCAGCTGATTTAGGCGAGGGCTTCGGCGTGGGCAGCTGAATCTCGCTCGGCGCCGACGCCAAGTACGGCCGATCTTCATCAAGCTCGTGCTCCTTCAACGCCTCGCTTTTCGATTCCTTATGCGGCAATGCCGATTTAACTCGTGCCGATGCGTTCTTTCTTTCGATGATGCCATCACCGGCGCCGCCATTCATCCAGACCACACTTTGCGTACCGGCGTCTTTGCTTTCACGACTCCAACGAATCAATCCAACAATGAGCGCAACGTGCGCCAGCGCGATCAGTGTAACGTTGCTCCAAAAGCGCAGATTTTTCCGCATCGGCTATTTCGCCTCGGCCTTTGTCGCGATGCCGACCTTCATGATCTGCGCGCGCTGTAGCGCGTCCATCAACGTGACCAATTTTTGCACGGGCAAGTCGCGGTCCGGTCGAATGACAACGGCAACGTCAGGATTTGCGCGCTTGATCTCGGCCAACTGCGCACTCAGCGCGGTGGGATCGACAAGTTGATTGTTCAAACGAATCGTTTCGTTTCGATCGATCGAGATCGTCTGCACTTGCGACGACGTGACGGGCGGATTTTTTCCGACACTCGACGGAATGATCAGGCTCATACTGCTCTCGAGCAGGGGCGTCGTGATCATGAAAATGATGAGCAAGACGAAGGCGAGGTCGAGCAGCGGGGTGATGTTGATCTCGGAGAGCGAAGAGAGACTTTGCCGTTGCGAGTAACGCTTCATCTGCGAAAGGCCGATTCGCGCGCGACATGATCGACAAATTTGTGCTCGAACTCGGACGCCAGCTCAGCGGCAAAGTTGTCCATCTCCACGATCATCCCGCGGATGCGCGTGACCAGAAAATTGTAACCGAACATCGCCGGGATCGCGACGCAGAGCGCAGTCACGGTGGTGATCAGCGCCCCGGAAACGCCGGGCGCCATCGAAGCAAGATTGGGCGCTCCCGCTTCAGCGACACCGGTGAACGCGTCCATTACGCCCCAGACCGTGCCGAGCAATCCAAGAAACGGCGAACCACTCACCGCCGTTGCCAGCAAAATCATTTGCGACTCGAGCTCGAGCGCGGTTTCGCCGACAGCGCGCTCCATCGCTGCCGTGACCGCACCCATTTGCGCAGCTGAAATTTTGTCGGAGCTCCCGAGCCGCGCGCGAAATGTTTCGTCTACTTCGGCCGAGCCAAGCAAGTGAAATGTCATCTCCTGGCAACCCGCGCGATAAACGTTGAAAATCGGCGAGCCGGGGAATCGCGCGTTTTTTTCGAACAACCGCAATGGTTGTCGATCCTGCCGGAAGGCACCTAGGAAACGCGTGTTCTGTTTTCGGGCGAACTGGATCACGCGCAATTTGGTGACCATAACCGACCAGCTGAAGATCGAAACGATGGCGAGGAGAAGGAGAACGAGCTTGCCGGCAATGGTGGCGTGCTCAAATGCAAAGAGCAGACCGCCGGCAGCTAAGAATTGCGAAAACAAGAGCCAATCACCTGTCTAATTAATAAATGACGAATGACGAATGTCTAATGACGAAGGAATGACGAAATCCGAACCCCACGTTTTCGGCATTTCGCACTTCGACATTAATTCGGCATTCGTCATTCGTGCTTCGCCATTCTCTTCGGGAACGTCGGCCGCAATTTTGCGCCGACGACGAAAGCTAGCCCGATCCCGATCAAAAAGAACGAAAAGAACTGACCGCGAGTGAATCCGGCGATCAAGGCGGCGTCCGGTTCGCGGAAATTTTCAACGACAATCCGGAAGATTGCGTAACAAATGAAAAACAAACCGGTGAGAACGCCGTTCGGTTGCCGCATTCGCGTGCGCACCAACCAGAGGATCGTGAAGAGAACGATGCCCTCAAAGAAGGCTTCGTAAAGCTGTGAAGGATGCCGCGGGGTCAGGATCCCGCGGAGAACTTCCTTTACCTGCAGCTGATGACGAACCGCGGCAACGATCGCATCCGACGAAGTCAGCGATGGATCGATCTGTCGGCAGGCGATGATCGCGCGTTCGGCCTCACCAACGTTTTCAGTCAGCTCTTTCGGGAACTGCATCGCCCACGAAACATCAGTCGCGCGTCCGTAGAGCTCGCCATTGATGAAATTGGCGCAGCGGCCAAAAAACAAACCGATTGGCGCGGTCACGACCAGATTGTCGCCGAGATTCGTCCAGGAAATTTTGTGGCGCCAGGCATAATAAAACGTGAACGCGAGCAGGCCGAGCATTCCGCCGTGGCTCGACATTCCGCCCTCCCACACTCGCAAGATCGACATCGGCGCGCGCAACATCTCCGGTTTGTAGAACAAGGCGTAACCGAGTCGTCCACCGACGATCACGCCAAAGAGCGCGGCGCCGGTGATGAAATCGCTAACTCTTGCCACCGGCAAATCGGCATAGCCGCGTTTCGCCAGCAGACGAAACAGGGCATAACTGCACGCGAAGGCGAGCACATAAGCCAATCCGTACCAGCGCGGCCCGACGTTGTCCCATAATCGAAAAATCAGCGGATCAAGATCGTGAACGTAGTAAGCGACCATGCCTGCAATGCGACGCGCAATTACTTTCGCCGATTTGCGCCTGATTGCGCGAGTGTTTTCCGCAAAAAAGGCGCCGTACGGCTCGTGCGACTCTTTGAGATTTGTTCGGGAGTTCCAACCGCCACAACTTTACCGCCGTCCGCGCCCGCTTCCGGCCCAAGATCGACAATGTAGTCGGCTTCGGCGATTACGGTTAGATTGTGCTCGATCACGATCACGGTGTTGCCTTCATCGACCAATCGATGAAGCACTTTGAGGAGAAGATCGACATCCGCCATGTGCAACCCGATCGTCGGCTCCTCTAAGAGATACAGCGTCGAGCCGGGTTTGCGCATTTTGCGAATCCGCTCGTTCTCCGCGCGACCGACGCCCCGTTTCAATTGCGTGACCAGTTTCAAACGCTGCGCTTCGCCGCCGCTCAAAGTCGGGCTCGGCTGGCCGAGTTTGAGATAACCGAGCCCGGTTTCGTTGAGCAACGAAAGGGGTCGCGCAATTTTCGGATGCGCGTGAAAAAACTCCGCCGCTTCTTCGATCGTCATCTCCATCACATCGCCGATCGACTTTTCGTTGTAGAGCACTTCGAGAGTTTGCGGATTGTAGCGGCGCCCGCCGCAGTCTTCGCACAGCACCAACGCTTCCGGCAAGAAATTCATCTCCAGCTTGATCACACCCTGGCCTTTGCAGCTTTCGCAACGACCGCCTTCGGCGTTAAATGAAAACCGGCTGGCGGAGTAACCGCGCACGCGCGACACCGGCAACTGCGCGTAAAGATTCCGGATCTCGTCAAAAACTTTAATGTAAGTGCCCGGAGTCGAACGCGAAGTTTTCCCGATCGGCGATTGATCGACTTCGTAAACCGCTTCGATCTCTTCGGTGCCGCTGACCAGCTTAAACAAGTCGCCGTTGCCGCTGCGTTTCCGATTTTCCAGTTGCTCGATCACTGCCGGCAGGAGGACGTCGTGGAGCAAGGTCGATTTTCCGGACCCGGAAATTCCGGTGATGACCGAAAGTCGGCCGACCGGGAACCGAACATCGATATTTTTCAAATTGTTCACGCGCGCGCCGCGGATTTGGATCCAGCTCTCAACGGCCTGCAATGATCGGCGAGTTTTGCGTGTCGGATGAGAAAGCGGCGTCTTCAAACACCGACCAGTCTCGGAATCTTTCGAGCGTTCGATATCGCGCAACGTTCCGGCCGCGACGACTTGTCCACCGTGAACGCCTGCAAGCGGGCCGAGATCGACAATATGATCCGCGCGCCGCATCGTTTCGTCATCATGCTCGACGATGACGAGGGAATTTCCTTTGTCGCGCAGCGCGACGAGGGTGTCGAGCAATCGTAAATTGTCGCGCGGATGCAAACCGATTGTCGGTTCGTCCAAAACGTAAAGAACGCCGCGCAAATTCGAGCCAAGCTGCGCCGCCAATCGGATCCGTTGCGATTCGCCGCCGCTCAATGTTTTCGCAGAGCGCCCAAGCGCGAGATAGCCGAGGCCGACATTTTCCATGAAGCGCAACCGCTGCCCGATTTCCGGAATTAGATCGGCGGCGATCGTTTGCTCCGTCCCATGAAATTTCAGTTTGTCGATCCTGCGAGCGGCTTCACTCGCCGACAGGTTCGTGAACTGATCGATCGTCCGGCCTTGCACGCGAACGTGTCGCGCGACCGCGTTTAAGCGTGAACCGTGGCAGCTCGGACATTCATGGGCTTCGGTCGCATCAATCCTTTCTGACTCGCGCTCCGCCGCCAACTCGTTTTCCAAAACCGAATCGCTGTTCTCATCCGCGCCAGTCTGAAATTTCTGGTCCCAAATTTCGCCGAAGCCTCCGCATTCCTCGCACGCGCCGTGCGGCGAATTAAACGAGAATAATCGCGGATCCAATTCTTCAAATGCGCGGCCGCAGTTCGGACAACTCATCTCCGTGCTCATGACCGTGAGCCGGTTTTTCGAATCGAGAAGGTGCGCCGTGCCGCGTCCGATATCGAGCGCGCGTTGCGCCAGGTTCCGCGCTTTCGCGATCCGCTTGGCATCGATCACGCCCATGACAACCGCAATGGTATGTTCTTTGAAACGCTCCAGTCTGTTAAACTGCGCGATCGGGATGAGAGCGCCGTCGACGTACAAGGTATCGAAGCCCTGGCGTTCAGCCCAGCGCGCGACGTCGGTGTGAAATCCTTTCCGCGCCTTCACTATTGGCGCGAGCACTTTGAGCGCGCCCCGTTTCGCGGCGGTTTCGATCTGTTTCACAATCGCGGCCAGACTTTGCTTTTCCACCGGCAAATGGCAGTCCGGACAAAACTGGGTTCCGGTTTTGGCAAAGAGCAGTCGGAGAAAATGATAAACCTCGGTCACGGTCGCGACGGTGGATTTGCCGCCACCGCGGGTGACGCGTTGCTCGATCGCGACACTCGGCGGCAGACCGGTGACAAGATCGACATCCGGTTTCTCAAGCTGCTCCACAAATTGCCGCGCATAAGGCGACATACTGTCGAGAAACCTTCGCTGTCCTTCGGCGAACAAAATGTCGAACGCGAGCGTCGATTTTCCAGAACCGCTCAATCCGGTGATGACCACCATCTGGTCGCGTGGAATTTTGACGTCGATGTTCTTCAGGTTGTGCTCACGCGCGCCATGAATACCGATTGCGCCGTTTGTTCTCAGATTGGGGAGTGCACGTGCCTTGTCGAACGGCTGTTCTGCTGCACGCAATGAGATCAAATTGTCGTCTTCGTCATAAATACTCTGAGTGGTTCGCGGCGGGGCGCCGCGAACTGCGCGCGAGCTCCGAGCCGGAGTGGCATTTCGTGCGCTCCCCAGAACTGATTTGAGAAATCTTCCGGTGTGCGAATTTTCGATCTTCGCGATCTGCTCCGGCGTACCAGCGCCGACGACCTGTCCGCCGTCGTCTCCCGCTTCCGGTCCAAGATCGACAATCCAATCAGCGCATTTAATGACCTCGAGATTGTGCTCGATCACGATGATCGAATGACCGCGGCCAACGAGACGATGAAAAACCTGCAACAGCATCGCGACGTCGTCGAAATGCAACCCGGTTGTCGGTTCGTCGAAAATGAAAAGATTATTGCGCGATTCTTCTGTGGAGGCAGCCGTCCCGGCTGCACCATTGTTTTTCGCAGGCGAGACGCCTGCCACCACAGTTTTCTCGGCTAGATGCCTGACGAGTTTCAAACGCTGCGACTCACCCCCGGAAAGCGTGTTCAACGGCTGGCCGAGACGCAGATAACCGAGACCGACCTCGTCCAGAATATCAAGCGGTTCTGACAGGGTCTTTCGTTCACCGATCTGAGCGAAAAATTGAATCGCTTCGCTCACGGTCATTTCGAGCAAATCGTGGATCGATTTGTCGTGTAATTTAATTTTCAGCACGTGGGGCTGGAACCGTTTGCCTTCACATTCCGCGCAGCGCACGTAGAGATCGCTCAAGAATTGCATCTCGATCTTTTCGAACCCCGTGCCGGAGCAGCGTTCGCAGCGACCACTGCCGGAATTGAACGAGAACGCGCTCGCGGTCAGTCCCTGCGACATCGCTTCCGGCTGCGCCGCGAACAATTCGCGGACGCGATCGTAAAGTCCGAGATAAAGAATCGGCGTCGAGCGCGGCGTCCGCGCAAGCGCCGATTGATCGACCATCACGACTTCGCCAATCCGATGCGCGCCGGTGACCGATTTGCACGCGCCCGCTTCCCCTGGCACGCCGTAGCCTCGCGAAGGCGCGTGATCGGTCGCTTGGCCTTTAGCGATCAGCAGGTTCCGATAAAGCACGTCATGAATCAAAGTCGATTTGCCAGAACCGGAGACGCCGGTCACGCAGGTGAAAACCCCGAGTGGAAGATCGACGTCGATGCTCTTAAGGTTGTGCTCGCGCGCGCCGTTGATCTTGATCGACGATGTCGATCTTCGCCGCTTTTTCGGGGCCGGGATCGATTTGCGGCCGCCCAGGTAATCGGCGGTCAGTGAGTCTTTGCGAAACAAAAGCTGATCGAGCGCGCCGTTGAAAACCAATTCGCCGCCGCGCTCGCCGCGACCCGGACCGATGTCGAGCAAGTTATCGGCCGCGCGAATGATTTGTTCCTCGTGCTCGACTACGAGCAGCGTATTGCCTCGGTCGCGCAGATTGTACATCACGCGCACGAGCCGGCCGATGTCTCGCGGATGCAACCCGATGCTCGGCTCGTCCATGACGAAAAGCGTGTTAACGAGCGACGCGCCGAGACACGTCGTGAGATTGACGCGCTGCACTTCTCCGCCGCTTAAGGTGCGGGTGGAGCGATCAAGCGTGAGATAACCGACGCCGACTTCAGACAAATAACTCAGGCGCGCGCAGATTTCGTCGCGCAGCATCTGCCCGGTCGAATCGCCGGGTGCGATGTCGATCTTCGCCAGCAAATCGCGAGCATTGGAAATGGAGAGTGCGGCGAAATCAGGAAGAGTTAGCTGTAGCGGCGCTCGGTGAGCGCCGTTTGTCTGGTTTCGCCGGCTATAGACCGCCGCTACAGAAGAAACCTTGTAATTCAACGCTTCGGGCTGAAACCGTCCGCCATTGCAACGCGGACAAGTCGTGTAGGCGCGGTAGCGGCTGAGCAAGACGCGCATGTGCATTTTGTAAACTTGCGATTCGAGCCAGCGGAAAAATCCGCGGACCCCGTACCAACGATCGTCTTCATAATCGTCAGCCGTATATTCGCCGCTGCGCTTTTCGCCGTTGATGACGAAGTCCTGATCGGCCTTGGGCAGTTCCTCGAACGGCAGACTGATATCGATCACTTCGCGGGCGCAGGCACGAAGCAAATCTTTTTGCGATTCGCCGAACTCGTTCCCACGAAAAACGCGAACCACGCCTTGTTTAATCGACAATGAGCGATCCGGAATCGCTTTGTTTAGATCGATCGTAATTGTGCGTCCAAACCCGCGGCATTCCGGGCAGGCACCGAGCGGATTGTTGAAAGTGAAAAGCCCCGGCGTCGGCGGCCGGATATCGACATCGCAATGGGCACAGTGCCAGCCGGTGGAAAACGGATGCTCGGGTTTTTTCTCAACATCGACAACGTTGACCTTGCCTTTGCCGAAGCGGAGCGCGGTCTCGAGCGCTTCGACCAGGCGCGCGCGATTCTCTTGAATAATCGCGATCCGGTCCTGAATGACCTGGACCCGGGCGCCGAGTCGCTTGATCTTTTTGGGATCGTCATCCACGCGGACGACTTCGTTGTCGATCCAAACGCGGAGATAGCCCTGTTGTTGGAGGAACTCGAAAAACTTTCGTGGTTCGGTTTTGGCCGGAACTGCCACCCAAAATGTGATCATCACATTCTTGCCGACGCAGTCGCGCAGAACTTCATCCGCGATCGATTTCGCCGTTTCGGATCGAATTTCACGCCCGCAGCTCGGACAAAAGGCTTTGGCAATCCGCGGCCAAAGCAATTTCAAATAATCATTGATCTCGGTCATCGTGCCGACGGTCGAGCGCGACGATTTGACCGGATTGGCCTGCTCGATCGCAATTGCCGGCGGAATGCCGCGGATATCGTCCACGCGCGGCTTGTCCATGCGATCGAGGAATTGCCGCATGTAAGGACTGAAAGTTTCGACGTAACGGCGCTGGCCTTCGGCGTAAATGGTTTCGAAGGCGAGACTCGATTTGCCTGAGCCGCTCGGACCGGTCACGACGGTCAATTTCCCCAGCGGAAGATCGACATCTACGCCTTTAAGGTTGTTCTGGCGGGCTCCGCGGATCTCAATGCAGGTCGCCTCGGCAACCGCAGTGACGCATTTTTTTTCAGCAACCTTCGAACCCACTGGAGATTATCCGAGATGCGCGCGTAAATCGCAAATCTCGCTCCGCCCGGAATGACAGATTCGTTAATCTTTGAAACGTGCGGCGACTTCTTCGCGCTGCTTCATCAACTCGTTCGGCACGACACCGAGTGAATCGAAAAACCTTTTGTGCTCGGCGAGTTCCCTTTTCCACTCCTCGTGATCGATCTCGAGAAGCTCGTCGACACAATTGTGATCGATTTCGAGCTCGGCCAGATCGAGATCGTGCAACCCGGGCAGCCAGCCGATCGGCGATTTGAGTGCGCCGTCGCCACCTTCGCAGCGATCGATGATCCATTTGAGCACCCGCATGTTGTCGCCGAAACCGGGCCAGAGAAATTTGCCGCCTTCGCCTTTGCGGAACCAATTCACGTTAAAAATCAGCGGCGGATTCGTCAGGCGCTTCCCAATTGCAAGCCAGTGCCGGAAATAATCGCCGATGTTGTAACCGCAGAATGGCAGCATCGCCATCGGATCACGCCGGACCTGGCCGACCGCGCCGGTCGCGGCCGCGGTTGTTTCCGAAGCCATAGTCGCGCCGAGGTAAACGCCGTGTTCCCAGTCAAACGATTGAAAGACGAGCGGCATGGTGTTGCTGCGGCGTCCGCCGAAAATGATTGCGCTGATCGGAACGCCTTCGCCTTTTTCGAAATCGGGATCGAGAACGGGATTATTCCGCACCGGCGCAGTGAACCGGCTATTCGGATGCGCGGCTTTTTCTTTTGAATCGGGCGTCCAATCGTTCCCGCGCCAATCGATCGCGTGCTTTGGCGGCGGGCCGTCTTTGCCCTCCCACCAGGCGTCACCGTCGTCAGTCAGCGCGACGTTGGTGTAAAGCGAATCGTGCGCGATCGACTTCATCGCGTTCGGATTCGATTTGTAATTCGTTCCCGGAACGACGCCGAAGTAGCCGTTCTCGGGATTGACCGCGAACAAACGGTTTTCTCGGATTTGCATCCAGGCGATGTCGTCGCCAACAGTGGTGATCTTCCAACCGGCGAAATGTTTGGGCGGAATAAGCATCGCGAAATTTGTTTTGCCACACGCGCTCGGAAACGCCGCCGCGACGTAATGTTTTTTACCTTCGGGCGATTCGACCCCGAGGATCAACATGTGCTCGGCCATCCAGCCCTGTTTCCGCGCAAGATAGGAACCGATCCGGAGCGCGAAGCATTTCTTGCTCAGCAACACATTTCCGCCGTAACCGGAACCAACCGAGATAATCGTGTTGTCCTGGGGAAAATGGCAGATGAAGCGGCGCGCAGGATCGACATCTAATAATGAGTGGACCCCGCGATTCCATTCGGCCGCGGGATCATCGCCCAGACGCTTGACCACGATCTCGCCCATGCGCGTCATGATCCGCATACTGAGAACGACATAGATGGAATCGGTGATTTCGAAGCCGACTTTCGTTAGCGGCGAATCGGGCGGGCCCATGATATACGGCACGACGAACATCGTTCGACCCTGCATTGCGCCTTTGAGCAAGCCGTGAAGTTTTGAATAGGTCTCGGCCGGTTCGCTCCAGTGGTTGGTCGGGCCCGCTTCTTCTTTAGTCGGCGTACAGATGAAGGTGAATTGTTCGACTCGGGCGACGTCATTCGGATTGGATCGATGCAAATAGGAGCGCGGAACCTTTTTGTCGTTGAGCTTGATCAGGACGTTCTGCTTCGTCGCTTCCTGAAGCAGGTAATCGCGCTCGCGCTCGGAGCCATCGCACCAGAAGACATTCTCCGGCTTGGCGAGGAGCTCGACCTCGCGCACCCAGTCGAGCACGGCCTGGTTTACCGGGTTGTTGTCACCGATTCCAGCCGGCGGCGAAATGGCGGGTGCAATGTTTTTCATTAATAAGATGTCGATCCTAGTCTAATCGAGCGGAAGACAAATTTCTGCCGGTTCGCCCGGTTCTCCAAGAATTTTTTCGGCCGGCGCGAACGCTCGCTTGCGTGGGCAAAACGGCGGCTGTCTATTGAGGCATGTTCGGAGTCACTACCTCCGATGATTACCGGCCGGTGACGTGGATGGGCCGCTACCCGGTCGATGTCACCACAATTCTCGTCGGAACCCACGTGTTCACGCTGGTGGCCGGATGTTTTCTGATGGCGCTGGGCGGCGGCGCGTTTTTTAACTGGCTCGCGTTTGATAGTGCCGCCGTGCGCTACGGCTTCGCCTGGCACCAACTGTTCACCTACGGCTTCGTCCACCCGCCTTCGAGCGTTCTCTGGTTCGCGATCGAGATGTACATGCTCTTCATTTTTGGGCGCGAGGTGGAACGTTTCGTCGGACGCAAGGCTTTCATCACTCTTTATCTCGCGCTTCTTCTCGGACCGAGCGCGCTTCTCGCCGGTTGGGGATTTTATCAACCGACCAGCCTTGTGGGGTCGACTTATCTCCATTTGGGAGTTTTTGTAGCTTTCGCCGCAATCTACCCGCGGGTTGAGCTGATGTTTCGGATTCTGGCGAAATGGGCCGCGATTGTCTTCGTTGGCATATTCACGTTGGAATCGCTTGCTTATCATCGTTGGCCAGAGCTGGCGATAGTTTGGCTTTCAGCCGCGATCGCGTTTCTCTTTGTCGAGTTGCGGGGCGCCGGGCCGGAGCTGGCTTGGTTAAATAATTTGAAAGCGCGGTTGCGGCCAAAACCGAAGTTGCACATCGTGCAAAAAGCTCCACCCCGACGGGCGGTCGAGCCGGACGATGTTTATGCGTCGGTCGATCCGATTCTGGACAAGATCTCCAAATCGGGAATTGGCAGTCTGACTGAAAGCGAAAAGAAAATTCTCGACCGCGCGCGAAACCGGCTTTTGAAAAAATCAGATTGAGGGCGCGCTTAAAAGCGTTCCGATAAATTCATCCACGCTCTCAGCATGAAACAATAAAGTCCGAAGTGGCCGATCTTTGGTGATCCGCGCAATCGCCCCGACCACTACGAGGTAATCGCTAATTAACCTTTCCGGGACGGCGATTAGAAAAACCAGGTGGGCCAGTTCGCCTTTGCCGGTCCATGGAACGCCAGCCTCACTCCGACCAATTCCGACAGCAATTTCGTCGACTAAATTCGTCCGGGCGTGCGGAAAGGCCACCCCATCGGCGGCATAAGTGGAATTGGTCGTTTCGCGTGCGCGCAGTTGCTCCAGAAACTTCTTCGGATTGTCGATCTTACCGGCGGCCACCAGCAGATCGACGATCTCTCGCATCACTTCCTCTTGGGTTTTCGCGCGAAGATTGAGCGTGATTTGTTTTGGATCGACCAGGTCGGCCAGAGCGATGGACATGAGGCGTTGGCACGGTTTCTGTCAGCGTGCTTCACGCGAATTCTAACGCTGTCGCGCCTTTGAAACAACCGGAGCGCGCCCGGTGCACCTTTTCAGAGAAAGAATACTAAAGCAGGAATTGTTGGATTCTGCCCCAGTTATCCGGTTAATTGATAAGCCGTGGCAACTGAAAACAGCGCCCCAGCTGTAAATGAGGAGACGACCGTTTCGCTCCAGCGCAGCATTTACGACCCTGGTTACGTCAACGCGATGTCGCACTTTTATCGCGGCGAGATGGGGCGAATCATGGTTTGGCGGCAGCGTCTCGACATCACCACCAACTGGGCCATTACCAGCAGCACCGCCATTATCACCATCGCGTTTTCCAACGCGGCCGTGCCCCACATCATTTTCTTTTTCAACCTCGCCATCGTCTGGGTAATGCTCTGGATCGAAGCGCGGCGCTATCGGTTCTACGATGCATTCCGCGCCCGTATCCGGATGCTGGAAGCGCATTTCCTCGTCCCGATGGTGATGGAAAATCGCGATCTGTTGCAGGGTGAATGGAAAAAATTGGTATGCGAAGATCTCATTCTACCCTGCTTCAAAATCAGCAAACTGGAAGCAATCGGTCGCCGGCTGAAACGCAATTACGTATTTATTTTCATTCTGATTTTGGTGGCGTGGATCACGAAAATTTTTCTACACGCGCCGCGGGCAATGGAAGGCGTGCCTGATTTCTATCGCGCGTTGCGAGTCGGCCATATCCCGTCCTGGCTGGTCGCGTTTGTCCTGGTCGGCACTTTTGCCAGCGTGATCAGTATTACCATTTACGTCAGCAAGAAATCTTCCGGCGAGATTTCGGAGTTCGGCACGCACCGCTCGCTCTGGCGCATTTGAAGAGGTTGATAGTTGAGAGTTGATGGTTGAGAGATCGGCAGTGACCGAATCTTCTTCTTTCCAGAAGCTTTGCGACATCGTCGCCAAGTTGCGCGCGCCTGGCGGATGTCCCTGGGACCGGGAGCAAACGCACGAAACGCTGCTGCCGGCCACGGTCGAGGAAGCTTACGAAGTTGCAGAAGCTGCTCGCTCTAGAAACGAAGCGCATTTTCGCGAAGAACTCGGCGATCTTTTGCTTCTCGTGGTCATGCACGCCGAGATCGCGCGTGAATCCGGCCAATTCAATATCAACAACGTGATCGCGGAGATCACCGAGAAACTGATCCGGCGACATCCGCACGTTTTTGGTCCTGTGGCGGCAGGCGTCCCGCCTGCGAAACGCTCCTCCACAGCAGCCGGGACGGCTGCCACCACAGCGGGGGCGGTTTTGAAACAATGGGAAGCGATCAAGCGCGAAGAGAAGAAAGACGACCAGCATTATCTCGCCAGCCTTCCCCGCGCTTTGCCCGCTCTAATGCGCGCGCAAAAAGCGCAGAGCAAAGTCGCACGGGTCAATTTCGATTGGACGGAATTGCGTGACGTCATTGCCAAGGTGGAGGAGGAACTTGTCGAACTGAAAGAGGCGATCAGCAGCGAAGATGAAAAATCGATCGAGGATGAAATCGGCGACTTGCTGTTCGCGATCGTGAACCTGGCTCGCAAATGCAAGCTCGACGCCGAGACCGCGCTGCAAGCGGCGACAGATAAATTCGTCGGCCGCTTCAACTTATTGGAAGATGAGCTTCGGGCACGCGGCAAAAAACTGGGAGATGTCGATCTGGCCGAGCTCGATGCGATCTGGAATCAGGTGAAAGCAGGTAGGGGCGATTGACCGCAATCGCCCGCGGGCGGTTCGGTGAACCGCCCCTACCAAGCCATTTACAAAGCGCGCACTTTCGCCATATTCCTCGTCCCCGATGCAGATCCTGATTAATTTCCTGCTCGCGATTTATGTCCTGGTCGCGCTTCTGATGTTGCTGGTCATTTTGATGCAGCGACCAAAGAGCGAGGGACTGGGCGCGGCATTTGGCGGCGGCGTGACCGAAAATATTTTCGGCGCGCAAACGACCAATGTCCTGGTGAAATTCACCGGCTGGCTCGCGGGGATCTTTTTCGCACTGACTTTCACTTTGTCCGTCTTGTATTCGCACAAGACGAGTCGCGACACCGGGTTGCGTCGTGAATTGCTAAAACAGCAAGCCGCAACGCAACCTTCGGCGTCAGTAGCACCGGTTAATCCGAATGCACCAGCGGTTCCGGCTCCGGGCGCGCCTGTTTTGCCAGCGGCTAGCGCGGCGCCAAACGCTTCAGTGACAACAACGCCGCCGATCACTCCATCGGCTTCGCCAAAAGCCTCCGCAAAGCCGAACTAAACGTACTGCGCGAAAACGCGGTGCAGTTTCGAGACCCCCTGCGCGTGTTTTGGGACGTTACGCAAATGTCACTTCATCGACATCTGTTTGTAACAATGTTTTTCTAGCTTGCGCTGGCATTCGTAACCAGAGAAAGAATGCCGACCAACCCAATCAAAATTATGCCTAACCAAAAATGCCTTGTCCGAGCAGCCAGCATTTGTCTACTTGCAATCATCGTTCTGCCATCGCACCCCCTGCGCGCGGAAGTGGCCTCCGACTCTGAACGGCTCCAAAAATTGGAGCAGGCAGTTCAGCAATTGCAAAAACGCAACACTGAGCTCGAAAAAGAAGTTAGTACACTGAAAAAACAGGCGATGACCGGACCCCCCGCTCCCGCAGAGGGCCCGACTAAAGCGAAGACAACTTACGACGGCAAGACCTATGTCGAGACGAGTGTCCCAGTGGAAAAAACCGCTGCCGACAAATGGAAATTGTCCACGCCGATCACCGAAATAGAACTTTTTGGCGACATTCGACTGCGTTACGCGTACCAGGGCGGACAGACCGACGACAATTCTCCGTTGGACCCCCGCAAAAACGGAATCGCCGGCCGTGACGACTGGCAGGAACGGGAACGGGAACGCTACCGAATCCGGCTAGGCTTGAGGGGAACGTTGCTGGACGATTGGTTCTTTGGAATTCGGTTGGAGACAAATACCAGTTCGCGATCGACTAACGTAACATTCGCCGATGAATCGTCCGGTGGACCTTTCGCGAAAGGCAGCGATAGCATCAACGTGGGTCAAGCTTATCTAGGCTACAAAGGTTTCAAAGACATTACGTTAACTGGCGGCCGCATGCCAAATCCGCTCGTTAATACGCCAATGGTTTGGGATCCCGACATCAATCCGGAAGGTCTCGCCGAGCAGTGGAAACACACATTTAGCTTTGGAACTGAGGGCGGCGAACCGGCACCGTACAGCAAAGATGGCAAGAACGTCGTCGCCGTCCCGGTAAAATCCGAGCCGTTGATCAAACTCGATATCTTCGTCAATCTGGCTCAATTCATTTATGACGATTCGAATCCGGAGAATCCGCTCGGGCCAAGGGCCACCACGAGTCAGCCGGGGCAACACGGAGTTCAGCTGGTTCCCAATACAGATGCCTTCCTGATGGCTTGGCAGGCCGGAGCAAGAGTTACTTTTCCGAAAGGCATCTTTTTTCAGGTCGCTCCCACCCTCTACAATTATACCGGAAACGGCGACAGCTTTAACATTCATTACCAGGGCGGCGATCCAAATCTGACGAACGCGGCCTCATTGGCGCAAAACCAGACTGGCATCAACAGTCTCCTCGTCTTTGACATGCCGATGGAGCTCGGCTGGAAAATGGGGAACCTGCCAATGCACATTTTCGGCGATTTTGCCGCGAATCTGGAAGCGGACGATCGTGCGAAAGCTGCGGGACATCCCGGGTTCGGCGATCAGCGTTATGCGTTTCAAGCTGGCGCGGGAGTTGGGCAGTTAAAGAAAAAGCATGATTGGCAAATCGATGCTTACTACCAACTTTCCGAGCAGTACTCGCTCGATCCCAACCTGGTCGACGACGATATTTTCGACGGTCGTCAGAACATGGAAGGCGTCGTGGTTAAGGCGGGATATGCACTAAGTGATGCTGTTAGCTTGAACCTGACGTATCACTATGGCTGGCGTCACGACGACAATCTCGGCACCGGGGGAACACCAATCGCCATTGGAATCAATCCGCTCGACCAGTACCAACTGTTCTTCGCCGACCTCAACATCAAATTCTAAAGAACACTGGGGCAATTAAGACTAAAAGGTTAGGTCAGCAAAAGCCCGCCGGGAGAACACCCCGGCGGGCTTTCCACGTTGCCGGACAAATTTAGATAGCGTCCAATGTCGATGTTGACCAGATCCAGGCTTGCGATTGATCCGTCACTTCGGGACTCGGAATCCCTCCATCGGGTGCGAGCCGCATGGATTTCGGACGTGCATTTGGGCACGCGAACGAGCAACGCCGACGCGCTCCTGAGATTCCTGCGCGATTATGATTGCGAAAAGCTCTACGTCGTCGGCGATTTGATCGACAT
Organism: Chthoniobacterales bacterium; assembly: GCA_035568175.1. GTDB lineage: Bacteria > Verrucomicrobiota > Verrucomicrobiia > Chthoniobacterales > UBA10450 > AV40. The sequence goes on from DATMON010000005.1 coordinate 77,541, forward strand.
CTGGCAATTGCGTCGTGGCCGTTATTGGCCGCAACAGCACAACGATGTGATCCAGAAAATCTTGCGTAAGGCGCGCAAGGCGGTGCCGGTCGTTTACATCCCTGGAAATCATGACGAGTTCGTCAGCACATTTGCCGGTTCCTACGGAAACATCTCGATCCAGAAAAACGCCATTCACGTCACTGCCGATGGTCGCCGGATTCTGGTGATTCACGGACACGAACTCGACACCGTCGTCCAGAATGCGAAGTGGCTCGCTTATCTCGGCGACGCCGGATACCAGTTTTTGCTCTCACTTAATCCGGGGATCAATTTCGTGCGCCGGCGATTTGGACTCGGCTACTGGTCGCTGAGCGCTTATGCCAAGAAACGCGTTAAAGACGCGGTGAATTTCATTGGTGAATTCGAGAAAGCGATCGTTCGCTACGCCGAAAAGTTCTGCGTCGACGCCGTGCTGTGCGGGCATATTCACAGCGCCGCCATTCATCAACTCGGCGACGTCGCTTATTACAATTGCGGCGATTGGGTCGAAAGCTGCACTGCGATGGTTGAACACGTTAATGGCGTAATCGAGCTGGTTCGCTACCCCGCGTTTCCGGTGCAGCGGCCGATCAGACCACCGGTCTCCGTGGACGAAATCGCTTTCGCATAAGATCGCTAGATTCGAGCGGAAGTGCCTCCTTTAGCCGGCTGGAAGACGAGCAGTTCTAATTTGAAAAAGAAAGTACTGTTTATTTGCGTGCACAACAGCGCGCGCAGTCAGATGGCGGCCGCTTTACTGAACAAGCGGTGCGGGGAATTCTTCGAGGCCCAGAGCGCCGGCCTCGAACCGGGCACGCTCAATCCCCTCGCGGTTGAGGTGCTCCGCGAAATGGACATCGACATCTCAAAGAACAAAACGCAGGCCGTGTTCGATGTTTTCAAATCGGGCGAATTGTTCGCCTACGTCGTCACCGTTTGCAACGAATCGGAGGCCGAGGGTTGCCCGACCTTTCCCGGCGTGACAACGCGGCTGCACTGGTCGTTTCCCGATCCATCGAAGTTCACTGGCGCGTCCGAAGAGAAAATCGAGCAGACGCGGCACGTTCGAGACAAGATCGACAGTCAAATCCGGCAGTTTTGCGCTGAACATCGCTCCAAATAATCAGAGCGGGAATCGAGCGGCTGTTACTGAATCGTCACGTCGTTTTGACAATTCGTAACCTGACCACGCAGGGGCGGCGACTACGTTTGATTATGCACATCATCACGATTAAACGAAATGTTTTCAAAAGGGAACGAGCCAAAACATCGATCAGCCGTCGATCCATCCGCCAATTCGCTCGCGATTTTTTCGCGACTGAAAATCACCTGGAATTTGCCATCGAAGCGCTAATCTTCGGCGCGCTCCTGGCCATTTGCGCCTGGCCGATCGCAGCCGCCGCAGCCGCGATCAACGGTCTTCTGTAAACCGGGGCGGACTGCATTGCCCGTTCGCGAAAAATCTTTCGCAATCGTAACGCGACTGTCACCAAAACGTCACAGTCAGATACGATTCAGATCGTGTATGACGAATTTTCGTTTCACAACTGCCTCTTCGATTCGTTTATTGCGACGGACAATCTTCGCGTTGGGCGCGATGTCGATCTTGGCCCGAGCTATGATTGCCCAAACCACTCCGGCGCTTCCGCCGCCCGACGCGGCCGGCTTCGAACATGTCGTGGTCGTAATGATGGAGAACCGCTCGTTCGATCACTTTCTTGGCTGGTTGCCGGGTGCAAACGGCCAGCAAGCGGGATTAATTTTTAAAGACAGCGCCGGCCTGCAGCATACGACGCATTACTTGCCGCCGGATTACCAAGGCTGCGCTTTTCTCGACCCAGGCCATTCCTACACAGACGGCCGCATACAATACGACAAGGGGGCTTCAGATGGCTGGTTGTTTAACGGCTCCGATGCAAGCAGCACAAATCCGCAGCAAGCGAACGATATTTTCTCAATCGGTTATTACCGGCAGGGCGATCTTCCTTTTCTTGGAGCGGCTGGGCCAGCCTTCACCGTTTGTGACAATTATTTCTCCGGAATAATGGCCGAGACCTATCCAAACCGCTTCCACATGCACGCCGCGCAAACCGACCGACTTACCAACACCAGTGCGACTTCAACCTTGCCGACGATCTGGGACCGGCTACGCGAAAAAGGGCTTTCAGGCCGCTATTATTTTAGCGACCTACCATTTCTTGCCCTCTGGGGCACCACCTACGCCAACATTTCCAAACCGTTCTCGCAATTCCTGATTGACGCTCAGAATGGCACTCTCCCCAACGTCGCCTACATCGATCCGCGCTTCGAAGACGAGGGCAGCGGCACGTCGGGCGATGACCATCCGCATGCCGACATCCGGGACGGCGAGGTTTTCCTCAATCAAATTTATAATGCGGTCAGCACCAGCCCGAATTGGTCGAAGACGGTCCTGATTATCAATTTCGATGAGTGGGGCGGGTTCTTCGATCATGTCCCGCCGCCACTGGCGCCGATTCCGACCGCATCCGCAGCTGCGGGCATCCCGGACGGCCGCCTCGGTTTCCGTGTTCCTTGCGTCATCATCTCGCCTTATGCCCAGCGTAATTTCATCGCGCACAATCAGTACGATCACACGTCGATTCTGAAAATGATCGAATGGCGGTTCGGCCTGCCGCCGCTCACCGTTCGGGATCAGACCGCTAACAATCTAGCCGAGGTTCTGAATTTCGCAGCGCCCGACGTCACCGCGCCGGTTTTCAACGTTCCGACCGGTCCTTTCGGCACGCCATGCCCGCCAGTCGTGCCAAGCCCGGCGCTGTCCACGCAATCGGCCAGTCTGCAACAACTGAAAGCTCTCGCCCTCAAATCCGGATTTCAAGGAGTCCGCTGATTATGAAGAATTACTTTTACCTATTGCTGTTCTTGCCAGTTTGGGTCATCGGTAACTCGCAGGCCCAACAGCCCGCGTTCGATCACATTGTGGTCGTCATTGAAGAGAACCATTCCTTTGGCGACATCATCGGCAACTCCGCGGCACCGAATATCAATGCGCTGGCCGCGAGCGGCGCCAATATCGTAAACGCATCGACCGATCCGCAAGGCAATACGACCGGCTCACATGCGGTTCGCCACCCAAGTCAGCCAAATTATCTCGAGCTCTATTCAGGCAGCAGTCAGGGAACAATCCAGGATGGGCACCCTGGATCGAGCAGCGAGCCGTCTTCCTCGCCGCCGCCGTTCACAACCCCCAACCTCGGCGCTGCATTGCGTAATGCCGGTTTCAGCTTCGCTACTTACTCGCAAACTCTGCCTTCAGTCGGCTTCGACGGGGATAGTTTCGGCGAGTACATGCGCAAACATAATCCGGTCACCAACTGGATGAATGATACGAACCCGACGGCAAACCAATTGCCGTCCACGACGAATCAACCGTTCACAACTTTTCAAGCCATCGCCAACAGTCCGGGAGGTTTCACCAATCTGCCGACGGTCGCGTTTGTCGTCCCCGATCAGACCTACGACATGCACGATGGCACAATTCAACAAGCGGACGATTGGTTGAAAGCAAACATTATCGACACCTACCTGCCGTGGGCGATGACGCACAACAGTTTGCTCATTGTGACCTGGGACGAGGACGGCGACAACACTGCGACGAATCAGGTTCCAACCATCTTTGCCGGCGCCAAAGTCAAGTCCGGCAATTATACCGAGGCGAATCTGAATGCGAACAATCCCGACGTGGCAACGACTGATCCAGGGATACAAACCCCAACCGGCACGGCGATGGACCATTACAACGTGCTCTCAACGATTGAAGACATTTACGGTTTGGCGCACATCGGCGCTTCGCTCAACCGGCTGCCGGTCAGCGATATTTTCACGACGCAGATTTTTGCCGGTCCTTTGGTCGTGCCCAATCAGTGGACCAGCGTGCAGGGAAACACCGGAAACCTGTTTCCGCTTTTTTCTTCGCAACCAATTCGATACCTGCAGGTCTTCGACGCCAGTCAGTTCAGTCGATTAAACCCGGGCGGCGGCTTGATTAATCGAATCGCCTTTCGCGGTCATGGACCGGGTGTTCCTTTTACCGCCACCACGCCACAATTCCAGGTCAATCTTTCCACAACCAGTAAAGCGCCGGATGGCTTGAGCTCTAAATTCTCCGATAACGTCGGCCCCGACGATACCCAGGTATTTTCCGGCCCGTTCCAAACCGCCATCACGTTCACGGGCGACCCGAAGAATTTCGAGGTGGTAGTCATTTTCACTACGCCTTTCTTCTACGATCCAGCGAAAGGGAACTTGCTCCTCGATGTGCGCAATGTGCAAGGCGGGGTCGAAGTTCCCCCGCTTGATCAGGAGCTGGACGGCACAGGCCTCACCGGCGATTCGGTTTCGCGCGTTTACAATTATGGCAATGTTACTGCTACGGCGGCGGGCCAGAGCGGTGGCGTGGATGAAAAGGATACCTTCGGTCTCATCACGAAGTTCAGTGCGATCAATGCCGTCTCCAGAAAGATACACGGCAACGCGGGGACATTTGATATCGGACTGCCGCTGGTTGGGCCTCCTGGAGTCGAATGCCGCAGCGGCGGAACGACCAACGATTATCAAATGGTGATCACGTTCGGCGGCCCAGTGATATTTTCGAGTGCGCAGGTCACCCAAGGTACTGGCACAGCCGCGAGCACGAGTACGAGCGGAAATCAGGTGTTCGTGAATCTTACTGGCGTCACTAACGCGCAAACCATTCAAGTGACTCTTTTCGCGGTCAACGACGGCACGGCAACGAGTGATGTCTCGATTCCCATGTCCATCCTCGTCGGCGACACCACCGGCAATGGCACGGTGAATTCGAGCGATATCGCCCAGACACAATCGCAATCGGGACAACCGGTGACATCCAGTAACTTCCGAGAGGACGTCACCGTCAATGGATTGATCAACAGCTCCGACATTGCCCTTGTTCAATCCAAATCCGGCACCGGTCTGTCCGCCCCTGCAACCGGCGCTCCATCAAATCCGATTGCTCAGCCGAGAAAAGACGGTTCGGTCAAGATCCGGGCAAAAACACGGCCGCAGTGACAGCGCGGCCCGGGCTGGTTTGATGAGAACAAAAAAATATTTGCATCTGCAAACATTTTGATAAATATTTAACCAGATGGTTAACTATCACTCAGCGACCTTAAACCGGACCTTCGCTGCGCTGGCCGATCCGACCCGCCGGCAAATCCTCGCCCACCTCGCCCGCGGGGATAAACGCGTCACTCATCTCGCCCGCCCGCATGCGATGTCGTTGCCAGCCGTCTCAAAACATTTACGGGTGCTGGAAAAAGCAGGACTTCTCCGGCGTCGCCGTTACGGAAGAGTGCACGAAATGCGATTGCAAGCCAAGCCGCTCAAGCAAGCCGCGGAATGGGTCGAGGAATATCGAAAGTTCTGGGAAGGATCGCTCGATCGCCTGGCCGCTTACTTGGAGAAAACAAACAAAGCCAAGAAAGGAAATAAGTAACCATGTGCCCCGCGTGCTTCGCCAATCTCGTTTTGGTCGCGATCGGCGCGACTTCGAGCGGCGGGTTGACCACATTCGCGCTCACGAAATTTCTTAAACGAAAGAAACAAAGAGAAAATCAGAGGGACCGAAAATGAAGACACCACCGATCGTTCCAGCGCAAGAGTGGGACGCTGCGCGTCAGCAACTGCTCGTGAAGGAAAAGGAATTGAGCCGCGCCCGTGACGCGTTGGCGGCCGCGCGTCGCCGGATGCCGTGGCTGGCGGTGAAAAAGAATTACAAGTTCGACGGACCCAAAGGCAAAGTGAGCCTGCTCGACCTGTTCGAGGGCCGCCGTCAGTTGATCATCTACCGCGCGTTCCTTGAACCTGGCGTGAAAGGTTGGCCCGAGCATGCGTGTGTTGGCTGCTCCGTGGTGGCCGACCAGGTCGCGCACGTCGCCCATCTAAACGTTCGCAATACCACGCTCGCGTTCGCCTCGCGCGCGTCGCAGAAAGACATCGATCGCGTGAAGGCGCGGATGGGTTGGGAGATGCCCTGGTACACCATCACCGACGACTTCGACAAGGACTTCGGTGTGGACGAGTGGCACGGCACGAACGCGTTCATCCGCGACGGCGACGACGTGTTCCGTACCTACTTCATCAACGACCGCGGCGATGAGCAGATGGGGAACACTTGGAACTACCTCGACATCACTGCGCTCGGACGCCAGGAGGAGTGGGAGGACTCGCCGAAGGGCTACCCACAGACCCCGCCGTACCAATGGTGGATCTGGCATGACGAGCCAAATCCGGATTCCGATACACCGGGGTTGGTTCAACTTCGCGCCTACCGCGACTCTTTAAAGGGAGAAAATTAAAATATCATGAATCGCGTTACTCACTTTGAAATTTACACCGACGATCCGGAAGCGGTCCGGCCATTTTATCAGGATGTCTTCGGCTGGAAGTTCCAAAAGTTTGAAGGCGGTCCAATAGAGTATTGGCTCGTTACCACCGGCGACGACAAGCAGCCGGGAATCAACGGCGGCATGACGCGCCCGCGCGAAGGTCAAGGCGCCGGCACATTGAACACAGTCGCGGTCGAGTCGCTCGATCAAGCGATCAAGAAAATCAATCAATGCGGCGGAAAAATCTGCGTCCCGAAAATGGCGATCCCAAAAGTCGGCTGGCTCGCTTACGTGGAAGATCCAGCCGGCAACGTTTTTGGAATTATCGAACCCGACATAAACGCGAAATAATCGAAAAAAATATGGCTACAAGAACGTCAGAGAAAACATCGCTCGAGATCAAACGATTCATCAACGCACCGCGGGCGCGGGTTTACGCGGCGTGGACCGATCCGGCCCAACTGAAAGAATGGTGGGGACCGGAGGGCGTTCAAACCCGCAATTTCACCGCCGACGCGCGCGTTGGCGGCAAATATCGCTGGGACCTGTTAAATCAAGAAGGGGAAGAGATGAGCGTGTTCGGCGAATATCTCGAACTAACGCCCGGCCGAAGAATCGTTCTTACCTGGAAATGGGATGACGACGACGATTGGAAAACGTTCAACAGCATCGTCACAATCGAATTGTCGGATCGCGACGGCGGCACCGAAGTTCGTTTGATTCACGAAAAATTGCCAAGCGAAGCGTCGCGCGATCGGCACAACGAAGGCTGGAGTAGCGTGCTCGATCGATTGGAAAAGTTCTTCAACAAATAATTGTCGATCTTAAGAACAACGGAGGAGACATGAATACGAAAGAAGTTGCAGAAAAAGTGGTGGACCTAGTTCGGAAACAAGCGTGGCACGAAGCAGTCAACACGCTCTATGATAACGAAATCGTGAGCGTAGAAGCTCGAACCCAGGATGGCAGCTCACCGGAAACGAGCGGAATCAAGGGCGTGCGCGGGAAAGTCGATTGGTGGCTGGAAAACATGGAGGTTCACAGCTTCAAAGCGAACGGGCCATTCGTCGCGCACGACCGGTTCGTAGTGCAATATGATGCCGACGTGACGGACAAAAATTCCAAAAGGCGATTCCAACTATCGGAAGTCGGTGTTTACACAGTGAAGAACGGCAAGATAGTTCGCGAGGAATTTTTGCCGCGCAGCGGCGATTAGTATTCGCAAAACGTGTCGTCCGAATAGCAATACAACCAGCGCTCGCCCGGTTGCGCGGAAGCGATAACCGGATGCCCGGCACTGCGCGCATGTTTGCTGGCGTGCCGATTCGGTGAGCTGTCGCAACACAAAGTGACGCCGCATTGTTGGCAAGTGCGCAAGTGAACCCAGCGTGCGCCGATTTTTACGCATTCGGCGCATTCGCGAACTTCCGGTTGTTTGACCGGATCGACCGAATTGAGATGAGGGCAGCCGCGATCAGTCATTTACGATTGTTGTTGTTTGAGGCCGCCAGTCGAAGATGGACGCCAGCGACGGCCATTCCGCCTTCGCCGACGGCGGCGGCGCAACGTTTTACTGATCCGGACCGCACGTCGCCGGCCGCGAAAATTCCGGGAAGACTCGTCTCCATTGGAGTCGGTTGATGTTTGCTGGCGCGCCACGCTGGTTCATCTGCGACCGCAGTTCCGGTCTTGATGAAGCCCTTGTCATCACGCGCGATGCCCGCGGGCAGCCATTCGGTGCAAGGCTTTGCACCGATCATCGAAAAAACCGCGGGTGTTCGCACCACCTGGCGCTCGCCCGTTTTCGTGTTCTCCAGTTCGACTTCCTCGAGTTTTTGATTGCCGGACATTCGTCGAATCTCGGTGCGATAAAGAATCTCGATGTTCTTCTGCGATTGCACGCGACGAGACAAGTAATCGGACATTTTGCTGGTGATATCGTTGCCGCGAATAACGAGCAGCACTTTCTTTGCGCCGTCCGAAAGAAACATCGCGGCCTGACCCGCTGAGTTACCGCTGCCGACGACAATCACAGTTTCATTGCGACAAATCTGTCCCTCAAGCGCCGTCGCCGCGTAATAAACTCCCATGCCTTCGAATTTTTCCCGGTTCTCAGCATCGAGCCGCCGGTAATTTGCGCCGCTCGCAATCAAAACGGTTTTTGCACGCAGAGTTGCCGAACAACCTTCGATCTCGATACAGGCGCGATACTCATCATCCGGATTATACTTGAGCGACAGCGCCTCGGCCGGGGTAGAAAATTTTGCGCCGAATCGATAAGCCTGAAGTTGCGCGAGCCAGGTCAAATCGCCGCCCGCGACGCCGGTTGGAAATCCAAAGAAATTCTCAATTAACGAAGACGATCCCGCCTGTCCACCAGGTGCATAACTTTCCAGCACAACGCTGTTCAATCCTTCCGATGCGGCATAAACAGCGGCGGCAAGGCCAGCCGGCCCAGCACCGACGATTGCCAGGTCAGACAAAATCTCTATTTCACTTTCACGCGCCAACGGACGAAGTAAACCGGCAACTTGCGCGACTTCGCGTAACGACGGTCGCCGCAGCGGAGAACCGCTCGGAGTGATCAGCGTCGGCAAATCCCGAGTGTTTAGGCGAAAGCGCTTCGTCATCTCCTGGCCGTGCGCGCTCTCGGCGTCGACGACTCGATGCGGAATGTGATTCTTGTCGAGAAAATCGTCGATCTGATGTCCGTCACGATCAATGCTGTGCGCTAAGACGCGAAAGCCGGCGAATTCCCGGTCGCGATTCAAACGCCGCCGCCGCATGATCAATGCGTTGACGATTGTGGTGCTAACACCGGGAATTTCCGCCAGCGCGCGACGGAGTTCCGCCGCCGGCACATGAAGAACTTCGCTCTCGTCTGACGTGACGCGGACGCTGGCGAGAGCTGACGTCCCCTGCAACATCGACACCTCCCCCACAAAATCGCGTTCGTGCGCGGTCGCCAAAATCTGCTCGGTGCCATCGCGCTGCTCGACTGCTTCCAATTCGCCGCGCAAAACAACCGTTAAGCCGAGATCGCGCTGACCGGCTTTGAAAAGGACATCGCCACGCTTGAGCACGCGGCGTTGCCCCAAAGGTTCAAGTAATGACAATTGATAATCGTCGAGTTTCGGAAATGCGACCGCTTCCGTGTCGCGATAAAACTGCTCGTCCTGCTCTGGTGTGGTTACCGCCATGACTTCAATCTACCGACCTTGTCAACCATTCACGCGCAAGATCGACATCGTTACTGGTAAGCTCGTGCCCGCTCTGAAAAAAGCGAATCGTCACGTTGGCGCCGGCGTCGCGCAGCATTTCTACAAGTTCCTTCGTGCTCGATGCCGGAACAATTGGATCATGCGCGCCGGCGCCAATCCAAATCCGCTTCGCCGCGAGATCTGGTTGGGTCTCGGGAACTAACGGTACCATCGCTCTAAATAATATTGCCGCTCCTAATATCTCCGGGCGAAGTAAGAACATGCTTGCCGCAATGTTCGCGCCGTTCGAATAACCGACCGCGATGATGTTCTGATCGTCGATCTGGTAATGCTTTGCGGCCGAGCTTACGAAATCGGCGAGTTCGTTCGTACGCTTACGCAAATCTTCGAGATCGAAGACACCTTCCGCCAGGCGTCGAAAGAACCGCGGCATTCCGTTCTCCAAAACTTTGCCGCGCGGACTGAGCAGGGAAGCATTCGGATCGAGCTCTCGCCCAAGCGGAATGAGATCGCGCTCGTTTCCACCGGTGCCGTGCAATAGTAACAACGTCCGTTCCGAACTGCCTGGAATGAATTCGTGAATGAAATCCGGCTGCGGCCTCATCATTTATGGGAGCTGTTGCGACTCGCTTAGGCCAGGTGGGCTGGTGCCGGTCGAAATCGAATTGCAGCGACGAAACCAAGCACAACGAACAAACCCAAGACTGAAAGCTGAGTAAGCTTAAATGGTTGCTCGGTCTGGGTCGGTGCCATCGCGTGTAGCGCTGGTATTTTTTCAAACGACTGCACGATCGCGACGAAGACGTTGAAGTACAAAGTGAGCACCGCGCCGATCGCATAGATCCAACGCCACGCACCCGCGAGGTGTTTCGCATAGTGCGCGTAAATCGTAACCACCAGAACGATTAACGAAATAATACCTAGCTTGATCCCGGGCGTGATTCCGTGAAATGGAAAGAAGAAACCGGTGACCGTGGTCGCGACCGCGGTGATAAGGAACCATTTCGTCCAGCCATCGAGGCGATTTCCAGCGAGCAATCCGAATAGAACGGCGAAGCCGGTAAAGATCGCGACCAGGCTGAGCAGCGTGTGAATGATCGTGTAGATGTGCAGTATCATGGCGTTATTCTTTCTTTTTGAGCGTTGGCGAAGTTGGATTCACGAAAGAATCTCGAGCGAAACGATTTTGTCGCCGTCGAGCGTGAACACGAACTCGAGCTCAATTGGACTTCCCGGAAAGTTGCCGGTCAGTCGATTTGTCACGATGAATCTCCCGTCTTCCTCAGAGACACTCAGCGGATCGACCGTGTGCTGATATTTCCTCTTGGTTTCGGCTTTCCACTTCTTGATCTCAGCCAGTCCTCTATGCGTTTCATTTTCATCGCGCACCGCGGCACCTTCAGCGAAGCATTGGCCGAATAAATTCGCGTCACCGGTATTCTCGCCCGCGATGTAAAGGCGGATGGGCTCTGGAAGATTGTCGATCATGCTGGCGGTTTCGGTTCCGTGGGCGCTTCGGCCTTTTGTTCGTGACCGGCGAAGAAGCGCTCGATCACGTAGAACGTCACCGGAATGAGAAAGATCGCGATGGCCGAGGCGGCGATCATTCCGCCGATAACGGTGGAGCCGAGAATGCGACGCGCGACTGCGCCAGAGCCACTGGCGAACCACAACGGCAGCATTCCGAAAATAAATGCGAGGGAAGTCATCAAGATCGGACGCAAGCGCAAACGCGCGCCTTCGAGTGTCGCGTCGAGCAGGGGTTTGCCTTTTTCGTATTCGTCTTTGGCGAATTCGACAATCAAGATGGCGTTCTTCGCGGCCAGTCCGATGAGCATAATCAATCCGATCTGCGCGTAGATATTATTTTCCATCCCGCGCAGCCAGAGCGTGAGAAACGCGCCGAGAACCGCGACAGGTGTCCCTAATAAGACACTGAACGGGAGCGACCAGCTTTCATACAGGGCGGCGAGAATCAGAAACACAAACAGGAGCGACATTCCAAAAACCAAAGTCGGCGAGACGCCTTCCTGCGCTCTCTTTTCCTGAAACGACAGGCCAAGGTAATCGTAGCCCATTTCGTTAGGCATGGTTTGTCGAAAAGTTTCCTCGAGGGCGTTCATTGCCTGGTACGAGCTGTAACCAGGCGCGGCGGCTCCGTTGATTTGGGCCGCGCGATATTCGTTGTAACGCACCGTGAACTCCGGACCGGCGACATTGTCGATCGTGGAAATCGCATCGAGCGGCACGGGCTGGCCGTTTGCGTTGCGAACGAAAAACTGGCCGACATTCTTGGCGTCGGTTCGATAATCGCCTTCCGCTTCAATGTAAACCTGCCAGGTGCGGCCGAAGCGGTTGAAGTAGTTCACGAAAAAGCCGCCCATGAATGTCTGCAGCGTTTGATAAACCGAGGTGAGATCGATGCCCTGCTTGACGACTTTGTCGCGATCGACGTTGACGAAGACCTGCGGCACATTCGGCAAAAATGTCGGAATCAAGGTGCCGAGCTCCGGCCGTTTGTGCGCTGCATCCAAAAATGTCTTCACGTTTTTCGCGAGAAACGGGACGTCTTTGCCCGCGCGATCCTCAAGCATAAAAGTGAATCCACCCGATGTGCCGACGCCGGGAATCGCCGGTGGCGGAAACGCGAACGCGATACCTTCGCTGAGGCTGCCGAGGTATTGATTTATTCGCGCCTTGATTGCCGGGTACTGCTCCTCCGGTTTGGTGCGTTCGCTCCAGGGCTTAAAAGTCACGAAGAAAAACCCACTGTAAGTATTTTGCACGAAACTCAGCAGACTAAATCCGATGACACTAGTCGTGTACTTAACACCGGGCGTTTGCTTCAGAAAATCCTCGATCTTATGGCAGACTTGATCGGTGCGTTCGAGCGACGATGCGTCCGGCAGTTGAAGGGCGAGATAAACGTAGCCTTGATCTTCCTCCGGCAAAAAGCCGCTCGGCAACCTTTTCCCAAAAAAGCCGGCACCAATCGCCAAAACGAGCAACAATGCGAAACTGAGCACGGCTTTCCGAATCGCTGCTCGCGACCAGTTCACATATCCGTGGGTGGCGCTGTCGAAAATCCGATTGAATCGATCATAAAACCAACCGAGTGGGCCGCGCGTTTTCTTTCGCGGCCGTAGCAGTAACGATGAAAGCGCAGGACTGAGTGAGAGCGCGTTGAACGCGGAGAAAATAACCGAGATCGCGATCGTGAGCGCGAACTGTTGATATAGTCGGCCGGTGATGCCGGGGAGAAACGCTGTCGGAATGAAAACCGCCGAAAGCACGAGCGCGATACCGATCACCGGCGCCGACACTTCGCGCATCGCCTGAAGCGTTGACTCACGCGGTGACATTCCTTCTTCGATGTGGCGCTCGACTGCTTCGACCACCACGATCGCATCGTCAACCACCAGACCGATCGCGAGCACCAGACCGAAAAGTGAAAGCGTGTTGATCGAGAATCCAAACAACGGGAACAACACAAACGTCCCGACTAACGAAACGGGCACTGCGCACAGGGGAATCAGGGTGGCGCGCCAGCCTTGGAGGAAAATGAAAACGACCAGCACAACGAGGGCGAGCGCTTCGAACACCGTCTTCAAAATTTCGCTAATCCCTTCTGTGACGGAGAGCGTTTGATCGAGCGAGACCACGTAATCGATATCCTGCGGAAAGCGCTGCTTCGCTTCGGTCATTAACTTACGCACAGCCTGGGCGGCTTTGACGGCGTTGGTTCCCGGCAACTGATACAGCGCGAGGATGGCCGCGGGTTGTCCGTTTAGTCGGCCTCTTAGATTGTAAGTTTGCGCGCCGAGATCGATCCGCGCGATGTCTTTCACCCGAACAAACGAACCGTCCGGATTCGCCCTGACGACGATCTCGCCGAATTCCTCCGGCGTTTGCAGCCGACCCTGCGCGCGGACTGCGTAAGTAAATTTCTGCCCGCTCGGAATCGGTTCGCCTCCTACCTGGCCCGCCGGATTCACATTGTTTTGCTTCTGCACCGCCGTGATGATGTCCGGAACCGTAATGCCAAGCTTCGCGAGTTGGTCCGGCTTCACCCACAAGCGCATCGCGTATTGGCCGGCACCGAAAATCTGGACGCTTCCAATTCCCGGCAGGCGCGTGAGCTGATCGAACAGGTTGATGTAACCGTAGTTCGCGAGGAAAATGTTATCGTAGGTTCCTTTGGGCGAGTAGAGCGAAACCAGCATCAACGGCGCCGTGACCGATTTCTTAACCGTTAGGCCATAGTTGTTCACGTCGGCCGGCAATTGCGATTGCGCTTGCGCCACTCGCAGCTGGGTCAGGACCTGATCGATGTTCGGGTCGGTCGCGACGTCGAAATTCACGATCAACCGAATGTCGCCGCTGTTCGCGTTGATCGAGTACATGTAGTTCATGTTGTCGACCCCGCTCATTTGCTGCTCGATCGGCGCCGCAACTGATTGCTCGATCGTGAGCGCGTCCGCGCCGGTGTAGTGCGTTTGCACCTGAATTTCCGGCGGCGCGATTTGCGGATACTGCGCGATCGGCAGCGCGAGAATGCAGACGCCGCCGATCAACGTCATCAAAATCGCGATAACAATCGCGACAATGGGACGCCTGACGAAGAACTCGGACATTACGCGTTACGGATTTTTTTGCGCCGGTGAACTGTCGGACGCGACTTGATTCGCAGGCGGCGTCCACTCTTTCACCGTCACGGTCGAACCTTCGCGCGCCTTTTGGACGCCTTCGACAACGACTTTGTCTCCGGGCTTCAACCCGTCGGTAATTTGCAACATCGCGCCGATCTTTTCGCCCGTTTTTACCGGGCGAATACTCACCTTGTTTTGATCGACTACCGCGACTTGGAAATTACCCTGCAATTCGGTCACCGCCTCCTGTGGAACAACGAGTGCATTCTGCACCGTGTCAGGTATGAACCGCACCTTGCCATATTGTCCGGGCCGCAATGTGGCGTCCGGATTCGGAAACGTTACGTAATAGTGAATCGAACCTGTTTTGGGATCGAGGTTTCGATCCAGCGCATAAAATTTTCCTTTGTGCGGATAGACCTTGCCGTCGCCGAGAATCAAGTCGAAATCGATGCTCTTGAGCAGGGCTTCGCGTTGGGTTGCATCCGGGTAGCGCGAAAAGAAATCGGTGAATGCACTCTCGCCCGCCGTTACGTTGGCTTTGATCGGATCGACCTGCGACATGGTTGTGAGTGGTCCCGTACTTGGCCCGACCAGATCGCCGACCTGATTGTTGGCAAATCCAACGACACCGTCAATCGGGGCCGTAATTTTCGTGTAGCCGAGATTGATCTCAGCCTGTTTCACCGCCGCTTCATCCGCTTCGACGTTTGCTTTGCTGGAGCCGGCAGCCGCTGTGGCAGTATCTCGCTCCTGATCGCTGATCACCTTCTTGTTGAACAGATCGACCGCGCGCTTTTGATCCGCATCGGCCTTGGCCCAATTGGCCTGGTCTTTCGCTTCAGTTCCCTTGGCCTGAGCGAGCGCAGCCTCGAACGGCCGCGGATCGATTTGAAAAAGAAGGTCACCCTTTTTGACGATACTGCCTTCCTTGTAATCGCGTGAGACAATGTAGCCCTGCACCTGCGCGTTGATGTTGGCGTTAATGAATCCGTCGAGCGTCGCAACACGTTCGAGCACACGCGGCACGTCGCGCGGTTGCACCGTCGTCACCTGAACTTCAGGCGCAGCCGGACCAGCTTGCGGCGCTTTGCGCGAGCAACCGGCGTCAAACAAAAGAACAACGAGCAACGCCGCGACAAATATCGCAAGAATCGATAATCGCTGACCAATCATACGGCGGCTATTCCTGTGCATGAGCGTGAGACTACGATATGCCGAAAGCGAGCAATTCTTTGTTGCGTTGGACGGTCAGTTTTTCAGAAATTCGAGCAACGCGGCGTTCACCTCGTCAGCGTGCGTCCAGGGAATGCAGTGCGGGCCGCCTTTGATCACAACCAGCTTGGCACCTTTGACTAGTTTTGCCGTCCGCTGTCCCGCCGCTGACGAAGGAACAATGCGATCGTCATCGCCGTGGATCACCAATGCCGGCACATCCACGCGTTTCAAATCCTCGCGGAAATCCTCCAGCCAAGTTGGAACGCAGGCCAGGCTGGCGGTCGCGGATGATCCGGCAGCAAGATTCCAACTGGCGTGCACGACATCATCGCTCACACGCTTACCTAAATAGAGATCGGTATTGTAAAAGTTCTTAAAGAAGTCGGTGAAGAATGCGTAACGATCCGCGGCCACCGCCTTTTTGATTCCCTCAAATACGCTGGCATCGACGCCCTCGGGGTTATCAGCGGTTTTGAGCAAGAACGGAGGCACTGAGCTAATGAATACTGCCTTGCTCACACCCTTGGAACCGTATTTTCCGAAGTAACGCGCGATTTCTCCGCCGCCCATCGAGAACCCCACCAACGTCACATCTTGAAGCTTGAGCTGCGTGATCAGTTGTTGCAGATCCGCTGCGAAGGTGTCGTAGTTGTAGCCCTCGGTCGGCTGACTGGACTTGCCGAAACCTCTGCGATCGTAAGTGGTCACTCGATATCCCGCGTTCAACAGCAGCGGCAGCTGCTTCTCCCAGGACGCGCCGCTCAAAGGATATCCGTGAATCAAGATGATCGGCTTACCCGAACCGTGGTCTTCGTAGTAGATGTCGATGTTAGTTTCGTTTTCTTTTCCGACCGTGATGTAGGCCACAGGGATTCCTTTCTGATTTTCTTACAGAAACTGGATCAGTTCCTTCGACGCGTGGTCTCGAACAGAAACCAGCTCCGCCGTTCAGTCTCGTCGATCCAAACTTCGATCAGGCTCGCGGTCGCGACGTCGCGATGCTTGTCGCAAACGTTGTGCGCCTGGCGCAAACGAGTCGCGAGCGTTTTGTTGTCATCCGCCAATTCCGCGAGCATGTCCAAAGGTTCGACATACTCCGCGTCGTTATCCAGGACACGCTGAGTCCGCGAGATCTGGCCGATCGACCGCAGTGTGATTCCGCCAATCTTTCGGACGCGTTCGGCGATCGGATCGGTCATCGCGAAAAGCTGATCGGCCTGTTCGTCGAGCAGCAAATGGTAATCGCGGAAGTGCGGGCCGCTCATGTGCCAGTGGAAGCTTTTCGTCTTCAGATAAAGCGCGAACACGTCCGCGAGGATCGCGTTCATGGCGCCGGCAATGTCCTTTACCCCGGCTGCTTTCAGATCTGTCCGTGTCGCCAGCGGCGCATCGCGTCTCTGGGTAAGTTCCGTCGTTTTTCTCAAGCTAGGTTTGATCATGCTACGCTCCATTGTTTTTTGACCATCAGACCGCGCCGGCCTTCGCCAATTCGAAGACTTAAAGCGCAGCTTGTCACGTTTCATTTGTGTTACATTCCTAAATCGTTCCTGGGTGCGGCGTTTGGCTTCTCATTCAACGTTTTCGCGCGCTTTCAACGGACTGAAAATCTCGGTCCAGCCGCTGCCCGAATTGAAGATCGACATGTTGAGCACCAGCATTGGATCGTGCACTCGGCGGCGACGAAATACTTCTCGCCATTTGTGCGTCAGATTTCGCCGCGCACCGTCCATCTTTTTGTTCGGCTTCACTCGTCTCCGCTTCGTTGTTGTCAGCGGTAAAACAAGAACAGGGCGAGAAAGCCGGCCAGAATCCCGAGCACAGGGCTGAGAACGGCGAACCAGAATGCGACGTCCCAGCCCGTGCCATTGAAGAGTGCGATTTTGCTCGTGAGTATTTTTGGAAGAGTTGTCATGAACCGACTCCCAGTGTTTTACGGCTCTCCTTCTAACTTGGACGCAATCCCAACGCTTCGAGCGTGTCCGTCGTCAGAGCGCCGGTCGCGCGAAGGCCGTGACTGTTTTGATAACGTGCAACAGCGCGCGTTGTTTCCGGACCGACGACCCCGTCGATTTGTCCGCGATAATAACCCTCGCGCGCGAGCCGCTGTTGCGCGGCTGCAACGGTTGAGTTCGCGTACTCGTCGCCGTAACCGTTCTGACCGTAATACTCTTCGTTTTGGTAAGCGCCTGAATCGTAATAACCCGGGTCGTAGCCGTACTGATACGGATAGTAATCGTAACCGTAATTGTCGTACGGGTAGTACCAATACGGCCACCACGGATCGAAGCCGAGATCAAACCCCCACCAGAATCCGTCGAAGAAGACGAAGCGATGACCGTGGAAAGAATGGTCGTGGTGACGGTCCCAATCGCGGTGCCAGTTCGCCGAATGTTGGGCGAAGACGTGGTTTCGCCAATCCGAACGAAGATTCGCGTTTCCGTTTCGCACTTGACCCGCGCCATTTCCGTCGCGTCTCAGATTCGTAGTAGATCGATTTCCCGCGAATTGGTTCGAACGATTAACGCGATTGATATTTCCGCGCGCGACCTGATTCGAACCGATCGATCCGACCGCATTCGAACGAATGGATTGCGGACGGAACTCCATCGACCTCGGGGAGCGCATCCCAACCGATGAGAAGCGTTGGCCCGAATAAACCATTCGCCCTCCGCCGAAGCTTTGCATCGGCATCGAACGAAATCCCGGCCCACCGCCGAAACGTCCGGCCGGCATGGAGCCGAACGATGGACCGCCACCGCCACGAGCGGCAGCTCGACCGCCTCCGCCGAAACTTCCACCGCCACCGCCTCCTCCGCCGTGCTGACCGCCAGCGAACGCTGGTATAATCAACGCCGCGCTCGCAAGCAGCGTGACTGCTATCAATTTAGTTTTCATAACTTTTCCTTTCCTGCCGTCCTCCTTGTGAAATTGTATTTCGATTGTTGCATTGCTTAATCCTTTTCCACCGCTACCGCCGGAGCGTGCTCCGTTTGTTTGAGCGTTGCTTTCAATCCAATATCGATTGCCGCCAGCGCCTTTGAGACCGGGCAGTTCTTTTTCGCGTCCGCGGCCAACGCCTGAAATGTCGCGTCGTCGATCCCGGCCACGTCGGCCGAGGTTTGAAGATCGACTCGCGTAATTGCGAAGGCGTCGCCGACTTTATCGAATGAGACCTTTGCCTCAGTCTGAATCTCCTTCGGCGTGAAACCCGCCCCGGACAACTGCGCCGCCAGCGCCATCGTGAAACATCCGGCGTGCGCCGCGCCGAGCAGTTCCTCCGGATTTGTGGCCGATTGGCCGTCCTCCAAACGGGACTTCAGCGAGTAAGGCACATCAACTGCGCCACTGCCGACGCTGAGCCGTCCGTCGCCCTTGGTGAGATTTCCTTTCCACCGCGCCTCTGCTTTTCGGAATAACATTTTAAAATCCTTTCCGTATTGCCTAACGGAGACCTCCCGCGATGAGCAGCGTTTCGCCGGTGACCCACTTGGAATCGTCCGACGCGAAAAAAACTGCCGCCGGCGCGATGTCGTCGGTCTGACCAATTCGACCGAGCGGCGTTTGCGATTCCAAAACCGTCCGAAACTCGCTTTCGTGAAATCCGCCAGCGACAACGCCTTCGGTCATCACCATGCCGGGATTGATTGAGTTCACCCGGATTTTTCGCGGACCAAGTTCCTTTGCCAGCGTCCGCGTGATCGCATCGACCGCGCCCTTGGTCGCGTTGTAGACGACCGCAGTCGGCGGAGTGAGGGAGCTGGCGAGCGAGCTGATGTTGATGATGCTGCCGCCGTTCGAATTGAAATGTTTCAGCGCGATTTGAGTTGTGAGGAGTATTCCAAGAACGTTCGTATCGAACATTCGGTGAAATTGCTGCTCGGCCACATCCTCCAGCGGCGCGAATTCGTAAACGCCCGCGTTATTGACCAGGATGTCGATCTTTCCGAGCGCTTTTTCCGCCGCCGAAAAAAGTTTTTCGACGTCTGCTTTCTTCGCCACGCTGCCTTGAATCGCGACTGCTTTGCCGCCGCCCTTGGCGATTTCATCGACAACTTTGTCTGCGTCGGACTTGGACGACGCATAATTCACAACCACCGCCGCGCCTTCGGCCGCCAATTGTTTCGCAATACCCGCGCCGATTCCCTTTGAGGCCCCGGTTACGACTGCGACTTTTCCGTTCAACTTTCCGTCCTTCATTGTGTGCCTTTCATTTCTTGTTTTTCAGAAATTTCTTAGTTCACATTATCCGCCCGCCATAGGGACCTTGCCCTTGGCCAAAGGGGGTGATTCCGACTCCCTCTTCCGAGATAGAACCTTGTGGAGCTATCCATAATTTCATTGCCGAGTCCTAGCCACATAAAGCGTAAGCCGGTTGATTCCCGTGGATTTCATTGAAGTGCGGCGGCGCGAAGAGAGCGTCATGCTTCGTCTCCGCCGGCTGGAGATTGAGCTTCTCAACGTGCGCATCGACTAAATCTGGAAGAAACAAATGTGGGAACGCTGAGAGCTCCCAAGCCTTTGCTTCCTCCTCATCCAGGACGAGGTGGATAATCTCACGCAAGTCTGGGTAAGCTTGCTCGTAGTCGTGTTGCAATTGCTGTTTCAGGTGCGCGATGGCGACCGAAACCGTCTGGAGGAAAACTGTTGTGTCTGATTGCTGATCAGTTTTCATAGGGTTGAGTTTTTTCCGGTTTCTGTGGGTTTATATTTGACTAGTCGTCTATATAATTGGCAAAAAAAGGTGGGTTAAGAGGAGATTGCACTGGCGTGTTTCACACCCAAAACATCCCTGGCTACCTCTTTAAAATCGCGGATCAATTCGACGTCGTTTTGAACTCGGGCCTGGGCGAGCGTCCCGTGATAGCAGGCAAAGAGTGCCCTCGCTTTCGCTTCAGGATCCGGCGCCACGATCAATCCTTGCGCGTGCGCATCTCGAATAGCGGACTCAAAATACTTTATCTTCCGATCCCAGATGCGGTCGACGGTAGCGCGCACTCCTTGGTCCTGCGTGCTCACCTCGCTCCCGATACTCAACAGAGGGCATCCGAGGATCGAGCCGCACTCTTCTTTCAGCTCTGCCAGGCGGTCATGCACATAATCGAAATAGCGATCGAACCGCTCCAGAGGTGGAGTTGTCGGAGAAAACAGGGCGTCCATGTTCGCCTTGTTCTTGTTCCATTCTGCCTCCAACGCGGCGACAGTGAGCTCGGACTTCGACTTGAAGAAATAATAAAAGCTCCCCTTTTTTGCACCCGCTCGCTCGCAGATCGCATCCACCGAGGTGGTGCCGTAGCTGTTTTCCCACATCAAATCCAGCGCCGCATCGGTCAGGCGCTCCTTCATGTTGCTTACTCTCGGCATATACGTCCTTTACCTCAGTAGACTGACTAGTCAACTATTTTGTTCAACTTTTTCAGAGCCACCAAGTGCCTCTCTTCAATTTCGCCCGATCCCAATTTGGCAGAATCGGAGTCGATCGACCGCATAATCGCTAGCGCGATTGGCCCGGGATCTTTTGCGGATTTCGAGTTGTAAATCTCGGACGAACCGAACCGTCCACAGTCGGCAAAGAAAAATGTCGTAGTGATTGCAAGCACGATCCTTTTCACTCAAATAAAGTTGGCATTATCTCGAAACGGAAATGAAACACAAAAAGACTCGGGAGATTGAGCGCAAATTTTTAATCAAGCGGCTGCCGGTCGAGATTTTGCGTTCGCGGCATTTTCCGATTGCACAAGGTTATCTCGCGAACGAACCCCGCGGCCGACATGTTCGCTTACGGAAACGAGGCAAGGTGGCTTCTCTCACATTCAAGGTTGGCCGCGGCCGCGGCTCATCGCGCGAAGAACGCGAAATTCGGCTAAGCCCCAAGCAATTCGCCATATTATGGCCGGCGACGCGTGGTCGTCGATTGCGCAAGACCCGTTACGAAATTCCGTGGAAAAATCTCAAGATCGAAGTCGACATTTATCACGGCCGCAACCATGGTTTGGTGGTGGCGGAAGTGGAATTTCCAAACCACGGGAGCCGCCGCCGATTTAAACCGCCGCGTTGGTTTGGACGCGAAATCACCGGTGAAAAACGATACAGCAATGTGAGACTGGCCCGCGAATAGGATGAGCTACCAATTGAAACACGGTCAGACGCTGGGAGATAATCTGCGTCGGATTTGTCGCAAACAAATCGAAGCCGCAATTGCCATCGCAGCCGGCGAGCGGAAGGCCAGCGATACGCCGGTCCACGAAGTGCGCAAACATCTGAAGAAAGCGCGCGCGGCGCTGCGCTTGGTCCGCAAGGAAATTGGACACGGTTTATTCCGGGAACAAGATCGTTGTCTGCGCGATGTGGGACGGCTCACCTCGGAGATCCGCGATGCCGAGGTGCGTTTGCAAACTGTGCGACAACTTCAGGGAATTACCCAACGACGCGGCCGTGGCGCTTACGCAAAACTTGAAGGCATGCTGATGCTGGAGTTGGAGAATTTCATGGCCGCATTTGCAGAATGGCAAACTCAAGCGGTCCCGCTGCTGGAACGCGCGCATGCGAACATCGATTCCTGGCCGCTCGATCAATTTAATTGCAAGCAACTTCGCTGCGCGGTGCAACGGACCTACAAAGGCGCCAGAAAAGCCCTTGCCCTAGCGGAGGCGACGCCCACCGTCCAAAATTTTCATCAATTCCGCACCAGAGCAAAAAGACTCTGGTACGAACTGCGCATTTTGCGACCGATCAATCCAATTGTGCTCAAAAATCTAAGCGACGATCTGCGTGCGCTGGCCAATTTGCTCGGGCGCGCGCATGATTTGAGTTTTCTGGGAGATCGGCTCCGCACGGGGGACCAAAAATCGGAATGGGAACGCGAGGGGCACAAACTCCTGGCCGTCATTGAAGTGAGCCAGGAGGACTTGCAGCGCGGCGCCGCGGAGCTGGCCGAACATTTTTTCGCCGAGCGTCCGCGCGATTTCGGCAGCCGGGTCGCCGACTGGCTGGAAAATTGGGAAAACAAAACTGCTCGACCCCTTGTCGAAGACTTTGTTACTTAATTTTCCGAGCAAACTTCGGAGGAAACAGCCAGAGCAAACGGCCATTTCGCCAGGAGCGATCGAGCTCCGCTAAAGCGACGCCGGCTTTTGAAAGTTTTAGCGACGCACCGGTCAATTCCGAGATCGTGTGACTAAAATCCGGCTCGTGACCGACAATCATCAGGCTATCCGCCGGATATTTTTTCAACAGGCGCTCCAGATTTTCCCGCCCAAAGCCCGGGGCGAGCAGTTTGTCTTCTCGGAATTTTACTTTCAGATGTTCATCCACAATCTCCGCGGTTTGTGATGCGCGCGGGAGCGGGCTGGTAACGATCAACTCCGGCCGCGCTTTGACCCGTTTCAAAAATGCCGCCACTTCGTGCATTTCCTTTTTTCCGCGCTTCGTCAGCGGGCGCTCATCATCCGATTTTTTCCAATCCGGCCAATCGGCCTCGCCGTGTCTGAGAAAATAAAGTTCCATGTCGATCCTTCCTCTTCCTCTTAACCTTTATCTTCGCTCACGCGCTCAGAGCACCCGCCACTTCGGGCGGCGCGTGCGCGGATCGGTTTGCCAAAGCCGGACCCCGCCAAGATACGCATTGCGATTATGTCCTTGTTCAGCGCCTTTCGGTAGGGCGCTAAGTTTCTTAGTGTTACCGCCACCGAGAACGACGTAATCCGCGACGAATGATTTTTTGAGCTGAACTACCGCGCCCATCACCAGGCGTTCCCATTCTTTTTCGCCAAGTTCGGCCATTCCAGGCTTGCCCAAAAAATCTTCGATGATTCGATCGTCGCAATACGGCAGATCGCCCAGCTCGAGCGGCAGAACCAGGTCACGCAAGACGAGGGTCGAACCGAGCCCGGTACCTAAACCGAGGAACAGCATGCGTCCGCCGCGATAACTGCCGAGCGCTTGCAGGGCAGCGTCGTTCACGACTCGGACGGGCTTGCCCAACGCCTTCTCGAAGTTGAATCGGACCCAGCCCTTACCGAGATGTTTCGGCTCGTCGAGAATTCGACCATCCCGGACCGGTGATGGAAATCCGATGGAGATCGCATCGCACTTCCAACCTTTCAGCTCCGACTTGATTTGCCGGACCATCTCACGCGCGGTCATTTTGGGTCCGGATTTGAATTTTCGTTTCTTGGTGCGCGAAATCATCAGCTTCACGTGCGTACCTCCGATATCGATGACCAGGATTCTTTTTCTCATGGCTGCTTTGGTGGTGGTGGCGGTGCGACCGTGATTGGGATCAATTTATCCGCTGGCGGAGATTTCTTGCGACCAAGTTTCTTTGCCCGCTCGCGGGTTACTTCGCGGAAATGCCATTGTGCTTGCGAGCGAGGCTCCGGCCCCTCCGGTTTCAAACGACGGTACCTCCCGTCCGGTTGCAGTTCGCGCGCCTTGACGCGGTCGTTTAAAAATCGGGGAAGCACCTCGTTGATAATATGATCTCGTAACGGCGGAGTTTCGATTGGAAATGCGACTTCGACCCGGCGGAGAAAGTTTCGCGGCATCCAATCGGCGCTGG
The DNA here is from genome assembly GCA_035568175.1 of Chthoniobacterales bacterium. Taxonomy (GTDB): domain Bacteria; phylum Verrucomicrobiota; class Verrucomicrobiia; order Chthoniobacterales; family UBA10450; genus AV40. The sequence continues at coordinate 101,596 of DATMON010000005.1, forward strand.
AAAGAAACAGTTCGGGCTGGCCGCCGTTTTCAAAGTAGTAAATTCGGCTGTGCTCAAGAAAACGGCCGACAATGCTGATGACGCGAATGTAATCGCTCAAGCCGGGAACTTTCGGCCGCAAACAACAAATGCCGCGGACGATCAAATCGACTGTCACCTCGGCGGAGGAGGCTTCGTACAGTGTCTCGATGATCTCTTGATCGACCAACGAATTGAGTTTGGCGATGATTCGGGCCGGTCTCCCCGCGCGCGAGTGGTCGCGCTCGCGCTCGATCAGGCCGATGAGCCGTTTCTTCATGTCGAACGGCGCCACCATCAGTTTTTTAAGGCCCGGATAACCGGCGAGTCCGGTCAGGGTGTTGAAAACGATCGCGACTTCCTCGGTCAACTGCGGGTTGCTGGTTAACAACCCGAAGTCGGTATAGGTGCGAGCGGTACGTTGGTGGTAATTGCCTGTCCCCAGATGCACGTAACGCCGGAGTTGGTCAGCATCGCGCCGAACGATGAGCAACGCTTTGCAATGCGTTTTTAATCCGACGACGCCGTAGATGACGTGGGCGCCTGCTTCCTCAAGCCGTCTCGCCCACTGAATATTGGTCGCTTCATCGAAACGCGCGCGCAATTCCACGATTGCGGTGACTTGTTTGCCGGCAGTGGCCGCGTCAATCAGCGCCTCGACGATTGGCGAATCACCGCTGGTGCGATAAAGCGTGATCTTCATCGCAAGCACTTGCGGATCGCCCGCCGCTTCTTCGACAAGCTCCACAACCGGCTCAAAGCTGTCGTAGGGATGATGGAGAAGCACATCCTGACGGCGCATTACTTCGAACATGTCGGCGTGCGGCGGCAAGGCAGGATCGCGTCCCGGTTGAAACGGACGGTCTTTCAGTTGTGCGAAGGCGTCGTTGGTCAGCAGTGGAGTCAGATGTGTCATCGAAAGCGGACCATCCAGTTTGTAGACGTCCGCCTCGGTCAGGTCGAAATAGCCAGTCAGCAGCTCGATGAAATCTTTCGGGCAATCGGGCTCCACTTCCAAACGAACGGCGTCGCCGCGGCTGGAACGCCGCAGTTCCTGTTCGATTGTTCGAAGAAGGTTCTCCGCTTCTTCCTCGTCGATGTAGAGATCGCTGTTGCGGGTGACACGAAAGGCGTGGACCTCGTCCAGAATCAAACCGGGGAACAGTTCGGCGATGTGCTGCTTGATCAGCGAAGCGAGATAGATGTATTCCCACGGTTCATCGTCGCCTTTGCCGCGCGGCATCAAAATCAGCCGCGGAACTACCCGCGGCACCTGCACGATCGCAAGCAAGGGTTCGCCACCGCGCTGCGCCTTTGCCCGCACGAGCAGATTGTGGCTTTTGTTCAGGAGGTCAGGGAACGGATGGCTCGCATCCACCGCCAGCGGCGTCAGCATCGGAAGAACTTCTTCCTGAAAATATTTGCGCGCCCAGGCGGCGCGTTTCGCGTTTAACTCCGAAACATTGCGAACGCGAATCCCGTTATTTGCCAGCTGCGGAAGCAATTCCTGATTCCAAAGGTCGTACTCGGTCGCGACCAGTTCGTGGGCGAGGCGTTGAATTTGATTAAACGTCTCGGTCGGACTCAAGCCGTCCGCAGCGACATCACTCGTTTCGCTCTCGATCTGCTGTTTGATCCCGGCGACGCGGATCTCGAAGAATTCATCAAGGTTCGAACTGAAGATGCAAAGGAATTTGACCCGCTCGATTAGCGGCTGAGTCGGATCTTGCGCTTCTTCGAGAACACGACGATTGAATTCGAGCCAGCTTAGCTCGCGGTTGATGAAATTTTTCGGATCGCCAAAGCGCTCATGCGCCGTCTCGGCGGCGGGTATTGGCACAATCGCAGCGCTTTCTTCCGCTTCGGGCTTTGATTGCGCTTGCGCCATATTGCAACATCGACAATCAGTCGCGCATATCAAAGCGCGACGCCTCAGGTAGAGGCGACAAATGGCTGATGCCGGATGTCCTCCGCCGCGGCCGCATAGACCGCGTCCTCCGCGATATTGGTTGCGTGATCGCCGACGCGTTCGAGATGACGCGCAATGAACATCAAGTTCAAATAGCCACGCAATTGATCCGGATCTTCCGCCATTCGCTGGATCAAGCGACGACTGGCCACGCGATTTAATTCGTCCAGTTTCTCATCGCGAGGAACGATCGCCCGTCCAAGCTCTACGTCTTCACGCACGTAAGCGTCTATGCTGTCTTTAAACATCGACAGCGCCTGTTCGTGCATCGGTGCGATCAATTCCATTTCGGGCAGCGGCGGATGCCGGTTCAACTTTCGGGCGCGCCGCGCGATGTTTGTCGCCTGGTCTGCCATGCGTTCCAGGTTCGAGCTTAATTTCATGGCTGAGACCACACGCCGCAGATCGGAAGCCACCGGTTGAAAACGCAACAAAATGTCCACGCCGTCCTTGTCGATCTGTTTCTCGAGCTGATCGATCTCCTCGTCATCGGCGATCGCGTTCGCACAGAGGTTGTCGTCTCTCTGGAACAATCCCTTCATCGCCCGGTCGAGGCTACGCTCGGTCAGCCCGGACATCATCAGCACGTTATTACGTAAAGAAGCCAGCGCTTCGTCGAAACTTCCGAGAATATGTTTTGATGCGATCATTGATTTATCGGTCCCTAACATCAACCGAAGCGCCCGGTAATATAGTCCTCCGTTTGTCGTTCGCTCGGATTCGAAAAGATTTTCGTGGTCGGTCCAAACTCGATCAGACGGCCGAGATAAAAAAAAGCAGTGTAATCGGAGACGCGTCCGGCCTGTTGCATGTTGTGAGTCACGATCACGATAGTATATTTCGTTTTTAGCTCGTGGATCAGTTCCTCGATTTTTGCCGTGGCAATTGGGTCAAGCGCTGAGCACGGTTCGTCCATCAGAACGACTTCCGGTTCGACCGCCAGAGCGCGCGCGATGCAAAGGCGCTGTTGCTGGCCGCCGGAAAGACTCGTGCCCGGCTTGTGCAGATCGTCTTTGACTTCGTCCCACAGCGCTGCCATCCGCAATGATCTTTCCAGGCGTTCGTTCAGGAATTTTTGATCGCGGACGCCGTTCAACCGCAACCCAATCACCACGTTGTCGCCAATCGACATGGTCGGAAACGGGTTGGATTTCTGGAAAACCATTCCGACTCGGCGACGCACGATCGCTGGATCGACGTCGGTTGAATAGAGATCTTGCCCGCGCAGAAGTACACTGCCCTCGAGACGTGTTCGCGGCAGTAATTCATGCATACGGTTGAGGGAACGCAGGAAGGTAGATTTTCCACAGCCACTCGGGCCAATAATGGAAGTGACCGCATTCGACGGCACGTCCATCGTTACACTGTCGATAGCCCGCTTGTCGCCATACCAGATAGATAAATTCTTAACCTCGAACGTGAGTGGTCTCTCTTCGGTCTCCGGCTCCGTCTCAGCGTGCCGGTCATGCGTTTCCAGAACGATTGGATCGGACGAAGGCATAGTTAAGTTAACCATTTTCGGAACTCTTACGCGGTGGATGGAGCGCGCTCGCGGGTGAGAATCCTCACCAGTACGTTAACGCAAAAGATGCCGATGACGAGCACAAGTGCGCCCGCCCAGGCTTGCCGGTGCCAGTCGTCATACGGCGAGATGGCGTAGGTAAAAATCTGAAGTGGAAGGGCGGCGATCGGCTGGCTAAGATCGTGGTTCCAGAAGCGGTTACCAAAAGCGGTAAAGAGAAGCGGCGCGGTTTCACCGCCGATGCGTGCCAGGGCTATCAAAATCCCGGTCACGATTCCTTTCGATGCCGTTTTCATCACGACGTGCACAATCGTTTTCCAGCGAGCAATGCCGAGGGCCAGAGCCGCTTCCCGATAGCCGTTTGGCACAAGCAAAATCACTTCCTCGGTCGTCCGCAAAATCAGCGGAATCATGATGAGGCCTAGCGCCAGCCCACCGGCATAGGCAGAGAAACCTTTGAAGCGCAGGACAACGAGGCCATACACAACGACGCCCCACGTGATTGAGGGGACGCCGTTGAGCACATCGGCAATGAAACGCAGCATCGAATTGCCACGGGCTGAGCCGTACTCGGCTAGATAAACGCCGCCAAGAACTCCGATTGGAATTCCGATTGCAGAGCCGAGCGCGAGCAATTCCAGCGAACCGACAATTGCGTTCACCATTCCACCGCCGGGGGCACCCACCGGCTTCGGCAACTGGGTGAAAAAATCCCAATTGATCGAACTCGCGCCGTTAACGAGAAGGTGAAAGAAGACTAATCCCAGTGGCGCAATAACCAGGAGCGCCGAAACAAACGTGCCAGCGGAGACGAGGGCGCTTTTGATTTTGCGCCAGGCATGTTGGTCTTGTCGTTTGGAATGCATAGCTATTGCGCGGCGCGGGTGGTCGATGTTCTGGTCATGGTTCTGAGAAGAAGTTGGGCAAGCAGGTTAACCAAAATCGTCACACCAAAAAGGACCAGGCCAATCTCAAAGAGCGCCTGCAAATAAACATCGGTGGTCGCTTCGGTGAACTCATTCGCGATTACACTTGCGAGCGTATAGCCGGGCTTAAAAAGCGAGGCCGCGATCTGGGGGGTATTGCCGATGACCATCGTCACCGCCATCGTCTCGCCCAGTGCGCGTCCCAGACCAAGGATGACCGCCCCGAAAAGGCCCTTCCTCGCATAACTCAAAACGGCAATACGCGTCACTTCCCAGCGCGTTGCACCCAGCGCATAGGCAGCTTCCCGCTGAAGATTCGGAACGCTTCGCAAAATCTCGCGCGAGACTGAGGTGATGATGGGGAGAATCATGATCGCAATGATGATTCCACCCGCTAGCATGCTGGTTCCGTAGATCGGCCCGGTGAAAAACGGCGTCCATCCAAAGAATCGCTTAAGAAGTGGAAAGGGATAATCCCGCAGCCACGGAATCATGACGAAGATTCCCCACAAGCCGAGAATCACGCTTGGAATGGCGGCGAGCATTTCAATTAGCGAAATGAGCGGCTGTCGGACCCAACGCGGAGCGAGCTCCGTGAGATAGACCGCCGTCCCCACACTGAGCGGCACCGCGATCAGCAGAGCGATCAGAGATGAAACGACCGTGCCGTAAATGAACGGCAGCGCACCGAATTGCTCCGCGACGGGGTCCCAGGTCGAGGTTGTCAGAAATCGGAAACCGAATTTCTGAATGGCGGCCGACGATCCGCGCGCCAATTGCCATCCGATCAAGAAAACGAGCAGAATGACGACAAGCGCCATTCCCAGTGTCAGCCACTCAAATGCTTTGTCGCCAAATCGCGATGGCGGCGCCATTCTGGCAGACGCGGATTGCTCCTCCAGTGGAGTGGATAGGGCGACTGCCATAAAACCGTCAATTACGTCTGTTGCGAGGGAGTTACCGGAGCCCTTCTAAAATTTGATCTCGTTGATCCGCTTCAACACTCGCACCTGAAGGGCCTCCGGCAATGGTGCGTAATCCAAGTCCCTTGCCATCTTCTCGCCGTCTTTTTGCGCCCATTTCAGAAATTCGACGAGCTTCTTGCCTTTCGTTGCGTCTTTTTGCTGCTCGTAAACGAGCAACCACGTCGCACCACAAATCGGATAAGCATTGTCCCCCGGCGCATTGGTAATCGAAAATCGGAAATCTTCCGGAATCTGCGCGGTCGCCATTGCCGCGGTGATGGAATCCAGCGACGGCTTCACAAACTTGCCGCTAGCATTTTTTACGTCCGCGTACGGCATTTTATTTTGAATCGCGTAGATCAACTCCACATAGCCGAGCGCTCCCGGCGTTTGTTTGATTTGGCCGGCGACGCCTTCGTTGCCTTTGCCGCCGATTCCGGTCGGCCAGTTCACCGATGTATTCGTGCCCACTTTCGTCTTCCATTCAGAACTGATTTTGCTCAGGTAATCGGTCCAGATGTAAGTGGTTCCGCTGCCGTCGGAACGGTGCACGACCACAATTTCCTGGTCGGGCAGCGTAACTCCCGGATTGAGAGCCGTGATCTTTCCATCGTTCCACTTCTTGATCTCGCCCAGGAAAATTCCGGCGATTGTATCTGCGTCGAGTTTGAGAGCCGGATTCCCCGGCAAATTGTAAGCAACCACATCCGCGCCGGCGACAGTCGGAATATGAAGAATCTTGGCCGGCGCTTTCGATAAATTGTCGTCGCTCATCGGTCCATCTGAAGCTCCGAAGTCGACCGTCTGCGCGAGAATTTGTTTCTGCCCGCCACCCGAACCAATGGATTGATAATTGAACCGCACCGATGGATCGACTTGGGCATAAGCGTCAAACCATTTGGAATAAATCGGATACGGAAACGTCGCACCCGCGCCATTGATCATCATTTGCGCAGATGCAGTCGGGCTGAGCCCGAACGCGAGGGTCAACCCGAGAAGTTTTACGCAGAGGCAGTCGGTCCTTGTCATGCGACGAAGCTGCCGCACTCAGCTTCCGCCGGTCAAAAGCTTTACTGTTACGTTTGTGTGACAATCGGCAAAATTACCCGAACGGTCGTTCCATGACCGATTTCGCTCTCGGCTTCGGCACGTCCCCCGTGGAGTTGGGCGAGATGTTTCACGATCGATAGCCCGAGACCCGTTCCACCAAGCTCGCGGCTGCGAGCCTTGTCGGCGCGATAAAACCTCTCGAATATCCGAGGCAAATCTTCCCGGCTAACTCCGATGCCATCGTCGCTGACCCTGAGCATAATCTCGCGTGCGCGCCGCTCCGCTCCGAGACGGATCTCGCCATTCTTATTCGAATACTTCACCGCGTTATCGAGCAGATTATCGAAAACTTCCCGCAGTCGTGTTTCATCCGCACGAATCGACGGAAAGTTCGCGGGCAAATCGATCACGACCTTCAACGCCTTGGTTGTGAATTTCTTTCTCCAGTCACGTGCGAGTCCGTCAAGGAATTGCGCCAAATCGATTTCGCTCAATTGCAAAGTCGAACTTCCCGATTCCAATTGCGCGAGCGTGAGCAGGTCGTTAGCCAGCAGTCCGAGACGTTTCGAGTGCTGCTCCATCACTTCCAGAATTCGGGCGCATTCAGCGCGCGGCATTTTGGGATCGTCGAGCATCGTCTCGATGTAGCCACGCAAGATCGACAACGGTGTCCGCAGCTCGTGCGAAACATTGGCCACGAAATCGCGGCGGATTTCGTCCGCGCGTTTTAACTCAGTGATGTCATGAAACAGAATGACCGCGCCGGTGATCTCGCCGTTAGCGTTTCCCATCGGCACTGAAGTCATTTGAAATTCGTGGTTTCCAATTGCGAGTTCGCCCTGGCTCGGTTGTCGCCGTCGAAAAGTTTCCGCCACGATTTTTTCCACCGCCGGATCCCGCACGCTTTCCAGAAGCGGTGCGCCTAACGAGTTCTCGCTAATCTTGAACAAATCGCAGAACGCGCGATTCAACAGCGCCAGCCGGCGGCGACCATCGACCACCAGCAAACCATCCTGCATTGCGGACAAAATCGCTTTCTGTCCAGATGCGCGCTCGTCGATCTGACGATTGAGTTCCTGCTGATGCTTAAAGATATCTTCCAGCGCAACGCCGACGCGCTGCGCCTCATTGCCGCCTTGAACGAGAAACGTTCGCGGTCGCTCGCGGCGGCCGATTTGCCTGACCAGGCGTTCGATATGCGTCCATGGCGCAATCCATTTTCGCCAGGCGACATAGACAATTGCGATTGTCGATCCGACGATCGCGGCGAGCAGAATCCCAGACATTCCAATTATTTCTCGCGCAGCCGATAGCCGAAACCGCGCACGGTTTCAACAATGTCTCCGGCTTTGCCGAGCTTTTCGCGCAAACGACGTACATGAGTGTCGACAGTTCGGGTATCAATCACGCTTTCGTAACCCCAAACTTCGTTGAGCAAACGGTCGCGCTCCTGGACGCGGCCGCGCCGCTGCATCAGTGTGCGCAACAGTTTGAACTCCAGACTCGTAAGATCGACGCGCTTGCCGTTGACGAGAACTTCATGGCGCGCTGGATCGATCGTAATCGGACCGGCCGACAGGCGATCGTCCGTTTCTTTGGCGCTGCCACGGCGCAGAATCGCTTTCATGCGCAAAACAACTTCGCGCGGACTGAACGGTTTCGTCACGTAGTCGTCCGCGCCAAATTCCAAACCGACGATCCGGTCGATTTCTTCTGCTCGCGCAGTCAACATCAGGATTGGAATGTGGCGCGTAGCCGGTTCGCTTTTCAGAATTTTGCAAACCTCGAGTCCGGGCATTTTCGGCAGCATCAAGTCGAGAATGATAAAATCCGGCTTTTCCGCGCGCGCTTTGGCCAGACCGGCGGCGCCATCAGGTGCGGTTGAGAGAACGAAACCGCCCGCTTTGCGCAAATTCAGGCTGAGAAGATCGACTACGTCCTTTTCGTCTTCGACGATCAGGATGCGTTTGCTCGACACCGCGTCCATGCGCGCGAGACGTTGCGGGCGCGACTACTTCGCTTCACCCGCGACTGCGGGCTTCACGCCGGCCTTTTCGTTTAGAAGCTGGGTAAATTCCTGCAAATTGGAAACGATCTGGGGCGCCTTGCTCAACACCGTGGTCGCCAGTTTTTCCGAGTAATCAGGCCGGCGTTGCGACATTTCGGACAGCGCCATCATGACCGCAAGCGCGTTGTTGATCGAGTGTTTGATTTCACTGAATTTTTTTTGCAACTGAACCAACTCTTCGGAGGAGAGGGTGCGACTTGTCTCATTCATAAATCGGGATTTTCGCTGGAGAAAACGCGCGGCTGTGCTTGACTAAAAGGTTCGAGATTTGTCGTCCCGATGCCTGCGCAAGTTATCAAGATCAGTGGTGCGCGCCAGCACAATTTGAAAAACCTCCACGTGGAACTGCCGCGGGAGAAGCTGGTGGTCATTACCGGCCTGAGCGGTTCTGGGAAATCCTCGCTCGCCTTCGACACCCTCTACGCCGAGGGCCAGCGACGTTACGTGGAAAGTCTCTCCGCTTACGCGCGGCAATTCCTCGATCAGATGGAAAAGCCTGACGTCGATTTCATCGAAGGACTTTCCCCGGCGATCGCAATCGAACAACGGAGCGCCGGCACCAATCCAAGATCGACCATCGCGACCACGACCGAGATTTACGATTACCTCCGAGTGCTTTTTTCGGCAATCGGCCAGCCCCACGATCCAGCGACCGGCAAACCGGTTTATCGACAAACGCCGCAGCAAATCGTCGATCAAATCCTCGCTTACGAACCGAACAGCAAAATCATCGTGCTCGCGCCGCTCGTGCAAGATCAGAGCGGTGAATTTCGCGACGTGATTGAAAGGCTGAAACGCGAAGGATTCGTTCGGGCGCGAATCGATGGCGAAATCCTTGAGCTTGATCGATCGGATCCGATCAGATTGAAAAAAAGTGAGCGTCACACGATCGAAGCGGTGGTCGACCGTCTGGTCGTGCGCGCTGGAATTCGGGTTCGATTGACTGATTCCGTCGAAACCGCGCTGAAATGGGGCGGGAACAAATTGTCGATCTTAATAGAGAAGAAGAAAACACCGAACCGGACTGCCATTCAGCGTTCAACGTCCAACGACGAATTCGAAGATTGGGAAGAATTCCGTTATTCAACAAACTACGGTACCGGTGACTCGGATTTTTCTCTCGACGAGCTGACACCGAAACATTTTTCGTTCAACAGCCATCTTGGCGCGTGCCCAGCGTGTCACGGTTTGGGGACACAATTAGTGATCGATCCCGAGCTGATGATCTCGGACGAAACAAAAACCATTGCTGAAGGCGCGATCACGCCCTGGCGGCGCGGGACCAAACGGATGCAGGCCTATTACCGGCAACTGCAAGGGGCGCTGATAAAACATTTCCAAGTAAACGAGGATATGCCGTTCGCGGATTTGCCGGACCAATTCAAAAACGCGCTTTACTTCGGGACCAACGGCACGCCGATCGAAATGAATTTCAGCGGCAACGGCGAGAAGAAGCGGCCATTCGAAGGATTAGTTCCGCAAATGCAGCGGCTTTACGAGCAAACGCAAAGCGAATTTACGCGCAATCGCATTCGCGCGTTCATGACACGCGAGCCATGCAAGACTTGCGGGGGCGCGCGGCTGAAGCCGGAAATTCTCGCGGTGACGATTAAAGATCGACAAAGACGCGAACTGAATATTCACAAGTTCAGCGAGCAAACGACCGAAGCTGCCGCGCGTTACATCGACAATCTCGAGCTGACAGTAGCGCAGAAGAAAGTTGTGGCCGATGTCGTGCGCGAAATTCAATCGCGCTTGCAATTTCTGGTCGAGGTGGGGCTCGGTTATCTGACGCTCGATCGCGAGAGCGGCACGCTCAGCGGCGGCGAAGCGCAACGGATCCGACTGGCGACGCAAATCGGCTCCGGGTTGGCCGGCGTGCTGTATGTTTTGGACGAGCCAAGCATCGGTCTGCACCAGCGCGACAATGCGCGGTTGCTCGGCACGTTGCGGCGGCTACGCGACCTGGGCAATTCCGTCATTGTGGTCGAGCACGACGAAGAAACAATCCGAGCAGCGGACCACATTGTCGACCTTGGTCCGGGCGCAGGCCCGCGCGGCGGCGAAATTGTAGCGCAAGGAAAACTGGAAAACATTCTAGAGATCAAAAATTCTCTGACCGCGGATTACCTCTCGGGCCGATTGCGCATTCCAGTTCCGAAACACCGGACTCAACCGCGTTTTGCTCGAAATCAATTGAGTAAGAGTGAAGAAGGCTGGCTGATTGTGAAAGGCGCGGCGGAAAATAATCTGAAGAACATCGACGTCGCCTTCCCGCTTGGTTGTTTCACGTGTGTGACCGGTGTTTCCGGGAGCGGTAAGTCGACGCTGGTGGACGACATTCTGAGGCGGGCACTCTTCCGGCGTTTTTACAATTCGAAAGAGAAACCAGGGGCGTATCGCGCCTTGCGCGGCGCCGAACAAATCGATAAGGCGATCGTGATCGATCAAAGCGCGATTGGGCGAACGCCGCGTTCAAATCCAGTTACCTACACCGGCGCCTTTGGTCCGATGCGCGAATTGTTCGCGCAATTGCCGACAGCGCGGGTGCGCGGTTACGGGGCCGGCCGGTTCAGCTTCAACGTTAAAGGCGGCCGCTGCGAAAATTGCGAGGGCGGCGGTCTGATCAAGATCGAGATGCATTTTTTGCCGGACGTTTATGTCCAGTGTGAGGTTTGTCATGGCCGGCGCTACAATCGCGAAACGCTCGAGATTACTTATAAAGGAAAAAATATCGCCGACGTGCTCGACCTGACGGTGGATGAAGCTGCGCGATTTTTTCGGAATGTGCCGAGCATCTCGGATAAGTTGAATGCGCTGCTCGATGTCGGACTAGGTTACCTCCAGCTCGGCCAGGCTGGAACCACCCTTTCCGGCGGAGAGGCGCAACGGGTCAAGTTGGCGACCGAGCTCGCGAAAAAGGCGACCGGCCGCACCGTCTACATCCTGGATGAACCAACAACCGGATTGCATTTCGCTGACATCGAAAAATTGCTCCAAGTGCTGATGAAGCTGCGTGATGCCGGCAACACGCTCATCGTCATCGAGCACAATCTCGAGATGATTAAATGCGCGGATTGGATTGTCGATCTTGGTCCGGAAGGCGGCGAGGGAGGCGGTGAAATCGTTGGGACGGGCCCGCCTGAAGAGATTGTCGATCTTGCTAAGAGTTACACGGCCAAATATCTGCGACCGCTTTTGGAGAAGAGATGAGACCTGTTCGGCACATAAGTTTCGCTCTGTTCGTGGCGCTCGCCCCATTTGCACGGGGACAGTTTTCGGCCCAACTCGCCGAAGCGTCGAAACCGCTCACCGAAGGCGTGCCGGAAGTCGCAGTCGTTCGCTTGCAGGGATTGCTTAAGCAGAATCTGGCTGAACCGGACTGGCGCGCGGCTGCGGAAACGCTGCTCGAGGCGTTGGTCGCAGCCAACCAGACTGCAGATGCCTTCAATCTTTTGGCGGATCCGCGATTGCGCCAAAGCTCTTCGGCGAATTTTTGGCGCGCGCAATTGCTGGCTAAGACACATCGCGAAGCCGAAGCGTTGGCGCTGTATCGACAGATCGCAACCGACACCAGTTCGAGCTTTCGACTGGACGCCCGGATCGGGGCGGCGGAAATGCTTCGTGCTCTAGGCCGAGCCGACGAAGCGCTCAAGACATTTTCGGAATTGTTTCGCGATCCAAAGTGGAGCGTCCAAGCGCAACTGCGCGCGACCGAGCTTTATCTCGACAAATCCGACGCCGTCAACGCGCGGCGTTTGCTCGAGAAAGTGCAACCGTCCACAACCTCCGAAAAAAGAGAGCGACATTTTCTCCGAGGCCGTCTCGAGGTAGCCCTGCGCCGCCCGGACCGCGCGATCACGATTTTCGAATCCCTCTTGAAAAATCCTGAAGGCGCAAGCCACGAAACACTCACCGCGACGCTTTTCGCGCTTGCTGATGCGCATCTGCAGTTGAAAACGCCCGAAACGGGAGATGACGCGCTAGAAAATTTTATCGAACATCGGCCTTCCGATGTCGATCTGGCACGCATTTTTGCGAAACTGGACGAGCTTTATCGTGCCGAACGAAAACCGTCGCGCGCTGAACTTGATCGTTGGACAAGAGATCCGGCCGAGCCGCGGCGAGCGTTTGCGCAATGGTATCTGGCGCGCTTCGACCTTCGACTTGGGCGACGCGACCGGGCGCTAGAATATTTCAATGCGCTCCGGCGCACTCATCCACAATTGCCGGTTCTCGCTTCGGCCTTTCTGGAATTTGCCCAACTGGAACTGGAGGAGCACCATTTCGATGAGGCGCTCGCGGACTTGAATGAAGCGCGGACATTACATCCCGAGCCGGCCGTGCTCGATCGGGTCAACTTGCTCGCGGCGCAGATCCAGTATCGCGCGAAACATTTCGATCCCGCGACCGCGGGCTTTGATCAAATCGGACATTCCGATTCAGCCCTGGCGTCGTTGGGAATGTTTAACGCCGCGCTCAGCTGGCTCCAAAAAGGGGATGAGACACGTTTTCTGGCCGACGCCGAAGAATTTGGGAAGAAAACAAAGGACGAACAGTCTCGCGCGGATTTGCGGCTGGAAGCAGGTCTCATGGAAGCGGCCAAGGGGGACCCGCGCGCCTCTGATTCATTGCGCACTTTTCTACGCCAATTTCCAGGAGCTGAACGAGCGGCCGAAGCATGGGTGGCATTGGCGGAACTGGCATTTCATGCAACTCCGCCACGACTTGATGAAGCGCGCAAGAATCTAGTCCGCGCTGGTGAATCAAAGCCGACCCCGACTGCGCAGGAGCGCGCCGATTACCTCACGATCTGGCTGGAAGATGCGACCTCGGGCGGTGAGACCAAGGTGATCGTGTTGGCGAAGAAGTTTATCGAGGAGCACGAATCATCCAGCTTGGTGGCATCGGTGCGAATGAAACTGGGCGAGATGTATTATCGCGCGGAGGATTTTGCGAACGCGGAAACGCAGTTCGAACTGCTGGCCGAGCAAAATTCCGCCGGGCCCTTTACCGATCGGGCGCTCTTTTTTGCAGGCGAAGCGGCGATGGCGAGCATGGCCGGTCAATCGCTCGAACGTGCCATTGTCCTCTTCGATCGCGTCGTGCAACTCAACGGCGAATTGAAGTGGGCCGCGCGAAGCGAGCAGGCAGTTATCGAGCGCAAACTGGGTAAACCGCAAGACGCTCTCGTTCTCTACGATGAAGTCCTGGACGGTGCAGCTCGCCCCGCGGAAAAACGCGAAGCGATTTGTGGAAAGGGCGATATCTTCTTTGAGATGGCCGCGACCGACCCCAAAAACTATCAGCGCGCAATTGAAGCGTACGACAAACTGGCGACCGATCGAGATGCGCCGGCGCATTGGCGTAACCAGACGCTATTCAAGAAAGGTCTCTGCTTGGAAAAAAAAGCTGATCGCGCGGCCGCGCTCGCCAGTTTTTATACCGTTCTCGACGAAGGAACCCGATCGGACCGGCCACACGAATTTTTTTGGTTTTACAAAGCAGGATTTAAAGCCGGGCAGTTGTTAGAAGCGGATGCGAAATGGGAATCTGCTGCGGCCGTTTACGAGAAGCTGGCGGGTGCCGGGGGAACCCGATCGGACGAAGCAAAGGAGCGACTGGATCGTCTTCGTCTCGAACACTTTTTGCGTCAGGAATGAAGCGATTAATGCGGCGCGTTTTCCCTTGCTATTGGCATTAAAAAGGCTCAACCTTGCCTTATGACAACTGTAACAAAGCCATGTGGCTTGTGCGGTTGGTCGGTTCGATGCGCGACGGTCGCGATTTCAGTCGCGTTTTGCGCATCGGCTTTTGCTGCTCCGAGCAAGAGCGTCGCAACCTCAAAACAACAAACTGTTGTGAAAGGTAAGAGGTGCGTCGCTTTGATCACAGGTTCCGCCGTCCGGCAGTCCTGTGACAGGCTCGGTGTAATCCCGACCACGCCGTATCAGCTCGACCGCGTTGGCGGCCACTCGGCGACAAACGATTGATTTTGGCGAAGTAACCTTCGCTAGAATTCGTTTTCCGGCGCCCTCACGCCGGCACGCAGATTTATTTCCAAGTCATAAGCGCGCGCAGGCGCCGCCCTACCTTTTCGATCAGGTGGCCATCCGCTCCCTTACGTAGTTTTTGATACTGCTTTCGCCCTGTCTTAATTTCGCGGATGAACTCACGCGCAAACTTTCCAGAACGAATATTGCGTAAAACCGCTTCCATCTCTTTTTGAACTCGCGCATCGATGATTCGCGGGCCCACTGTCAATTCGCCCCATTTGGCGGTATCCGAAATCAGCTCCCGCATCCCGCGCATTCCGGATTCGTGAATTAGATCGACAATAAATTTGAGCTCATGGAGACATTCAAAATACGCCAGGTCCGACGGATAACCCGCTTGCACCAGCGTATCGAACCCGGCGCGAATGAGCGCGGTGGTTCCTCCGCAGAGCACGGCTTGTTCGCCGAATAAGTCCGTTTCCGTTTCGTCACGAAACGTAGTTTCAATTACGCCTGCCCGGGCACAACCGATTGCCTTAGCCCACGCCAGCGCGATGCGCTTGGCCCGACCAGTTCGGTTTTGCTGAACTGCGATCAATCCAGGCACGCCGCGACCGTTGACGAATTCGCTGCGTACCATCGGCCCCAGTCCCTTCGGCGCGACCATCACAACATCGACATCTTTTCGCGGAACGATCGTTCGATAAAAGATCGCAAAGCCGTGGGCAAAGAGAAGCGTTTGGCCCGCTCGCAAATTCGGAGCGATTTCCTTTTTATAGACTGCGGGCATCTTGGTGTCGGGCAGCGCGAGAAAGATGATGTCGCCACGCCGGACGGCGTCGGGCGTCTCGAAAACTTTGAAACGGTTTCGTTTTGCACGAACGCGCGATTTGCTTCCGCGATAAAGGCCGACGACGACCTTCATCCCGCTATCGCGCAGGTTGAGCGCATGTGCGTGTCCTTGTGCGCCAAAGCCAATAACGGCGCAGGTTTTCCCTTTCAGCCAGGCAAGATCGACATCTTTGTCACGATAAATGCGCACGGCCATATCTTGCCCGCGCAAAGGCGAATTGCCAATAGTCCTGGGTTGCGCGGTGTTCTTCCAGAAACACCAAAATTACAAAAGCAGATGTGCAACGAACGGGTCAGGCCAGCCGTTTCAGTTGGGGATTGTTTGATTCTGCACGAGTGATCTTAGGTAAGAAGCTTTGGCCAGTTCGGAACGTGCCTCCACATCGCGCCCCATTTTTTCCAAGATGTCCGAAAGGACAACGTATTGACTAGGTTGATCCGGCTGGCGGGCTACGACACGCTGCTGAATTCGAAACGCGTCATCGAGCTTGTTCGCGCGCACCCGCATCTCGACCATCAGCCGCAATGCTTGGGTATCGTGGACATCAAGCCGACTTGCTAGGCGCAAGGCCCCGTCGGCACGATCCGAATCGCCCCTTTGGGCGTATAACCGGCCTAGCGCAAGTGCCGCAGCGTGATGCCACCAATTTCTCCGGGCAAAGCCCTCTACTAATCCCAAGGCAGCATCGGGTCCGTCCCTTTCCCGCACGATTTCGGCCTTCAGACTTACCAGGTCCCAAACTTCCGGATAATCGTTATGCGCTCGTTCGAGAATCGCCAAAGCTGAGTCGTCTTGCTGAGCATAATGCTGAACACTTGCCAGGTTCAGAGCTCCGACCCAGGTTCGAGGATATTCTTGGCGAGTTTTACTTGAATTTTTCTCGATCACCGCAAACAGAGCTTCGGCCTCTTTAGTTTTTCCTTCGCGAGCAAGAACACTGGCGAGGTTATTCTGCGCGATCGGATAATCGGGATTTTGCTCAAGCACTGAGCGAAATATGCGCTCCGCTTCAGTATAGGCACCGCGAGCATAGTAAACTTGACCAAGGTTGATGGCGACTCGCGCGCTCCTACTTCCTGCCTGAAAAGTGCGCTTGTAAAACGTTTCCTCGTTCGACCAATCGCCGCTACGGATAAAACTGCGCGAGCCGAGCGCAAGAACAGCTAAGAGCACCAAGGCTGCGACCAAAGGGCGGAAGGAGGTTGGCAATCGAAATAGAAAACCAGCGCCAAAGATGAGGAGACCGACGCTCGGCAAATATAACCAATGTTCTGCTGCGGTTGCGTTGAGTTGTACGATGTTAGAGATCGGAAGATAAGCGGCTATAAACCAAGCTGCGCCAAATACGCGCATTGCTTGCCAGCGATCTTTTTTGAGGCTGCCAAGGACTAACATCGCGAAGACGGCCAATCCAAGGATCGACAAATACTCTGTGCCAATTGTCCTTCGCCAACTTTCAGAATCTTGATAGTGCATCGGAATAGGCACTACCGTGCGCTCCATATATAAGTTGGACGGCCAAACCATTAGTCGACCGTAATCACCCAGCGCCCGCACCATAAGGATGGCACGCACAGGCGGGGTGAAAACCTCCGAAGCCGAAAACGTTGGCCTGGCGGCTGGTAGGTGCCGCAACCCTGCGTAGGTCAACACCAGGCCGATGCAGCACGCTAGTGCACCAACTCGCGTGCGAAATCCGATCTGTCGCTCGACGAAAAGCAAATGCGAAACGAAAAGGAGGACCCAAATAATCGCAATTTCGCGCGAACAGAGCGCAAGCAGGCCCGAGGCGATTGCTAAGAAATAGATTGAA
Source organism: Chthoniobacterales bacterium (assembly GCA_035568175.1). Taxonomy (GTDB): domain Bacteria; phylum Verrucomicrobiota; class Verrucomicrobiia; order Chthoniobacterales; family UBA10450; genus AV40. The sequence continues at coordinate 118,776 of DATMON010000005.1, forward strand.
AGCCGGCCGAGTCTATTGGTTGTCCGACCTGCCCGCAGAAAGAGAACCCATCCGGCGGCCGCAAAAAGGAAAGCGAGACTGTCTGCACGTCCCGAAATGTAATCGATCGCTGCACTGTGAACGGGATGCACGGTCCAGAGTAATGCAACAAAGAAAGCGGTGTGAGAAATCCACGGTATCCGCTTGAGTGTTTTCTGCCGAATTGCTCGCGGCGATTGACGAACACGGAACGAAAGAATGAGTTCTTGCAAAAGAAAATAGAGCAGAATGCCGCTACTGACATGCAAGAGCACATTGGTGAGATGAAAACCGAACTCGTTCGTGTTCCAAAAGAAATAGTCGATGAAATACGAGATGTTTTGCACCGGCCGATAATGGGACGAATAGGAGTCTAGAAATAAGTAGTGGCGAAATGACTCCAAAATCAGGACCGGACTCTTAATAAACGGATTGTTTCGAACAAGGTACTGATCGTCCCAAATGCACTGCCCTTGCAGCGCGGGCAAACGAACGAGGACTCCTAGCAGGATTAGACTCAAGCAGCGCAGCCAATCGGCACGGATTAATCGTCGTAAGTGATGGCGAGGAAGTTTCGAAACGGGCGCTTGCACGCAACTTTCGTTCACTTTTGGATTGTCGATACGAAGCTGACAAGTAGGGCTGTCAAAGTTAGTATCGGTCGATTGGTTGCCGTGAAACGAAGAAGCGTCCTCTCCGTTCAAGGAGCAGGACGCCTCCACATAGAGCGAAAACCCTAACTACGGTCCGTAAGGCGACCAGAAGCCCACGCCGGCTACGTCCGACAATGTGGCGTAGTCCGCTGGGGGCACCGTGGGAAGGGTATCGACCACTTGTGGGCCGTATGCGGTTCCCAGTAGGCTATTGCCGTTGTTGTAGAGGAGCGAACCCTTCTTCAAGTAGTTCGTCCAATCAGTGACGGCAACTGTGTCGCCGGTGTGCCGGTTGGTTTCGATCGCATACTGGTCGCACGCTGAATCGATCATGCGCAGATCGTTCAAGATTCGGCTGGCTTGCGAGCGTTTGCGCGCCCGGAGGAATCCCGGGACGGCGATCGCGGCCAGCAATGCAATGATTGCCACCACGATCATGATTTCTACCAAGGTGAACCCGGCGTGTTTGGTTTGAAGTTTTCTAAACATAATTGCGTTTCTTTCTATTTATTAGTAGGCGAGCCGCGATAACAGGATCCTTCTCCTTTCTCACAACTCATTCCCTGCCACTCCCGTTAAACCGCGAATGACAGGAGAATGAATCGTCAGATTCGTTAAGGACCGTAAGGTGACCAGAAACCCACGCCGGCTACGTCCGACAGCGTGGTGTAGTCCGCTGGAGGCACCGTCGGTATGGTGTCGACTTTTTGTGGGCCGTAAGCAGTTCCCAGTAGGCTGTTGCCGTTGTTGTAGAGGAGCGAACCCTTCTTCAGGTAGTTCGTCCAATCAGTGACGGCAACTGTGTCACCGGTCTTTCGGTTGGTTTCGATCGCGTACTGGTCGCACGCTGAATCGATCATGCGCAGATCATTCAGGATACGGCTGGCTTGCGAGCGTTTGCGCGCCCGGAGAAACCCCGGGACGGCAATCGCTGCGAGTAACGCGATGATCGCTACAACGATCATGATTTCCACGAGGGTGAAGCCCGCGCGGCGTTTGTTGATGGCGTTTAACATGCTATTGCTTTCTATATTCTCTTGTTTGTTTGACTGCACTCCGCGATATCGATCGCGAAGTGAGCTTTAATGAGCAGTGTTAATGCCAAACCCGGTGAAATCTGACCCGCGCGCCGGACGTTTCTTACTCGGGCTCGGCCACTTGATCTTCCTCGGGGTGTTTGTTTTACGTCTGTGGGCTCTGGTCCGCCTGACCCATTCACCCCTTCTGTTGCCGATCCGGGGCGACATGCATTTTTACAACAATTGGGCTCGAGCCATTCTTCATGGTCAGTTTGCCCAACATCTGGCCTTTTATGGATTGCCCGGCTACGCCTATCTCCTTGCGTTTCTTTACAAACTTTTTGGTGAAAACCCTTTCGTTCCCGGCGTGCTCCAGGCCGGACTCGATGCTGGCACCGCCGCAGTAATTTATCGGATCTGCCTCCGAATTTTTGCCTCAGTTAGATCGACATCTTCGACTTCAAGCCTCGCCCACCAGGCGAATGCACGATTGATCGGCTTATTCGCCGCATTCGGCTGGGCGCTTTGTGTTCCAGCCGAGGCTTATTCCATCGTCCTCATGCCCACCGCTTGGTTTGTCCTGGTATTTTGGTTTGTTGTTTGGCGAGTTATGCGAAACGACGAAGCCCCGAACGCAATGGAATGTTTCTTCGTCGCTCTGCTCATCGGTATTACGGCAACCGCGGTCGCGACAATTCTCGCAGTCGTCCCACTGCTTTTAGGGGCGTTGCTTTTAGGATTCAAAAACGGGCGTCAACTGTGGCGATCTTTGATTGCGCGGTGCGGTCTTTTGTTCGCTGGTCTCGCATTGGGAACGGCACCCTGCTGGATCCATAATTACTTCGTCGCCCACGACCCCGTTCTTCTCTCCGCGCATAGCGGCATCAACTTCTGGATCGGAAATAATCCCAAAGCTAATGGCTATCCGCGCTTCCCACCGGGGCTGAGGGCTGGTCAGGCCGCCATGCTTGAGGATTCGATCGCCCAAGCTGAAGTGGCCGCTGGTCGCTCGCTCAAGCACGCGGAAGTTTCCGCCCATTGGTCAGGAAAGGCTAAGACGTATGTCGCGAATCATTTCGTTGATTGGTTAAAACTCGACGCACGAAAGTTGCGCAACTTTTGGAGCGCATTTCAATATGACGACTTAAGCATAATCACTAGCCTGCGGGAACAGAGTGTCATTCTGCCGGGGCTTTCTTTTGGAATCGTCGCCGCGCTTGCGATTCCTGGAATCTTCCTCGGATACTGGCTTGCACCCCGATCGCGCTGGGTTCTCGGGGCAATCCTATTGTCAATGTTGGCGCTGCTCGGCGTTTTTATTACTGAACGCTACCGGCTTGTCGCGGTTCCGGGTTTGCTCATCTTCGCCGGATTCGGATTGTCGATGCTGTGGCAAGCCGTCGCCGCGCGCGAGCTAAAGACTGGAGCAATTTATCTCATCCTGGTGATTCCAGGGACAATGCTCGTCGCCTGGCCACAGCGCGATCCCTCGCTTTGGGCGCTCGACGCTTACAATTCAGGCTGGCAAGCACTGGAATCGAATAACCTGCCGCTGGCCGAGAAAAAACTCGCTACCGCATACGCTTACGTCCCGGACAACTCGGAAACTCTGTTCGCTTTGGGCAATTTGCGTCTCGCCCAAAATGATTCCGTCGCAGCGGAATCGTTTTATCGTGCCGTTCTGGATCTTGATCCGCAACATAAGGGCGCGTTCAACAACCTCGGGGTAATTGCTCTCGAAGCTTCTCAGTATAGCGACGCTGAAAACTGGTTTCGGCGAGCGGAAAATGTCGATCCACGCAACGCCAAAACACATTTTCTACTCGCAAAAACGTTGCTCGCAAAAAGTGATCGCCAGGCCGCTCGGAGCGAGATTGAGACGGCGATTGGACTCAATCCCGACCAACCCGAATTCAAAGCGCTTAAGCAACAGATCGAAAACTCGCCGTGATTCGACCGGACTTCTTGAAACGAGCGGAATGGACTGTGGGTCTTCTTCTTTCCGCGATGGTGATTTTTCTCCTCGCTGTCCGCGCCAGCCATGCCGGCGCACTTTGGCGCGACGAATGCGCGGTCGTGCAGCTGGCAGGAATGCCGTCGGTTTCAGATGTGCTCCGGAACTTTCAGCATGAAGCTTTCCCGCCGTTGTTTCCGCTGATCGTCCGAATTTACGCAATCGCCTTCGGCTCGAGCGACACTGTCTTACGCATTTTCGGCTTTTGCGTTGGCTGCTTACTCATCAGCGCATTTTGGATTAACTCACGCTTATTTCGGACTGACGTTCCCGTGGTCGGTCTTGCGTTGATGAGCTTAAACACAACCTTCTTCGTATGGGGAACAACGATGCGGGGTTACGGTCTCGGTAGCGCACTGATCGTGTTGATGTTCGGCTGCGTTGGCAGTCTGCTCGTCGCTTCGAATCCAAAACGCAACGTCATCGCGATGTTGGCCTGTCTTCTCGGTGTCCAAGTTCTACTCTACAATAGCGTTCTACTAATCGCACTCAGCGCCTCGGCCGTGGTCATCTCGCTTTTTCAGCGTCGTTTCAAAGATGCGCTCGTGATCGTCGTAATCTGTGCTTCCGCCATAGTTGCGCTTCTGCCCTATGTCCCTGCCTACTTACGCGCCCGAGATTGGAACATTGTGGTCCGCGGAGCGCCCACTTCTTACTCACTGTGGAAACATTTCGAAGTCGCTCTTGGCAATCCGGATTACAGCATACCATCACTTTGGTACGCCATCGTCGTCGGCTTACTTGGCTTATTTATTTTTCGAATCTACAAAGCTCGCGACGCGAAGTATGGCCAGCAGCAGCAGTTGATTTGGTTTGCCATCAGTGTCTGCGTGTTCAGTGTGACTGGTTGCTACTTATTTCTCCGAGTCCTCAGCTACACCACAAACGTTTGGTATTACCTTGCCTTTATGTGTGCCGGTGCAGCCGCATTGGATTTGATCGCCTCCAGTCTTTGCACAGCTGATTGGTTGCGGTTGTTTCGCCTGGGACTTGGATCGGCCGCGTTAATAGCAGCGCCTTTTGCCGACTGGTCAGCCATTATTGAACGCCAAACGAATGTGGACCTGGCAGCGCAAGCCGTCGCTACTCGTGCGGCAGCCAACGATTTGATTGTGGTCGTTCCCTGGCCGTTCGGGATTTCCTTTCAGCGTTATTACCGCGGCACGGCGTCTTGGGTCACGATTCCGAACATCTCCGACCACCGGGTCCATCGCTACGACCTGATCAAAGCGAAAATGATTTCTGTGCATCCGATCGATGACCTGACCGAAGCTGTTCGCACGACTTTGACTGGAGGAAACCGGGTTTGGTTTGTCGGTGGACTCAACCTTCCGCGCCCGGAGGAAGGTGCAATGGTCTTGCTACCAGCTCCAGCTTCTCGATTCAAATGGGACAACAGGGCCTATACAGATTCCTGGTCGCAGCAACTTAGTGTTTTTACAGTTGTGCACGCAAACAAAGTAGACTCGGTTCCTTTACCCCAGCGCGGATCTAGTCAAATCAGTGAGCTTGAGCAGACTTCACTGACGATGGTCGAAGGTTGGCACTAATCGAAGCCAATTAGTCTGCCGCAATCGGATTGTTTTGATCCAGTTCTCCGCCTTTTCGCACCAGCACCACAAAACTATTCGTTCTCCAAAGCAGGCGATAATTCTGATCGAACCATCTGACCCACAGGATGATTGGGGCGTTAGCGACAACGTTAGATTCCAAGCCACGACCACTGCTGGGTTATTCCGCTTAAGATCACCGATCACAATCCGGTTAACTCAATCCGCAAGCATCGGTAAAAACATCCGCGCGATCGTAGTTTAGGGTTGGCAAGATGGAGGCGTGGCTTCGTCACGGTGATGGACCAACACGTGCCCGCCGACGAATGATCGAATGGACCGTGCCTACGGTTTCCAGCCCTGAACGAGGACGAGCTCCAAGTTCTCGAACTCTTGGACCTGGAGGCGGGGAGACAACCCAATCGGGCCGGCACTGGTCGCGTGAACACGAAGAAAGTGTCCAACTTGCAGCGGCCAACCGAAATCATATGGAACGCCGTGCCAGCCCCCTACCGGATCCCGATAGATGGGCGGTTTCGCGGGAAGAACGGGAGGCGCCAAAGGGAAAGGAAGCGTGCCAGCAACAAAAACACGATGACCCGAGCGCAGGACCGTCTCGAGCTTGGCGAGAACGGGCTGAATCGGGTCTGCCATCTTGATCTCGCGCAGAACAAGGTCGTAGCGATGAAACCTATGATCTCTGATTGGAGGCAGGGTAACGACCTCCGCCGGGCCGCCATAGTAACGGCAGAGTGTGATCGCACATTCCCAGCGCGGGACTAAAATCACATCCCCTTCTTTCCCGAGCTGTTCAATCCGAGCTGCCAGTAAGTCAACATTCGTATGGCGGGTCGGCAGCTCGGTCCAGGCCGGAAGTCCGGCCAACGCAACAAATATGATCGCAATCGCCAGCCGAACGATCCTAAGCGAAGAAAGAGGGTGAACTTTCCCGGCAGATGGCCACACCCCGAAAATAACATCCAGCGTGCATGCGACAAACGCCACGAGAGTGATGTAATACCACGGCTGGGTGTAGTAGTTGAGGAGCTTGAGAAATCCTACATAACCAACTACGCCGACAACCGAACAAACTCCGGCGTAGAGAACCGCCGATGAAATGAAAGTGCTGCGGTCCGGTGCGGCGGTCGCATTAGGGGAAATCGGTCCTAGTTCACCCTTCTCGTGGTTACGAAGAAGTCGATGTCGCAGGGTGACGGCCGCCCGTACCAGCAGCAAGATCAAACCGGTGAAGAACAGCGCCACCCATAGCCAAATCGCCACTGAATCGGGCGAACCGATGACCTCGCATCCACGCGTCCAAAGCCATTTGAAATCGACGGGAAAATTCACCAAAAAGGACCATTCGTGCATCCGTCGCATCATCGGCACGTACGGTACCAACGAGACGGCGGCCAAAAGACCAATGGCCACAACAATACCCGCCGTCCGATAAGCTCGTCTCCGCCAAGCTACCGCTATTGCGCCGACCGAAATGGCGAGCAAAAGAACGGAGTTATAGTAGAGGCATTGCACGCTGAGCAGGGCCAGCGCCGCAGCTGCCATCACCCGCCCGACGGCCGGAGGGGATGGAGCATCCACCAGGCGCCAAAAACTTCGAAAGGTAAGCAGGATTAAGAAAATCCCCAACCCGTAGGCCCGGGCCGAGTCACCGTAACGAATCAGCATTGGATTTAATCCGATGAGGACGAGTGAAAGAACGGGCAGGCGCGCGCCTAACGAATGCGAATTAATCCATAAGACCGCAAGTATGCCGAGGCCCGTAAGGCAACCCAGTGTTCGCAAGGCCGCATCGTTATGGGATCCAAACAGCTCCAGCCACGACCTTAGAAGCAGGAAAAATAAAAAGGGGAACGAATCGTAATCGAGAGATCGCCACATCTCCCCAAACGAAGACAACGTGGCCAGGTTGGCACTGTTTGTTTCGTCACGCCAAAGTCCGCCAACGTGGGTTACGAACCGCAAGTGGAGAGCCACGGCCAGACAGGCCGCTATGGTTACGACAACCCATTCCAATCGCCCCAGGTAAGTCCAAAACAATGGCCTGAGGATTTCAATCCTGGATGACGAGGCCGAATTCGGCGTCCGGTTAGCTTGATCCCCTGCGCCACTGATCGGGGCAGGTGCGACGGGCGTCATCACTTTTTACAGCCGACGACCACCGCCTGGATCAATAAGTCGCGAATTCCAAAGGAATATTCGACCAAATTAAAGCCCGCTTGTTCGACTACGTTGCGTGCCTGGTCACGCGACTCGAGCAGGGAAATTTCTGGAGGATGTAAACGCAGCGGCCTAACATTATTGCCGCGAACGAAATCGAGGATGCCGTGAACAATCTTCAGAACGAAAACACTCGTGGCCCAACGATGCGGCCAGAAAATCACAACCTTTCCACCCGGTTTCACGGTGCGGCCCATTTCGCGGAGAATCTGAATAATTTGGTCGCGCGAGAAATGTTCAACGACTCCCAAATTGTAAGCGCCGTCAAAACTGGACTGCGGGAGACCGTCTAGATGAAGAATATCGCCATGCCATACCGCCTCGGCGCGGGGATTATTGCGACGATACGATTCCAAAGCTGGCAGTGAAATATCCACCGCGGTGATCCGCATCTCGCGCGACAGCTGCTCGTCCACCTGGCCCGATCCGCACCCGGCATGAAGAAGCCGCGCTCCTGGAACGAAATGCTTGTGGATGAAATGGTCTAAGTTGCGGCGGATGGCGAATCGCCGATAAATGGTTGCGATCACGGAATAGATGCGTCTACTCTTTTCCTGTCCCTTAGTCCAATAGGCATCCCAGCCCTGTGGATCTTGCAATGGCCGTTCGGCCTCGAGAACCGGCGGCAAAGGTGAAGAAACGAGAAAACTCTCCGGACGCCGGATACTGGCGATGTAAAGCCCAATCAACCGCGCAGCGCTCCGCAGCGTTTCAGACAAGGACATCTTGGAACTGCCGTACGTTCGCGCGGGCAAAGCGATCGGCACTTCCTCGATCGGGAATCCGTTTCGGTAAAGGACAAACAAGCTCTCAAAAAAGAACGAATATCCGTACGACCGAACCCGGTCGAAGAGCTCCTCGGGGATGGCGCCGAGTTGATATACACGCAAGGCGCCGGTGGCGTCGTGTGGCAAGTGCAGAAGGGTAACAGTGAGAAAATGTCCCAGATGCGTCAGCGAACGGCGCAGCGGATTCCATCCGGGAAGGCTGTGACGCTTCAAATAGCGCGACCCGATCGTCACTGACCGGCCGCTCGCCTCCGCGGCCTGCAAGAGTCTCAGCACGTCCGTCGGCTGGTGAGTAAAATCGCAATCCATCGTCACTAAAGTTTCATAACCTTCAGCGTAGGCGTAGCGGATGCCTTCATGATGAGCGCTCCCGATGCCGAGCTTGCCCGATCGATGGATGACCCGCACATGGGGGAATTCCTCCGACAAACGCTCGATAATCTCCCCGGTCCCGTCGGCCGAAGCGTCATCGCAAAAAAGAATGTCGGCCCCCAATTGAAGCGCGGTCAGCTCGCGACAAAGCCGCTCGACGTTCTCAGCTTCGTTGTAGGTCGGAATGAAAATGAGAAGATTAGGCCATTTCATGAGTCATTTCTGCTTCCCTCACGAGGTTGGCCACAAGGTTTCTGAAGTCGATGGTGGGCGACCATCCGGTCGCGGCCCGCAGCTTGTTCGAATCGCCTCGGAATGGGTGAGCAGCCCTCTTTAAGAGCCTCGGATCCAGTTGCACGTGACGTCGCCAATCGAGACCGACCGCATCGAAGGCAATCTCGGCAAATTCGCGCACCGTATGCACCTCACCCGACGCCACGACAAAGTCGCTCGGGTCCGCCAATTGCAGGATGCGGAACATCGCGTCCACGTAATCAGGCGCGTAACCCCAGTCGACGCGCGCTTCTATATCGCCAAGGACCAGTTTAAATGCGGGATGGCGTCGTGCACGCCACGCCCCACGCACGATTTTTTGCGAAAGGAACGACGGGTTGCGCAGAGCCGACTCGTGATTGAACAGGATTCCGCTCGCGGCGAAAACTCCTCGTTCGCGGCGAAACAGTTGGCAACACTGGATGCCGGCAGCCTTGGAGATTCCGTAGGCTGAGTTCGGGACAAAGGCGGTCTGCTCGTTCTGCCATTCCGTGACCGGCATCCCGAACACATGCGACGAGGCTGCATAAAATAGGCGCCCCTTGCCGCTTCGTTCAATGATTTGAAGGACGTTGAGCAAGCCGAGAACATGGACATCGAAACTGCGCCTCAGCACTTCGGCAGCGCAGTCGCTCACGGCCTCTTCAGTTGAATGATGAAACGCCGCCAGGTAGTAGACCTCATCCGGACGAAGGGTCTGTAAATTGTGTTCAACCGTTCCGCGATGTAAAATGTCGACAACCTCACAGTCGCACGCCGTGTCGGTTCCAGGATCGGCGCGCGTCCAACCGCGCACATTGTAATCGCGCGCTAGGAGAAAACGGGCGAGCAGACGGCCATCTTGACCGCCAGCGCCGATGATCAGGGCCGTTCGCATAGCGCTTCGGCTCCCACGACTTCAATCGCGGGCAAAGGGAAGATGAGTTTCCCTCCCCTCCGAAGGAATGCGCTTTCCCGCTGAATCAAGGTGTTGCGAAAATGCCATGGAAGCACCAGCAGGTAGTCTGGATTTCTCGCATGCGCTTCGCGCTCGGGGATGATAGGGATATTTGTGCCAGGGGTGAAACAATCGAATTTGTCCGGATTGACCTCCGCAATCGCGGGGAGCAAATCGGATTTGATCCCGCAATGTTGCAGCAGCACATTGCCTTTGGTCGACGCGCCATAACCGAGCACGATGGAGTTCTGCTCTTTTAGGGCGAGTAAGAGGCTGAGAAGTTTCTGCTTATGGACCGTCACCGCCGCTCCGAAAGCGCGATGCTGCGAACTCGTGCTCAGACCTTCAGCGGCTTCCGCGGCGAGCAACCCTTCGAGTTGTTTTGTGTTTTCCGATCGTTGCGAAGCTCGGCGTGCCGCTGTCACAGCAAAGCTGCCGCCGTTGATATCGTTGAAATCAACGTTCAATATTTTGAGACCGCAGCGATCGGTCATCCACTTGATCTGCCGGAGAGAGTAATACTCCAAGTGTTCATGGCAAACGGTGTCGTATCCCATCGTCCTGACCATGGCCGGCAGATAACTCATTTCGAAATGCCAGATGCCGTCTTCTTCCAGGATGGAAGCGATGTCCCTCATAAAGGCGAGCGGGTTCTCCAGATCATAGAACATCGCAATCGAGGTAATAATTCGCGCCTTCTTCTTTCCGAAAGTCGCTCGAAAAAGCTCGGCGGAGAAAAAATTCACCAGCAGAGAAATATCTTTTCGATAAAAGGGTGCAAACTTCCCGGCGGAGGGATCGATTCCGACTATCGTCAGGCCCTCGTCCGGATAAAATGAGAGCAGGGTGCCGTCGTTACTTCCAATGTCGAGCACTAGATCTCCAGGTTGGAGAGGATATCGTTCAAGGAGGTGTCCTACTTTTTGGTCGAGATGCTTGACCATGGCTCGATTGAGCGATGATCGATAGCCGTAATGTTCGCCGTACATCTCGTCGAGATTGTAGGTTTGACAGAGCTGCACCAGTCCGCACGCCGTCGGATTCCGTTCTTTGTCGCAAGCCACCAACTCGAGCGGCCCTTTGCTCAAGGCGGCGTCACGCACGTTGGGGAATATTCCAGTCAGATATTGTTCGCCCAGGGAAAGAATTGAAACGAGATCGCGGTTCCCGCAGATGCGACAGGCGTCTATCGATCGAAAAGCGGGCCGTTGTACAGGTGCACCGATTAGGCCTTCTTGAACACGTGGTTGAGGGACGCGCACACCCGTTGTTCCAGTTGCCATGCACCTTTTCGAAGCAACGGTCGTGCCAGTCTTTCGACTCAGCGCCGCAAGAATCGCGGCCGTCTGGTCCTTCGAATCGTCGTTAACGGCAAAGAGCACAAAGCGCGGAGCGATCTTGTCAAAGCAAGCGAACTATTCGCGTAAAACAGAAGCGATGGTTATCGCCTAGTTGTAAACCGGCATCACCACGGCAAGGGCTTGCCGGAGCGAGTTGTGGGGACAAGTTCATCCGACTTTAGGTAAACAAGTTCGCGGCCTTGCCCCCTGTTTTTCGAGAAGTCGAGACGCAGATTGGAGTTTGGGTTTAAATTTTGCTCATAGCCTGCAAACCGGCTAGAACGTCGGTGTCACGCCCGTTTTTCGATGCCTGTTCCAGAATCTCTTCGCCACAAGATCGACATCGTCCTGCTGGCGATCATTTTCGCCATCGGAATTTTCCTGCGTCTGACACCGCACGCATTTTCGCCCGGCGGGCGGCTGCACTCGATTGCGTTTCTTCATCCGCAGCCTGCTTTCGACATAATCGGTTTCGACGAAGGTCTTTACCGCGAATACGTCAATGCCTTGAGCAATGGCGGGCTCGGTTCTTATCCTGACATTGTTCAGGGCTACATCGACGTCCAAAAGAAACTTCCTAGTTCGATTCTGCCGCCGCTGCGCTTCCTCTACATCTTCACCGCCTACGCGTGGCATTCGATTTTTGGATCCGAAGCGCTCGATGCGCTTCGTCAGGTCGCGGCATTCTTCAGCATGTTGACGCTTGCTCTTGCCGCCATGTTCGCGTGGCGAATTCGCGGAACGACGTCGACCATCGCGATTGCCGCGCTAATGGCGGTCGCGCCGACTCAGCTCCACATGTCGCAACACGCGCTCGTGGACGGGTTCTTCACCTTTTGGGCGTTGCTCGTTCTCTGGTTACTCTGGGAACTTCTCCGGGCGCCACGCGATTGGCGGTGGCTCGTCGGTTACATCGTTGCGTTAGTCTTACTGGTCTTAACGAAAGAAAATTCGTTCTTCGTCTGGATCGCGCTCGTCGCTTTGATCGTTACGAATCGCTGGCTCCAATTCGGAATCGTCACGCGCGAGCTCGTCATCGCCACGTTCCTCGGGCCGCTTCTCGGCGTTGTTGTCCTGATTTTTCTCGCTGGCGGTATCGATATCTTTGTTCAAAGCTATCAACTGTCCGTCGGCAAGAATTTTCAGCTTCCTTACGCCATCCTGACCGGGGACGGTCCGTGGTACCGTTACCTGGTCGATCTTCTGCTGGTCAGCCCGATTGTTTTGCTTCTCGCGCTCGCAACAATCTTTCGATTGAACCGCGCAATGAAGCCCGAGTTGTTCATGTCGGTCTTCATTGCCGCGAGCTATCTCGTGATGTGCAACGTCAAGTACGGAATGAACCTTCGCTACGCCAACATGTGGGACATGCCGCTGCGCTTCCTCGCCTTTAGCCAAATCGTGGCGCTGACCTCGTGGATGAAATCATATCGCAGTGCTGTTATCGGCGCCGCAGTTGTATTTCTCGCGGCGATCGAATTTCATCAATACATCGTTCTCGCAGTCCGCTACCCGCTTTACGAATTGGTCACCTACGATTTGCTGCTGGCGCTTAAGATCTTGAAATCGCCCTAGCCGGAAGGAACGTTTAGCGAAGCGCTGAATCCGCCGCGCTCAGGATAAACTTGTCGTCATTGTCGCTGAGGCCCGCGAGATAATTCCGAATTCTCCGGAACGATTGACGGAGGAAAAGTTCGGCAGCGGTATTCTTTTGACTGGGCGCTTCGCCGTTGCCTTGAGCCATTTGAATTTCCGAATCCCATCGGCTCAGCACCGCGGTCGATGCAAACAAATCCATCGCCGCGCCGGCGATTCTCTCTTGCACCAATTGCATGTCCAGAATCGGTTCCCGATAAAGGATGAGCGATCGGTTCACTGCGAAATTGAAACGCCAGATCAATCGGCCGAGTTGATTGCCAAAGGAGCGTAACTCACCGCTGCGCACTGGCACATCCGGAATGCGCACAGTCGCACCGAGCCGGTTCATCCCCGCGCTCCAAGCTTTCCCGATGCCGCCTTCCCGCGTCGGTTTCAGCATCGTGTCGTAGATTTCCTTAAACTCCATCCCTGGCCCGCGCATCCCGACCAACGCAATAAACGACGTCAGCACTTCGTTGCTACCTTCCCCGATCTGATTGATTCGCGCGTCCCGCAGCATTCGTTCCAGCGGAAGGTCGACAAAGTAAGCTGAACCGCCGTAAATCTGGAACGCGTCGTTAATACATTCCCACAACCGTTCGGTCGTGAACACTTTCAGCATCGCCGTTTCCAGCATGTAATCTTCCAGGCCGCGATCGATCAGTGAAGCGGTAATGGTCGTCATCGCTTCCATCGCGTAAGCGTCGGCTGCGATCCGCGCGATTTTCTCTTTCACCAAGTGAAAATTAGCGAGTGTCTTGTTGAACTGCTTCCGCGTATTCGCGTGTTTGACCGCGAGTTCGAGACAAGTTTTCGCCGCGCCGGTACAACATGCGCCGAATGTCGTGCGACCAAAATCGAGAACGGTCAGCGCAACCTTCAAACCCTTCCCCGGCGGTCCGAGAATGTTTTCTTTAGGCACCTTTACGTCCCGCATCGAGAATCGCCCAGTCGCGGTGCCACGAATTCCCATTTTTGGCATCCGCGCCTCGAGAATTTCGAATCCCGGCATGTCCGGCGTAACCAGAAACGCGGTGACCGCGGTTTTGCCTTCTTTGCCCGGTACCGGTGTCCGCGCCATTATCGTTAGAACTTGCGCGATTGCGGCGTTCGTAATGTAACGCTTTTCGCCGTTCAAAATGAAATGCGAACCGTCAGCGCTCGGGGTCGCGGTCATTTGCACATTGGCCGCATCGGAGCCGGCTTCCTTTTCCGTCAGCGCGAACGCGCCTAATTGTTCACCGGTCACAAGTTTCGGTAGCCAACGTTTCTGTTGTTCTTGCGTGCCGAACAACAGCAGTGCGCGAATTCCGATCGAATGATGCGCGTTCACAAACACCGATGTCGATGCGCAGCGCCGACCGATCTCCTCTAAAATTCTGCAATTCGCCATCTGAGTGAATCCGTGACCGCCAACTTCTGGTGGTGCAGTCGCACCGAGCACGCCGACTCTTCCCAGTCCATCGATCACATCACGCGGAATGTCCGCCTGCCGATCGATCTCCGGCGCATCAAGATGTTCATCCAGAAACTTGCGCAACTCACTCAGCGTCTGGTCGATTTTAGGTTGTTCCGCTGTCGCGATCCGGGGATACGGCATTACCCAATCGGAAACGAAATGGCCCTGAAACAGGCCTTTGACAAAACCGAGTGCTTGCGGGCCGGTGAAAAGTAATTCTTCGGCCTGCTGAATCTCTTTTTGTCGCTGTGCTTCAGTTTCAGTCATCAAAAACAAACCCGCCGACGAACGAACGGCGGGTCACGAAGTTTAGCTATCCACCGCCGCATGTCCAACGGCTGCGCGCCGCCCTTCAAATCGACGAATTGTTCAGCTACAGCCCTGGCTTGTGCCGCACTCGGTGCAGACCCCACAAGCGCCAGCCCGAATCACTTTGTCGCTGCCGCAATGCGAACAGATGATGTCCATGAACATGTTCCCGAGCGCTTCCTGCACACGGTCGGCGTGACTGTGGCCATTGCCCGTTACCTGCGGCTCCCCGTCGTTCGAAGAATGGCTTGTGATCACATCGATCAATTCCCTTTCACCCGTGCGCGCTAAATCCGAGACCGGCCGGTTGAGCGCCTTCTTTTCCATCTCCCCAATTTCTTTCATCGGCAATTCTGTTTGTCCGCGGCTCGGTGAAGTCGCTTCCTTGTAGCCTTTGATGAATTGGCAGGCGAGCCAGCGGAAAACGTAGTCGGTAATGCTGGTCGCGTTTCGAATGTCAGGATTTTTGGTGAAACCGCTCGGTTCGAACCGTTGGTAAGCGAATTTCTTTGCCAAACTTTCCAGTGGCACACCGTACTGGAGCGCAATCGATGTCAATGTGCCGACCGTGTCCATTAATCCGCCGATCGTGCTGCCTTCCTTCGACATCGTTATGAACAATTCGCCCGGCTGGCCGTCTTCGTACAAGCCAACCGTGATATAACCTTCGTGTCCGGCAATCTCGAACCGGTGGGTTAACGACATCCGTGTGTCCGGCATCCGATGACGCAGCGGTTTGTCGATCTTCCCGCGCAGCATCGTTAACTCTTCTTCAAGCTCGAGAATCCGTTTCTGAAAATCTTCGCGATCAATCGTGATATCGAGCGCAACATCGACATCTTCCGTGGTGCCGCCCATGTCGCGGGTCTTGCGCGTGTTTAGCGGCGCTGAGCGTTTCGATCCCTCGCGATAAATCGCGATCGACTTCAATCCCAGCCGCCAACCTTCGATGTAGCTGTTCATGATGTCCTCGACTGTTGCTGCTTCCGGCAGATTCACAGTTTTAGAAATCGCGCCGCTCAAGAACGGTTGCGCCGCCGCCATCATCCGGAGATGCGCCATATAATTAAGCGACCGTTCGCCTTTAAATGGTTTGAATGCGCAATCGAAAATCGGCAAATGCCCCGGTTTCAATCCCGAGAAGATTGTCGATCCATCCGAATCAGTTACGTCTTCGATCGTATCGAAGGCATCGATATGGGCAATGATCCGGTCGATCTCTTCCGAATTGTATCCCAGTTTTTCGAGCGCCGGTTTGACCGTTTGATTAACAATTTTCAACATGCCGCCGCCGGCGAGCAGTTTGTATTTCACCAGTGCTATGTCCGGTTCGATGCCGGTGGTATCGCAATCCATTAGAAAACTGATCGTTCCTGTCGGGGCGAGCACCGTCACCTGCGCGTTGCGATAACCGTGACGCTTGCCCAAATCACCCGCGCGCTTCCAGGTCTTGCCCGCTTCCTTTTTTAAATAAGCGAATTCTTTGACATCGGGAATCTCGTTCACCGCGCAACGATGCAGATCGATGACTTCAAGCATCGAAGCGACATTGCTTTTTGCGACCGGTTTTGGAACGCCGCTGCAGCGCGCTTCCTTGTAACCGGGAAATGCTCCTGTCGCTTGCGCCATTCGCGCGCTTTGTTCGTAAGCCTCACCGGTCATTATCGCGGTGACCGCGCCGCAAAGCGCGCGGCCTTCCACGCTGTCGTAGCCGTAGCCATAACTCATCACCAACGAACCGAGATTGGCGTAGCCAAGCCCAAGCGTCCGGAAAATGTGGGAGTTTTCCGCGATCTCCCTGATCGGGTAACTCGCATTATCGACGATGATTTCTTGCGCGGTAATGAAAATCCGCACCGCGGCCTTGAATCGTTCGACGTCGAACTCACCATCGGGCGTTTTGAATTTGAGCAGATTTAGCGACGCCAGATTGCAGGCCGTATTATCGAGAAACAGATATTCGCTGCACGGATTGGTGGAATTTTGCCGTCCGGTGCCTTTGCAGGTGTGCCATTTGTGAATCGTGGTGTCAAACTGCATCCCGGGATCGCCGCAAATGTGCGTGCCTTCGGAGATTTTTCGCAATAATGTCCGCGCTTCTTTGCGATCGCACGGTTGACCATCGGTCACGCGGCGCGTCCACCATTCGCGACCTTCGAGCGCCGCTTCCATGAACTCGTCGCTCACTCGCACACTCAGGTTTTCGTTTTGATACATGACCGAGCCGTAAGCGTCGCCGTTGTAACTGCCGTCATAACCCTGCTCGATCAGCGCCCACGCTTTTTTCTCTTCCTTCTGCTTGGCGTCGATGAACTCCTCAATGTCAGGATGCCAATCTTTGAGGGTGTTCATCTTGGCGGCGCGGCGGGTCTTGCCGCCGCTCTTCACCACATTCGCGACTTGATCGTAGACTTTGAGAAACGAGAGCGGACCGCTCGGCTTGCCGCCGCCGCTCAGTTTTTCTTTGGTCGATCTTAACGTCGAGAGATCGGTGCCGGTGCCGCTGCCGTACTTAAAGAGCATGGCTTCACTTGTCGCCAGCCGCATGATGTCTTCCATCGTGTCGCCCACGTCTTGAATGAAACAAGCGCTGCCTTGCGGATATTCGTACTGGGTCGGTGCCCGTTCGGCTTTCCCGATCTCGCGATTATAAAAGTAATTTCCGGCGCCAGCGTTCTTGCCAATACCGTACTCGTGATACAACCCGACATTGAACCAGACCGGTGAATTGAACGCGCCGTGTTGGTTCAAACAAAGCCACGTCAGTTCGTCGTAAAAAACCTCTGCCGCTTCCGCGTCGGCGAAATATCCGTCCGCAATTCCCCAATCGGTCATGGTCCGGGTGACCCGATGAATCAATTGCCGGACTGAACTTTCGCGGCCGCCTTTGTGCGGATCGGTCCCATGCGAGATGTCGCCATAAAAATATTTCGAGACCGCGATCTTTGTCGCCAGCGCGCTCCAATTCTTTGGCACCTCGACGTTTTCCTGTTTAAAAATAATCTGGCCGCTGTCGTCCGTGATCTCCGCCGTTCGATGTTCCCATTCAATCTGATCGAATGGCTTCACCGCCGCGTTGCTGAAAACGCGGTCAAAATACAAACCGCCATTTGTTTTTTTCACTGACCGATTCTGGCGGCGATCAGCTTTGCGCGGTTTGTTTAGAGCAGAAGGCGGGATTCCGGGTTTGAGTTGGATCATGGCGGGAGAGGCTGGTTAAGGTTGTGAATTAGCGGTGAATTCCTGCCAACAGCCGGGCTAACAACCTGTGAATTCCAGCGCATAACAAGTAATAGCGGAGGCCTTCGGCGGACATACAATATGCGGTGCAAAATCGATCCAAATCAAGATGAATTTTGTGACATTTTCGCGCCCCATTCGCTAAATCGCCGACCTGTCCGCGAGGACGGGCTCTGTAGCTACTTCAGCGCTGAAAAGCTAGTGGGGTCCATGAAATACCGGTCGATATGGTTTACCAGCGGTCCGTGCGCCTCCGATTCCGCCTTAACCTTTTGCCATTCCGGATCGCCTTGGAAAGCGGCCCAATTTTTCTCGGCTTCTTGCCGGCTGGGATGCTCCAGAATGTAGATAAACAGGTTCTGAGAGCTCGGCGCGTCTTCGGGCGACCAATAACCGACGCTCTTCATATTGTGCCGCTTGAAGATCGAGTCGGTGTAATTGCCAAATCGAGCCTTTAGAGCATCCATTTTGCCCTCGTTGACGTGATACAGACGCAGTTCGTAAACGTGGTGTGGGGATTCCGCATTGGATCCTCTGAGCGTGCCCAAGCCGAGCATCACCGCGCCGCCGCAAAGAAAAGATAGAAGATGGAACATTTTCATGTCGCCTAAAATACCACAGCGATTAACAAATTAAATTTACGGAGTTGGCGGAAGGGGTGGGATTCGAACCCACGGTGGGTTGCCCCACGCTCGATTTCGAGTCGAGTGCCTTAAACCGGACTCAGCCACCCTTCCATTTTCGCAAGATCGACATCCTGCTGATCGATTCCGAAAAGAGCGCGTTTATTATGAGGCGACACCGTCGCTTTGCAAATCTCTTGGGAATCTCTGAGCGGTCCTCGCCGGCATTTTTCACGAGACGTTCTTGACTAACTGCTCCAACGGAAATACACGTCGCCTCGAACAAAGTTGGCTGCGGCATCGTCAATGCTGGTAAACCGAGGGTGCGATGATTAGGGCAAATTGTCGGGCACGCTTTACCGCCGCGGACTTCGATTTTATTATTCGCACTCTCGCCCGCTCCCGCAGCGACAGCGTTTCGCTAGTCGATCTTTTGAGTGACTCGGAAACGCGCGATTCCATTCTCGATCACCCGCGCCTGGTCGAGACCATTCTTTCCAATGCGGGGCATCTCCACATCTCGTCGCAGTTTTACTTTTATGTCCTCGCCCGGTACGTATTTCAGCAAGCCGGGATCGGCGATCGCAAACTTTGTGATTATGTCGGCTCACTACTCGAAACTTTTTCGCGCACGAATCAATTGCAGAGCCCGGACAAGATCGACAACGCCGAAATGATCGGGGCTCGGGAAAGCTTTCGAAGTCGCGCCCACGAATACATTTCCGATATGCTCATCGCGCTCACCCGCGCCACGCCCGAGCAAACCTTCTTGCTCCGCGCGCACGTCGGAAATTACTCCCTCTTCATCAGTGGCATCTTTCACGAGAATACTCAGCGCCGCAGTCTGCGCGGAGCGCCCGATATCGAATTTTATGAGCAAGTCGGTCGCATCAATTATCAACTCGTCGCTTCGCACGAAACCGCGCGACGCTGCGAACTCACCGATGTCTTCGCCGGGTTGGCGAATCGGTTCCACGACATTCGTCTCGCACTCAACGAACTTTCCGATCGCTTGCTTCATCTCGATGAAGATGCGCGACCATCGCTCGTTTTGTGAACGAGACGCTCTTCAGCCAGGTCCAAAAGCTTTTCGAGCGCACCTACGCGCGGGTCGGGATCAATCTCGAAGATTGTTTGATTGATCGGCGCCGCTGCGCGCAGTTGTCCATCTTGGCTGGCAAGTCGGCGCGCGAATTGAGCGAGCTCGCCCGGACATTTCTGCGCACGGCCGACGACCAGCTTTACGTCGGCATTTATTATTCCCATTGGCTGATCGAACAACTCGAGCGACACGATCCGCGCGCCGGTCTAAGCGATCATAATATCCGCTCGCTCATCACGTTCGTAGAAGAAATCAATCACGCGCTCCACGCCGCGCTTCAGTTCAAGAATGGCGCGCGCGAAATCGCATCGGAAGACTTTGCCCGCAATCTCGAGCTCCAGGCCCAGGTCGATACCTACCTCGTTCTCCTTTTGTTCGTTGCCTTCTTTCGGAAAACTCAGCGCGTTTCGCGCACAGATCGGAAGTGGCTGCGCCTTCACCTTTTCGCGCGCCAATGCCCGGAAGCATTTCGCGATCGAAACCTCCGTGCTCGTTATCTCGAAACGACAGAACTTGCTTCAAGCTATACACGTTACCTCGACACGCTCAACGCGGTTCGCCGTGTTGAAGAAATTCGACGATTCCGTTCGCTCGATTACGATGACAAGAAAAAACGGATTCTGGCATTGCCGGGCGGAGAAATTTTATCGCGGCGCGTGAATTTAATTTGCGAAAACTGAGACCCGGTCGCTAAATACCGGTCGTGTTCAGTTTGACGATGCTTGGGAGCGGCAGTGCCGGCAACAGCGCGCTCGTCGCGACTGATCATTGCAAAATTCTGATCGATGGCGGACTGAGCGCCCGGCAAATTGCGCTCCGGCTTGAGCAATGCGGCGTAATGCCGGAGCAACTGGATGGTGTTCTGCTGACCCACGAGCACGGCGATCATGTTTGCGGGCTGGAAGTGCTCTGTCGCAAATTCGCGGTGCCGATTTATGCGAACGCGCAAACGGCCGAAGCCGTCCGTTGCGATGGCGCCTTGGATCGACATCGCAACTGGCGAATTTTTCGCACCGGCGCCGAGTTCAAGATCTGCGACATCCTAGTACAAACTTTCCCGGTGCCGCACGACGCGGTCGATCCCGTCGGCTTCGCGTTTTATGCAGGAGGGAGCGGCCTCGGGTTCATTACCGATTTGGGTTATGCGACCAAAATGATCGTGGAACGGCTCCGGCAAGTGCACACGCTCGTGATCGAAACCAACCACGACGAAAAACTGCTGCAGAGCGACACTCATCGCCCCTGGCCCGTGAAACAACGAATCCAGTCGCGCCACGGGCATCTTTCCAATAGCGCGGCTGCCACCGTGATCGAAGAATTGCTTCCCGGAAAAATCGAGCGGGTCGTGCTCGGACATCTCAGTCGCGATTGCAATACTCCCGCCCTCGCGCTCCAAAGTATTCGCGACGCGCTCGGCAAATCCGGGAAGATCGACATCGAACTCTTTTGCGCGGGCCAATCGAACATCAGTCCCAGGTTTCGCATCGGCGAAACTGAAGTCGGCGCGTTTCAGTCAACTTTCGAGAACGCATTTTTTCCGGCGGCATGAGCGCGATTGCAGTCGAACAGCGACGGCCAAAGCCGGCCGCCAGAGAAGAAATGAAAATCCGCGACGCGGTGGAGTCGGATTTGCCGGCGATCATTAAAATCTACAACGCCGCGGTAGCGACCCGCGTTGCTACTGCGCAACTGGAACCAGTCACGCTGGAAGACCGACGCGGCTGGCTAAAGGAACATTCGACGGATCGACACCCCTTTTGGGTTTTGGAAATCGACCGCAAAATCGCCGGCTGGCTCACGTTAAAACCTTTCTTGCCCCGCTGCGCTTATCGCGGGACGGCGGAAGTGAGCGTTTATGTCGATGAAAAGTTCCGGCGGCGGAGAGTCGGCCGAACATTACTCGGCGAAGCGATCGCGCGCGCTCCCTCTCTTCAAATCAGGGCGATGGTTGGACTGATCTTCGCCCACAACGAACCGAGCTTGCGGCTGTTCGAACAACTTGGGTTCGAGCGCTGGGGATTACTTCCGCGTATCGCGCAGCTCGACGATGTGGAACGCGACCTGACGCTGATGGGTCGCCATGTTTAGATCGACATTTCGACTCAGACTTCTTCCGGGCCGACAACGAGATGAACGATGCCGGCGGGATCGGAGATGAAGAAGCCGTTGAAATCTTCGCGCAGATTTTCCACTTCATCCCGACGCGCGACGCCGTGAATTTTTAGGAACGACGAGGCCGCCTCGGTGTCGTTGGTCTCGATCTCGAGCCAAATATCGGGATGACTGAGGTTCGGCACCTTGTCGATCCAGAGTCGATTCGGACCAAATTGAAAGATACAACCGTCCGATTCCTCTTCGATCAACGGAAGCGCGAGCGTGTCGCGATAAAACGCAACCGTTTCCTCATACGTGTGAGCCGGACACTTGATCGCGATGTTCGCGCCGCCGGAAAATTGCGGTCCGTCGAGTTTGGCCACCATATTGTCGATCTAAGCTAGCCGTTTCCCGCGGTCAAAGATGCTCAAGCAATTTTTGCGCGACCGTTTTCGCCTTTTCCAATGCAATTGCGTCGTCCACAAAACCGCCGAGACCGATCGTGAGAAAGGCGTTACCTTTCGTGACGTAAAGCATCAGAACACGCGAAGCGAATCCACTTTCGCCACCACTGGTGGACATTTGGGCGGCATCGCCGACGCCGGAAATTTTTTCCATCGCGCCGTTCGCCGCGGCCAACAGCTGAAGTTCCTGTTGCGGACCGATTGCGTTCGGTCCCGGCAGCTGGAGCCGAATGATCAACGATTTGCCGCGGTTAACACTGTAATAATTGCACTTTGAGTAATAACCGTCGGTGCCGTCGCCGCTGCGCGGGCTCGGATCTTTCACCGGTTCGCCCAAGATGTTGGACGCTTCCGCTTTGTTAATGATTTGCGAAACGTCGGGTCGCGAATCCGCGGCCACAACCGAATTCGTTAGGCCGGTTACGAGAAAAAGGGCGCCAATCAAGCTTTGGATCGACATCTTTAGCCACCAGCCGCGCCGGTGCCACCGGGTTCAGTCATGGAAATGGGATCGAGCGCGCGCTCCAGTTCTTTTTCCGACAAGATTTTTTTCTCGCGGCAAAGTTCCCGAACGGTTTTGCCTGTGCGCACACTTTCCTTAGCGATCTCGGCCGCGCGATCGTAACCGATCTTTGGTGCCAATGCCGTCACCATCGCCATTGAGAGCTCGACAAGTTCTTCGCAGCGCGCCTTGTTCGCCGTGATTCCGGTCACGCATTTTTCACAGAAAACATCCACGACATTGGCGAGAAGCCGGATGGATTCGAGAAGATCGTGTGCCATCACCGGCATCATCACGTTGAGCTCAAAATTTCCATTCGCGCCGGCCCAGGTAATGGCGACGTCGTTGCCGAAGACTTGAGCGCAAACCATCATGACCGATTCACACATCACCGGATTGACTTTACCGGGCATGATTGAGCTGCCGGGTTGCGTGGCGGGCAATTGAATCTCGCCAATGCCGCAGCGCGGACCGCTGCCTAGCAAGCGAATGTCGTTGGCGATCTTAAACAAACTGGTCGCAATTGTTTTGAGTTGGCCGCTCGCTTCCACGACCGCGTCCTTGCCGCCCTGCGCTTCGAAATGATTTTTCGCTTCGTAGAATTTGATGCCGGTCCTCTGTTCCAGATGACGCATCACTTTACCTGGAAGATCGACATGGCGGTTCAGTCCAGTGCCAACGGCGGTGCCACCGAGCGCGAGCTCCCGCAAAACTTCGCCTGCTTTTTTCGCGCGTTCTTTTCCGTAAGCGACTTGTTGTGCGTAACCGGAAAATTCTTGGCCGAGCCGGACTGGCGTCGCATCCATCAAATGCGTCCGACCGATCTTGATGATGTCCCAGAATTCCTTCGTCTTCACATCCAGCGCAGCGCGTAATTTTTCCAGCGCCGGCAATAAACAATCCTTCAATCGCTCGGCGGCGCTAATGTGAATGGCCGAAGGAATCACGTCGTTGCTCGACTGTCCCATGTTGACGTGATCATTCGGATGCACGAACTCGCGCGAACCGATTTTTTTGCCGGCCAATTGCGCGCATCGGTTCGCGATTACTTCATTTGCGTTTGTGTTCGTGCTGGTGCCCGAACCGGTCTGGAAAATGTCGAGTGGAAAATGGTCGTCCAGTTTGCCCTCGATCACTTCTTCGGCTGCTTGCACGATCAATGCGGCACGCTCGGCATCGAGTAAACCGAGATCGTGATTGGCCTGGGCCGCGGCCCATTTAATCAAGCCAAGCCCGCGAATGAACGCGCGGGAGAAACGATAACCGCTAATGGGAAAATTCAGCACGGCACGCTGAGTGGAAGCGCCATACAGAGCCGATTCGGGGAGCGACATTTCTCCCATCGAATCTTTTTCCATCCGGGTCCGGCCGCCGGTCATGCGTTATTTGCGGAAGCTCGACTTTCCTGAAACGATAGATGCGATTCGCCGTTGCGGCCGTTCGATTTCTCAAAAACCGTGATGAACATGGGCGGAATGTTTTGCAGGAAATATTCGGACTTGGCGCGATCGAAGATTTTAGCGTGCTGCCTCAATTCGTTCGTGACTTGATAAATAATAAATCGACCGCCAGCCGCGAGCGCGTCGTAGGTTTGTTGGAGTAAAGCGCGCTTCTTGTCGATCTTCAGAATGCTAAACGGGATGCCGGAAACGATATAATCGCACGCGTCGATGCCGCGTCTGCGCAATTCCAATGGCAGGTGCGCAGCGTTGTCGTTGATGACATGCACGCGCGGATCGTCTCTGAATTGGCGCCGCAAATCGCGCGAGAAAGCGGGGTCGAGCTCGAAGAGAAGCAATTGGCAATCCGGTCGCATCCGGCGCGCGATCTCGCGCGAATGCACTCCTTCGCCAGGACCGTACTCCGCGATCACACGCGCCCGGTCGAAATCAATTTTATCGGCCACGCGCTCGACTAGGGCCTTGGAACTTGGTACGATCGACGCGATTTGGAATGGGCGTTTTAGAAATCGCTTGAAGAAAAGGGCGCTCATCGAAAATCGAATAGTCACCCTCTAGCCCGGCATTGTCCAGTCGCGAGTGGCTCGGCCGCCCTCAATACCGGGTCGTTAGGCGGCAATTGTCCAAAGAAAAGATTGACATCGATTCTAGAATTTATAATGCTTAGCCGAGCGAAATGTCTTGCCCATTTTCCCGCGAATTGGTGATTTTCCCACATGCATAACCTCCTAACGGTCAAGGAAACGGCCAAATATCTCCGCATTCCATTGCCGACCGTTTATTATCTCGTCCAGCGCGGCCAGCTCCCCGCTATCCAGATCGGCGGTCGCTGGCGGATCAAAAAATCCTCCCTCGATAAGGACATTCTCAAGGAAGAAAAATCCGGCCAACCCACCGTCCTCGTGGTGGACGACGACGAAAGCCTGCAAAACCTTTTCAAGCTCTTCCTCCGGAAAATCGGTTTTAGCCGCGTCGTTGTCGGCACTGTGAAAGAAGCCCTCGCCGCGCTCGAAAAGCAAAAATTCGATCTCGTCTTTCTCGATCTAAAATTGCCCGACGGCCCGGCCGACGACGTTTACGACGCGATCAAGGAAGATCAACCCGGTTGTCCGATTATCATCATTACCGGTTATCCGGATAGCGCGATGCTCGACCGGATCCTTGCGAAAGGACCGATCACAGTTTTGAAAAAACCGCTCAAGGTCGAGCAATTGAAAGAGACAGTTCGTATTCTCGGTCACAAGGAAGCGGTCAAACTGGCCGCTTAAGAGTTAACGCCCGCCGCGGCGGACAAGATCGACATCTTGCTCTTGACTGGTCACTCGTCACTGATCACTTATCACTCCGCTGAAATGCGCGGTTAGCTCAGTGGTAGAGCACTACCTTGACACGGTAGGGGTCAGAGGTTCGAAACCTCTACCGCGCACCACATTTGTTCGCCATGGGCAGCTCATCTGAAATTCTAAAGAGCGCAATCGGCGCCGCGACGATAACGTTGCAATCGCTTGTCGATCTCGAATCGCAAATCACGAAAGCGGCCGACTTAATCGTGGATTGCCTAACGAATGGCAAAAAAGCGTTGGCTTGCGGCAACGGCGGCAGCGCCGCGGACGCGGCCGATTTCTGCACCGAACTGGCGTGTCGCTTGGTGGAAGATCGGCGCCCGTATCCGGCGATGAATTTGTCGCAGGGTGGAAGCTTGATCACTGCGACTGGGAACGATTACGGCTTCGAAGAAATTTTCGCGCGGCAAGTGCGCGCGTTTGGAAACGCTGGTGATGTCCTGGTTGCCATCAGCACCACCGGCAAATCGAAAAATATCCGGCGCGCGATCGAAGAAGCGCGCGATCGGAAATTAAAAATGATCGCACTTCTCGGCCGCGGCGGCGGATCCGCGGCTGGCATTGCCGATGTCGATCTTATCGTGAAAGGCGATTCAACCGCGCGAATTCAGGAAGCGCACAAATTCATTCTTCACGTCCTCTGCGAGATCTGCGAAGCGCGTTTGCCTCGGAAATAACCCAGATCAGACGGCCACCGCTTCCGCCTGGCATAACTGCTTGAAATTGGTCGCCTTGAAGCGAGGTGGCCCGTCCGATGCTCTTGCGAGCTGTATGCAATTGGTGCCGAACCAGAGTCCAGTCGAGCGGCTGATCAGTTCGATGGAAGCGCAGGAAAGCACTTCTACCGAGGCGGGTTCCGATTCGCCGTTTGTTCTGAGGGGCGCTGGCATGATGTCGGGTAACGCGCGCTGGATATTCATCGGGGCGATGATTGGTGCGCTGCTCCTTTCGATTGGCGGAATTATTTTCAGCCGACACCTGGATCAGGAAGGTGAGCGACTCAATTTCCCGACTTTTATTAGAGCCCGAACGAAAAGTCTCGCCGACGGCCTCGGTTCGACCGCGACTCCTGCGATCGTCGTCGAACTCAGCGCCGACATGGTTCGGGTCAGCGCAATCGCGCTTGGTCATCCGCGATTGGCCGTCATCAATGGAAAAACCGTTACCGAAGGGGACAGCGTTACTTTGCAGGCGCCAAATGCTTCGGTCGCGCTCATTCTTCGCGTCGTCAAAATTGGTGACGGCTCGATCAATCTCTCCGACGGAAAGAAGATGTTCAGTGCAAGTTTGCACATTCCGTCACCGCCTCGACCGAAACCGAACTGATTAGAGATGTAGGCGAGCCGCGCCGCGCGTTTCGCGGCTTTTCAACCGACGCCAATTGCGGTAAAGCGTGGTGCTGTTATGAAAAGAATTTTGTTCCTGCTCGTTGCGATTCTAATCGGCACCGGATCAATCATGCTCGGCGGAGGGGTGCGTTACGACGCAAAAGTCTGGCGCGCCGTGCAAAGCTACGATCTTGTCACGTTGAGCAAGAATTTGGACGCGCATATGCGCGAACTTGTTGCCGTGAAATGCAATTTCCGCGGCAAAGACATCCACCACATGAAATCGAACTGGTATGAAAGCTCGGTTTGGCAAAATATTCAGGGAGAACGCGGCAAGTTCGCGCATGCGTCGGTCATGGTGGCAAAACCGGACTTGGCCGCCTTCAAGTCGATCCCGACAGATTCGAGCGGCGCGGAGATCACTCTTTACGGCCGGGTCGAACACGACGCGCAGTCGAATTTTAGTTTCCTACGCCTGGTTGGACGCAACGCAACCACCGATTCAGCGGGCAACGCTACCGTCACCTGGTAACTCAACTGCGTTTTAGACTGCGCAGTTCGTTCAGCAAAAAGTTACCGACCCGTCGCGTGCGGTTCCGCAAAGCTCTCCAAAGGCCGCGATCTACGAAATAGGTCAGAAGAATGCTGTCGCGCGTTCTCACCTCCGACCCGACCGGTTTGGCCGAGTGCCAGGTGTCATTCCAGACGGCGAAAGCATACCCAGAGTTTGGCGCGAATGGCATTTGAGTCCGTTTCGGCTTGGTCCCGTCCGCCATTTGTTCGTGAAACATCGTGCCGATGTGCGTGTTTGAATTGTCCGACGGCAAGTAAAGTTGAACCGTTATCCCTTTCCAAAGGCTGTCGGTGTGCTTGAAAACGCGATAACCCGGAACGTCGCGGGTCAGAATCGGCACCGGGTACATTCCAACGCTGGCGAAATTTTCTCCAAAGCGTCGCTTCAAACCTGGCGCAAGGTGCTGGATTAACGCGGTTTTTACCTCGTCCGAACGCAGGACGCGCCCAACCACGTCCCAAACAGCAAGCTTTTCCGCCGGAAGATGGCGAATGTATTCTGGAAACAAATCAATCTTGGTCCGGGTCGGTTTTCCATCCGGGCGGCTGCTTCCCATTTTGCTTTTTCCCGACATCGGCCGGTAGTCGTTCTCGTTCGGCATCGTGCGCAGCATCTCCGCGTAAAAATCGGGCGGAAAAACGCGATCGAACTTCAAATGAAAAAAAGGAACGCTGCCCTCGCGCGCGTTTCGCATCGAGTCGGCCACGAATTCAGTCAGCTCTTTGACTGACCACGATTGTTCCATTGATTAAATTGTTCCCGTTAACCATGAGCGAAACAACCGAAAAGCATTCCAACCTGGCGCGACTCGGCCGTTGGTTGGCCGAACTGATCCTGGTCTTTGTCGGCGTTTACGCCGCGTTCTGGTTGAACAATTATCAGCAGCATCTCCAGGAGGCGAAACGGCGCGACCAGATTTTGGCATCGCTCGAGCAAACGCTGCGCGAGGGAATTGAGAGCGGGAAAATTAGCGGCGCACAAGAAGAACGACAAGCCGCGGAATTTCAGCGAGCGCTCGACGCAGGCGAGATGCCCCGGTTGCATCCGTTTGTTTTCACGACCGACTACACTCCGACCGACCTCGCCACCCTGCTTCAATCCGGCGGCATCGAGCTGCTGGATGTGGAGACGCTCACCGCGTTGCGAAACGACGAATCGGTTATCCGCTGGGGACTGAGCCGCATGGCACATTATCAGAAACTTAGCGACGAGCTGATCGTACCGAATCTCGACCAGGATATTTCCTTCTTTTACGATCCCACGACCAAGAAATTGCGGAAACGTTTCGAGATGTATTCCGACGCTCTCCAGGCAACTGTGAAATTTGCTCACGATCTCGAAAGAACCCACACCGAGCTGCTCAAACGAATCCAGGCCGAACGGCAACGCCATTAAGATGATTTCAATTACTCGACTCTCTTGCTGTTTGTTATTGTTTCTCGCTGCTAACGCCAGAGCCGCCGATTATCCTTCTCCGCCTGAAGGCGATTACATCATTGACGATTTCAAGTTCAGCTCGGGCGAAACATTGCCAGAGCTGCGCGTTCATTACCGCACGATCGGAAAGATCAACAAAGACGCGCAGGGCAACGTGACCAACGCAGTCTTGATCATGCACGGAACGACCGGTAGTGGCGCACAATTCATCCGCCCCGAATTTGCCGGCGAACTTTTCGGGAAAGATCAGCCGCTCGATGCGACCAAGTTTTTCATCGTGCTTCCGGACGGAATCGGCCACGGCAAATCGAGCAAACCGAGCGACGGAATGCACGCGAAATTTCCCCGCTACGGTTACGTCGACATGGTCGAAGCCCAGTATCGACTGTTGACTGACGGGCTCGGGGTCAATCACGCGCGGCTGGTAATGGGCACCTCGATGGGCGGAATGCACACCTGGCTTTGGGGCGAATCACATCCCGAGTTTATGGACGCGCTCATGCCTCTCGCCAGTTTGCCGACCCAGATTTCCGGGCGCAACCGCGTCTGGCGCCGCATGATTATTGACGCGATTCGGAACGATCCGACTTGGAACGGCGGAGAATATAAAACGCAGCCGCTGAGTCTGCGGACTGCTGCGGAGATGCTCTGGTTCATGAGCAGTAATCCAATTCTTCGACAAAAGGAGGCGCCGACACTCGCGCAGACCGACGAAGTGCTCGATAAATTCGCCGAGCAAATTGCGAAAACAGACGACGCAAACGATGTGCTTTACGCGTTGGAAGCATCCCGCGATTATAATCCCGGCCCCAATCTCGAAAAAATTCGGGCGCCGCTTCTGGCGATCAATTCCGCCGACGATCTGATCAATCCGCCCGAGCTTGGAATTTTGGAACGCGAAATCAAACGCGTTCCGCACGGTCGCGCCATTGTAATTCCCACGAGCGATAAGACCCGCGGTCACGGCAGCCACACCCTTGCGACGTTGTGGAAAGATCAATTGTTGATCTTGCTCAAGGAAACAGGAAAATAATTTAAGATCGACATCACGGGTCAGCGATTTTTCAATCGCGGCATGAAAAGCGCGCTGATTATTTTCGCCATTGTCTCGTCAGCCTTCGCCCAGGATTACGATGTCATTATTAGAAACGGAACGGTTTACGACGGCACCGGCGGCGGCGCGCAAC
This sequence comes from Chthoniobacterales bacterium, assembly GCA_035568175.1. Classification (GTDB taxonomy): domain Bacteria; phylum Verrucomicrobiota; class Verrucomicrobiia; order Chthoniobacterales; family UBA10450; genus AV40. The sequence continues at coordinate 148,738 of DATMON010000005.1, forward strand.
ATGTCGATCTTGCGATCAAAGGCGATCGCATCGCCGGACTCGGTGATTTCAAAAACGCCAGCGCGGGAACAATTGTTAACGCGAGCGGACTCGCGGTCGCGCCGGGTTTCTTCAACATGCTTTCGTGGTCGACCGAATCGCTGATTCAAGACGGGCGTTCGCAAAGCGAGCTTCGGCAGGGAGTAACCACAGAAATCATGGGCGAAGGCGAATCGATGGGGCCGGTGAACGATCGCGTCCGCGAACACATGTTGCGCGAGCAAGCCGACATTAAGTACGATATCAAATGGAACACGCTAGCGGAATATTTGCAGTTTTTGGAGAAACACGGCATCTCCTGTAACGTCGCTTCGTTTATCGGCGCGACCACCATTCGCGAGAACGTTGTCGGCTTTGACGATCGCGCGCCGACGCCCCAACAGCTCGACCAAATGCGCGAGCTCGTGCGCAAAGAGATGGAGGCGGGCGCGCTCGGCATCGGCACATCCCTAATTTATCCACCGGCGTTTTACGCAAAGACGGAGGAATTGATTGAGCTCTGCAAAGTCGCGGCCAAATACAAAGGCAAATACATCTCGCACATGCGAAGCGAAGGGAACCAGTTGTTCGAAGCGTTTGATGAATTGGTCCGGATCGCGCGCGAAGCCAATATTCCGGCCGAGGTTTATCACATTAAAGCGGCCGGCCAGAAAAATTGGCCGAAAGAAGACGAACTGTTGGCGCGGATCGAGAAAGCGCAAAAGGAAGGACTGAAAGTTCGCGCCAACATGTACACCTACACCGCTGCCGGCACCGGACTCGACGCCTGTTTTCCGCCTTGGACAGAAGACGGCGGTTACGAAGCGCTGTTCAAGCGGCTGCGCGATCCGGCGACGCGCGAGAAAATCAAAGCCGAGGTCAAGGTCGACAGCGACAAATGGGAAAATCTTTACCTCGGCGCCGGCTCACCGGACAACATTCTTCTCGCCGCCTTCAAGTCGGACAAACTGAAACCGCTTACCGGCAAAACGCTCGCCCAAGTCGCCAAGACGCGCGGCAAAGATCCGATCGACACCGCGATGGATCTCGTGGCCGAAGACGAATCACGGATCGGCACGGTTTACTTCATCATGTCGGAAGCGAACGTGAAAAAGGAATTGCGGAAACCGTGGATCTCGTTTGGCTCGGATGAAGCGTCGCAAGCGCCGGAAGGTCCGTTCTTAAAATCGAATCCGCATCCGCGCGCTTATGGCTGTTTCGCGCGCGTGCTCGGAAAATACTGCCGCGACGAAAAAGTGATATCGCTTCCGGAAGCGATCCGGCGTTTGAGCGCGCAGCCGGCGCAGAATCTCGAGCTCGATCATCGCGGCATGTTGAAGGAGGGCATGTTTGCCGACGTGGTGGTATTCGATCCAAAAACAATCACCGATCACGCAACCTTCGATAACCCGCACCAGTACGCGACCGGGATGAAACACGTTTTCGTGAACGGCATCCAAGTCATTAAAGAAGGCGAGCACACCGGCGCGAAACCGGGCCGGGCCTTATGGGGACCTGGCAAGGTCCTCTGACCGGGCAAGATCGACCATCCTACGAGCGAGATTCATCTCTAGCTGCGTGGCTGCGCGCGGTTTGCACTGCCGTATCTCGAAAGAGGCACGCGACAGGCGCACCTTCCGCGTAGTTTATTTAGAGGCAGGTTACTTTTGAAATGGATCCGATCGGCAGCATCAAGTTGCGCTGGCTCCACGGCGCGTTGCAAGACGTTACCTACGAGCTGGCACGGTCGCAGTTTCAGTTCGCGCCCCATACCTGGGAGCCGGCGATCAACGCTTATCGCTGCGAGAAATGCATCCGGATCTGTGTCGATCTGGCCGGAGTCGAGCGGTCGCAGATCGATCTGATCGTTGAGCCGCAACGAGTCCTGATCCGCGGCTCGCGCGAACTCCCGGAGCCGTCGCACGACGAAGGCCGCGCCATGCGATTGCTGGCGATGGAAATCGATTACGGGCCGTTCGAACGCGAAGTTTTGTTGCCGGACGAAGTGGAGATCAACCAGGCGCATGCTGAGCAGCGCAACGGATTGCTCTGGATTTCGCTCCCGATCAAATGATGACAAACGAAGAACAAGTTTTTGCGCAGCCGGCCGAACTGGAAATGAAATCCAGCGACGCTCCGTCAGCGGCGATCGCGGCCGACATTTCCGACCAAAGCAAGGCACCGCGGATCCCGGAGGAGTTGTCGATCTTGCCGGTGCGCGGGTTCGTGGTTTTCCCGGGAACGATCGTGCCGTTGAATGTGCGCCGGCCGGCATCGATCGCGTTACTCGATGAGACGTTGCCACGGACAAAGATCATCGGGCTCGTCACGCAGCGCGACGAAGCAAAGGAAGATCCGTCGGCTCAGGACCTCTACCACGTGGGTACCGCGGCGCAGGTTTTGAAAATGATCCGGCAGGCCGACGACCATGTCCTGATCATCGCGCAAGGTTTGCGGCGATTCCGACTGCGCAAGATCGTCGCCACGTCGCCGTTCGTTCGCGCGGAAATCGATATCCTGGAATCGAAATCGCCAACGGAGAGCAAGGAATGGGAAGCGGAGTTTCGGAATCTGCGCGATTCGGCGGCGAGACTATTCGAGCTGACGCCGGAAACGCCGGAACAAGCGCGCTTAATGGTGATGAACATCGACAATCCGGAGCAGCTGGCGGATTTCCTCGCGCCCAACCTGAACGTTGATGCCGCGCAGAAGCAGGCATTGCTCGAAGAGCTTGATGTCGAGAAGCGCGTCCGCGAAGTGCAGAAACATATTTCGGCGCAGCTCGAGATCGCGCAGATCCAGGAAAAATTGCAGAAGGACGTGGCGTCTCAGTTTTCCGATGCGCAACGCCGCGCTTATTTGCGATCGCAGATCAAAGCGATCCAGCACGAGCTGGGTGAAACCGAAACCGGCAGCGAAGAGCAAATGGAACAATTGCGCGCGCGGTTGAAGGAAGCGAACCCACCAGAAGAGGTAATGAAGCAAGCGGAGCGCGAATTGAAGCGGCTCGATTTTATTCCACCGGCCAGTCCAGAGTTTTCGGTCATTGTCAGTTACATCGAGATCATCGCCGATCTGCCTTGGAACAAATTGAGCCAGGACAATCTCGATCTCGATCAAGCGCAACAAATTCTCGATCGCGACCATTACGATCTCGAAAAAGTCAAAAAGCGGCTGATCGAATATCTGGCTGTGCGCAAACTGAATCCGACCGGACACGGCCCAATCTTGTGTTTCCTAGGGCCGCCCGGCGTGGGCAAAACCAGTCTCGGCCAATCGATTGCCGACGCGCTCGGTCGCAAATTCGTTCGAATCAGTCTCGGCGGAATGCGGGACGAAGCGGAAATTCGCGGACATCGCCGCACCTACATCGGTTCGATGCCAGGACGCATCATTCAAGAATTGCGCCGCGCTGGAACACGCAATCCGGTTTTCATGCTCGACGAGATCGACAAAATCGGCGCCGATTTCCGAGGCGATCCGGCGAGCGCTTTGCTCGAAGTTCTCGACCCGCGACAAAACAATACTTTTGTCGATCGCTATCTCGATGTGCCGTTCGATTTGTCCCAAATCATCTTCATCGCGACCGCGAATTACATCGAGGGCGTGCCCGAACCAATGCGCGACCGAATGGAAGTGATCTCGCTGCCGGGTTACACCGAGCGTGAAAAACTTGAGATCGCGAAACGCTATTTAGTCCGGCGGCAGATAGAAGAAAACGGACTAAAACCCGAACAGGTCGACTGGCTGGACGACGCGCTTCGGCAAATCATCAATGATTACACGCACGAGGCCGGCGTACGCGAGCTCGAGCGCCAGATCGGGGCGATTTGCCGTGGAATCGCGTCGCGGGTTGCCCGCGGAAAAACGGAACACGTCACGGTCACGCTGGAACAGGTGGCGCAAATGCTGGGGCCCGCCAAGTACGTGCGCGAAACGAAATTAAAAACGAGCAAGCCCGGCGTTGTCACCGGACTCGCTTACACGCCAGCCGGCGGCGAAGTGCTGCACATTGAAGCGACGCGTTATCCCGGAAAGGGGAACGTCACCCTCACTGGTCACATCGGCGAAGTGATGAAGGAATCGGTCCAAGCTGCGCTCAGTCTTGTCCGCAGCCGCAATGGCGAGATCGGGGTAAAACCGGAAGATTTCCGTGATATGGACATTCACGTGCACGTTCCAGCCGGCGCGGTGCCGAAAGATGGACCGTCTGCCGGCATCGCCATGTTCACCGCGCTTGCTTCGCTCTTCACTAATACACCGGTGCGCCCGGACGTCGCTATGACCGGCGAAATCACTTTGCGGGGATTGGTTTTGCCTATCGGCGGACTCAAAGAGAAAAGTCTGGCCGCGATGCGCGCCGGCATTTCCACAGTGATCATTCCGAAGTTGAATGAAAAAGATCTGGTCGATGTTCCGGAGGAGGCGAAACAAAAACTGAAATTCGTTCCCGTCGAAAATGTCGATGAAGTCCTCGCCGTGGCTTTGGAAAAGGACGGCGCCGCACAAGCAGCCAGCCCGGGCGCGGCAGACGGAAAAGGGAAGGACTAAATCAGCGCGGTCCGGTGTCGGCGCGTTGTTCGATTTGTTGCAGACTCGGGGCTGAGTCGCGAATCCAATCGCGCGTGGCGTTGATGTCGCCGCGGTTCACCGGGATTGCGGGTCGCACTTCTTCGCCGCGCGCGACGATCTCATCGCCAACCTTTACCGGCTCAGCCTTGGGCGCTTTCCAATGATGACCGAATTTAAGGAGTGCGTAATACATTGTCCCGGCCTCGACCGAACTAACTCCGCTGCAACGCATCGCATTGTAAAACATCCGGTCGCAAACCTGCCATGGCCGATTGTGCTGGTCGTAGGCGACGTCGTGCAGCACTGACGCGTTCCGATATTTTCCTTCAAACGGTCCGCCCATAAGCGACCAGAGGGATCGCGGAATCGACGCGCCATCCACGACTGATCCGGCCGGTGCAATCCACACCTGGCCTTGTGGGTCGGTGTAACGAAGTTCGCTTAACAAAGTCATATTGCGTCCGTCGTTTTCCCAACGCGCTTCGACATAACCGCTGTAATGACCCCATTTGTTTGGCTGTTTTTCGGCGAAACGGACCCAGACCGGTTTCTTGTCTGAAGCGCAGCCAATTAGGACCGCGATCATAACGAAAGATCCGAACAATCTAACAAATTTCGAATTCAGGATCATAAAGTGTGCTTCAGCGCGCGGCCGAATGCAGTTCTCGCGCCCACTTCGCTGGCTTCGGCGCGATCGGTTCGGCTTCGATGTGTTTCCGATCGTACGCTTCGGAGAAGCATCCCTACCTCAATCGGTCCAGGATTTCCAACGTTTGCGGATCGGCTTGGTATAGCGATCGAGATCGATATTTCTCACGCCTTCTCTGATTGAATCAGTCGAGCCTTCAAGGCTCTCTTTCATTCCGCGAACGAGCGGCCAGAGAAACGGCAGCGAAAGCACGCTCCAGTTGATGCGCCCGAGCGGCGTTTTCATTTCCACCTCTTTCTCGTCGGAGCGCGACGCGTAACGAATCGCCAGACCGATGGCGAGTCCGGCAACGAGCGCGCCCAGAACCATCGGCACCGGATTTTCACGAAGGAACAATTCGGTCCGTTCGCGCGTCCCGCCCGCTCTTCCCCTAATCTGTTCCCGGCGACGGGGCGGCGGCTCCAAGACGCTGGGCGGGCGACGGCGACGTTTTCGAGCCGATGCCTTTTGCTCGGCTCCGAGAGGTTCGTCATTCACAAAATCATCTTCGATCGGATCCATCATCAATTGATTCGCAACTGCTCCGACAACCACGCTGGTCGGATATCACGGCGCGAGCCGGTCTATCGACCAAGAACCACTCGATTGCAACGTGTAACGGAATCGATCGTGCAAGCGGTCGGGGCGTCCCTGCCAAAATTCGATCCGTTCCGGTTTGAGGCGAAATCCACCCCAGTGTGGCGGAAGCGGAATCTGTCCTTCGGCGAAACGTTGTTTCATTTCTTCCAGTCGCGCATCGAGAACTCGCCGTCCATCAATCACCGCGCTTTGGTGCGAAGCCCACGCTCCAAGTTGTGCGCCGAAAGGCCGGGTGTGAAAATATTCCTCCGATTCTTCGCGCGAAGTCTTTTCAACCTGCCCCTCGATCCGGATCTGGCGCTCCACTTCCATCCAATACATCACCAACGCGGCATTTGGATTTTTCTCGAGCTGCTGCCCTTTGTCGCTGGAATAATTAGTGAAGAAAACAAAACCGCGCTCATCAAAATCCTTGAGTAACACAACGCGGGCGGACGGCCGACTGTCCAGGCACGTGGCCAGCGTCATCGCGTTGGCATCGGGAATGGCAGTTTTAATCGCCGCGGCGAACCAATTCTGAAACTGTTTGATCGGGTCGGGATCGAGATCGCTTCGCCGCAATCCGCCTCCGATGTATTCGTGGCGAAACCCGGCATAATCGAGAGACTTGTCCATATCGCAAGCAACCGCGCGCTTACGATATTCGCAGCGACTGAGATGTCGATGTTACGTTGACGTTAAGCTGCGGTGGCGCTTATCCGATCGTTTTTAGGGACCCGAATTGAATCTCCGATTGAGAGTTCCCACCCAAGGAGGGCGCGTTTCCGAATTCGGCCGCCGCCATAATTTCCAAGCGCTCCGGTCTCGCGAATGACGCGATGACAAGGGATAACAAAGGAAATTGGATTTGCGCCAACCGCGTTGCCAACGGCTCGTGCAGCCGCAGGCTGATTGATTGCAGCAGAAAGCCGCCCGTAGGTCGTGAGCGAGCCAGACGGGACATTCAACAACGCCCGCCAGACTCGCAGCTGGAAAGGGGTGCCACGCACAAACGCGCGCAAATTAGGGCGCGGTTCATTTTGCGGCGGACGCACGAAAATCTTGTTCGACAATTCCGCGGCGAGTCGATCGGCGCGATGCAATCTCGCGTTTGGCCATTGGTCGGATAAGAGCTCTCGCACGGCATCGCGCCCCTCCTCTTGAACAAATGAAAGGTGGCAAATCCCACGTTCTGTTTCGGCAATGAGTGCTTCGCCGAATGGGGTCTCGGCAAAACCGTAATCGATCTGCATTCCGGCACCGCCGTTTTTCATTTCGCCGGGCGAAGCGGCCTCAAGTGTCACACAAAGATCGTGTAAGCGTCCCGGTCCCGACAAGCCGGCATTGAGCGCGGCGTCGAAAACATTGTCGCCATTTCGCAAAAGCTGTTTTACGTGCTCCAGAGTCAGGCACTGCAAAAAATCCTTTGGAGTGACACCGGCCCAAGCGGAGAACAGCCGGTGAAAATGAAACGGGCTCAAACCGGCGGCGGACGCAAGTTCGTTGAGAACGGGTTGGTCAGTATGATGTCGATCCAGGAACCGGATCACGGTTGCGACTCGTTCGTAATCATTCATACCGTCAGTTTGTCACCGCCAAGACTCTGCGCCCACCCGCTTCTTGCTGCGATTTTAGAATCTTTTCCTGCTCTGGAAATTGGTCAACCAGTGCGAATGACCCGACCAAGCTCGCGAGCGAGTGCTTCGCTCGCTTCGGCGTCGTCCTGGTAACCCCAGACTACAACTTCAAGCATTTGCGCGCCGATCTCACGCCGACCTTGGAGTGCGGCCCGTACCCGGCCGCGCGCTGACCAATCCTCGGATTCGGCTGCGGCGACACTTTCGTAGGAGGAACGCGCATCCCAATAACAATAGAAAACGTGGAGCGGGACGCCGCGATCATCGAATCGATAGGAACGAACCGGCAAAGTGACACCGTTGACAGTCAGCATGCGCAGCCCGTTATCGCGCTCCATCGTTCGTCCGCTGGCGGGAAGACAAATATCGGGGCGATGAACTTTAACAAAGCGTGCCGCAGTCCGTCCCGGTAACCATCGAAAAAAATACATCATCCATCGCCGGCCATCCTGTCCCTCCCAAGCCGCGCCGCCGCCTTCGTTGTAACGAAGCAATGTTTCTGCGGCGGGAGCGATCGGCACCTGTTTGTAATTACTTTCCGATTCCGGCCAGCGCACTGCCCAGTGGGAACTCATCGGAGTTTGGTGGGAGCGGTACCAAACTTGGACCGCGCCTTCGACCAGAACCAGCCAGATCGCCAACGCACTGAGCAAAGCCCAATTGAAATGGATCGGCGCGCGCTGACTTCCGCTTGACGTCCCGATCGACGGAGCATCTCCGCGCCGTTGCATCTTGAGACTTACAATCCAGAGCCCAAACATGCAGACGACCAAAATGGTCAGACCGGCCGGATCGTGCCACGCTTCAATCGCTTTTGGTCCTTTCGTTGTTCCGGCCCAAACGAGGAGACCGGTTCGCACGACATTGCAAATGAAAGCGAGCAGCGCACCGACGACGATTAGGAGGACGCGACGGAACGCGTTAAAAGAATAGAGTTCGCCGAGAAAGAGCGAAACCATCAACGTTGCTTGAATCGAGCGGACGCCGCTGCACGCCTCTTCGATTCCGATAAAACCAGTGCCGACCTCGATGACGTTGCCATGTTGAAGAGCGGGGACGCCTGCCAGCTGCAAAAATGTTACGTTGATGGCGGTGACGATTCGCATCAGGTCCTGGATGACGACCTGCTCAATCCGGACCGGCCACGGAACTGCAACCAGAAAAAACAAGATGGGAAAGGCAAAATGCCGTAACCAAGCGCGGCCGCCGCTGAGATAAACGAACGAAAGCGAAATGGTCGCGACGACAAGCGCGAGCACCCAGCTCAACAATCGCCAGTCCGGATTCGCTTCGGCGACGAACCGGATGGGAAGAAAAAGCGCGCCACAGAAAAGGATAAGCGAGATTGGAAGCGCGGTTGCCGCTGCCACGGCAGGAACGGGTCGATTCCGCCAGCGTTTCCAGAGCAGGTAAAGTGCAAGGAACGGAACGATCAGGCCGTAATTATATTGCGGATTGAGCCACCACTCGGCTTTGAGTTGGTTGACGAGCTCGAACCAAAAGAGTCCAAACAGAACGATGGCGATGAACCAACTTGTCGTCCTAGCGCTCCTCGCCGAAACGGGCGCTGTCTGCGCAACGGTTTCGTTCATTTGCGGCATAGCGTAGCCGAGCCCGAGCAACTTGCGAGCCGGTTGCGGTGAGCATCTCGCCTGAGGGCATGCCGCGTGCTTGACCAATTTTAGAGTGTTACCTCACTGGAAACGATTTCTTTTCGCGCTCACTTGTGGTTGGACTGCGCTGCTCAATCAAAGCGCTCCCGCCGCGCTGGTGAATTGGGACGTGCTTACCTGGGCACCAGGCACGTTAACGAATTCGTACAATGTCGATCCGAGTAACCCGGGACCCGACATTACATTCACCGTAACAGGCACCAAAACGGACTTTACCAATGATCAAGCGAGCGGTGTGATGACACCCGCGATCACCTCGTCTCTCCAAGGCGGCGTCTTTCCGATTCAGAAATCATTACAGTTGGCAGCTGACCTGCGCACCAATTCAAAAATCACGATGGCGGTGAATTTCTCGCCGCTTTATACGCTCGGCGTTATGAACGTCTCCTTCTCGATCTTCGATATCGATCTGGAAACGAATAAGGACATGATCAGCAACATTTATGGCGTCGCCTTGAATGGAAGCCACGTTGCCGCGACCATCACGTATGGGTCGGCGATCAGTCGAACTGGAACAGGACTTAGCCAGGTTCTGACAGGCATATCCAGCTCACCCAGCACTGGCCCAGGTTCGGGCGCCGGCACGGCAACAATCAGCTTTGACGGTACGGCGATCAAAGGCTTCGGGTTCTCATGGACCAACACGAACGGGGCACCTTTTTATCAGGAGATCGCGATGGGAGACATATCGTTTGTTGCGGTTGTTCCGGAATCAAACGCCGCTGCGGCTGCGACATTAATTTGTATTTTAGCAACGACGATACGACGTCGGAACGCGCCCGACTCAGCCCGCTGAGCGATTGCGCATCATTTTGCCGCCGAATCGCGCTTACGTAAATTTGGCAATAAATCTTTGAAGCACGTGGAAAAATCGGTCGAAAGAACGCAGCGAACAGTCATCAAGGTTTCGTTCGGCATTCTCCTCGGCATCATTTTTTTGATCGCCGCGATTTGGGGCGGACACGATCTGTATATCCGGTGGCAGGAGAAACGGCTGGTGCGAAGGGCCACCTTCGACATCGAACACGGCGATGACCGCAACGCCAGTTTGGCGGCGCGCAGTATTTTGGAGATGAAACCTTCGAGCGCGTCCGCGGCCCGAATCATGGCAGAGCTGGCCGAGCGCGCGGGCGAACGCTCGTCCTTGGATTGGCGCCGTAAGGTTGCGCAGTTAGATCCGCAGTCGACGGATGACGCGCTGGCTCTGGTCCGCACCGCCGTTCAATTCAATGACCTCGGCGCAGCTGAGCGCGCGCTGGCGGCCGTGGACGAGAATAGACGAAACACGGCGCCTTATCACGCAGCGGCCGCCTTGGTGGCGCAATCGAAACTTCAGGGCGAAAAAGCGGAAACCGAATGGAACGAGGCGCTCCGCCTGGCGCCGAACGACAAATCGTATCAGCTCCAACTCGGCATGTTGCGACTGCGCGCGAACGACCCAGAACGGCGGGTGGCGGGCGAAGCAATGTTGACTGCCCTACGATCTGATCCCGCCCAGCGCAGCGCCGCAACGCGAGCGCTACTCAACGCAGCCGTCGCGCGCCGCGAGGATCCAGGCAAGTTGCTGGAACTCGCGCGGGAGTTGCAAACGTATCCAGAAGCGACTTGGAACGATCGCTTGCTATTCCTTGACCTTCTGCACGCCGTCCAAGATCCGCAATTTTCCTCTTATTTGACTGAGTTGGAGAAACAGGGGGCGGACGACCCCGCTTCGCTGGCGGCGTTACTTTCGTGGATGAGCCGCAGCAGATTAAATCTCCTCGCTTTCGATTACATTAAAACTTTGCCGGCCGAGACGTCACAAAAATGGCCCGTGCCGGTCGCGGTCGCTGACGTCTTGGTCCAGTTGAGCAAGTGGCAAGAGTTGGAGACGATGACGACCAAAGCGCAGTGGAACCGTTTCGATTTCTTGCGACACGCCTATCTCTCGCGTGCATTACGAGAACAAGGCAAAGCGGCCGCGGCGGAACGCGAATGGGCTACTGCAACCAAACAAGCGTCCGAACAAAGCGATTTCCTGTCCGTATTAATCCAAACCACGTCGGAATGGAAATGGGAGAATGAAACGACGGATCTATTATGGTCGCTTTCCAAACGGTCGGAGAAACAAAAAGAAGCATTCGTGGCGCTGTATCGTAACTACGCAAAAACGGCCGATACTCAGGGTCTGTATCGCGTCCTGCTTCGCTTATCGGAGCTCGATACGACCAACCTCGATGTGCAAAACAATCGCGCCCAGGTTTCCTTGCTCCTCGATGCCAATCCACCCGAGGCCCGGCGATTGGCGGCGGACGTCTACAATAAATCGCCAAAAAATCCGGCGTATATTACAACCTATGCTTATTCGCTTTTGACTCAAGGTAACGCGAAGGAAGCCGTCCGGATTATGAGTTCATTGAGCGCGGAACAGTTGAGCGAGCCAAATATCAGCGCGTATTACGGAATCTGTCTGGCTGCTACTGGCGATGAAAAAGCGCGCAGTTATTTAGACTTTGGCAAGCAGGCAAATTTGCTCCCGGAAGAAAAAGCCTTAATCGACAAGGCTTACGCGAACTTGAATTCACGCAGCCGAACCCGCTAGCAGTAGACCGATCGCGGGGGGAAATCGACGACCGCGCTGGTGTTTGGCGCGGTCTAAGCTTGGCACGGAAGCCTATGAGATTTCTCCACCCAAAATGGAACCGGCAATTGCTGGCGGTCAGTCTGGTTGGATTCTCTCTCAACGGCTCACCCATTCGTGCGGACGAAACATTAAATCGCATGGTCGTGACCGCTGAAGATATCGATCTGGCGAAAATTCAATCCGGTGGGCAGGTCGTCTTTGTCAGTTCCGGACAGCGAGCGGCTGCTTCCCATGCCATCGATGGCGACCGCCGAACCGTATTCCTGTTTTCAATTTCGGATCCGCGCCCCACGCTCATCGTCAAGCTGACTGAAAGCAAGCCGGTGCATCGAGTGAGCGTTGTGGTTGGATCACAAGCCGGAGAAGTAAATGTCTATCTGCTCGACGAAATCCCGCGCGATCCGTCTGATCTCGATAAAGTGAAACCGGTGGCGTCGATTACCGATTTTGAGGTTGGCCGCGAAGCCGTGGCCGACTTCGCGCCGAAGAACGCGCGGTATATCGCGCTGCGATGGGCATTATCGAAAAACTATTCTCATCCGATGGCAGTTGCTGAGGTCAGCGTGTTCAGCAATGCAACAGATCCCACGTTAGCGACTCTTGCTGCTTCCGATCCGCCCCCGGCGGATCCCATTCAGGCGCCGCCTATCATCGTGAGCGTCAGTCCATAGGCGCCACGTCGTTGCCGATCTTTGGCGGGAAATCTGCTCCCAACAGAGACCTTCGACCGAGTCCGTATGCTCCGTTTTTTTATTCGGCAGTCAGCGACGCTTGCCTTCATTGAGGCGCTGGCGTTGCTCTTCACAATCAGTTGGCTCGACTTGGCGACCGGCCATCAGGTTTCCCTGGTCCTTTTCTACACGGCGCCGATTGTTTTTGCGGTTTGGCTCTGCGACAATAAAAGCGTTTTCGTGATCGCAGGTTTGGCCGGAGTACTCTGGTCATGGGCCGATCTAGTGCTCGGCCATTCTTATTCCAGCGGCACGGTCCAGGCATGGGAAATCGCGATCCGGTTTGCGTTCTTCCTGGTCGTCGGTCTCGCTGGCATCGGCATGCGCGAGAAGCAACGCGCTTCCAACGCGCGCATCTCGTTGCTCGAACATACACAGATGCTCGAAAAACAAATCATCGAAGTCAGTGAATACGAACAACAGCGGATCGGGCGCGATCTTCACGACGGACTTTGCCAATTTCTGGCGGCGATCGGTTGCGCCGCTACTTCGCTCAAAATCGATTTGAAAGAAACAGGTTTGGATAAGTTGGCGGCGAACGCAACTGAGATAGAGAAACTATTAAGCGAATCGGTCAGGCAAGCGCGGGATTTGTCGCATGGCCTGGTGCCAGTGCAATTGGACGAAGCAGGATTGCCGGCAGCGCTAAACGAATTAGCGGCTTCCACAAGCCGATTGCTGCCGGTGAAATGCACATTTGAATGCGCCGGCGAAACTCGCGCCGATCAAAACGGCGAAGCCGCACATCTTTACCGGATCGCACAAGAAGCGATTCACAACGCGACCAAGCATGGCAAAGCACGCAAGATCGACATCAGGCTCAGCGCCAATCACAGCGCGACGAGCTTGAGCATTGCCGACGACGGAATCGGTTTCTCGAATAACGGAAACGGCACGAAAGGTGCCGGGGTCAGCATTATGCGCTATCGCGCGAATCTGATGGACGGCGAGTTTGCGATCGAAGCGGGCGCGGATGGCGGAACAATCGTCTGCTGCACCATTCCAACCGGAGCTGAGCGATGAATTCTAAGGCGCAGCAATTCAGTGTCGTCTTGGTCGAAGATCATCCCATGTTCCGGGAGCAATTGGCTCAACTCATCGACAAGGAACCGGCCATGACGGTATGCGGCGAAGCCGACAATATTCATGATGCGTTGCAGCTGATCGAGCTGAAGAATCCGGACATCGCGATTGTCGATCTTACGTTGAAAGGCCCGAGCGGACTCGAGCTCCTCAAAGACCTCAAGGCGAAAGAGATCGACGTTCCGGTACTGGTCCTTTCCATGCACGACGAAGCGCTTTATGCCGAACGCGTTCTTAAAGCAGGAGCGCGTGGCTATATCACCAAGAACGAAGTTTCAAAAGAAGTGATGACCGCGATTTATGCGGTTCTCCGTGGCGAAATTTATCTTCCAGCACGAATCGCCTCGCGCATCCTCGAAAGCGTTGCGGTGGGCAGAAAAGGTGAAAACGGGGTGACTCAACTGACCGATAGAGAACTCGAAGTCTTCGAACTTATCGGACGTGGACGCAGTACACGTGAGATCAGTAATCAACTTCATCTCGGAGTCAGCACCGTTGATACCTATCGCGCACGGATTAAAACGAAATTGCATTTGGAGAATTCCAGTCAGCTCTGCCATGAGGCAATTCGCTGGGTGAGCGAGGGGCAAAAGGCGCCGGTTTAAGAGAAGAAGTTGCCTCGAAGTGTAGCGGGTCCCGCTACAGAGGAATCGCGTCGTTGTAGCGAGCTTAGGGCACTGCAGCTGCTTTACATCCGCCGTAATGCAAATGACTAAATCGAGGCGGCGCAACGGCAAACGCGCCTTCACATTGATGGAAGTAGTCATGGCCCTGGCGGTCATCGGCACCATGGGCGCCGGCGCTTACGTCGGATTCAATTCGTTGAACACCTACGCCATTAGCTCAAGGCTCTACACCGAGGCGCAAACGGCCGCGCAGAATCAGATCGATCTCATTCTTTCCAGCGAACCGTTTGATCCGGTCCACAGCAAAATTCCGACGGTCCTCACGCTTGGCACTACGACCACGCCGAACATCTTTGTCTATACTGATCCAGTCAGTGGCAACGTGGTCGTAACCGGGACGATGACGACAACCGTGACTGACCTCGGCACAAGCATGACCTTTGCCGGTTCAACCACAAACCTGAACACCTATCGCGCAACCGTGGCGGTCAGTTACACCTACCGCAACACGAATTACAGCGTGAAAATGGACACGATGCGCACTGGCGACCAATGAAAACACTTCCCAAATTTACTCAGGGCGGCTTTACCGTCGCCGAAATGGTCGTCTCCACCATGATCATGGCCATTCTCGGGATCGTTTTTCTAAATGTCTTGAATTCCGGAATGATTCTTTATGCCAAGAACACAGCGGTGAATTCCGCGCACGAAGAAGGTCGAGAAGGTATTAATCGCCTAACTCGCGACATTCACGCGGCTGTGTCCGTCCCGCAGCTCCGCAACAACACCACCGACGCAAACTATACTGTAGCGGGTAGTTACGCGGTCGTTAGCTCAGCCCCCGTGAACGGCGCTGCTCCGACAGCTCAAGGCGTTTCATTCCAAAACGTTGTTACCGGAAGCCCCGACTTTGTTTGGAAGGATCCAAACAATGCAAACCTGATCATGATTAACGACAATCCGAATCCGCCGGTCGCCGGAATGCGCTTAATCGTTCCGTTCTGGGCAATTGAAGATGATATTCAGAAGGCAACCGCATCTGGTAGTTCGAAGAAAACGAACGTCTTTCTAGCCGGCGGCGGCGAATCAGGTGTGGTCACAAAGGCACCCACCTATCTCAGCGGCGACGCTTACGCGGTAACTTATTACACGGACCGAGTGCTCTACGTGGTCGAAGGCGGGACCTATATTGCCGACTCCCAGGGACCTTGGATTCTTTCGGGCGGCAGCTACGTCGCCTATACCAGTGGCAACATGCAGCGCTACCGATTTGAGAACGGCCAACTAAACCTGTACAAACAGCGCAGCACAGGAAACAATAACGGCAATGGCTACTTTTATTGGCAATTCATGGCTACGGTCGCTAGATATGTTAGCAGCGCACAGCCGTTCTATGTACCGCTAAACAGCGGCGGTTCTCCGGATACCAGATACGTTGGAGTCAAACTGAGCGTGCGCGACCCGAGCTCCAGCAATCGCGGTTATCTTGCCACATCAGCCCTGCTCGATACCAAAATCGATTACCGATCCCGTATTTGTCTCTTCCAATAAGTTATGAAGATCCCCACCCATAAATCCGAAAGCGGCAACGGCCTCGTCGTCACCGTCTCCGTAGTAATGACGATTCTGGCCATCCTCGGCGCAGCCGTAAGTTATACAGGACACCTCTCGCGAATATCACAGCGCTCGCGTAGAACTGCGCTGGCCATGGAAATTGCCGACGGGCACTTGGAATATCTTTTTACAAATTGGCGCAACATTTATCGCACGACCTGGACGACGACTTCTAGCGGCGGAACAGACGATGTCGTCTTGGCGACAAATTATTTCTTCACTGATAATTACAATCCGAGCAGTGGCTGCAGCGGATGTGCGACACCCTCGCCTGTACCTAGCATGGCTCCGTCTGCCACCCCGCCACAGATCTCGCTTCCAGCGAAATCGAACTTCCCCACCGAGCCGAATTATAACGTCACGCAATACCGCATCCAGGCAGTCGATCCGATGGTCGACCTCGATTCAAGTGAGAACGCCTTGGTCGAAACGTCGATTGGCTCCGGAACCTATACTTCTCTAAGCGCATCCGCCACGCCACCCGCGTCTTATGGTCCAAACATGTTGCAGACGACGGGCAAGAAAAAAACAGGCACCAGCAATGGACAGCACAGCTACTATTACCTTGCCGCGGTTGATGTGAACGTTCCGGCATTGGGAACGTCCACAGGAACCGTCACCGCCAAAGTCCGGCGCATCTTTAGTAAGACCTTCGATTTGCCCTGGACTTACGCCATGATTTATATGGACGACCTTGAGTTTCAGCCAACGTCATCGCTGACGATCAATGGGCCCATTCAAGGCAATGCCGGTCTCTACATCGGGACCAGTAACTTCACGACTACCGATCGCGTCGGCTTCGGCAGCACTTACGTTAACGGCTTTTCGCCGAATGATACCTACCACTCCGGTTCATCTACGGCGCCTAATTTTCCCACGAATGAGCCACCATCGCAGGTTTCGCCCTTCCTCCCTTTCGGATGGAGCTTGAGCGGCAGCGATAACTACCATGAATTAATCGAGCGCCCGCCAAGCAGCGGCACGGATACGATCTCGAGCATTCGCTACTACAATCAGGCCGACTACCGGATTTTGATCGACGTCAATAACAACGTCACGATTACTGACTACACCGGCGCGGCAATCACAAACGGGTCCGAATACAACACGATTACCGGCGCGATCACAACTAATCAGGTAATTCAAGATAACCGTGAAAATAGTTACGTTAGGCTAACGACTGTCGACTTGAGTTCAATCAGCTCGAACCTCAACAAGCTCAAGAGCTGGGACCACACCGGCACCGGCGGCATCATTTACATTTCAGACACGAGCGCCGGCACTTCGGTTAGCACGACCTACAGCGGCAACACTGTTACTACAAGTAAGCGTGGCATTCGCCTAAAAAACGGCTCAACCTTACCCAGCGACGGCACGACTGCCACGAGTGGGATGACTCTTGTGGCCGAAAACCCGGTTTATATTCAGGGCGACTATAACACTGGCGGAACCCCGCCATCAGACAGCGGCACGTTTACGAGTCCAACCGCGAGCGGTTATACGCGCAAAGACGCGGCGGTGATTGCGGACGCGATCAACGTTCTTTCCGGCGCCTGGGTCGACACCAACTCGGACCAATCGATCTCGAAGCGTATAGCAACGAGCACCACAGTTAATGCAGCGCTGGTAACCGGAGAAGTGCCCAGCGCCAGCGGTTATTACAGCGGCGGCGGAGAGAATTTTGTTCGGTTCCTGGAAGACTGGCAGAAGAACAGTCAGACATTCACTTACTACGGCTCAATGGTGGAACTGTTCAACAGCCAGCAGGCCATCGGCCATTGGAATCCCAGCGCGAATGTCGCCAAGTTGCCGTCTCAGCACTGGTACTATGACACCGGTTATCAGGACAGTTCGCCACCCGGAAAGCTGCAAATGGCGGCCTATCTTCAGCAGCAGCGCTGGTATCAAGTGTACTGAGATCACACATGCCGAGCTTCTCCGACATGATCGTTAGATCGACAATCGCCCTCGTTGTGTGGGGCGCAGTCTTCAGCGCGAACGCGGGCCTCGATCTCACTCCGGCGGTTAGCGAGTACGTCGCCGAGGGAATGAAGTTTCAGCAGCTCACTTTCCGATCCGACAAACAGCGAATTGAGTATGAACTGCCGCACGGGTGGAGTTTTGATGGAAATTCTACCGCCCTACATTTGAAACCGCCTCGGAAAAACTTCGCTGAGGCCGTGGTCGAAGCTGAACCCCTCAGCAAACCTCAACCACTGGACGAAAATGTCCGAAAAATTCTGGAGCAGAGGTTGATCGCCAACCTTCCAGCCGGAAGCCAATTGGTGAAGATCGAACAGGAGATCGAGAGCCCGGTCTTGCTGAATGGCAACCGCACATTTGAAGTGATTCTTTCCTACCAGATGATGGGTGAGAAATTCATTCGAAGCGCGCTCTTCGCCAATCTTGCAGATGTCCAATTGACCTTTCGCTTGACCGCCCGAAAAGACGATTTTGATCCGCTACACCAGGAATTTCGGGCGAGCATTCTCTCCTGGCACCCCGTGGAAACAACTGAGGCGCCTAAGCAAGTAGCTTCGGCCGCTGTTTCCACCCCAAGTCGTTAACGCCTTCTAAAAAAGAGCGGAGGCGACAAGGTCATTGTCGCCTCCGCTGCCTATGCCAAACAAGGAGCTTTCTGAAAGCAGACCGCTCGATTATTTCGAAACTTGCTGCAGTTGCCGACGCCGCACGAACTGCGTCGAAAAAACCGCCGCCAACAAACCGATGATTGGGAAAAACGTGCTCGCTTCCGGAACTGGATTGACCCCGGTGGCTGCAGTCCATTCCTCGAATCCGCCGTTGCCCTGACCTGCGAAATAGAGATAAACGAATTTGTCGGCGAGATTGAAATCGCTCACCGGCACGTACACGATCGCATCGAATTTGCCGCTACCGGTCGCGGTAGTGATGACAGAATTCGTCGTGCCGCCGCCCGGATTCATATTGTAGGCAAGGGTTCCTAAATTAATCGTGCCGTTAGAGTTCAGGCTAGTTGGCAACAGTGATCCGCTGTTCGCGGTGTAAAATTGCAACTGAGTCATGGTAAACGTGTGGTTGGTAGCCCCGGACTGGTTCGCGTCCAGCATGAACTTGAAATATTCCGTGCCGTTAAGGTTGAACTGCATCAGGGAGGAGAGGAGGACGCTGTGCTGGAAGTTGTGCGGATTTTTGTCGTTAAATGGAAAGCCGCCATCGGTATTGTAACCTTGCTCAGTCGGGCTGGCTTGAACGCGCAGGAAGGAATCGATGAAGCCCGTCCCGGCCGGTTGCTGATCAGAGGCGAAAAAGAGCGCGTCGCCGATGGAGCCGCTGGCAGGGGGGCCACTGCTGAGATCGACAACCGTGGCGCGAGCGCCAGTGGCGAGCAAGAGCGAAGCGGCCGCGATGAGCAGCGCGGCGAGTGAAGAGATGCTGATAGTTTTCATGTTCTGATTATCCTTTCGGAGACGGCGATTTGTCATGGCTGCGTTTGTTATGATTCCCATATTTCTCATAATTGCGTCGCACCGTCAATAACAATTTTTATGCCACCTATAACTTCCAGTCTGACCAAGCCGTTTTTACCCGAAATACCTTCCTCGGCGCAAGCAAAAAAATGTGCTGGCTATGCTTTTTTTCCCTGACCGCCGTTGCCTTGGGCAGCCCTGAATGGGCGACGCCTCGCGAGCACGATGTTTCATCGCCAAGAGCAGGTTTTTGTTCGACTCCCAATTGCGTCTAGATTGAGCGCGTGACGCCCATCTGGAGCCGCGCCAATCCACAGTTGCGCGATCTTGCCGTTTATGAGCCGGGCAAACCGATTGAAGAAACGGCGCGCGAGTTCGGTGTCGATCCGAGCGAGATTATTAAGCTCGCTTCGAACGAGAACGCGCTGGGGCCGTCCCCGAAAGCCGTGACCGCGATGCGGGCCGCCCTTGAATCGGTGCAGCTCTATCCCGATGGCAGCGCTATTTATTTGCGCGAAGCTATCGCCGCCCGATTGGGAGTGGACCGTGACAACGTTATTCTCGGAAATGGCTCCAACGAAGTGATCGAATTCGTTGGCCATGCGTTTCTCAATCGCGGCGACAATGTGATCACTTCTGAGTATGCATTTATTGCCTACAAATTGATCGCTCAGCTTTTCGGTGCGCAAACTATTGAGACGCCCGCGCTAAATTTTCAGCCCGATTTGGAGGCGATGCTGAACGCGATTACCCCCAAAACGAAGATCATCTTCATCGCTAATCCAAACAATCCGACCGGGGCGCTCATTGCCCAGGAAAAAATCGCCGACTTCGTTGCCCGGGTGCCGGGCGAGGTTATCACTGTTTTGGACGAAGCCTATTTTGAATTTCTCGACAATCCGCCCGATTCAATTCTCTACGTTCGCGACAGTCGAAACGTTATCATTTTGCGGACGTTTTCGAAGATACATGGCTTGGCCAGCCTGCGTGTAGGCTATGGAATCGCGAGATCAGAGCTGATCGATGTGCTTAAGAAAACCAGGCAGCCCTTCAATGTGAATGGCGTTGCCCAAGCCGCTGCGCTGGCTGCTCTGGGAGATGACCAACATTTGCGCGAGACGAAACAGCTTGTCGATCTCGGGCGCGCTTATTTGGAAGACGAATTTCGTGCAATGAAATTGAAACTTAGTCCAAGCGCGGGCAATTTCGTTTTCGTCAATGTGGGCGACGGTCCGGCGGTTTTCAAAAAACTGCTGGCCATGAAGATTATCGTTCGCCCATTGAAGGGCTATAACTTGCCGGAATGGTTGCGCATCACAGTGGGAACAATGGAGCAAAACGAAAAATGCATCGTAGCGTTGAAGAAAGCTCTCTCTTAAGATCGACATCCTCTGCTGCTGGTGATCCGGAATTAATCACCACCGACACAATCGCCGCCATTTCCACTCCGACCGGCGAAGGTGCAATCGCGCTCGTCCGAATCTCCGGTCCGGATGCAATTCGAATCGCGGATCAAATTTTCCGCGGCAAAGAATCCCCCTCGCGTTTTGTTTCCCACGTTCAGCATCTCGGCGAGATCGTCACTGAATCAGGGGGCTTGGTCGATGAAGTGATGATGTCGATCCATCGCGCGCCTGCCAGTTACACGGGCGAGGACATTGTCGAGATTAGCTGCCACGGTGGGACGCTGGTGACGGCGAAAGTTCTCGAAGTCTGCCTGCGCGCAGGCGGCCGGGCGGCGCGTCCCGGAGAATTTACCGAGCGCGCCTTTCTGAACGGCAAAATGGACCTGACCCAAGCCGAAGCCGTGATCGACTTAATTCGGGCCCGTACGGATCTCGCCTTGCGCTCGGCCACCGAGCAGCTGGAAGGCAAGCTGGGTGAAGAAATTCAAAGCATTCGCAGCGCTCTTGTCGATCTTCTCGCCCACATCGAAGCCACCATCGACTTTTCAGAGGAAGGAATTGCGCCCGACAACGGCGATAAATTGCGCGCACGGCTCGACTCAGTTCGCGAACAAATTATCGCGCTCCTTGCCACCGCGGATCAGGGTCGCATTTTGCGGGAAGGCGTTCGGGTGGTGATTTATGGAGCGACAAATGCCGGCAAATCCAGTTTGCTCAATCGTCTTCTGGGTTACGAACGCGTGATTGTGAGCGAGACTCACGGCACAACGCGAGATACAATTGAAGAAACTGTCAATTTGCGCGGAGTGCCGGTTCGCTTGCTCGATACCGCCGGGCTCCGGACGTCGACATCGGAAATTGAACGCGAAGGGATCGCCCGCACCGAACGTTCATTGCAAAAGGCTGATTTGCGCTTGCACATCGTTGACCGAAATGCGCCGCGCCCGGTGCATTTCGAGAACAGCATCGCGAATGGGAATGAAATCCTGGTATTGAACAAAGGCGACCTTCCGGAACATGACGACTGGAAAAATTCCAACGTACTCCGGATCTCATGCGCAACCGGCGACGGTCTGAATGCCCTCGAAAGCGAAATTCTTTCTCGCATCGGCAATCGACACTTGCGGCCCGAGAATACCCTGGCGATCAACCTCCGCCATCGCGATTGTCTGCGGCGCGCGTTGGAAGCGTGCGATCGCGCGCGCAAGACGATGGAGGACACAAAATCCCCTGAATATATCGCCTTGGATCTCAATGACGCTCTCCGGGCGGTGGGCGAAGTCGTCGGCACGGTCGGCGTCGAACAAATTCTGGATTCCGTTTTCGGCCAATTCTGCATCGGCAAATGAAGAACGCCTACGAGCGATTCGTTAGGCCGCTTCTCTTTTCAATTGATGCTGAAACCGCCCATCGCTTCACAATCGAAAGTTTGCGCGCAGCCTCATATGTCGATCTTGCTCTCCGCGCCTTGAGCGGTTTTCAGCCAGCGGCCAGCCCAAAAAGTCTTTTCGGTCTGAATTTTCCAAATCCACTCGGCCTTGCCGCGGGTCTCGACAAAAACGGCGTCGCGCTGCCGGTATGGGCGGCATTCGGGTTTGGTTTCATCGAGATCGGCACGGTCACGGCAAAAGCGCAGCCTGGTAATCCAAAGCCGCGCATCTTTCGTTTCCCCGAACAAAGCGCGTTGATCAACCGTCTCGGATTCAACAACGACGGCGCCGACGCGATTGCGAAGCGACTGAGCAAATTGCAGCGAAGTGGCCGTTGGCCGGAAGTGCCGGTCGGAATTAATATTGGAAAATCGATGAGCGCGCCGCTGAGCGAAGCAATTGCGGATTACCTCTATTCGTTTCGACTTGTGCGCGAATTCGCCGATTACATCGTGCTCAATGTCAGCTCGCCGAATACGCCGGGCTTGCGGGAATTGCAGGGACCCGATGCCCTTTCGGAATTGCTCGCCGCCGTCGCCGCCAAAAACCTCATCACCCGTAAGCCGATTGTGGTGAAGATTGCGCCGGATTTGGCACCCGCGGAACTGGACCAAATCATTTTAACATGCCAAGCGAACAAGGTCGCCGGGATTATCGCTAGCAACACAACAATCGATCATTCGTCGATTCCGGCTGGGCAAGACGAGCAGGGCGGTTTGAGCGGCGCACCGTTGCGCGACAAATCAACGGCCCTGATCCGGCAAATCGTTGCAAGATCGACAATCCCCGTCATCGCCTCCGGCGGAATTATGGACGCCCATTCCGCTAGCGAGAAAATCGCAGCCGGCGCGCAACTTCTCCAAATTTACACCGGCCTGATTTATCGCGGACCCGGGCTACTGCGTGAGATCGCGGGGGCGCTGACATGAAGCTGGGCCGGAAACTCGCGAAACTCGTTCGCGGAGAGACGTACCGCCGCGGCTGGCGCAGGGCGCAGCGTTCGGTTTTTCGATTGCCGTTTGGTCCGGTCCTCGCCGGCGTTGATCAAAATCGGCTTGTCGAAATTCAAAACCGTTACGCCGGCGCCAAATACGCCGATGTCGAACAATGGTTGCGGGTCAATCGCGAGCGAGTCCAGGATTTGAAACTTCACCGTTCTCCGCCACAGCGCGTGCTCGATCTCGGTTGCGGCGGTGGGTTTTTTTTATTCATCCTGAAAAGATTCGGTCATTCGGTTCTTGGTCTCGACGTCGACGAATCGCCGCTTTTCAAGGAACTGCTCGAAGTCTTTGGCGTGCCGCGCACTGTTTTCAGGATCCAACCGTTCGCATCGCTCCCGAATCTTCACCGGCAATTCGACTGGATCACCGCGTTTTCAATCGGTTTTGATCGCTCTCGGCCAACCAACTCGCGCTGGGGACCGAGTGAATGGGACTTTCTTCTTCGCGATCTTCAACGGCGACTCGCGCCTGGCGGTAAAGTCTATCTCACGCTGAATCCCCTCCCAAATGGCGATTACCTGACGTCGGAGCTCCGGGATTTCTTTGCCAGTCGGGGCGCCGACATTGAGCGCGAACGAATCTTCTTCGCTAATGGCGTGCCCAAATAATTCGCAAGATCGACATCTTGTAGCCCGATCGCCCCGGCTCCCGCGAATCAGCTCTTGAAGGTAATCAAAATGTTAAAGTGGGCTGCTCTATTTCTCGTCATCGCGTTGGGGGCGGCGCTCTTCGGATTCATCGGAATCGCTTCCGCCGCGGCCGGCATCGCCAAATTCCTCTTCTTCCTGTTCCTCGTCATATGCCTGATCTTCTTCATCATTGGCATATCGATCGGGAAGAAGGTCATGTAGCCAACTTCCAGTTCGGGCGAGTTCAGTAACGGCTTTGTTAGCTGCGGGGAGCTATTTCTTTTTCCAAGGCTTCCAGGGTTGCAAGACGTTTTTCTGGCGCAACTTACACTTGTCGCTGACCAGCGTGAACTGCAGTCCATCATCGGTCCGCTTGAATTTATAAACACCCGGGCCTTCACAGCCTTTCGGTTTTACACCGCCAGTGCGCTGGAGCGTGACCTGATCGTCCTGAACAGTGTAGGTTCCCCAAGCATCACGCTTTCCATGATGCCTAAGATCGACATCGAATGTGCCGTCGGCCTTGATTGCCCAAACTGTGCCAAGCGAATTCGTCCAAGTTCCGACCAGTGCGGATTGTCCACTCTCCTGGAACACGGCGCATCCGGCAAGCAGCGCCAGAGCGGCCGCGGCCACAACGATTCGGAAAGAGATTTGGTTCTTCATGGCGCGATGCTCTCCGGAGCCAGGAACCTTTTCAAGCAAAGAAGAACGACTCGTCTTTACTGACCTTGCTCGCGGCTTACGTTTCAGCGATGTCGATTTCAGAAGAACAAGTTCGCGGCGCGCTCCGTTCGGTCCGGTATCCGGGATTTAGTCGCGACATTGTGTCGTTTGGTCTGGTCAAAGGAGTCGATATCGACAATGGCGACGTCAAAGTGCAGCTCGCCCTCGCCACTAACGATCCCAATATTCCCGCGGCAATTAAAGACGACGCCGAAAAAATCTTGCATGAGCTCCATGGTGTTCGCAGCGCAAGAGTTTTGATCGATATTCACGCGCCACCCGCGGGCGCGAGTGTCGGCGCCACCCGACTTCCGGGGATCAAACACGTCATTGCAATCGCTAGCGGCAAAGGCGGCGTTGGAAAATCTACCGTCGCGGCAAATCTCGCGGTCGCCCTTGAGCAAACCAAAGCGCGAGTCGGTTTGTGCGATTGCGACATTTATGGTCCGAGCATTTCACTAATGTTTGGGACGCGGGAACGACCCACGGCGACTGACGAAAACAAAATCATCCCGATCGAACAGTACAATCTGAAGCTGATGTCGATGGGTTTTCTCCTCGACGACGCATCACCCGCAATTTTGCGCGGACCAATGGTGACGCGTTACACTCAGCAGTTTCTGCGGCAAGTTGCGTGGGGCGAGCTCGATTTTCTCGTGCTCGATCTCCCGCCCGGCACCGGTGACATTCAACTCACGATCGTGCAAACCGTCGCGCTCTCCGGCGCGATCATCGTCACCACACCGCAAGAAGTAGCGCTGATCGACGCGCGCAAGGCTGCGACGATGTTTGAGAAGGTGAATGTCCCCGTGCTCGGTTTGGTTGAAAACATGAGTTACTTCGTCTCGCCGTCAGATAACAAGCGATATGACATTTTCGGCAGTGGCGGCGGCGAAAGGGAAGCGAAGCGGATCCGGGTTCCACTGCTCGGTCAAATCCCCATTGACATTGCCACGCGCGAAGCCGGCGATCGCGGCTTGCCGATCGTTGGGCAAGATCGACAATCACCGGTGGCGGTGGAGTTTACGAACGTCGCGCGTCGCATTCGCGAGGCATTGACCTGATACGTTAGGTCGCTGAGATTAAATAGGTATGGCTGATGCTACGTCATACTTAACAACGAGTTATTCACTTTGTATTGACTGATTCTCGTTTTTATGGAAAAAACTCTCCACATGCCGGTTGCCCAGGCAGAGAAAGACAAGTCCCACTTCGTTAAGAATTCCGTTCTCTACAAGGAGTTCCTGGCCGAGCGCGAAGAAATTTTGAAACACAAATGGATCGAGAGCGAAAAAGCCGGCAAAGACATCGGCTTTGAAAAAGCGCTCCTCGATTGGATCGTCAAACATCGCTCGCATTGGCGAGAGCGGCGAATGAAGGAGGCTCGCACAGAAAAGGCAGCCTCCTGATTTATTTTCGGCTCCTTTAAAAGCGATCCCGTGAGGTCGCCAAGGATGCAGATGGACGAGAAAAAACATAACTCTGGCGTCCCGGTCATGGACGCGGAAGCGATCCGGCGCGCGCTGCGGCGGATCGCGCACGAAATCATTGAGCAAAACGGCGACCTAAAATCGGTCGTGCTCGCCGGTATTCCTTTGCGCGGCGTCGAGGTTGCACGACGACTTGCAGAATTCATCCGCCAAGTCGCGAAGATCGACATCGAGACGGGGACGATCGATGTCGCGATGCATCGCGACGATGTGGGCACGCGCGCCGAATTGCCGATTGTGCACGCGTCCAAACTTCCGCTGCCGCTCGAGCATCGCACCGTCATCATTGTCGACGACGTTCTCTTCACTGGTCGCACCGCGCGGGCAGCGATGGATGCGATCAGCTCTTTTGGACGACCGGCGCGGATTCAACTCGCAGCTCTGGTCGACCGCGGTCATCGCGAGTTGCCGATCCGCGCCGATTACGTCGGCAAAAATTTGCCGACCGCGACGCGCGAGCAAATCCAAGTCCGTCTTCAAAACGTCGATAAGGAACCAGACGCGGTCTGGTTGTTTAAAGAATGAGCATTTATTGGAACCGCAAAGACTTGCTCGGGCTGCGCGAATTGTCCGCGAACGAGATTAATTTCATTCTCGAAACCGCCGACGCCTTCAAACAAGTCGGCACTCGTGAGGTCAAAAAAGTTCCGGCGCTTCGCGGCAAAACGCTGATCAACTTCTTCGTTGAGCCGAGCACGCGGACACGCACTTCATTCGAACTGGCAGCTCACCGTCTCAGTGCGGACGTGATCAACATTTCCGCGACAACGTCGAGTCTGACCAAAGGCGAAACGCTCAAGGACACAGCACGGAATCTCCAGGCATTGCACGCCGACATTCTCGTCTTGCGCCACAGTTCTGCCGGCGCGCCGCAATTTCTGGCGGAGCGATTGAAATCGAGCGTGATCAATGCCGGCGACGGCGCGCACGAGCATCCCACTCAAGGGCTGCTCGATATCTACACGATCCGGGAGAAACGCGGCAAGATCGACAACCTCCACGTCGTCATCATCGGCGACATTTTGTTCAGTCGCGTCGCGCGCTCTAACATTTTCGGCCTCACCAAGCTGGGCGCACGCGTCACACTCGTCGGACCAAGCACGCTGGTCCCGCGCGAGTTCGAAAAACTCGGTGTCGCAGTTTCAAACCAGATCGACAAAGTGCTGCCAGATGCCGATGTGGTAAATCTGTTGCGGATCCAGCACGAGCGTCAGCGTAAGGAATATTTCCCGGGAATCGGCGAATACACGACGTTGTTCGGTCTAACCAAAGAGCGCGCCAAACTCCTAAAACCGGATTGTCTCGTCATGCATCCGGGCCCGATCAATCGCGGCGTCGAAATCGACAGCGAAGTCGCGGACGGATTGCAAAGCGTCATTCTCGATCAAGTCACTAACGGTCTCGCCGTCCGTATGGCCGTTCTTTATCTCTGTGGGGGAATCGCTACGTGAGCGCGATGATTATTCGCAACGGCCGGGTGATCGATCCGGCGAACAAGCGCGATGACGTTATCGATCTCGCGATGGTCGATGGAAAAATCTCGGAGCGGTCCGAGATCAGGAATCAAGAGACGGAAACGATTGACGCGAAGGGATTGATCGTTGCTCCGGGGTTGATCGATATGCACGTGCATTTGCGAGAGCCCGGGTTCGGACACAAGGAAACGATCGAATCCGGCGCCCGCGCTGCCGCGGCGGGTGGGTTCACCACGATTGTGTGCATGCCGAACACTTCGCCGGCAGCGGATAATCCAGCGACCATCGCGTGGATCAAAGATCGCGCGAAGGAAACCGCGGGTGTGAATATTTTACCGACCGGCGCGATCTCGAAGAACATCGCGGGCGAAGAGCTCGCTCTGATTGGTTCGTTAGGCCGGGCCGGCGTGGTCGCGATTACCGATGACGGGCATTGCGTCCAAAATCATGAGCTCATGCGGCGCGCGGTCGAGTACGCGCGCATGGTTGGATTGCCAGTGCTCGATCATTGCCAGGATTATAATCTAGTAGGCAACGGCGTGGTCAATGAAGGCTACTGGAGCACGCTACTCGGTTTGCCCGGCTGGCCGGCCGCAGGCGAAGAAGCAATCGTGATGCGGAACTTTTTGCTGGCCGAACTTTGCGATCATCACATTCACTGCCAGCACATCAGCGCCGCCGGCAGTGTGCGTCTCATCCGCGAAGCGCGGGCACGCGGCGTGAAAATCAGCGGTGAAGTTTGCCCGCACCACATCGCGCTGACCGACGAGGCGATTCAAAATTTTGACACGAATTACAAAATGAATCCGCCGCTGCGCGCGAAAGCAGATGTCGATGCAATTTTAGAAGGAATCGCCGACGGCACATTGTCGATCCTGTGTTCGGATCACGCCCCGCATGCCGGGTTCGAAAAAGAAGTGGAGTTCGATCAGGCGCCGTTCGGCATTGTTGGGCTCGAGACTGAGCTCGGTTTGTTTATCGATCTTCTCGTACACAAACATCGCAAGATCGACATCAAGCGCCTGATCAAGATGTACACCGTTGAGCCCGCTAAACTCCTTAATCTCGATGCCGGAACATTGTCGGCCGGCGCGCCGGCTGACGTCACATTGATCGATCCGGACTTGGACTGGACTGTGAAGATCGACCAGTTCCAATCCCTGTCGCGCAATTCCCCGTTCGATGGCTGGAAGTTAAAGGGACGAGCTGTGCGAACGATTGTCGGAGGAAAAACCGTTTGGTCGTTGTAGCTGCCGCCGTCTCTGGTGGCAGTCTCAAGCATCAGCCTGAATATCCGCCGCTGATGTAGCTTTCCAAATGCGCGATGGTCGCGCTCTGGCAGGAGATCACGTGCTTCACCAGGTCGCCGATGGAAATAATCCCGATCACTTTGCCGCCTTCGACCACCGGCAGGTGACGAATGTGTTTCTCGGTCATTAAGCGCAGGCATTCATCAACGCTTTCTCCGGGCTTCGTTGTCGAAACATTCGACGACATGATTTCATCAACCCGGGTCTCCTTGGAGGATTTGCCACGGACAAAAACTTTTCGTGTGTAGTCGCGCTCGGAGATAACCCCGACCAGCTTTTCGCCTTTCATTACCAATAGCGCACCGACGTTCTTGTCCGCCATCATTTCGATCGCCTTGAACACCGTCGCGTCCGGCCCGATCGAGAAAACATTGCCGCTCTTCTGGTTCAGGATTGCGCCGATATGTCCGCTTACATCCATGGCAGTTGAAAAGGGAAACCAAAATACAACAGCCCCAACCGGCGATGCAAAAGAATTCTCCGAACGGCGGAGCCACCAGCTACCGCGCAAATTTTCGGTCAATCAAACTTCGCAAATGGTCAGCTATGGCCGGTTGATCCAGCCGCTGGATGACTTCGTTTAAGAACCCGGTGACGATGAGGCGTTGGGCGACTTTTGTCGGGATGCCACGCGAATGGAGATAAAACATTTCGTCTTCGTTGATTTGGCCGGAAGTGGCACCGTGGGTGCAACGGACGTTGTCCGCCAGAATTTCGAGGCCGGGCATTGAGTTCGCTTCGGAATCATCGCTCAGCAAGAGATTGCGAACTTTTTGATAGGCATCGGTGAAATGGGCGTGCGGCTCCACCCGAATCAATCCGCCGAACGTGGAGCGGGCACGATCGTCGAGGGCATTCTTGTAAAGCAGATCGCTGGCGGTATGCGGCGAGATGTGGTCTTGCAACGTGCGCGCGTCGAATTCCTGCTCGTTCGTTGCGACTGCGACCGCAAGCAAATCACTCCGCGCGCCTTCGCCCACGAGTCGGCTCAGACTTTCGAACCGCGAATACCTGGAACCCAGATTCAGATTCAAACTCATGGCGGACGCGTCGTGATCGACCGTGGTCGTGTTCATTTGAAGCGCGACGACGTTCTCTCCCCAGTTTTGCGCGCAAACGTAAGTGACCTTGGCCCCTGGGCCGGCGATCAAGTCGTTTACTCCGCAAGCGAAGCCGGTCGCGCGCGCATCGCAGGAGCGGAAATGTTCTACGACGGTAACCTTGGCCAATTCGTCAGTGATGAGCAACAGGTGGGGGAAAACGGAGACACCGTCGCCGCGCAACCAGTGAAAGATCTCGATCGGTTGTTCGATCTCGACACCGCGCGGGACGAAAAGAAATGTTCCCGATGAAACGAGCGCCTGATGAAGTGCGGCGAATTTGGCCGAGCCCAAAACCGCCGGTTGCGACATGAAATATTTTCGGAAAAGATCGGCGTGCTCGACCATCGCGCGTTCGAGCGGCTGAAAAATCACGCCTCGCTTCTTCAAGTCGTCGGAAACGACATTGCGCTCGATCAGCTGATCGCCGGCAAAAATCAGACGAGCTGCGAATTCGCCCAGGCCGCGAGAGTATTTTAAAACATTGGCGCGATCATCATCCGAAAGCGCGGGGCTGAACTTGAATGGCGCGAGATCGAGAAGATCGACATTGGAAAAGCGCCAGGGCTGATCTTTGCGGGTCGGCCGCGGGATCGATTCGAATTTTTCCCACGCGGCTGCCTGTTGTTCCCGAAACCAATCGGGCAAATCGCGCGACCCGATCTGACCCGAAAGGATTCCTTTCGAGCTTACGGTTTCAGCATGAGCGATTGAGGACATTGTCGATGTTAGACGGAAACGGCGGTCCGCAGACCGCCGATGTCGATCTTGTTTCCGGGAAAATTATCCGACCGAGCCTTCCATCTCGAGCTCGATCAATCGTTTCAGTTCAACCGAATATTCCATCGGAAACTGGCGGACGAGATCGTTAACAAATCCGTTTACGCTCAAGCTCATCGCCTGCGCTTCGGTCAAGCCGCGCTGTTGCATGTAGAAGATTTGTTCGGCACTGACCTGGCTGACGCTGGCTTCGTGTTGCACGGCGTTCCCGGTCCCGCGGACAGTGATCGCGGGGTAGGTGTCGGTGCGCGACGTCGAGTTGATCAGGAGCGCGTCGCACTCGGTGTTGTTTTTGCAGTTTTTGAGATGTTTCGGCACGTGGACGAGCCCGCGATAGGTCGCGCGACCGGTTCCAATGGAAATCGATTTCGAAATAATGTTCGAAGTCGTCTCATCAGCGGCGTGAATCATTTTCGCGCCCGTGTCCTGATGCTGGCCGTTATTAGCGAGAGCGATGGAGAGCACTTCGCCCCGCGCTTTGCGACCTTTCAGGACCACGCCCGGATATTTCATGGTTAGACGCGACCCGATGTTGCAATCGATCCATTTGATCTCGGCATCTTCGTGGGCGAGTCCGCGTTTTGTGACCAAATTGAAAACGTTGGCCGACCAGTTTTGCACAGTGATGTATTGGATCTTGGCGCCCTTGAGCGCGACAAGCTCGACCACTGCGCTGTGCAACGTTGTGGTCTCGAATTTCGGCGCGGTGCAGCCCTCCATGTAAGTGACTTCGCTTCCTTCGTCGGCAATGATGAGGGTACGCTCGAATTGACCGAAATTTTCCGCGTTGATCCGGAAGTAAGCTTGCAGTGGATGTTTCACTTTCACCCCGGGCGGGACGTAAATGAACGAACCACCGCTAAACACGGCCGCGTTGAGCGCGCTGAATTTGTTGTCGGCAATCGGGATCACTTTGCCGAACCATTTCCGGAAAATCTCCGGATGATTTTTCAGGCCCTCGGTCGAGCCGACAAAAATGACGCCCTGCTCGCCGACGGCTTTCTTGATGTTGGAGTAAACCGCTTCGCTGTCGAACTGCGCTTCGACGCCGGCGAGAAATTTGCGCTCCTGCTCCGGAATACCGAGTCGCTCGAACGTGCGTTTGATGTCCTCGGGCACTTCTTCCCAGGTCCGCTTGGCCGCATCGCCAGAGGCAAGATAATAACGGATCTTATCGAAATCGATCGTCTCGAGGTCTTTGCTCGCCCAATGCGTCGGCAACGGTTTTTCCAAAAATGTTTTCAATCCGCGAAGACGAAATTCGCGAACCCAGTCCGGATCTTCCTTCACGTCGGAGATGTAATGGATGGTCTTTTCGCTCAGGCCGCTACCGGCGTCCTTGGCGTAATCAACCTTGTAGGAAAAATCGCCGATGTTCCGGTTGATATCGACCGCTTTGTTTTCAGTTTTCATTGTCCATCTTATCTGGTCAGCACTGGTTCATCCGCTCCCGCCCGCGCCCAATCGTAACCTCGCTCCTCGAGCTCAAGCGCCAAATCCTTGCCCCCGCTGCGCACGATCCGGCCCTGAACCATAACATGAACATGGTCCGGAACGATGTAATTCAAAAGTCTTTGATAATGCGTAATCAAAAGGACGCCCAGGTTCGGTCCCCGCATCGTATTTACGCCGCGAGCGACCACCTTGAGCGCATCGATGTCGAGCCCGCTGTCGGTCTCGTCGAGAACCGCGTACTTCGGTTCGAGCATGGCAAGCTGCAAAATTTCCGTCCGCTTCTTTTCACCACCAGAAAAACCTTCGTTGACCGCGCGCGATGTGAACGAGCGATCCATGCCGAGCAGTTCCATTTTTTCGTAGAGCCGCGCGTAATACTCGGTCGCCTCGAGTTCTTCGCCTTCTGGCAAACGCGATTGGAGCGCGGCTCGGAGGAAATTCGCAATCGTGACTCCAGGAACTTCGCTTGGATACTGGAAGGCGAGAAAAAGGCCTTTACGGGCGCGATCATCCGCCTCGAGAGCTAGGAGATCTTCGCCGTCCATCGTGATCTTGCCTTTTGTCACATGATAATCGGGATGGCCGGCGATCACCTTGGCAAGCGTGCTTTTTCCGGAACCGTTCGGGCCCATGACGGCGTGAACCTCACCGCGAGGCACGGCCAGACTCAGACCGCGGACGATCTGCTGATCGCCGATGGCGATATGGAGGTTTTCAACACGAAGCTCGTTCATAGAGAGGGGGACTGAAATATAAGGCGATTCGGGCCGATAGCGAATGGGATTTCGTCTCTTGGAGTCTCTTGAGCTTGCGATCGGGCGCGCCATGTTGGCACACCCCGTTATTATAATTTCTATTAAAAGGCATCCCGATTGCTGCAAATGGGAGACGGTGAACTCTGAAGGCAAATCGCCCCGTCCGTCGCGTAAGTCCGTTTCGAAAGAATCGGTCTCAAAAGCGACGAGCGAACTGAACAACTTGTTGCAGATCATTTCCGGCACCAGCGCCGAGATCGGTAACTTGTGGGAAGGCAGTGAAGATTCGGAGCAATATCTTAATATGCTGCGCTCGAGCATTGACCGCGCGGAAGCGGTC
Organism: Chthoniobacterales bacterium; assembly: GCA_035568175.1. Taxonomy (GTDB): domain Bacteria; phylum Verrucomicrobiota; class Verrucomicrobiia; order Chthoniobacterales; family UBA10450; genus AV40. Next base: position 181,928 of record DATMON010000005.1, read on the forward strand.
GCCGCGCAATTGGCCAAAGAGGCTGGGGGCACCGATCAAAAGGTGCTGATGCATCCCGAGCTCGAGTCGTTCTTGAAACCGAAGACGATCAGCGAAATGCCGCGAGCGAAGCCGACGATTCTCGTGGTCGACGACGAATCGATGGCGCTGGTTTTGATTAAGCGTTTGCTGAGCGAAGCAGGTTACCAAGTTGTGACTGCGCAATCGGGATTTGAAGCTCTCGATCTCTTTCGACGGCAGCCCCAGACATTCCAATTGGTTCTGCTCGACCTGACGATGCCCTTCATGGATGGAGAAGAGACGTTTCATCGGCTGCGCGAAATTCGGGCCAACATACCCGTCGTTCTATGCACCGGATTTATCCGACAAGATCGACTCGACCGATTGATGAAGGATGGAATCGCGGGATTTTTGCGAAAGCCACTCGCGCCCGATGAGATTGTCGATCATGTCCGCGGCGTTCTGGACAGTTTGAAATACGCCAAAATTGACACCGCTCTGCCGGATAGCTCGTCCCTCGCGAGCTGATTTTGAATTGAATGAGAGCCAGTGCCCGGGCCCGAGCCGTCGAGCGATTCCACGATAATCGCCTTTTTGAAGGAGTTGATGCTAAGATCATCGAGCGCATCGCGCCCAAAATTGGAGTCCTTCGAAAGAAAACCGGTGAAGTTATTTTTCGCGAAGGCGAACCGGGCGACTCGCTTTACCTGGTAGGCAAGGGCTGCGTTAAAATTGCGAAGGCGGGAGACGGCGTCGAGCATGAAATCCTCGACTACGTTGATCAGGGAAATTTCTTTGGCGCAACGGCGCTCTTGGCAGGCACGCCGCATTTTACCACTGCGACCGCGGTTAAGCCGGCCCTGATAGGCGCACTCACCGAAGACACGTTTCAGGAAATCCTTGAGCTGTCCCCAAGCCGATTGCACATGAATTTTCTGCGCGCCATCACCGCGCGCGTGCGCAGCGCCAACGCCCATTTCATGCGCGAAACGATGCGAGCGGAAAGACTCCGCGTGGCCGGCGCGATCGCCAACGCAATGATTCATGATTTGAAAAACCCGGTTTGCATCGCGCGCTGTTGTTCGGACTTGATCGCCAGCGAATCGGCCGATCCGCATCTGCGCGAGCTAAGCAAGATGCTCACCGACACGGTAAATGGCATCCTCGGAATGACCTTGGACCTGCTCGATTACACCCGCGGTTCGGTTTTAGTCAGCAAGCGATCGGTTTCGATCTGGCGGCTGCTGGACGAACTGAATCGCCACTCGCTGCACCTTCTCCCGAGCAAGAACATCGAGTTCGTCAAACACATCCGTTACCAGGGCAACATCGACGTCGACCTTGGAAGATTCTCTCGCGCAGTCGGTCATGTGATCGAGAACGCGATGCAAGCGATGTCACGTGGAGGCTTTCTCACCGTCACGATCGATGCCTTGGAGAACCAGGTGGTCCTGCGGATTTCCGATACTGGCGGGGGAATCGCTCCCGAACTGATGTCGACATTGTTCGAGCCTTTCGAACGTTACCGCGATTCACACGCAAATGGCATCGGTCTGGCAGTGACAAAAGCGATTGTCGAGGAACACGGCGGGAAAATTTCAGTTCGGAGCGTTGTCGGCAAAGGCACCACCGTCGACATTCGGCTGCCGAAGCCAACCGGCGAATAATTGCACGCGCAATCGAGCGCGCTACCGTTGCCAGCTAAGCTCAGCGTCGAAACGCTCGCTGTTTCTTTGCCCTGTGGTGTAACGGTAACACAGCGCCCTTTGGAGGCGTTATTCATGGTTCGAATCCATGCGGGGCAGCCATTCCGAGAAATTTGCGAAGTACTTCCAGCGCCCGCGGTGTATTTACCCGCCTACCCGCCTGGCGTCGGGCTGGCGATCGGGAACGCGAATGTCGCTGAAGGTGATGCTGGCGGCGAACCAAAAGGCGAAGGCGATGTTGGCGATGGCGAAACCATTGGACTTGGCGAAGGGGTCGGCGTTGGCGGCGGTGGAATAATATTTTCCCAATGATGGAGCGGCTCAGTCGCGCCCCCAATTTCGTCGACCAATTTTTGACAGGTTGCCTGGAGTTTTTCCAAATCGGGCGGGCCAAACTGCGGATCGCCAGTCCCCGGAAAAATCAGATACGTCACTTTTAGATCGCTCACCGGTCGGTTGTAAGCCGTCGCCTGCGGATTAACTTGCTTTGCGATCCGAAACGACGCTTCACCCACTTTATCGTTAGGCCCAATGTCGCCGACGATCGCCGGATAAATTCCATCGCCGAAAACTACCAGCGCGTAATCTCCGGTCTTGACCGCATCGCGTCCGTGCGTGAACGCGCCCGGAATCACGATGTAAGGATCGGTCGTGCCGATGAGGAAACTGAATTTCTTGAGCGTGGCCACTTCCGTGCGCAATTGCGTAATCGCGTTGCGCAGATCGCGTTTCCGATCGGGCGAGGTGGTCTTCGCGGCGAACTCGTCTTCCGCGCGTTTCAATCGCTCTTCCGTCCCGGCGAGATAGGGATTGGGCGCCGTCGTTTTCTTTGCCCACTTGAAACTGGTAAATGGTTTGAAGTTGGTCGGCGCGCCCGTGCCAATCGGCATCCGGTCGCCATCTGAGCCGTCGGCATCGACGTCCATGTCGGCTTGCAATAACAGCGCCTTGCGATGCGTTTGCGGATGCTCCAATTGCAGGATGGTTTGGCAATCGAAGAAATTGTGACGCGAGAGAACCAGGTCCAACCGGACGAGATTTTCGTGCAGCATTCTGACCTTTGTGTTGTAAAGCTCGGTAAAGAGCGGCGAGACCGAATCAGGACCCGCCATCGCGGTGAGGCCCGGTAACAGTTCCGGCAATCGCGGGGTGACTTTCGCCAGTTCTTCGATCGTCCGATTCGGCGTCGGCACGCGCGCATTCAATTTCAAATCGAGAACATAACTTTCAGGATCGACACGTTCGGTCGACGCGTCCGCGCCGGGCGTGGTTTCAACACTCGAATGAAGTGTGATGCCGTTAAACAAACGGCCAGTGTCGAGTTTGCCAACGATCGGCGGAGGGCGCGTCGGGATTGGCTCCGGCGTCGGCGAAGTTGTCGTCGGACCTTCCCGCGGCGCGAAGTACTGCAAGCGCTCCTGTGAAATCCAGCGATACAGGATCACGGCGAAAATCGCCGTCGCCAAAAGAACGACGATCCTCCGCAACGTGCCCAGACGAAGTCTTGCCACGGAATTACTTCTTCAACCAGGCGACAATCGCCACGATGAGACCGATCACACTCAAGATCGACATCAGGCCGGCGGGCATCATTTTACCGGTGCGGATAAGTTTTGGAACAAATTGCGCCGCGAGCAGAAGAGAAACAACGAATGCGGTGGCCAGTCCAGCCGCACGATGTTCCGTCAGAAGCGCGCCGGCGATGAGCAGCAACACACCGGTGATGGCACCGGCGATGATCGACGGCAGACTGCCGGCTTTCACGTAGCCGATAATCCCGCCGAGAATCGTCAGCGCACCGAAAATGAGGAAGTAAAGTTTGGTCGCGTCCATATTCGCCTGGTAGCGCACTCGTAATCCAACCGCTCGACACTGTCCAGCGGCGCGATCACTCCGTCCGCAGGTCTTCGATTTTCAACGCCGGATGAATTTCCCAACGGTCGAGCGCCAGGCATGATGATAACCTTCTTTGCTGAACCAACCGATCGAGGATCCCACATCAGTGTCGAGAAACGCTGCCAGCTTTTGAATTCTAATACGGCTGTGATTTCCTCACCCTGCTCGGAATGACAAGTCTGATGTTTCATTCGGCGTTTGACGTAAACGTCGCTACATTTCGCGGTGCATTCGTTCAGGTATCGCGAGGGAAAACTCTACTGCGAGGATGTCGATCTTGCCCGGGCGGCAGAGCAGTTCGGGACGCCGCTCTATGTTTATAGCGCGAGCACGATTCTCGATCACTTCGGTCGACTCGACGCCGCCCTCACGCCGCTCGATCATCTCATTTGCTACGCCGTCAAAGCGAACTCGAACCGCGCAGTCTTGAAACTACTCGCTGAAGCCGGCGCCGGATTCGACATTGTTTCAGGCGGCGAGCTTTTCCGCGCGATCACAGCCGGCGCCGACCCGAAAAAATGCACCTTCGCGGGAGTCGGCAAAGCGCGCGACGAAATTGAGTATGCGATCGAGCAAGGCGTTTATAGCTTTAATGTCGAGAGCGAAGCCGAGCTTGAATACATCGACGAAATCGCCGGTGCGAAAAACTCGCGCGCGCCGATCGCGCTGCGCATCAATCCCGATGTCGATCCGCACACGCATGCATACATTTCGACCGGCTCACACGAAAACAAATTCGGGATCGCGCTCAATGATGCGCCGCGGATTTATGAGCGCGCCGCAAAAATGCGGAACATCGACATCGTCGGGGTGCAGATGCACATCGGTTCGCAGATCACGGAGACGAAACCATTCGTCGACGCGATAGGAAAAGTCGCGCCGCTTGTTCGCGGCTTGATATCGAAGCACGGAATCAAATTTTTCAGCATCGGTGGCGGAATGGGAATTATTTACCGCCACGCGCTCGAGAGCGGCGCCGGGAAATGGTGGCACGAGCATGATGGCGAGCCGTCCGCATTTAGCGTTCGCGATTATGCAAATGCGATCGTTCCGTCTTTGCGCGATCTCGGCGTCCGTGTCCTGATCGAGCCCGGCCGCTTCCTTGTGGGCAACGCCGGCGTGTTGCTCACGCGCGTGCGCTACATCAAGAAATCTGGGCAGAAAACATTCGCGATCGTCGATGCCGGCATGAACGATTTGATTCGCCCTGGGCTGTATCAGAGTTATCACGAGATCGTCCCGGTCGAAGAAGGTAGGGGCGATTCACCGAATCGTCCGATCGACATCGTCGGGCCAGTTTGCGAGTCAGGCGATTTTTTTGCGCTCGACCGGGAGATGCCCGAAGTGCGCGAAGGCGATTTGCTCGCGATCATGAGTGCGGGCGCCTACGGATTCGTGATGGCATCGAACTACAATTCGCGCCCGCTGCCCGCGGAAGCGCTGGTGCGCGGCGATAAGGTCGCCGTGATCAGGAAACGGCAGACCTGGGAGGACTTGGTTCGGGGCGAGGCGGGGTGAGCTGAAAAGTTGCAGATTTTCGTTTCCTGCATAAATACTGCTTCCCCTCGAATTCAATGAAACGCCTCCTCCTGATTGCGTCGTTGTCGATCCTGGCTCTGTCAGCCAAAGCGGGCGATAACGTCCCGAAAGGCGAATGGATCATCGTTGTCGGCGGGCCCTCACTAAAAGAATGGGAGCAATACAAGGCCCAGCCGCACGATCATTGGTGGGCGAATTTCGTCCGGGCCGCGCGTTTGCGGACGGAAAAACTGCGCGACGGCCTCGGCCCAAACGCGCCCATCACCTGGCTGGTTTATAAGCAGGGTTATCTCGATCGCGCGCCACAGGAACACCAGGACCTGATCACTTTCATCGAGTCCGTCCGCGACAAATTCAATCTCAATCTGGTCTGGTTCCGGAACGGCGACGACGTCATCAATTATTTGAACAAGGGCGTGGATCGCAAACGCCAGAAAGTGGCCGGCTTCGAGTATTTCGGCCACTCGAACCGCGCCTGTTTCATGTTCGATTACAGCAGCAACGTGGACAGCGCGTCCAAATCGTTCCTGCACGAGTCACAGCTGCGCCAAATCAATGGCTGGATCTTCGCCCGCAACGCCTACATCCAAAGCTGGGGTTGCCACACCGGCGAAGAGATGAGCGAATGGTGGTATCGCGCCACCGGGACGAAGATGATCGGCGCGCTCGGCAAAACGCAGTTCATGATGGAAGAACTGCCGGTCCTCACTTCGCCCGGCGGTAAATGGGTCACAGCGCCGGAGAAGCTGACGACCAAGACAAACTAAGTTTCGAATTTCCGCTGTCGTCCTGTAGCGGCAGCCGTGTTCATCGCCACGGGAACCTGATCCTTTTTTACCGACGGCAGCATCAGCGATTTGAAAACTGTGGCGGCTAAGGTGCCAGTCAAATAACTGAGCTTGAATTTTGACCCGAAATCGGGGATGCAATTGCGAATAGAGTATTGATGAAAGCCGACGACGAAAAGGGGATCAGCGTAATTCTAATTTATACGGCCTTGCTTTTCTTCCTGCTCGGCCTGGCCGCGCGGATGAAAATGAATTTCCATCATCGGATGGAACTTTCGACTGCCGGATTCGTCGTGGCCGCGGTGCTGGCGACCCTCGCGCTCGTGCTCTTCCTCTTTTCGTTGCGGAAGCGTCGCGGCTGATTTGAATTTTTGGAGGGACGCGCTCCGTCGCGTCCGACGAGATCAGATCGGTCGATTCAGGCGGACGACACGGAGATCGTCCCTCCATGCTTCAAATAAACCCGCTCGCCGTCAACGCGCGCACCGCGGTTCAAAAAAAAGTCGCTTACTTCCACCGGAAAGTATCGCTTGTCCTTGCCGGAGTTGATCTCGAGCAAGATTTCGCCGCCAGGGTTGAGATGTCGATCCAAGTCGTCCAGGAAAAATTTCCACTCTTCCGGGTTCCAACCACGCGACTCATCTTCACTGCGATTAAACGCGCCAGAAAAACCGGTGATCAAATCGAACTTGCGACCGAACTCCGGCAAGGGCTGGAACGCCCGGATTTTCCAGGTCTCGCGCTCCAGGCCGAAGAGCTCAATCAACTCGTTCGAAAGCGGAAAATCTCCGACATCGAGGCCGAGGCATTTATGACCCGATTGTTTGGCCAGAAATAAGAAAAAACCGGCGCCGCAGCCAAGATCGAGAATCTGTTTGGGCGGCGAGCGGTCCAATTTCAGTTCTCGGACGCGCGGGATATTGATTTTCAGCCAGTGCTCGACATCGGCATACTTTGCGTATCGATCGCTTGAACCGGCATAGCGCTGTTGAATGTCGCGCAACCGTTGATTGTCGATCTTGGAGAGAAAAGGTTCGATTCGACCGCGCCCGAAAAATCTCACCCGCCAAAGTTAGGCTGGCACAGCGCTGATGTCTTTCTGAATTTCTAGCAATTGGATGCAGGGTCACGTTGCAAAAATGGCGGCAGACCGTTTCCAGCCGCCGCCATTTTCCTCCCTTATGGCCCCTGAAGTTATTCCTTCATCGCGTTGTGCATTTCCTGCATCGCGTTGCGCATGTCTTGGTGCGCTTTTTGCAGGTCGTCGAATTTCTTCTGTTGATCGGATGTCAGGAGCGGACGGATCTGCGACATCGTTTTGTCGATAATCGTATGGGTCTTATCCATCGCATCCTTGTGAATGGCGACGATCTGCGGCCGGGCCTGATCGATCAGCGGTTGGACCTTCGACTGTTGCTCGGCCGTCAGATTTAAGGCCTTGGTCAAATGTCCCATTGCCAATCCCGGGCCCTGCCAGCCACCGTGGCGTCCGCCAAATCCACCCTCGGCGTTGGCGAACGAGTAACCAGCGGCCGCGAGCGCGCCGATCGCTGCGAATGTAAGTAAGTTTCGTTTCATATTTGTTTTCATTTGAATGGTTCGGATTGTTTCATAAGTCGTGACCGCGCGCCGGGCGCGTTGGTTACATCAATTTTTATCCGCCTTGCAGCCATGAAACCTGTAACCGCCACGCATCCACACCCGTCATTGTCAGTAGTGTGGATACGACTTCGACGACATGGATGATTCTGACGCAGATGCGCTGGTTCAGGCCGCGCTGCGCCATGACGATGAAGCGGCTCGCGAATTGCTTCGGCGCCTTTATCCGCTTGTCGCGAAAATGGTCCGCTCACATCGACCGCGACGAACTAGTGAAGAGGATCTTTGCCAAATGATTTTCATCAAAATCTTTCAAAAGCTTTCCCAATTTTCCGGCAAAGTGCCGATCGAGCACTGGGTCTCGCGCATTGCCGTCAACACCTGCCTGAGTCAGATCGAAGCCGAGAAAGTTCGTCCCGAAGTGCGTCATGCCGACCTGAGCGAAGAGGAGCAGGCAGTTGTGGAAAATCTTGCCACCTCGTCCGACGAACTGGCCCCGGACCGGCAATTAGCATCACGCCAGCTGGTCGAACATTTGCTTCAGATGCTCAAGCCGGTCGAACGCCTGATTATCGATTTGCTTTACTTGCAAGGCCGTTCCGTCGAAGAAATCCACAAGATTACTGGCCTGGGCACGGCCGCGATTAAGGTTCGCGCGTTTCGGGCCCGGCAGAAAATGAAAAACCAACTCACAAAGGTGTCGGCTGCGAAAAATCTATGAACCCGCCTTCACAAAACTCCGGCGCGGCACGCGATGTCGATCTTGATCGGTTACTGCGCTCCGCGGCGCAGGCGAAAGAGGAGGCGCCCGCAGAGATGCCGTTTGGTTTCGACACCCGCGTGATCGCGCTCTCGCGTCGAAACGGAAATGGTCCCGCCGTCGCGGGACTCCTGCGTCGAATTGCGCTTGCTGCCGCCGCCGTGATTGTTTTGGCGACCGCCGGCGCCTGGATCGAGTTCAATCAGGACGGCGACCCAATCGGGGCGTCCGGGAACGAATTCGCCATCGCCGATTCAGCCATTCAAGATGAGGTTGCCCAATGAATAGCGCGCTGAAATGGAAATTGATCGCCGGCTTCTTGCTGGTGTTTCTGGCCGGCGGCGCCACTGGCGTATTCTTCAGCGCGGCCACGGCGCAGCGCTTCTTTTTCGGGCCGCATCGTCACGGTTTTGCCGCTCAGGCGATGAAGAACCGTTTGCAATGGCAACTTCGTTTGACGGACGAACAGATGGCTAAAATTTCCCCGATCATCGAGAAGACCGGCGCCAAGCTCGAAGAAATCCGAGGCGACACCGGGAGGCGCGTTCGCGAAACCATTGCCGAAGCGCACCGCGAGATTGCGCCGAATCTCACGCCGGAGCAGCAGCAGCGCTTGAAACAGATGCAAGAACAACATCGTCGTTGGTTGCAACATCGGCAAAGACCGGCGCGCGTTTCTCCCGCCCCTGTAGAAGCGTCTCCCGAATAACGGATCAAGCTCTTTGCGCGGCGCGTGCCAGTAAATCGCGCACTTCGTCGTCGCTCGTTTGCGAGAAATCTTCGTAATACTGTCCGACCGCCTGGAAAAATTCCGGCTCGCTCGCACAAACGACTTCATCAGCTTCATCCTCGAACTCGCGACACGTGTCCGGCGGCCCGACCGGAACTGCCACGACGATCTTCGCCGCACCGCGTTGCCGCAACGCCTTGACCGCAGCGTGCATGGTTGCGCCTGTCGCCAATCCATCATCGATGAGAATAACAGTGCGTCCGCGAAGCTCCGGCGCCGGCCGTCCATCGCGGTAGCTTTGCTCGCGGCGTTCGAGTTCTCGCGTTTCGCGCTGGGTGACCGATTCAATGATTTCATCCGCATTCGGCAACGCGCGCGCGACGTCGTCATTCAGAACGCGCACGCCGCCGGAAGCGATCGCGCCGACGGCAAGTTCTTCAAACCCCGGCACGCCGAGCTTGCGAACGATGAAGACATCGAGCGGAACACGAAGCGCTTGCGCGACTTCGTAAGCGACTGGCACGCCCCCGCGCGGCAAGCCGAGTACGATGATGTCGTCGCGTCCGGCGTACTTAGAGAGCTTTACTCCAAGCAAACGACCGGCTTCGGCGCGATTTGGAAAAGCTCCTTCCATGCGACGGTCACGGTTTTCCGCGAATCACCTCACTCAGCGGAACGGCTTCGGCAATCGGTTCCGTCGCTTCAAGATAATCCCGAAAGCCGGCGGCAAACATTCCACGGCGAAGCGACCACCAAGTTTTCACGCCCGGTCGATGGCAGTACGCACGAATGTAAAGATCCCAACCTTGCCATTGTTCGCGCTCGAGCGTGCCCTGGCGCTGCTGGAACCAAGCGTTTTCGAAAAGCTTGAATAACGTAAAGAGAACGGCGCTGGCTCGTAAGCGATCTTCTTCAGTCGCTCCATGCCAATCTTCGACGGCGGCGGTAAACGCGCGCGTTTGGGCAGGATCACTCGCTTGCGGGCCAAGCAGCGCAATCAGCGAGCCAGTAAGGGAATCGACAACGATCGATCGCTGCGACCGCGTGTTCTGGCGGATCTGCGCCGCCAGATAAAACAGCGACGCAATCACCCCGATCGCGGCGATCAATTGCGCGACCGCATTGATCGTCTCCAAATTCACGTCCTCGCGTCTACCAAAGAGAGCGCGAATGCGCGAGTCTGAAGGAAGATCTCGACGTAAGTGATCTTCCGCTTCCTCTTAATCTTCTTTTGTAGCCGTCGCCCTGTGGGCGACGTGCGCGTTTCGCACAGCGAAACAGCTACACTTTATCTTGGCAACGGCTGTTCCGAATTCGCCAGCGCGTAGGCCCAAACCGCGACGATCGCGGAATTCTCAGCCAGTTCCTTCGGCACAATCTTGTCGAGCGTGTCCGCCGCCGTGTGGTGGTAATTAAAATAGAACCGGCTGTCCTGGATCGGCGCGAACGCGGGCACGCCTGCTTTCTCCATCGGCTCAATGTCAGCACCGGCATGCTCGGAAAGTGCCAGCATCCCGGCGCCGGATTCCTGGAGAATCGCCGCGACTGGTTTCAACATCGCTTTCACTTCCGGTTTCGCTTTGACGTTGAGACCGATCGGATGTCCGGCCCCGTTATCGGTTTCCATCGTCGCGAAATGGTTCGCCCAATCTTTCTCATGATCTTTGGCGTATTGCTTGGAGCCGGCACTTCCGTTCTCTTCGTTCATCCACGCGATCACGCGGATGGTGCGCTTAGGTTTCAAACGCAGTTTCTGAATCAGATTCGCCGCTTCCATCGAAACGGCGACGCCGGCGCCGTCGTCGATCGCCCCCGTTCCCAGATCCCACGAATCCAAATGACCGGAAACAATCACGACTTGCTCTGGATGTTCGCTGCCTTTGATATCCCCGATTACGTTTGCGCTTTCCACGTCCGGCAACGTTTGCGGCGTTAACACCAGTTTCATTTTTACCGGACCTTGCTTTACAAGATCGACAATCAGATCGGCGTCCTCGGCCGTGACCGCGCCCGCCGGGATTTTCGGCGCGTCGTCCGCGTATTTTGTCTGGCCGGTGTGCGGGATTCGGTAATCCGCGCCACCGACTGATCGAATTAAACACGCAACCGCACCTTGCTGCGCCGCCGCGCTCGGGCCGTCACTCCGATAAACAACTGCTTCGCCGTAAGCTTCGCCGCCGCGGCCTTCGGCAGCAATCCGTTTGTCGAAGGGATAATTGAACAGCACAATCTTGCCCGCGACTTTTTCCCGCGGCATCGCTTTCAGTTCGTCGAAAGTTTTCACGGCAACTACCTCGGCCGTGATTCCATCCGTCGGCGTTGCGACGCTTCCACCAAGCGCGCACAGGACGATTTTCTGGGTCGTGTTTGACGCCATTCCCGGAAATTGCACCAGCGCGGCGGTTTCTTCGCCACGGACCCAATGCGGCACCATCACTTTTTCCAGCTGCACCTCGCAGCCGACCGCTTTCAATTCGCCCGCGACATACTCCACCGCTTTCGCGGCCTGCGCCGAGCCGGTCAATCGCGGGCCAATGTTGTCCGCTAGATGCGCGACCTGCCGATACGCGTAATCGCTGCTCAACGCCGCTTGTTGCAGCTGCTTCAGGTCGGCCAGTGTTTGCGTTGAAAAGACAACCGGCGTCGCGGCCGGCGTCGGTGTCGCCGACGATTGTTCCTGCGGACTGCCGCTCTGCGCACGACACGGCGAAATCCACGCGAGCAAGAGAGCTCCGAATACACCGATGGAATAGACGAAACAAAGCGGACGCATTCCACAGCCTGTCAGAAACCATCGCGCGATCAAGCGCCTGACCGCTGCCCAGAGGTCAGAGCTTTTCGAAAATTGATTCGTTGAGCGGTGGATTAACTTTAATCGTGCTGACCTTCGCGGTTTCGAGTTGTTTCCCGGTCTTGAGATCGATCTCGGTCGAAGCAAAAGCGAATCGAACGCCGGAAACCTCGCGAAAATCCGAGCTCCGCTGTTCGATCGTGGTCGGAGTTGGATCAACATCGACATGGAGCGGGCGAACATCACGGCGGCGCGTGATCAACCAGCTTTCTGGATCGACATAAAGCGTGGTGGTGTAACCGTCGCTCAAGGTCAATCGAAGCGCGTAATATTCGATGCCATCAAGCTTCTCGCGACCAACCAGTTCAACGCGATGACCATGCTCCTTGAGTTCGTGCAAGCCAAAGAGCTTGCCGGGAAGTTGGACGCCATGACGTAACGCCGCAGTGGCTTTTGGCGAAGCGTCTTCTCGCTCGTCGTCGTCTCCAACGTGCCAACCATTCTCACCGTCGAACGCTTCCGTAAAAACACGTTTCCCCCCAGTCTGCACATCGATCCGCATCCGGCCCGGGCGCGCTGCCCGATAAATGCCGTCCACTTCAAAGCCAGGATCGACAATGTGCAGATTAACTTCGATCGACTGCACCGCCTCAATGGCGGCGGCACCGCCAGTGGCTCTGGTATTGCGCTCGATCACGTCATCAACTGTCAGCGGATGGCGATCGCATCCGAGAAGCGCGATCGTCGCGCCAATTAGACAGAGAAACTTCGTCGTCTTGGTAGCCATTCAGGGATGAGACGCCGCTGGAGACAAAATTTGTTTGGGCCAAGGACAACTAAGCGCGCCGAAAGCGCCGTTCAACCTCCGCAGTTAATCGCCAGTGTGGCTCGCACTCGGACTCGAATCAGAGCCATAGGAGAAATAGCGATAAACAATTTTCTGTTCAGTGTTCGCTCTGGCCTCGTTCAATAACTCTAATGCGTTCTTGTCGGCTTCGGCTTGCGATTTACCGCGCCCAACGAGATTGACGTCTTTGCCGGATTTATCTTTGCCACGCGCAACTGCGACGAAACCAGTCGAGTCGGAAGACGACAGAATGTTTACCGTGCTGGCGGCGTAGCTGCTCCGCTTTCGCAGATCTCGCATCGCTTCATCGCGGGCGCCGTTTTCGATCTTGTAATCCTTGCCGCCCTTCGGCTCTGACGAAGCGTAGTAGGTCACGCCCGTCCAAACGCCCTCGGAGTTGTAACCAACAGCAACCGCATCGCCCCCAAAAAGCAAAGAGCTAGGAGCTAGGAGCAAGGAGGTAAACAAGAGTCTCGACAAGCTGGTCACTGGTCACTCGTTATTTAGTTCTTCCTTCTTCGAAATCCATCAAATCGGGGATTGTCTGGATGTCGTCACGGTCGGCGATGCCCAGCTTTTGTTTTTGCTCAACAAGCGTCTCGGTTGCGAAATCGCGAAAGCCGATCTTGGAAGCAAAGCCATTCCAAAGAAACAAATCACCTTCGTTGGGCTTGCGACCTTTCTCGAAACACCATTCCAGAATTTCCTCGTTCGTGCCGCCTTGCTTCACCCGTTCGCACAAATCGCGATGATGCACTCGCAAGAAGTTGCAACACGCGCTGTCAGCAGTTCGCGGCGTTCCGAAATTCTTGTGATATTCTTCGGGAAGGTCGCCGCAACCGTGCAGCCGGATCTTGTCCAGCATCCGCGCGAAATACATCATGCCCTTCGTCATTTCCTTCGGGCTCTTCGGATACGTCGCCATGCTTTCGCTTCGCCTTCCGCTCAACTCCTCAACTTCTCAACCGCTCAACACCTCAACGTCTTTAGACCAGTCCCTGGTCCATCATCGCGTCGGCCACTTTAACAAAGCCGGCGATGTTCGCGCCGTTCACGTAATTGCCCGGCGTGCCGTATTTCTCGGCTGTGCGCGCGCAAACTTCATGGATCGTTTTCATGATGTTGAACAGGCGCGCATCGACCTCTTCGCGCGTCCATCGGATCCGCATACTGTTCTGCGCCATCTCCAAACCTGAAGTCGCGACGCCGCCGGCATTCGCCGCTTTGCCAGGACCAAAGAGAATCTTCGCATCGAGGAATTGGTTCACACCGTCGATGTTCGTCGGCATGTTCGCGCCTTCGGAGACGACGTAAACGCCGTTCTTCAAAAGGTTCGCCGCGTCTTTGCCGTTGATCTCGTTCTGGGTCGCGCTCGGAAACGCACACTCCGCCTTGTGATCCCAAAGCGGATTATGATCGAGCTTCGGGTTCACTTTCGTAAAAACGGCGCCTTTGAATTTGTCCGCGTACTCTGAAATCCGGCCGCGCCGCACGTTCTTCAGGTCCATCACGAACGCCAGTTTTTCGCGTGTGATCCCTTCCTCATCAAGAATGTAGCCGCTCGAATCCGACACGGTTACCGGCTTCGCGCCCAACGTGATTAATTTCTCGATCGTGTATTGCGATACGTTTCCGCTTCCCGAGACCAGCGCGGTTTTACCTTTGAGATCTTCCTTCCGCGTCTTCAGCATTTCTTCCGCGAAATAAACCGCTCCGTAACCAGTCGCTTCCGGACGAATGACTGACCCGCCCCAGGTCAAACCTTTGCCGGTCATCACGCCGGTGAATTCGTTTTTCAGGCGCTTGTACATTCCGAACAAAAATCCGATCTCTCGCGCGCCGACGCCGATGTCGCCCGCCGGCACGTCCGTGTCCGGGCCGATGTGTCGGAACAGTTCGCACATGAACGCCTGACAAAACCGCGTCACTTCGGCATCGGTCTTGCCGTGCGGATCGAAATCGGAACCGCCCTTGCCCCCGCCCATCGGCAACGTGGTCAGCGCATTTTTAAAGACCTGCTCGAACGCGAGGAATTTCAGAATGCCGAGATTGACCGTGGGATGAAATCGTAGTCCGCCTTTGTAAGGGCCGATCGCGCTGTTCATCTGGATGCGGAAGCCGCGGTTAACGTGAATCTCGCCTTTGTCGTCCTGCCACGGGACGCGGAACATGATCACGCGCTCCGGTTCAATGATTCGCTCGAGGACTTTCGCTTTCCGGTAACGCGGATTTCGATCCATCACCAGGGTGAGCGACTCGACCACTTCCTGCACCGCCTGGTGAAACTCGGATTCGCCCGGGTTTTTGGCCTTCACCTCGGCCATCAAATTCGAAACGTAATTTTCCACAGGTGGCGGAAAAGGTTGCAGAGAATTGCCCGCTCAGCAAATACGGCCCGAAAGCCTCACCATAAGCCTTCTCTTAGACTGCGACGATCGTGCGAGTCAGTGCGGTCACCTCGTGAACTAATATAAAGACGTAGTACCTATAACGGAATGCTTCCGCGGCGCACTCATGCTCGACGCCGTTTCTGTCTCGCAAACGAATTCGCACCGGACCAGACATGCGGCGATCCGCCGGTGGAATCATTCTTCCCAGTCCATCGTCGGGCGTAAAAACTTCAGGCCACTTCATTCGCCCGAAACAAGAGCGAAATGAATCTGAGATCACAACGCGGCGAAGGCCACACCGAAAGCCATCACCGCAAACCAACTCGGGAGCGTTCAGGACTAATACCGCACAATTTCGGTGGTTTGTTGATACGTAACGGCGGACTGTCGAATAAACTGATGAGCCGTACTTCTTCGAAAGTTTCAGAGGCACCCGGAGACCGAATTTGTAGCCAGCAGCTTCGTTCGTTAGGCTGTCCAGTTGAAATAGCACTTCGGAAGCAAAAACGTTTGCTTCTGATTCAAATACCTCAGCGATCTCTGGAGCGAGAGTCTTCTCACAGTCCTGTATTGCGTAGTAGATGTCTCGTTGCCACGGCAGCAGAGCGTGGCCCGTCTCGTGGAGTTTTAAAAAGACCTGGCGGACCAAGTGAAGCCCCTTTGTTAAAAACACCGTCTGGGTAGACGGATCGAAGACGCCTAGAACTTTACTAATGGCTGACTTCAAGAGCTTACCGGCCTGCTTCGCTTTGTGACGTAGCTCGTACAGAAAGCCTTCACTCAGCTCTTCCTCGCTCACATCGAGCCGGGCACCCTCAAGTATATCCGCAACGGGTGTAGGGAATCGGCCGAACGCATCAGCGGATTCCAGCGCGTTCTTGGCATGCGACCGGATCAATAAATATTGATCTCGGCTAATTTCGACTCCATCGGAATTCATTTTTGCCGCCGGATCGTCCGCAAATATCCTAGATAACGAAGCAATTCTTCTTCTTCAGCAGAGGTTAGATTTTTGTCAGCGAATGTGGCGAGTCTGCCATGTTTTGAACCGATTGCATTTGAACCGGCGGCAGTTAGGTAACCAGCCTTTTCCATCAATACCTCGTAGGCGACGGCGTAAACCTTCGCGAGAGCATGAAGGATGTTAGGAGAGGGTTTTGTGATTTTCCCGTGCTCAAGCTGGCTCAAGTAGGCGTTGGAAACAGCCGAATCCGTGGCCTCTTCGACTTCGCGGAGAGAGAATCCCTTGGTTGCTCTGATACTGGCTAAATACTCGGCTAGTGACAGTGGCGGCTCCGGAGATTTCATAATGCATCTAGACTGCCACGGCTGCAAAGTCGATCAAGCAGTTTTAGGCGGTGCTTGACACACTTAGCAAGTTGCGTAGCCTGAGCTTATGCCTGACTGAAGTTCCGTCAACGGGGCGGAGCGATGTTCAGGAGAAACAGAAAACAATAAAAATGAAACCAGACAAAAATATTAAAGTTCAGGTCCACTACATGGCGGCAAATAAGCCGTTCGAGGCTGATGAGCCGCCGGAAACGACGGTCGGGCAGTTGAAAGCGACTGTCCTAAATGCTTTCGGACTTAAGGAGGGCGGCGGCAAAACCTACCCCCTCTTTAATAAGAAAGAAGAGCTGACGAATCCGTCCCAGACGCTCGGCGAGATCGCCGGCGATAAACATGACCTCAACCTCAAATTGGAAGAGGTCCTCATTCAAGGCTGATTCGAAGCGATGTCGGACGAGCTGTCCACTCTCAACTTCGAAGCGGACTTGAAGAAGGTGCTTGGGGTCCCCGATGCCAACCGATGGAAGGTCGACAGGGCCGGGGATCTCGAGCTTTTCGTAACGCTGTCTTCTGCAAAGGCGCCGGCCGAATTTTTCCAAGCTCGCCTTTTGTGGATTCGGTATCCGGGCGAAGAACCGCCATCTTTGAAATTTCGCGAGCCGGAGACCGGCGCTCTGAACAACCCGAAGGCGTGGCCTGTTGTTCGTGGCTTTCGGCCGGCAACGCTCGACGCCTGCGTCAATTGGACCAGTGAAGGTATGGCTGTGCATCCAGAGTGGCGGAACGATCCCAAAGCACGGTGGGATCCGTCCGGCAATTCAATCCTTCGGATTGTTCGCATCCTTCAAAACGAAATGGACGCGCATTTCACACAACGGTTTCAAGGATGACTTTTTTTCCATCTATAAATAAGTGGTTCATTCCTTTCGCTGCGCTCGAGGAATCGCGACGTGACATGGCCAACCAAGGTAAGAAAGGCAACGAGGCCACGTGTTTGTGGCTCGGGACGAAGAGTGACGGTCAAGCACACATAAGTCACATCGTTCTTCTTCGCGGAGATGGGATCGAATGCCGCCCGCAAAACGTCATCATTTCTCCTGACCTCCTGAGCGACATTCACGACCGGGCTATCGATTTGGAACTCGTCCTAATTGGCCAAATTCACACGCACGGGCCTTTTTACGGAACAGACCTATCGCCCGTCGACCACAGGTATGGGATTCGGGCACCGTATTTCCTGTCCATTGTTTGCCCGGATTACGGGAAACGCGAGTCCACGCTAATCACGGAGTGCGGAATTCATGTATATTTTCCTGATCGAGGTTACCGCCGTCTTTCTTCGAGCGAAATCGATAGGCGCATCTCTATGACGGGTGAAAGTGTGCACGTCCTAACGATTGGAGGTTAAATGGGCGGGGAACTCCAACCGATCGAAGTCAGCCGCCTCGCTGCGACAGCTGCATTTTTGGGCGACGCAGCCGCGGATCGTCACACATTCCTCAAAAAGGCAGTGCTTCTTACAGGAGAGCTTGAGACTTTGGCGACTCCTAACGGCCGAGCCTGTTTTTTCGACGCGCTGCGGTTGCTAATGAAGATGAGCGTCGATCGCTTTCACGTGTTACTTCCCGCACGGTCGGGTTTGGACAAAGAGGTCGAGAACTTGATCGACGAAGTGGCACTGAAAAGTCGGCCCGAAGTTCGCATCGCAGATCAGATCGCGGAAAGTTATGACGCGATTCTCTCCGTGGGGACAATTGGAGACCCGGATCGACCGCTAACCGTCGTAAACTCGAATGGCTGGATCGCGCGTGTCGCCTCGACCGGCAAATCGCTCCCTCGTGATTGTTCACAATTTAATCGGATTGGAGCGCTTGGTGCCGCCTGCCTTGGTGTAGCTGAGGTTTTTAAGCGATTGGTAATACTGAACCCTGAAAAAGGCGAGTTACATGACTATTTGTCTTTTTCGTTCTACACCTACAAGGAAGCCGACGCCCCTGGGCCGGAACTGCCCAAGGAAGTTGCTGTGGACGTTCTTTTGGTCGGCTTGGGAGCGATTGGAAACGCTACACTTCACTTGTTGTTGAATCTTCCGTTTACCGGCTCGATGACGATCCTTGATTTCCAGCAATACGGAATTGAGAACTGGGGCACGTGCTTTCTAGTAACACCCAAGGACATTGATCGTCCAAAAATTGATGCAGCAAAGCGTTGGGTAAACGGCAGATTCCGCTTGAAAGCCTGTCATCAAACTATCGAGGATTACCTTAAAACGAACGCGGCGGTTGCGCCGAGATTGGTTATCAATGGTTTAGATAACGTCTCCGCGCGACGCGCCGTTCAAGACTTGTGGCCGGACAACGTGTTCGATGGTGCGATCGGGCCAGTGTCGGCTGAAGTGACTGTCCATCCGTGGGGTCTCGATTTGTCCTGCCTGAAATGTGATTTTCCTGAACCAGAGGTGATTGCGGAGGAGCAGCAGATTCGCGCGACCGGTCTTCGGCGAGAGCGGCTTCTCGATTCGCAGTCGTCACTAACCGAACAAGATATCGCCGCTGCTGCTCCAGAATATCGCGAATTCCTGAGTAAACACTTGGGCAAACCGGTTTGCTCCGTTGTGTCCGAAGGCGTCATTGCGATGCTATCCCGAGATGTCCTCCGACCAGGGTTCGAACCGTCCGTTGCGTTCGTTGCGGCGCTGAGTTCATGCATGCTGGTTACGGAGCTTATCAGGTACGTGCAAAAGGATCAGGCGGTACTGGAGACCGGGTTTCAATTCGATGTCATGCGTGGACCGCAGTTTGGGCTTCATAAGGCGCATGCCAGGAAATCGAACTGTGTTTGTGTTGAGAGGAGGCAAAACATCGAAGCGATTAGAGCGAGGCGCCATATGAGCTAGAAAACCCGATCGATTAATCTACCCTTGTAACTCTTCTCCCAAACAGAACGGCCCGGTCGTGTGACCGGGCCGCTGTGAATTGTTAATTATTGGAACTTTTAGTAATCCATGCCGCCCATTCCGCCCGGAGGCATCGGAGGAGTTTTTTCCTTTTCAGGAATCTCCGTCACGAGTGCTTCAGTGGTGAGCAACAGGCCTGCGATTGAGGCCGCGTTTTGCAACGCGCTCCGCGTGACCTTGGTTGGATCGACAATACCGGCCTTCACCAGATCGACATATTCACCCTTGGCGACGTCGTATCCTTCGTTGCCTTTGCGCTTCTTGACTTCCTCGACAATGAGCGCGCCTTCGGCGCCGGCGTTGTTGGCCAGTTGACGCATCGGCTCTTCGATCGCGCGACGGACGATCTGGACGCCGACTTTCTCGTCGGCATCGAGGCCTCGCATGTTCTCAAGCGATTTCTGGGCACGGATAAACGCGACACCGCCACCCGCGACGATGCCTTCCTCGACCGCCGCCCGTGTGGCGTGCAACGCATCTTCGACGCGCGCCTTTTTCTCTTTCATCTCGGTCTCGGTCGCTGCGCCGACATTAATGACGGCAACACCGCCCGCGAGCTTCGCGAGTCGCTCCTGGAGTTTCTCTTTGTCGTAATCGCTGGTCGTCTCTTCGATTTGACGACGGATCTGAGCGACCCGGCCCTGGATGTCTGCACTCTTGCCTGAACCTTCGACAATGGTGGTGTTTTCCTTGTCGATGGTCACACGCTTCGCTTTGCCGAGGTCTTCCAGCTTAATGTTCTCAAGCTTGATCCCGAGATCTTCGGTGATGCATTTGCCGCCGGTCAGCACCGCGATGTCTTCCAGCATCGCCTTGCGACGATCGCCGAAGCCCGGAGCTTTGACCGCGCAGACTTGCAACGTCCCGCGCAATTTGTTCACGACCAACGTGGCAAGCGCTTCGCCTTCCACGTCTTCCGCGATGATGAGCAACGGCCGTCCGGCCTTCGCGACTTTCTCGAGCAACGGAAGCATGTCCTTCAAGCTCGAGATTTTCTTCTCGTAAATCAGGATGTACGGATTTTCGAGCGCGGCTTCCATCTCCTCCGCGTTAGTCACGAAGTAGGGCGACAGATAACCTTTGTCGAACTGCATGCCCTCGACGACTTCGAGCGTCGTCTCGATTGTTTTCGCTTCTTCGACCGTGATCGTGCCGTCCTTGCCGACTTTGTCCATGGCGTCGGCAATGATCTCGCCGATCGTCTTGTCCCAGTTGGCCGAAACAGTCGCGACCTGCGCGATCTCCGAACGATCGCTTACTTTCTTGGAGATTTTCTTCAGCTCCTCGGTGATCGCCTCGACGGCTTTCATGATGCCGCGTTGCAACGACGTCGGGTTCGCGCCGGCGGTGACGTTGCGGAGACCTTCGCGGTAAATGGATTCCGCGAGAACTGTCGCCGTGGTCGTGCCGTCGCCCGCGACGTCCGAAGTTTTGGAAGCGACTTCGCGAACGAGCTGCGCGCCCATATTTTCATACGGATCTTCGAGCTCTATCTCTTTCGCGACCGTCACACCGTCCTTGGTAATCGTCGGGCTGCCGAATTTCTTATCGAGAATAACGTTGCGACCGCTCGGTCCGAGCGTGGCCTTGACGGCCCGCGCCAGTTTCTCGACTCCGCGCAGCAAGGTGTGCCGCGCGGCTTCATCGAATTGTAATTGTTTAGCTGCCATATTTTTTAGTCTTTAGTTTTTAGTTGAGAGTTGATTGTTGAAATGTTGAGTCGGCGACTATCCGATGATGCCGAGGATGTCGTCCTCGCGCATGATCAGAAAAGTGTCTCCATCGATTTTGATTTCGGTGCCGCCGTATTTCGAAATGAGGACCTTGTCCCCTTTCTTCACGGTGAAATCCACCTTCTTGCCCTCTTCGTTCACCTTACCGGTGCCGAGAGCGACTACTTTGCCTTCCTGCGGTTTTTCTTTCGCAGTGTCGGGAATGATGATCCCGCCTTTTTTTGTTTCCTGCTCTTCGAGCGGCTGCACCAGCACCCGGTCTCCGAGCGGTTTTACGTTAACTGCCATACGTTAATTAACTCCTTATTGGTTTTGTTTTTGGGTTGAGCCGGCGATCCCGCCCCGCGCGGGACCGTCGGCAAATTGTTTTGGTTACTTTTTCTTGTCTTCGTCGACGACTTCGAACTCAGCATCGACCACGTCGCTCCCGCCATCGGCGGGACCGCGACGGCCTTCGCCTTGCGGTTGCGAACCGGGACGTGATTGCGTCTCGGGGCCGGGTTGCGGACCGGCGTTCGGACCTGCACCTTGGCCCGCGGAGGCCTGCTTGTAAAGCTCAGCGCTGATGTCCTGGAACTTGCTCTGCAAGTCGTCGTAAGCGCGCTTGATCGCGTCGGTGTCGTTCTTGTTGATCGCTTCCCGCACCGCGGCGATCGCGTCCTCGACCGGTTTGCGTTTGTCGGCCGGGATCTTGTCGCCCAGTTCTTTCAACTGTTTCTCGGACTGATACGCGAGGGTGTCGGCGTTGTTCTTGATCTCGATCGCTTCTTTCGCCTTCTTGTCTTCGTCGGCGTGCGCTTCCGCTTCGCGGCGCATCTTCTCGATCTCGTCCTTGCTTAAGCCACTCGAACCGGTGATGGAGATTTTTTGCTCCTTACCGGTGCCGAGATCTTTGGCCGAGACATGGAGAATGCCGTTGGCGTCGATGTCGAATGTCACCTCGATTTGCGGAACGCCGCGCGGCGCCGGCGGAATTCCATCGAGATGGAACGTGCCGAGATTTTTGTTGTCGCGCGAAAGCGGACGTTCGCCTTGTAACACTTTAATTTCCACGCCCGGCTGGTTGTCGCTGTAAGTCGAAAAGATCTGCGACTTCCGGGTCGGAATGGTGGTGTTGCGCGGAATCATCGGCGTAGCTACTCCTCCGGCGGTTTCAATCGCCAGCGTGAGTGGAGTCACGTCTAAGAGGAGGACGTCTTTCACGTCGCCGCGAAGAACACCTCCTTGAATCGCTGCACCGATGGCAACCACTTCATCCGGGTTCACGCCCTTGTGCGGTTCCTTGCCAATCAGGCCGCGCGCCGTTTCGACAACTTTCGGCATGCGGGTCATGCCGCCCACGAGCACCAGTTCGTTCACTTCGCGCTCGGAGATTTTGGCATCCTTCAAACACGCTTTCACCGGCGGAATCGTTCGCTGAATCAAATCGTCAGTCAGCTGCTCGAGTTTCGAGCGAGTCAGTTTTTTCTGAATGTGTTTCGGACCGCTCGCGTCCGCCGTGATGAATGGCAGATTGATTTCGTACTCCTGCGAGCTCGAGAGCGCGATCTTCGCTTTCTCGGCCTCTTCCTTGATCCGCTGGATCGCGTCGGGCTGCTTGGTTAGATCGATGCCGCTGTCCTTTTTGAACTCGGCCACGATCCAATCCATCACTTTCGCGTCCCAATCGTCACCGCCGAGGTGAGTGTCGCCGTTGGTCGCTTTCACTTCGAATACGCCATCGCCGATTTCGAGAACAGAAATGTCGAATGTGCCGCCGCCCAGGTCGTAAACGGCGATCTTCTCGTCCTTCTTCTTGTCCAAACCGTAGGCGAGCGATGCCGCCGTCGGCTCATTGATGATGCGCAAAACTTCAAGGCCCGCGATCTTGCCCGCGTCCTTGGTCGCGTTGCGCTGCGAGTCGTTGAAGTAAGCCGGCACCGTAATGACGGCCTGGGTGATTTTTTCGCCGAGCTTCGCTTCCGCGTCAGCCTTCAGCTTCGACAAGATCATTGCCGAAATTTCCGGCGGCGAAAAAGCTTTGCGCTCGCCCGCGACTTCCACTTGCACATGGGCGTCGCCGTTCGCTGCCTTCACGATTTTGTAGGGCACGCGGTGCTCTTCTTCATGCACCTCATCGAACTTGCGTCCCATGAAACGCTTGATTGAGAAAACCGTGTTCTGCGGATTCGTCACCGCCTGGCGTTTTGCGGCCTGGCCAACGAGACGTTCGCCGCTTTTCGTAAACGCCACGACTGAAGGCGTCGTGCGCGCGCCTTCGGAATTTTCCAAAACTACCGGGTCGCCACCTTCCATCACAGACATGCAGGAATTGGTGGTTCCCAAATCGATACCTAAAACTTTAGCCATAAAATAAATTTTCCTTTCTGGTCGAGGATTTTCGACCGACTCGGTCTTTAGCAAACCATAAGCCGCGGGTGGCCAGCATGGCACAAGTGCCTAGCAACCAGTGGATAACGACGGAATTTGCAGCTCGCGGGATCGTCCAATTCGAGACAAGGAGTCACACTCTCACCGTTTGGCCAGCTTTCACGAGCGCCAGCGCGGCGCAGGTTTGGCCGACCGAAATCCCAAATCCTAGGCACCAAACTCCAGGCAAACTCGAACAATCAAACCCAAAAGATTCAAAGCATGGCCGCGGTAGCATTTGAGGGTTTCGATCCTTGGAATTTTCCTGGGATTTGGAACCTGGGATTTGGGTTTTCCGTTGGTGCCCCGGCACAACGCCTGCTCGTTCATTTGTCGTGGAAACGGCGAAACATTCTCTGCGCAAAGTCGCAGCCGATCCCGATATTTTCTTCCACTGCCAGCATTGCAAAGCAGCGTTGGTCGCGAATCGATCCGCCGCCGGCATGATGTTGACCTGTCAGAGGTGCGGCAAACTAACGAGCGTCCCGAAATCGGAGGAGCCGACAGCGAACGCGCTCGGTTACGCGGAAGAAATTCGAGGAAAGCTGACCGAAAACGAATCGCAGCGTGCTGAAGTCACTGGCAACATCAATCAACTCACTATTCAGTTGCATCGCTGGCAATTGCGTCTGCAAACACTGAACGATCGCAAAGCGCAGCTCGAAAAAGAGCTCGGGGGAAAATGAATTTGCGCCGGTGCGCTATCGGGTTGCCTAACGAATCGAGCGGCGACGCCGGCGCTTGGCTTCCCAGCCGATAATACCGAGACCACATATCACGGCCGAGGGCCAGCTTGGCGAGAGCTCGGGCACAACGTCATAAGTGAGGGGGCCCAGCGCTATCGCCTGGGCACCGAGCTTGGTATCGCTGTTCGACCAATCGAAAGAGAATTGAGTGACCGGTCCGTTGAACGTGATATTGATCGTCCCCTGATTAGTCGCATTGTCGGCGTTCGCGATTCCGGTCACGACTGTGCCAAGCCCCGTTCCGGTGATCGTGTTGTATCCGGGCACGGCGCTAGTCACCGAATCCGGTCCGATGGTCAGTCCGCCAGGAGCTAGCGCGCGAATGTTGGAGATCGTGTCCGCGAATTGTTTGTCGACGGCGTCCACATCCCAGAGTTGAAACGACAGATTGGTGACCGCACTGGCGAAGCTGACGGTTACCCGGATATAGGAACTCGTCGAACTCTGGCTAATCACAAACAATTGAAGGCCATCGACGCCGGTGAACCCACCGGTTGACGTTGTGGTATCGATCTGGGGATATCCCGGTTGCCAAGTCGCTCCCACCCCGGACGCGCCGTTATTGTTGATGCTGACCGCAATGTCGTTCGGGTTAACGCTGGTAAAACTTTGATTAACGGTCTGGCCCGGGGCTGGCGTCCCGGCGGTCCAGCCGGCATCCGGCCAGTTAAAAACGATCGAGGCGCGAACCGAGAGCGGGGCGAGCACGAAGAGCGAGGCCGCAATTACGCCTCGCACCAAGCGACCGCCATCCAAGGATTTGTGTAGGAATCCCGTCATAAGGAAAGAGCTGAGTAAACCCTTTAGCACGCGCTGTGCCCCTGGTTCGGCGGACGAGACAGATCAGACGGCAATGCAGTACCGATTTTTCATTTTCGCGGGGAGCTGTTCGCGGTACGTTGCAGTGTGCGGCAATATCACGATCTTCTCCGGCTCGTTCTCGAAGAAGGTCAGCCGCGCGACGATCGCACCGGCACCGGCACGTTGTCGATTTTTGGAGCTCAAGCGCGATTCGATTTGCGTCCGAGCGGCCCGGGATTTCCGCTGCTAACAACAAAGAAGCTCCACATCAAATCGATCATTTACGAGTTGCTCTGGTTTTTGCGCGGCGACACGAACATCAAATATCTGAACGAACACGGCGTGACGATCTGGGACGAGTGGGCCGATGAAAAAGGAAATCTCGGCCGCGTCTACGGCGCGCAATGGCGCGATTGGCGGGGTGAGAACGGAGTCCGCGTCGATCAGATCGACAATGTCATCGCGCAGATCAAAAAAAATCCGAACAGCCGCCGCTTAATCGTAAGCGCGTGGAACCCCGCCGAGGTTGAGAAGATGGCGTTGCCACCCTGCCACGTCCTCTTCCAGTTTTATGTTTCCGCCGCGGCGGATTCGTCCAATGGCGAGCAGAGACCGGAACTGAGCTGCCAACTCTACCAACGCAGCTGCGATCTGTTCCTCGGCGTCCCATTCAACATCGCGTCCTACGCACTGCTCACGATGATGGTGGCGCAAGCTGTCGATCTCACACCGGGCGATTTTGTCCACACTTTCGGCGACCTCCATCTTTACAACAATCATCTCGAGCAAGCGCGCGAACAGCTGACGCGTCAATGTCGACCGTTACCGCGACTGAAACTAAATCCGGCGGTTAAAGACATTCACGATTTCAAATTCGAAGACTTCGAGTTAGTCGGTTACGATCCGCACCCGTCGATCAAAGCCCCGATCGCGGTGTAAGAATGCTGTAGCCACGGCGCTCTGTCGCCGTGTTTGAAACGCCCCGACAGAGCGGGGCGACTACAACTTTTGCGATCGCTTTTGAATGGTGAGCTAGAAACTCGCGTCTGATTCGCGGGTTTAAGACATCGTGAGGGCTGTTTGGGGACTATTCATCTTGTTCTATTCGGTCGCGCCGGTCTGCGCGCAGGACTCGAATCCATTTCGGGTCGAGATCGATCTGCAACAGCAAACGGCATTTCTGATTCGCGGACGGCGGGTGGTGATGGAATCGCCGATCTCGAGCGGCCGCTATGGACATCTGACCGAAACCGGCTCGTTCAAAGTGATCGAGAAAGAACTCGATCATCATTCGAGCATCTACGGCAAAATTGTCGACGCATATGGCCGGACAGTTGTCGCCGATGCGGATGTCGACATGAAAGTGCCGGGCGGCGGCAGATTTATTCCCGCGCCGATGCGTTATTTCATGCGGTTCCACGGCGCGGATGGAATGCATGCCGGTTATTTGCCGGGCTATCCGGCATCGCACGGTTGTGTGCGCATGCCGGAGCAATTGGCGATCGCGTTCTTCAATGCGGTCGAAGTCGGAACGCCGGTGCAGGTGTTTGGCCGGACGCCGCGAACAAATCAATACTATCGTTATGGTCAGCAGCCGGAGCGAGGAGGATTCCCGTGGTTCGGCCGGCCGATTGGCCCCCAATACCAACCGCGCCCTCAGATTTACGAGTCGCGTCCTGTTTATCCGTGAAATTGAACTGTGGAGGCAGGCGTCCTCGCCTGCATTGCAGTAAAAAGCAGCCGGGGACGGCTGCCACCGCAGAAGAAAACAATCTTAAGGCCGTTGCTCGACCGATTTCTTGAGGTTGGTGCTGGCGGTCTTTGGTCCGCGGGAAAGATCGACAAAGTCAGCGAGAATGTTGAGCGCTTCGTCCCGTTCGGGATCAATCGCAGGTTCTTTGGTGTCGTCAGCGGCGCCGATCGTGTCCGTGTCATCATCCGGCGCTGCTTCGGGCGAAACCTTGGTCACTCCGGCTTTTGCTTTCGCTTCAGCCAATTTACCGGGATACATGATCAACTGCAGATTCGGCTTATCGACGGTGTCGAGTGTCAGCCGATAGATATTCGGTTCTTCTTCGTGACGAGCGAGGCGTTCCTTCGAGCGCACATCTTTCCGTAGTTTATCATCCTGAATCTCTTTTCGTCGGACGTCTTCGTTCAGAGTAATGCGGTTGTCGTCAAGCTTGTGACGAAGCCGCTCCATGTCCTCCATTACGTAATGGAATTCGGGATCGTGCTGAACTCGTTCGGCCGAACGGCGTTTCAATTCTTCGACAAATAAAGGATGGCCATCGGACCATTTGGTGAAGCGCGCCTTTGGCACCTCGTCGTAAGGCAGACAATTTTTCAACGCGCCTTCGCCGAACTCCGGCAGATCAGTGAGCGTCGGCAATACGATATCCGAAGCAACGCCGTGAAGCTGGGTTGAGCCGCCGGCTACTCGATAAAATTTCTGAATTGTTAATTTAAGCTCACCGTCATCATCCGAACGACTCCCAAGCAGCGAAGTGAATCGGCCGATCGGCAAAATTGTCTGGACGGTGCCTTTGCCGAAAGTGTTCTTGTCGCCCACGATCACGGCGCGGCCGTAATCCTGCAGCGCGGCTGCGAAGATCTCACTGGCCGACGCGCTTTGCCGGCTGGTCAAAACAATCAACGGACCGCCGTAAGCAATACTTGGATCCGGATCGCTCGAGATCACGATGTTGCCATTGGAACCTTTCGTCTGCACGATTGGTCCCGATTTCAAAAATAAACCAGTGAGCGAGATCGCTTCTTCGAGCGAGCCACCGCCGTTGCGGCGAAGATCGACAATGAGACCGGCGATATTTTCCTTTTTCAGTCGCTTAAGAAGAGCGAGCACGTCGCGCGTGGTGCTCTTGGAATGCCGATCCATGTCGGCATAGAACGACGGCAGAGTCAGCCATCCGAGCTTCACCGGGTTGCCGTTCTCGTCCTTCTTAATAATAATGTCGGCGCGCGCTTCCTGGTCTTTCAGTTTAATCTCATCGCGCACGAGGTCGACGCTCTTGCGCTGCGATGGATCGGAAGCGTTGGCGGGAATGGCGAGCAATCGAACCTTGGTTCCTTTCTTGCCGCGAATCATCTCCACCACTTTGTCCAACCGCATGTCACGCACATCGACAAACTCGCTTTGTCCCTGACTGACAGCAGTGATTCGATCGCCAACTTTTAACCGGCCGTCGACTTGGGCAGGGCCGCCCGTAACAAGGCTTTCGATTTTGGCGTAGCCATCTTCGGTCCGCAGCATCGCGCCAATGCCAACCAGCGACAGTCCCATCTGAATGTTGAAATTCTTAAAGTCAGCCTTGCTCAAATATTCCGAATGCGGGTCGTAAGTTTGGGCGAGCGCATCGAGATAAAGTTTCACCTGCTCCTCGCGGTCCTCTTCGTGAACGTTTCGCGCGATCCGATCGTAGCGACGGCCAACCAGTTGCGGGCCGGGTTCGATCGGGTGCTCGCTTAGTTTCTCCTGAAGCAATTCACTCGCGATCCGCCCGCGCCAGAGTTGATCGGCGTCGGCATCATCTTTTGGCCACGGCGCTTTCTCACGACGCAACTCCACGGTCGCATCGGTCTTGAATTCCATCGGCTCCTTGAGCAGCTCTTTGATTTTGCCGACTCGCTCGTCAACGCGCTTTTGGTAGAGATCGTAAATTTCGTAGGCGGGTTTGAGATTTCCCAGTAACACGTCATCGGCCAGCGCCGTTCCGTATTTTGCGGTCAAAGCATCCACATCTTTCTGGGTGAAAAAGAGATGGCTGAAATCAAGTAACTCGAGGTAATTACGCAGAAATTTCTGCGACATCTCGGCGTTCAGCTGTTGGTGCGTGTAATGCCCCTCTTCGAGAAGACGACCCACTGAGACGCAGATCTGCTCGGCATCGGATTTGGCCTGCAGCGCCTGCGGCGTGGCCCAGATCAAAGAGACGGCGGCAACCGCCGAGAGCAAAGCAAAACGTGGTTTCATCGGAAAAAGCGCGGCCTTCAGGTTCGCAGACTTTGTGCCCAAACGCAAACAACCAGCTAAAATCGACATGTAAGAGGATGAGACAGCTTGCCTCCGGAAACATTCAAAATCTGCTCCTGGCGTCGGCCTGAGCCCGGCATCAGTGGATTCCTGAGCGTTAGCTGGCTGGCATTCAACCTATCATCTAGAGTCCATTGAATGACTTACGAGGCCTTTTGCGGCGGTGTTTTCGAGACCAACTGCTATCTCGTGTCGGCGCCGGAAGGCTGGATTCTCTTTGATGCGCCTCAAGGCGCCAGCGACTGGCTCGATTCACGCGGTGTCGATCTCAAGATGCTGGTGCTTACCCACGGCCACATCGACCACGTCCAGGACGTCGCCAAAATTAAACATCGCTTCAATTGCCAGATTGGCTGTCATCCTCTGACCGCGCCGATGATCTCGGATCGAGAGTTTTTTCGGAACTTCGGCTTCGAACTAGAAGTCGAGCCGGCCAAACCGGACTTCTTCATCGAGGAGACGCCGGCGCGAAATTTTCTGGGAGCGGAATTTCAGGTGCTCGAAGTGCCCGGGCATTGTCCAGGCAGCCTCTGCTTCTTTTCGCGCAAAGACGATCTGCTCATCGGTGGCGATGTCCTCTTTGCCGGAGGCGTCGGTCGGTGGGATTTGCCGGGCGGAGATGCTGATCTCTTGTTTAACGGAATCCGCAATAAACTTTTTCCGCTTGGCGACAACGTGACAGTGCTGCCAGGTCACGGACCGCCAACAAAAATCGGCACCGAACGCCAGACGAATCCGTTTGTTAGCTAATTAGTCGTCCGGTCCGATTAATTCCAGCGGTAGCAGTCACCGCACCAGCAACTGCTATCAGTTTCTTCATAGCGAACGCCATTTGTTTGCAGAGTTCGTCGTGAGGCATCGCTGCGCATTCGAGCGATCGCGAGAAAAATTACGGCAAGTCACCCAAAAATTCTTCGAGTGATTCCAGACCGGCGATCTTGCCTACGACCTGGCGAAGTGATTGCACCGCTGTCGGTATGTGTTGAAGGAAATGTTTATAATCCTTGACCAGGCCAAGGAATCCATACGCGCCCAAAGCCTGCATCAACCGCTGCATCGCGCAGAGCCGCAGTGTCTCCAGAAAATCGGGACTCGGTTTTTCGCTGCAGTAGTGCTCGAGCAATTCGTCGTATTCAGTTTGAGTGAGTTCGACGTAAGGATCGTAAAGCAGCGAGGCCAAATCGTATTGCGCGAGGCCTGGACGCATCCCCTGAAAATCGATCAAGTAGGCCTGACCGTTCCGCAGCAAAATATTCTGCGACTGGAAATCGCGGTGGACCAAAACCCGCGGAAGCTCCGCTAATTTCTCGGCGATATCGTGTAACGCCGGCAGCGCGGCCAATTTTTCGGTCGTAGGCGGCTCGATTTTAAAATAACGGCCGAGACAGTTTTCGAAGAAATAATTCTGCTCCCACCGGTAAAGAGCGGCGTTGAACTCTGCCGGCAGATGCTGACGCATCTCGATGCAGACTGGTTCTGGCAGTTGATGGAGTTTGCGGACCTCATCCAAAGCCGATTCGTAAAAGGCGCGGCGAACCAGCCAGGGCTCATCCCGATAACCAAACAAATCGCGCTCGCCCAGGTCTTCCAGCCAGATCAAACCTTCGTCGACGTCGTGATAATAAATTCTCGGAGCATGAATGCCGTGCGTCTCCAGAAATTGCGCGATCTCGACGTAGTGACGGTTCTCCTCGCGCTCGAGATTGTACTTCACCAGGATGAGCGACTGCTCGGACGAGCAACGAACCCGGTAAAATTTCCGATCCGACCCGCCTTTCTCAATCGGAATAATTCTTATTTCATCGACATTGAATCGCGGAAAGTGTCGCCGCGTCTGGCGAAGAAGGACTTCCGTTTTCATTATTTAGATGTCGATATTGCGATGCTTGCCGCTAACAGTTTTTCGGGCGCGGACAATACAACCAACGAGCTCACTTTTGGAAGCAATTTGTGCACCGGGCCACAAGATGGTGTCCTCCAGCACAACGCCGGCGTCGACACGGCAATCCTTTCCGACTATTGAGCAACCGCGAATTTGCGCGCTTGGATCGACAATCGCGCTCGGATGGACTGGAGCCCACCAATTCGATGCTTTGACCTGTGCCGGCCGCCAACCTTCTTTCGAAATCACGCGATGCACTTCGAAATATTCGGCACGCGAACCGAGGTTGAACCATTTTCCTTCTTCGAGAACAACGCCGCCAATCTTTCCACCCTGCGCGATCCATTCTCCGAGAATTGGAATAAACGAGATCTTTTCCTTTGCGGGAATTCGATCGAAAACCGATGAGCTCCACACCGCAATGTTGGCAAAATCGTATTCGCCCGGAACGCCGTAGCGATTCGAAATATCGACCACCCGATTTTCGCGAAAGGCAATTGCCGAACCCAGGCCGGTCTTGCGGAGCGCGAGAGTCACGTCGTTACCTTGATTGAAATGCTCATCGATCAAGGGCTGCAAACGAATGTCCGTCAAAACATCGCCGCTATAAGTAATGAACGGTTCGCGGCCTAACTGCGCTTCAATGTTCTTAATGCCACCGCCGGTATCAAGCAGCACCGGTTCGTGGACGAACGTCAGTGGCGTTCCGAAATAGCTGTTTTCCGAGAACGCTTTGGTAAAAGCGCCGGGCAACCGATGGGTATTGATGAAAATTTCCCGGATGCCGATGTCGATCAAATGATCGAGTGCGAAAGTGATCAGGGGCTTGTGAAAAATCGGCACCAGCGGTTTAGGCAGATCCTCCGTGAGTGGGCGAAGCCTTGTCCCCAGTCCGGCGGCAAGGACGAATGCTTGTTTGATCGAAGCCATGACGTTAGAAATCCGAAATGGCCGAGGAAACTGTCTGGCGCGGTAACGTCTCGCAATGGAAAAACTTCGGATTCTTCGTCCTCCAAGTTTTACTGGCGGCGGCAATTGTCATCCTCTTCGTAATGGTTCGGCGGCAGTCGTCAGACGTCAGTAATTTTGCGCCGTACATTTTGATTTTGCTTGCGGTGCCAATCTTTATCGCTGGCAAGCGTTATCTCCAAACGAAATGCAACATTTACGAGTTAACGAGCGAACGATTAAAGACGAGCGCGGGCGTTTTTAGCAAGGTGACCGATACACTCGAGTTGTATCGGGTAAAGGACATCGAAACCCGCCAGCCGTTTGTCTATCGGCTGTGCGGCATCGAAAACGTCCAGCTCAACACTTCGGATACTTCGTCGCCGTTCGTCCTCATTCAGGCAATTCCGCATCATGTCGGGTTGGCCGACAAAATCCGAAATCAAGTCGAAACCATTCGTCAGCAAAAAGGCGTTCGCGAAATCGACGTCGAGTGAGCCAGGTTCAACTGGCCTCCGGCTTCAGCCCATCCAAACCCTTGGTCAGATCAGTTAAGGCGCGAAAACAGGCCGCCTTGTGTTTGTCGATCCAACGCTCGGAAATCTGCTTCAGCGGCGCGGGGTTGAGGTAATGCAATTTTTCGCGGCCCCGCCAAAGAGGAACAACCAGGTCCGCTTTAATCAGGAGACCGAGATGTTTGGTAATGCCCTGACGCGTGATTTGGAGATGCCGGCAGAGCTGGTTCAAAGTCTGGCCATTTTGGAGATGAAGTTGATCGAGCAGGGCGCGTCGGTTTGGGTCGGCCAAGGCTTTAAAGATATCGTCCATTTGGAGGTGGATTAATGCAACCAGATGGTTGCATATCCTTTCAATCCTGGCAAGCCCACGACCTGTTACCCAACGACCACCGACCGCTATCGAACGCCTTGGCTCGATCAGTTCTTCAGGTAAAGCGTGCGGGTCCCGAAGTCGATGATCCCATGATGGGTCCGCAGGATCTCGGCCCCGAGCAGTCCGGCCACGGGCTGGGAACCGCGAAGCAGATCGCTATGAATAAGACCCTCGAGATCGACCACGCCAACGTCTTTACCAAATATGTCGACCGAGCCGACAGAGAGTCGCCGAATCCGGGCAACTTCCACTCCGCGCTGCTTTAAATTGACGGCAGATGAACTGTAGGCGGTCTGATGAAGCGGAACGTGCAACCGGCGGACGAACCCGCGATGCAACAAAGTCGCAAACGCGCCGGTGTCCACCATCAAGCGCGCCGGTTCGCCGTTGATGGCGGCATCAACGTAGAGATTATAAGTGTCGCTGACGCGAATCGGCACGCCGCGTAAGCCTTGATACTGGGTGCCCGGCGTTTTGCCCGGAGAGCCGGGATCCATTTTGAGAATCAACATTTGCTTCTGGCAGTCGAGAACCGCGCCCGTCGGAAAAAGAATATCAGCGCCCAAAATCCCGTCGATTTCCTGCTCGTGAAACATGCGAGAAGCGCGCCCGGAACCCGACAGATCGACAACCACCACAGGCTCGTCGACGAGATTGAGCGCGCCGATGCGGAAATCATGCGCAATAGCGACGTTGTTGAACGCACCGTTGATTTGGAGGCGGGCCGGTAACGTTGAGCTGCCGGGGATACCCGTGAGTCCAAAATGCGCACGGCGTTTCAGTGCGATGGCGCTGATCGGCGCGCCGCTGTCTACGCCGAGCAGGGCTGACTTGCCATTGATGAATACGCGGACCAAGAGGTGGTTTTGCTGGGAGCGCGTCAGTGGAAGCGCTTCAAAACGTGGAAAAGAAGAACCTGAAGCGGAGGAATTCTTTGGCGCGGCCACGCAAATTTCCGCCGCCAACAACAAAGTCACGGCACCGACCGACAACATTCTCCGGAGAAACGATCGGTCGGGAATTTGCACGCGGCGGAGAATAGCATGCTTCGTCGTGCGCGAAAGCGGTTTCGCGATTGGCCTGGAAAAAGCTGCGTTTTGGCGTTGCTCGATTCGCCTCAGTACTGATTAACTTTCTCGAATGAGTTCGCCGCCGCCCGCCGACGAAAAATTTGTCCGGGGTCTCGGTTTACTCGATTCGACGATGCTGGTCGCGGGTTCGATGATCGGCTCCGGCATTTTCATTGTTTCCTCAATCATCGCCCGGCAGGTGGGCGCGCCCGGTTGGTTGCTTGTCGTCTGGCTGGTCACTGGCCTGCTTACACTTATGGCCGCCCTTTCTTATGGCGAATTGGCGGCGATGATGCCGAAGGCGGGCGGGCAATACGTTTATCTGCGCGAAGCATTCTCGCCGCTCTGGGGTTTTCTCTACGGCTGGACGCTCTTTCTCGTTATTCAGACCGGCACAATCGCGGCAGTGGCCGTCGGGTTCGCGCGCTACACCGGTGTGCTCGTGCCCTGGGTTTCGGAGAAGAATTACCTCATCGCGCCCATCCGTTTTGGCGGCTACGCATTCTCGCTTTCTACCGCGCAATTCGTCGGCCTGGCGATGATCGCGCTGCTCACCTACATGAACACGCGCGGGTTGAACCTCGGCAAGCTCGTGCAGAACATTTTCACGACGGCGAAAACGGGGGCGCTTATTGCGCTCATTGTGCTCGGCATCGTGGTCGGTGTGAAATCGGGCGCGGGCGCGGGGAACTTTCACGACTTCTGGACGTTGCGCGGCAATTTGCAGGAAGTCGGCGCAGGTTTGACCGCCGCAACCGCCTTCGGCCTCTTCGTCGGCATTTGCGTTGCGCAGACTAATTCGCTTTTCTCCGCCGACGCGTGGAACAACATCACCTTCACCGCCGGCGAGGTTATAAATCCACGTCGCAACGTTCCGTTATCGCTCGCATTCGGCACGATTCTCGTCATCGGACTTTATCTGCTCGCTAACGTCGCATATCTGGCGGCGCTCCCTTTCGAGGCAATCCAGAACGCGCCGAGCGATCGCGTCGCGTCCGAAACGGCCAACGTGATTTTTCCCGGCGCAGGCGCGACGATCATGGCGGTCGCAATCATGGTTTCCACCTTCGGGTGCAATAACGGACTGATTCTTGCGGGCGCGCGCGCCTACTATGCGATGGCGCGCGATGGTCTCTTCTTCCGTCGGGTGGGAGAGTTGAACAAGAATCACGTGCCGGCGTGGGGCCTTATCATTCAAGGCATTTGGGCAGCCGTGCTCGTTTTGCCGCGGACCGTTAAGATGGATGCCGCCGGCAACGTCACAGGTTACGGCAATCTTTACGGCAACTTGCTCGACTACGTCATTTCGGCCGCCCTCATCTTTTACATTCTGACGATCGTCGGCCTGTTTTTGCTGCGCTGGAAACGACCGGACGCTGAGCGTCCATATAAAGCATTCGGTTACCCGATCGTGCCCGCGCTCTACATTGTCGGTGCGTCGGTAATTCTCTTCGTGTTGTTCATCTATCAGACCGCGACGACGTGGCCCGGTCTCATCATCGTGCTAACCGGCGTGCCGATTTATTTTCTGTGGCGAAGATCGAATGCGGGTGCGCCGCCGGACGACCAACCCATTTAGCGAAGCGCGAAATCACATCCGAAACAAGGAGACACGACGCATGGCAAATTTATTCGCGAGAAAGCCTCTCGATAAACTGATGGCGGAGGCGCAAGAGGTCGGCGAACACAGCCTGAAGCGCTCGCTCGGGCCGGTGAACTTGGTGGCGCTCGGCATTGGGGGAATCATCGGCGCCGGTCTTTTTGTGCGCACCGCGGCCGCGATTGCTGATCGCGCGGGTCCATCGGTGGTTCTCGCCTTTATCGTTGCCGGTATTGGCTGTGCGTTTGCGGGTCTCTGTTACGCGGAATTCGCGTCAATGATTCCGGTTGCCGGCAGCGCCTACACTTATTCCTACGCGACGATGGGTGAGTTCGTTGCCTGGATCATCGGTTGGGATCTCATTCTCGAGTATGCCGTCGCCGCCGCCACAGTTTCGACCGCATGGAGCGAATACGCCAACCGCGTTCTGAGCTGGTTCGACTGGAAAATCCCGTACCAATGGTCGCATTCGCCTTTTGAGCATGACGCGGCCGGGATTTATGGAATGATAAACGTCCCTGCGGTTTTCATTCTCCTTCTGCTCACGCTCTTGCTGATCCGCGGCACGAAAGAATCGGCTTTCGTTAATGGTCTAATCGTTATCCTGAAGGTGACCATCGTATTGCTCTTTATCGGCCTCGGATGGGGATTCATCAATCCGGCAAACCATACGCCGCTGATTCCGGCCCCAACTACTTATGTTACGCCGCAAGGTATCACCCACGCCTACGGCGGAATCCTTGGGATTCTCGGCGCCGCCGGTGTCGTCTTCTTCGCTTACATCGGTTTCGATGCCGTCTCGACTGCGGCGCAGGAAGCCAGAAATCCAAAGCGCGATATGCCAATTGGAATTCTTGGGTCACTGGTCTTTTGCACGATCCTTTACGTGCTCTTCTCTTACGTGCTGAGTGGTGTTGCCACGGTCCAGGACTTTCGTTCGGCCGGCCGCGAGGCTTCGGTCGCGTTTGCGATCACCAAATACATGACCGGCTACGAGTGGCTTTCGAAGTCGGTCACCGTCGCGATCCTGGCCGGTTTTTCGTCGGTCATCCTGGTGATGTTGCTTGGGCAATCGCGCGTCTTTTTTTCAATGAGCCGCGATGGACTTGTGCCAAAAGTTTTCTCCGACGTGCATCCGCGGTTCAGAACGCCCTACAAATCGAACATGCTCTTCTTTGTTTTCACGGGCCTGCTGGCGGCATTCGTTCCGGCAGACGTCACCGGCGAAATGACGAGCATCGGAACACTCTTCGCTTTCATTCTGGTTTGCGCCGGCGTGTGGATCATGCGGGTTCGAAGCCCTGAGCTAGAACGCGGATTCCGTGTCCCGGCGGCGCCCCTCGTCGCAATACTCGGAATCATCACGTGCGGCGCGATGATCTATGGACTCGGTTGGACGAATTGGATGCGGTTGATCGTTTGGCTGCTGATTGGATTCGTATTCTACTTTAGTTACGGCAAGCGCCACAGCCGTATCAACGCACCACCGCCGGAAATGCCGGAGGGAATTAAGCTGAGCCGGTAGAACTGGGGCTAACTCCAACTGCTACCGCCGAAACCGCGCGAAGGACTGCTCGCGCCAAATCCAAGCAAC
The DNA here is from genome assembly GCA_035568175.1 of Chthoniobacterales bacterium. GTDB lineage: Bacteria > Verrucomicrobiota > Verrucomicrobiia > Chthoniobacterales > UBA10450 > AV40. The sequence goes on from DATMON010000005.1 coordinate 218,945, forward strand.
GCTTCGGCGCGCCGGCGCAGAGCTGCGCCCTTACGCTTTAGAAATTCGCGCCGCGCGGCGTCAACGTCATCAATCGACAGATTCATTGCCCGCAAAATCTCCCATTCCTCCGGACTCAGCAATGCGCGCTCCTCATCGCTGACCGCACGCTTTTGCAGACGAGAGACGATTTCACTCAGCGCATTTCCGTTCGATCCACGAAACGTGTCAATCAACCGCTGGAAACTGAGATGAAACGGAATCGTGGCAACATCGACATCCACACTTTGAGCCACACTTTCCGGTGGCATCGTAACCGGATCAGATTTCGTGACTGAATTCCAAACCCCTTTTGGCTGATAATAGCCGATCTCGAGGCGATACTTTTCGCGCGGCTCTGAAACCGTTAGGTAGCAGTTGCCCGCCATCGGCTCGACCGCTTCGCTCGTTTCTTCGGCACCATCGCTTCGGTACACACGAAGATGAACCTGTCGATCCACCGGAGCGGTATTTTCGAAGATTGATGACCAGTCGATAACCCAATAGGCAAAAACCGTGTGCGGATCGCGCGCAATGGCGAACAAAAGTGGAGCACCGTAAACCCGCGGCAGTTCGATAACTTGGGGCAAATCATTCGGAAGCTTGGGGTCGCTGCGAGCGAAACGTACGACCGGCCCGTTTGAAATACGGTATCCGGTGGAGGCAGCGGTGGGTTCGTTGTCAGTTTCTTCCGGCATGATGCTGAACACGAATCTGGCGAATATTAGCGAGACGAAAAGCAGAATGTTGCGCGGCGCATCCGAACATCGACAGTCGATGTGCTGAGAACGCTGTCGAACCGTGAAGCCCTACATCATTTTTAATCCACGCGCCGGGGCCGCTGCCGATCGGGAACGAGTTCTTTCACAACTGGCGCAATTAAATCCGATCGGATTGCGGATCACGCGGAAGGCCGGTGACGCCGAAAAATGGGCGCGAGACGCCATTAGGACAAAATGTGATTTCATCGTGGTCGCCGGAGGCGATGGAACATTAAACGAAGTGGTGAATGGATTAGCAACGGATGCAAAGAAGGTTCGTGTCGGAATCGTACCGCTGGGAACGGGGAATGATTTCGCGCGCACACTCGGACTGCCGTCGTCGATCGAGCAGAACATCGATATTCTTCGTTCTGCCAAAACAAAGCGAATCGATCTCGTTCGAGTTAAAAGCAAACGCACGCGATATTTTGTGAACGTGTCGGCCGGCGGTTTTAGCGGCCTGGTGGACGGAAAAATAACACCGAAGATCAAGCGGGCATGGGGACCGCTCGCTTACATCCGCGGTGCGGCCGCTGCATTGTCGCAACTACACTCATATCACACGCAGATTTTATTAGACGACTCCGAGCAATTGTCTGCCGAGCTATATAATGTGGTCGTGGCCAATGGCCGCTTCGTCGCAGGCGGCCTGCCCATCGCGCCTGAGGCCAATCCGCGCGACGGTCTTCTTGAAGTCGTTTTGATTCCAAAGCTGTCCGGCCCGGAAATGGCGGTGCTCGCGGCCCAAATCGTTTTAGGAAAACATCTTTCGAGTAAGGCGACGATATTTCGCCGGGCCAAGAAAATTTCTGTCCGGTCGCGCCCAGGAATGTGTTTCAACGTGGACGGCGAATTGGTTGGCAACGCACCAGCGGTATTTCAAATCCTGCCGCGCGCACTAAACTTCGTTGTAAGCCGATGATCAGCGACAAGATCGTTCCATTGGAAGAGCTTCAGCAGCGTGCAAAAGCTCTGCGCCGCGCCAGGAAAACAATCGTAGCGACGAACGGATGCTTCGATTTGCTTCACGTCGGACATGTTCGCTACCTGAATGCAGCTCGCGCGCTTGGCGATAAGCTGATCGTGGGAATAAACGGCGATCAATCGGTCCACGAATTGAAGGGAGCCGGTCGTCCGATTAACAGTGAAAACGATCGCGCGGAGATCGTTGCCGCATTGGAATGCGTTGATCTGGTCGCCATCTTTCCCGAAACGCGTGCGACACGTTTTCTCGAACTCGCCGCCCCCGATGTTTACGTGAAAGGCGGCGATTACAAGCAAGACACATTGAACGCCGAAGAGCGCCAGGTTCTGCAAAAAATCGGCGCCAAGATTGACATCGTACCATTCGAGCCCAGCTATTCGACATCCGATTTGTTGGCGCGCCTGAGCAAAATCAAAAAATGAAGCGGCTTGGGCTTGGAATTCTCGGATCAGGGAAAGGCTCAAATTGCCGCGCTATCCTGGAAAGCATTCGCTCCGGAGTGTTGCCCGCTGAAGCGCGCGTCGTGATATCCGACGTGCTTGACGCGCCGATTCTAGAAATCGCGCGAGAGTTCAGCATTCCAAATGCTTATCTTCCACCGGGTCAATTTCGCACTCGACTGGAGCCGAATGCGGAGGCCGAGCTCGTGCAAATGCTGCGCGATGCAGAGGTGGAATTGGTGGCACTCGCCGGATTCATGCGCGTTTTGAAATCGCCCATGTTGCAGGCGTTTCCGCGCCGAATCATTAATATTCATCCATCGCTTCTTCCGAAATTTCCCGGACTGGAAGCGTGGAAGCAAGCGCTCGATGCGGGCGAGACCGTTACCGGTTGCACGGTGCATTACGTCGACGAAGAAATAGATCATGGGGACATCATCGCGCAGCGTAACGTGCCGATTTTGCCTAACGACTCGGCCGAAAGCTTGCACGCGCGAGTTCAGCTCGCGGAACGCGAATTATATCCGGCCGTGATCACCAAGCTTTGCCGAGAAGGCGTTGGCCAGCCCTAAATCGTCTCAGCTTTTTGGTCACGGCCGAGCAATTCTTCCATCGCCCGAGCTGATGATTTCTGTTCGTAAAGCAACGAGTAAACCTGATCAATGATCGGTGTTTCGACGCCGAATTTACGAGCACACTCATGCGCGCTCTTAGCGGTTGGAATTCCTTCAGCAACCGTGCCGATGGAAGCAGTAATTTCATTTAATGCGCGACCCCGGCCTAATTGTTCGCCAACGCTTCGATTGCGGCTGTGTCGACTGAAGCAGGTCGCGATAAGATCTCCGGCGCCGCTCAATCCGTAAAACGTTCGCAACTCCCCGCCCATATTTGTGCCGAGGCGGACCATTTCAGCGAGCGCTCGAGTGACGAGGGCCGCTTTGGAATTGTCACCTAAGCCAAGGCCATCGCCCGCCCCCGCTGCGATCGCAAAAACATTTTTGAGCGCCCCGCCCAACTCAATACCGGCCAACTCCTCGCCTGTATAAATTCGGAACCGCGGAGTGCCGAGATATTTCTGAAGTTCAGCCGCGCAATCTCGCTTTGTACACGCCAGAACAGTGGCTGTCGGCAACTCACGTGAAACTTCCGCCGCCAGGTTCGGCCCGGAGAGAACAGCGATCGTATGTTGGGGAAAGACTTCCGCCAGGATTTCACTCATCCGCTTGCCGGTTCCGTGCTCGATGCCTTTAATGCAACTAAGCAAGACGGCGCTGGAATTAATTTTAACTTGAGCGAGTCGGGCCGCAGTTTCTCGCAACGCGGTCGAGGGCGTTACGAAAACAATCAGATCAGCGTCCGCACACGAATGGAGATCACTCGTTAGGCCAATCGCTTTGGGAAGATTTACACCCGGAAGGTACGCATTGTTTTCCCGCGATGTTCGCAGTTCCTCAATTCGCGACAGATCATTTCCACACAGCAAAATCGCCAGCCCTTGCCTGGCCCAAATTACCGATAACGCCGTCCCCCAGCCGCCGGCCCCAATCACTGCAATCCTCTCCAGTTTCATTTTCGGGCGAAGCGCGGCTCGGTTCCGTTAAACAGGCGCGACAAGTTAGAGCGGTGCCGCATGATGATGATCGCTGCCAGGCACAATGAGAAATAAAGCAGGATCGGTGTCTGCAATTGTTTCAAAAACAGCATGATCGCGATTGTAACAGGGAGCGCGGCAGCGGCAGCGATCGAAGAGAGCGATACATATCGCGTAACTTGAAACACTAAAATCCAAACGAGGCACGCAATGGATGCGGCAACCCAGTTGAGACCAAAAAGGCTGCCCAGAGATGTGGCGACGCCTTTGCCCCCTTTGAATCCCAGCCAAATGGGATAACTGTGGCCGATCACGGAAAAAATAGCGGCGCCCGCTCCACATAGATCGATAAACCTCGGACTCGATTGAGCGCTCTTGGCGATCATCATTCCCACTGTGACGGCAGCCAGACCTTTAGCGAAATCCACGGCAAACACCGGATAGCCAAATCGCTTGCCCAAGACGCGCGTCACGTTGGTTGCTCCGAGATTGCCGCTGCCAACTTTGCGCACGTCGACCCCACCAATGCGGCCCGCGATATAACCCGTTGGAATTGAGCCGAACAGATAGGCAAGGACTGCGACAATGGGAAAGGTAAACACGCGTCGTTAGGTGCCGTTTCCCTGGCGAGCCAAAGAGAGATTCTTGATATCTAAAGTGTTCTTAGTAAGCCATATAGACAGAATTGAGATATCGGATGGGGTCACTCCGCTGATCCTGGAAGCTTGCCCAACCGTGAGCGGCCGAACCTTCGAAAGTTTTTGTCGCGTCTCCGAGCTGAGTCCTGCGATGCTCGCAAAGTTAAATCCGTCAGGAATCCTTTGTAGGTTCTTCTTTGATAGCTCTCTGTTGTGTTGCGCCTGGCGCGCTGTGTAACCTTCGTACTTGACGTCGGTTTCGAGCAGCTCCCAAATATCCGGAGGAGCGATCAAACGAATTTCCGATGGGAGATCGGCATAGGTGAAACCGGGACGCTTCAGAAGCTGAGAGATGGGAGTGCCTCCGCATCTCATGTTATTCGCCGCAATGCGGCACTCTTCCAGGAGCGACATTTTTGACTCGAATGCCTCCAACCGTCTTTGAGTAACTAATCCGAAGCCAAACGCCTTGGCCGTGAGCCGTTGATCTGCGTTGTCATGCCGCAGCTGCAACCGGTCCTCAGCGCGGCTGGTAAACATACGATAGGGCTCTTCCGTTCCTTTGGTGACCAGATCGTCAATGAGAACACCGATGTAAGCCTCATTTCTGCCGAGTACAAACTCGGATCGATTTCGAACGCTCAGTGCTGCATTAGCGCCGGCAACCAATCCTTGAGCAGCGGCCTCCTCGTAACCCGAAGTGCCATTGACTTGTCCGGCAAAATAAAGACGCTGGATCTGCTTAGTTTCTAGCGTGTGTGATAGCTGGGTCGGGAAGAAAAAGTCATATTCTACTGCATATCCCGGCCGCATTATTTCCGCATGTTCTAATGCCGGAATTGAGCGGACAAACTCAAGCTGAACCTCGTATGGAAGGCTTGTTGAAATGCCATTCACATAGAATTCGCTGGTATGACGACCCTCTGGTTCTAAGAACAGCTGGTGTGTATCTCGATCAGCAAACTTAACAACTTTGTCTTCGATTGAAGGGCAGTAACGCGGCCCGGTGCCCTTAATCCTACCGGCATAGAGTGGGGAACGACCAAGGTTCGCTCGAACTATTTCGTGGGTCCGAGCGTTGGTCTGGGTAATCCAGCAGGGCATTTGTTCCACGTGGAACGGGCTCCCGCTGACGTCGTTTAAGGTGAAAATGTCACCCTGCGCACGAAACTCATCTGCAAAAAATGCGAATCGCGGAGGAGGGTTATCGCCGGGCTGGATTTTGCAGCGCGCAAAATCTATCGACCGTCCGTTGATTCGGCACGGAGTTCCGGTCTTGAACCTCCCGCTTTCAAATCCCAGTTGTCGGAGGTCGTCACTCAGGCTCGAGCTCGCGTCCGCCATCCGCCCACCGGGCCGACTAGTCTCGCCGATGTGAAGCAAGCCACGCAAAAACGTGCCGGAGGTGATGACTACGCTGGAGCCATGGATTGTTAATCCAAGATCTGTTTCAACCCCAATCACGGTTTCGTTCGCAACCAAAACTCTCGAAACCGTAGCTTGCTTCAGGTCCAAATTAGCAGCTCGCTCCAAAACGGCCTTCATTCGAAATTGATAAGCTTTCTTGTCACATTGAGCGCGCGGTGCTCGAACAGAGGGACCCTTTGACCTGTTGAGCATTCGAAACTGAATTCCCGTGGCGTCTGCGTTCAAACCCATGGCTCCTCCCACGGCGTCGATCTCGCGAACAATCTGTCCTTTCGCTAGTCCGCCAATCGCTGGATTGCATGACATCTGGCCAATCGTATCGAGATTCTGCGTCAGCATCAAAGTTCGACAGCCCATGCGCGCAGACGCTAAGGCCGCTTCGATTCCAGCGTGGCCGCTACCGACCACAATTACATCATACGTATCGGGCAGCCTAAACATCTCGTGATCCTTCGAGGATTCGTTGCGGTGGAAATGGCAACAATTCCGCGAGGTCAAACTCCTCCTCTTTGGTGTAAATCTTGCCCGCTCTCGTAACCAACGGCGCCCCCAGCTGAAAACCTGAATGGGGTGCGTAGGCCGGTACCCGCGCTGTCAATGCCGCCACGATTAAGTTCGTTGTATTGTGTAAATGGCACATTATCAATTATTTACTGTAGTGTATGTCGGCCCTGATGAAGCGGTTTCTTCGGCCGGCGCTGAGAGATCATGCGATTCTCGGACGGCGTTCAGGGCGACCCGAGTCAAAATAATAAATAAAAGTGCGGTCACTACAAAAGCACCTCCCCACATCCAGTACTCCACCAGCCGCGGATGCGTCTTGCCGAGCGCTAGGTTGAGGCCGAATTGCCCCAATGTTCCCAAATAGGTGTAGAGAAAAAGACCGGGGGCGCGGCCGACAGTCGTCCAGAACATATACGGACCGAAGCGAATTGGAGTTAAGCCGTACAAGTAATTCAACAAGCTCGTTGGAAAGAGGGGATGTAATTGAGTGAGGAAGATTATTTTCCATGCATCGCGCTCCACGGCCTTTTTCAAAATATTTAGCATTGGAGTCGCTGCACGCTGGCGCCGCAACCATCGACCGCCCAGCCATCGGCTGATTGCGAATGAGATTGCCGCTCCGATGCTGCTGCCCAGAAGCACGATGAAGAAGCCCCACCACAAACCGAAGAAAAAGCCGCTGCCAACGCACAAGATGCCGCCAGGCAATAAAAGCACGTTGCAACCGGCGAAAAGCAAAGGATAACAAATCGCGCTCCAATTACCTAAGCCCAGGACCCGCCGTTGCAGGTCCACTACAAAATCAATGATTGGGAAAAAGCGCGAAAGTAGCAGAAACGACGCGATGACGAATATGAGGGTGGCGACTTGAAGATACACTGCGCGCCGGGCCTCGAGCATTCTGAGATCTTGCCCGGTTCAGAGACTTCGCGCAAATGTCGTGGCTTAGTCCGACTAAATAGTGGGGGCCTGTGCGTTTCGCCGCCGCGGAATGCCGAGGCTGTCAAAAATGATCCGCGTGGCATCAGATCGATTGAGCGTATAAAAATGGATGCCGGCCACGTTGTTATCCAAAAGATCGTGACATTGTTCCAAAGCGAAGTGAACACCGACGCGCCTAACGCTTTCGGGATCAGTTTCGCATCGTCGTAGAGCGCGTAGAAGCTTGGCGGGGAAGCGCGCACCGCCGGCGAGCTCCGCGATGCGTTTGAATCCGCTGATGGATGTGACCGGCATGATGCCAGCGATAATGGGCACGTGGATGTCGGCGAGTGCGCAACGCTCGCGGAAGTCAAAGAAGTCGCGATTATCGAAAAATAGCTGCGTGACGATGTAGTCGGCACCAGCGTCGACTTTCGCTTTGAAGTGATCCATTTCGACCAATCGATTCGGGGTCGCGGGATGTCCTTCCGGGAAACCGGCCACGCCGACTCCGAATCCGCGTGGATCCGGATGTGCGCCCGATTCGTTGAATCTTCGAATGAACTTTACCAAGTCGATCGCGTGTTGAAACGAGTCTCGCGATTTGTCATAAGGAGTGCCTTGAGGTCGATCTCCCCCGAGCGCGAGAATGTTCCCGATCGCCGACTTAGCGTATCGAAGCAAAATGTCTTCGACCTCTTTTTCATTATGACAGACGCAGGTCAGGTGAGGGATTGGATCCAGTTTTGTTGTGTGTTGAATGCGCTCGACGAGATTGTGAGTTAAGTCTCGCGTTGAGCCACCGGCCCCGTAGGTCACGCTAACGAAGTGCGGCATGTACGATTCGAGGTCGCGAATCGTTTGGTAAAGAGTCTCCGCCGCCGCCGGCGTTGTCGGAGGAAAAAACTCGAACGAGAACGTGGGCGAATCCTCCCGCAAGATGTCGGCGATGTGCATGATACGTGCGCTTATCTTCGTTCCTTCCGCGACTTGCGGTCAACTTGACCAAGCACATTTTTGACCACGTAGGAATCGAGCCTTGTCAGCGACAGCCTGCATACCGAGCACACGCCGCCTCCTGAGTCCCCGCAATAGAACACTCCCGGGTTGCGGCCGGCATACTTTCCTAGGGCAATATGGCAAAGACACGCGCCGGAAATCCAGAGCCACCTTTTGGTTTTGGGAAACTCACGACCACCAGCGCGCCAGATTCCGGTACTTGATCAAGATTTGCCAGCAACTCGATCTGATAGTGATTGGTGCTCAGAATGTAGGTTTCGAGTGAATAGTCGTCCTTGGTTGTGGCGATTCCTGGATCGGTATCGGTAGTCTCGTGGCCAGACGCCGTGATTTTGCGCTCCTGGTAGAGGAATTTCAGCGTCGGTAAACTCCACCCCGGATAGTGGGCTGTGCCTTTCGCATCTTTGTTTTCCATTTTCCCTGCGTCCGGCCAGCGCTTTGACCAATCGGTCCGCATCGCCACAAACGCTGCTGCTGGAATTTGTCCGTGGTCGCTTTCCCATTTCTTCAAACGCTCAAGCGTTAAAGTGTAATCTGGATTCTTTTCCGCTTCGTTGTGCACATCGACAACCGCGAGCGGGAGAATCATTTCCTTGAGATCGATCTGATCCACTGTTCGCAGCCCTTTGATGAAATGAGCCGGCGGATCGACATGCGTGCCCCATTGTCCGACATGTGTGAAAACCTCGGCAAAGAACCCAGCGCCCATCGTATCGGGACGCTTCTCGTACCAATAAATTGTCTTCCGCGTTTCATCGGGAAAGCCGGGCCATCGTGGAATGCCCGGCCCAAACTCATGCGTAAGATCGACATATTTCTTTGACGCCAGCGTCTGTTGAATGGTCCAGAGCGACTTTTCGTCGGCGCTGTGCAAGTTTCGGGTGGAAAAGCTGACTCCAACGACTAGAAGCAGGCAGCGCAGCTGAAATTTCATTTTGTTTTGTTAACCGATGCGACAGCAACAAGCCAACAACTTCGAATAACGCACAATAACTTCCGCCTTTCCGCCTGCGATCAATGTTGTATGCGGTTGTTGGCGGTGTTATCAACAGCTTGCTCCGCGGCTGCGCATGGGCGTAACGCCGGAGTTGTTGGCGAGGAGAAGGAGAAGAATTAATGGGCCCTCAATTAGAAACTCTAATTAGAAGTGCGAACAACTTCTCCTCCCCGCGCGAATTCAACTTATAGAGATCATGCCGCCAGACGCAGTATCTACGCCCGAAGTCGCGGAAAAACGGGTCCGCCAACAGGCGGATCCGGGGCGGACAAGTGTTATCTTGCGAGCGCCGGCAGAATCGACCGATAGTCTATTTGAACGCGTCGCATGGCTTTACGCGTTCTGCCGCGAACGTCTTTTCCGCGACGATACCGACCGAATCATTTCAGCTTTATGGCAAGCTCGAGCGCCTGCGTCCGGAACCCGCGTGATTGAGCTTGGTTGCGGTCCTGGATTTTACTCGAGAAAACTCGCACGACGATTTCCCCAAATTGCCGTTATCGGGGTGGATCGTTCCGAGAGCCAGGTGCGCTCGGCGCGCCAGCGTGCTGCCGCCGAAAAGGTGAACAATTGTCTATTCGAACGCGTAAACGCCCTCGCATTACCGAGTCCGGATGCGTCATTCGATATCTTGATCGCTTCACGCATTTTTACGGTGCTCCCTGATCACAAGCGCGCCGTTACTGAGATGTTTCGCGTCTTAAAGCCTGGCGGCCGATGTTTCATTGCCGAACCGCGCCATGCTTTTCGGGCGTCGATTCCACTGATGGCAATGTGGTTACTTGCCAGCGTCATTCATTCTGGGAACGGGTATCGCGAGCCAAGAAAAGCGACCGTCCTCACGACCGAAGCCTTCAGCGACTTGTTCCGGCAATTGCCATGGAAGTCGGTTCAAGTTTGGCAGGATGGGCGTTATCAGTACGCCCTTTGCGAGAAAAGCTGAGCGCGAGTAACTCAGTTCTATGTCGGCCAGACATCGAATTCTCGATCCTGCCGCGCGCTCTCCGACAAAAAACAATCTTTGTGCGCTGGCGGTAATGACAAAGGCGCCGCGCGCTGGCCAGGTCAAGACCCGTCTCGTCCCGCCGCTGCGTCCGGAAGAAGCAGCACAGCTCAATGTTTGTTTTCTTCGCGACACCGCGGCCGCAATTGCAAGAGCTTGTGGCACGACGGCGCGCGGCGTCGGCGTTTACACACCGATTGGCGCTGAAGCCGCTTACATCGACATCCTGCCGGGCGACTTTGAGCTTCTTCCACAGCGCGGTGACGGGTTTGGAGATCGTCTGTCCTTTGCAACAGCGGACCTCTTTCAGTGCGGTTTCGCGTCAGTTTGCTTGATCGATTCCGACAGTCCGACTGTTTCTGCGGACGTTTACGCGGAGGCAGTAGAGATGTTATCGCAACCCGGCGATCGCGTCGTGTTAGGTCCGTCAGACGATGGTGGATATTACCTCATCGGTCTCAAAGAAAGTCGGCGAGAATTGTTCGAACGCATTGATTGGAGCACCGAGCGCGTATTGGAGCAGACAAAACAACGCGCGCGAGAACTTAGTCTCGACGTCAGTTTGCTGCCGACAGGTTACGATGTCGATGATGCCGCAACCCTGCGCCGGCTTTGTGACGAATTGCTTTCTGACCAATCAGAGCGCGATCTCGCGCCGAACACGCACAAGTTTCTGGCTGCGCTCACGGCGCGGAAAAAATTGTAGGAGCGTCGCTGCGACGCTAGCCTGCGTTCGTTCATGCCGAAGAACGAAAAACGCGCACTTGTCACTGGCGGCGCCGGACTCATTGGGTCGCACGTTACCGATCTGCTCGTGCGCGAGGGTTGGAAGGTTCGTGTCCTGGACAATCTCGAACGGCAAACGCATCGCCGCGGAAAACCGGCCTGGATCAACGAGAAAGCCGAATTCATCGAGGGTGATTTGCGCGATCGTGAAACGGTCGCAGCCGCGCTCGATAAGATCGACATCATCTTTCATCAGGCGGCCTACGGCGGTTACATGCCCGAAATTTCGAAATACGTGCACGTTAACTCGTTAGGCACAGCGCAACTACTCGAAGTCATTCGCGAGAAAAATCTATCGATTCAAAAAATTGTCGTCGCCAGTTCGCAAGCCGTTTACAGCGAAGGCGCGGGCATTTGTCCGAAACATCAGCTCGTTTTCCCAGAGGTGCGGCCGGTCGAACAATTGCGGAAAGGCGATTGGGAAGTGCACTGCCCGATTTGCGGCGCGACCACCAAAAGCGCACCAACTCCCGAGAACGCGCCCGTTGGCGGCGAAACTGTTTATGCTTTGACCAAAGTCGATCAGGAAAAACTCGTGTTGCTCTGGGGAAAACAAGTCGGGGTCCCGACTGTTGCGCTACGTTATTCATGCACCTACGGCCCCCGCCAATCCATCTTCAATCCCTACACCGGCGTGATCGCGATTTTCTGCACGCGCTTGCTCAACAATTTGCCGCCCGTTCTTTATGAAGATGGCGCGCAAACGCGCGACTTCTCATTTGTTGACGATATCGCGCGCGCGAACCTGCTCGCAGCCGAGACCGATCGTCTGGACGGGGCGCCGGTAAATGTTGGGAGCGAGAAAGGCGTGTCGATTCACAAAGTCGCCGAGATCGTTTCCTCCGCCCTTAAGATCGACATCGAACCGGAAGCGCGGGGCGAATTTCGTCCCGGCGAGATGCGACATTTGACGAGTGACACGACGAAAATTCGTTCGGCCGGCTACAAGCCGGAGGTCGGGCTGGAAGAGGGAATTGAGCGCTACATCGGTTGGATCCGTTCGCAATCGGACATCCGCGATTATTTCAGCGAAGCGGAACAAATTCTAAAGAGCAAAGGCATCGTTCATCGCGTAGAAGTTGGGAATGCCTGAGACCGCTGGCATTCCGGATTTCAACTCCCCGGTAGTCGAGCACGCGCGCAAGGATTTCCCGCTCCTGGATGCGGATATGACGGTGGCCGAAGCACTCGACCGCATCCGGCGTGAAGGTGTGGGCGAGCGCGTCATCTATTTTTTCGCGGTTGATTCCGACAAACGCCTCGTTGGCGTGCTGCCCACGCGCCGTTTGCTGACCGCTGCGCTCGAAAGCCCGCTGCGCGACATCATGGTCCGACGTGTTGTCGCCATTCCTGCCAGCGCAACGGTGCTCGATGCCTGCGAGTTCTTCGTCCTCTACAAATTTTTCGCTTTCCCAGTGATTGACGAGCACCGCCATGTCGTTGGCGTCATCGACGTCAGCCTGTTTGCTGAAGAAATGTTGGGCGAGCGTGACGAGCAACCGCGCCCGGCCAGTCCGATTCGTGACGATGTGTTTGAAGTTCTCGGATTTCACCTGGAACAAATCCGCGGCGCGTCGCCCTGGCGGGTTTTTCGGTTTCGTTTCCCATGGCTGCTGGTCACGGTCGCCGCCGGCACAATTTGCGCGGTGCTGGCCGGTGCGTTTGAAGCCACTTTGGCGCGCAGTCTCGTCGTTGCATTCTTTCTCACAATGGTCCTCGGCCTAAACGAAAGCGTCAGCGCACAATCGATGAGCGTGACGATCCAGATGTTGCGATCGGCGCCGGTGACATGGAGCTGGTTTGCAACTGCGCTCCGTCGCGAATTGATCACAGCAATTCTGATTGGATTGGCCTGCGGCAGTGTCGTCACGGCAATCGTTTGGTTTTGGCGGGGTGATTTGCGCAGCGCCGGCGTCATTGGCGGAAGCATCACGCTTTCCCTCGTGACCGCTTGTCTCTTCGGTCTTGGCGTTCCGTCACTCTTGCACCGGCTCAAGCTCGATCCAAAAATTGCCGCCGGCCCGATTACGCTCGCGCTCGCGGATATTTGCGCGCTCGTTTTATACTTCACCAGCGCGTGGCTCGTGCTGCGATGAGCAACATCTCGGTTGTCATTCCGGCGCTGAATGAGGAAGAACCCATCGTCGGTGTCGTGCGGGAATGTTTTGCGACGAACATTCCGACCGAAATTATCGTGGTGGATAATGGCAGCACCGATCGCACGGCAGAACGCGCGCGTGAAGCGGGCGCAAGGGTGGTCAGTGAACCCCGTCACGGTTACGGTCGCGCGTGTCTAGCTGGAATTCGCGCGATCGCGCCGGAATCTGAAATCATTGTGTTTCTCGACGGCGATGGGAGCGATTGTCCCGAGTTCATAAATCAACTTGTCGACCCAATCGCGGCCGGAACTTACGATTTCGTGATCGGCTCGCGCACCCGCGGCCAACGCGAACCGGGCAGCATGAATTTTCAGCAAGTTTTCGCGGGTCGACTGGCCGGATGGCTGATGTCGATCTTGTACGGCGTGCGTTACACCGACATGTGTCCGTTCCGGGCGATCCGGCGCGATGCGCTCGAGAAGTTATCGATGAAAGAAGAGACTTACGGCTGGAATTTGGAAATGCAGATGAAGGCAGCGCGAGCTGGTCTGCGAATTCTCGAAGTGCCCGTCAAGCATCGCTGTCGAACTGGCGGCGTTTCCAAAGTTTCAGGAACATTGCGCGGAACATTCGCAGCGGGTGGGCGAATCATCTCGACATTTGTCCGAATTGCATCGAGCAAGTTGTAGCGGTGCTTGTTCTCAAGCACCGAATTAAGTAGACAGGCGCTTGGCACAATCATGCCGCCTTGCGGCAAACTACAAACCGGGCTCATTATGGATGCACTAGCGGGAGCGTAAGCGTCCCTACAAATCTATCATCGCGAATTACATGAGCCGATCAAAGGCGTTCTCCACTGGATTGCTGGCAGGACTTATTGCTGGCATCGCCATGACCGTCGTGATGTTAGTGCTCGCTTGTTTCGGTGTCGCCACGCCGCTCGCGATCATTGGCGATCGGCTTTCGGTCTTTATTAAACCCGGGCCGTTCCTGTCAATCATGGGCCGAGTCGGCGGATACAATCATCTCAAGCAGCTCGGCGTTGGCTCGACCATGGCCGGCCAGTTGGTGGTGAGCGCACTCGGCGGCGCAATTTTCGGTCTATTGATGCGACGCAATCCGCAGCGCCGCGTCACCCCTTGGACGATGTCGATCTTCGTTGCGCTACCGATTATCGCGATCGCAATCGTGTTGTGGCCGGTGCTGGGCACGAGCTACATCGGTTTGCCCATTGCGTCGGGAGGAGCGGTTACTTTGATCGGGTTCGCGCTCAGCGTTTTGGTTTTTGAGCGCACACTCGTTGCCAGCTTTCACTTTCTCACCCAATCGAAAGCTGGAGCTGAAAGCGGCGAATTCACCCCCGAAATTGGACGGCGCGCGTTAATCCTGGGTGGCCTGGGCGTGCTCATTGCCGGCGGTGGCTTTGCCTTGTTAAGGAAACTTTATCGCGCGGCCACGTTCAGTTACGACGGCACGCAATACAAAGGCCGCATCGTCCAGCCGATTACGCCTAACGATTTATTTTATTGCGTGACCAAGAACGTGATCGATCCGCACGTGAACGTCGATCTTTGGCATTTGGAGGTAAACGGGCTGGTGCAAAATCCGGCCACGTATCGCTTTCAAGATTTGAAAGGATTTAATCAGATCGAACAGGAAACGACCCTGATGTGCATCAGCAACGGACTCGACGCCGGCCTGATTAGCAACGCGGTTTGGAAAGGCATCACCCTGCACGACCTGATCGATCCGGCCGGACCGATGGCGGACGCGCGACGTGTTCGCTTGTTTGGCGTGGATAATTATACCGACACCATTCCACTCGAAAAAGCTCTCGATCCGACGACGATCCTTGCTTGGGCGATGAACGGTGTCGACTTGCCGCATCGGCATGGTCATCCGTTGCGTGCGATTGTGCCGGGATACTTCGGCGAAAAACATGTGAAATGGCTGACGCGCGTTGAGCTCACCGGGGACAACGCAAAAGGCTTTTACGAGAAGCAAGGCTGGGGGCCCGATTTCATGACGCCAACAAGATCGAGAATCGACGCGCCAGATCACGAATCTCGTTTCTCGTTAGGCCAGTTAAATGGACCGATCGAAGTCAAAGGTATCGCCTTCGGAGGCGATCGCGGAATTTCGCGCGTGGAAATCAGCGACGACGACGGCGAAACCTGGACCGACGCCAACATTCATTACGCCGGCTCAAAATTAACCTGGGCGCTCTGGAGTTACGACTGGCGGCCCGATGGCCCCGACGATTACACCCTCGTCGTCCGCGCGACTGACGGCGAAGGCGAAGTCCAGGAATGGGAAGAAGACCGTAGTCCTTATTCTGGCGTCACTGGCTTCCACAAAATCATCGTTCATATCACTGCCTGACGCTTGCCATCATTTCTGGCATCGGGGGCACCACACAGTCGTGCGACCGCCGATCATCGCGTGGCGCAAGGGCGTGCGGTGAAGCGGACATACCCCGGCGCGTTTCCATTTTTGATGAATCAGCCAGTTGCGCGGCGGATCGGAGAAATCTCGGCCGAGCGTTTCAAGCGATCTTCGAACGACGAACTTGGTCGCGCGGAAAATCGTGGCGTGTTCTCGCGCCGTTAACTTTTTCATCCGTTTTGATGGCAAGACTTTTGCGCGCCAGAGAATTTCGTCGGCCATCCAGTTCCCGATTCCAGGGAAACCGTTTTGCATCAGCAGGGCTGCTTTGATTGGCGTTTTCGGATGTCGATCCAGGAATTGATCGACAAATTTCTGGTCGAACTCGCGCGAATTGATTTCCGGAGCACCACTTTTCCACCAATCCGGTTCATCAGGACCGTGGTGAAAACGAACACGGCCGAACTGGCGCGAATCGGTGAAAACAAGCGCGCGGTCGTGTTGAAGCAGAACCAGATGATCGTGCTTGCCTGGTCGATAGTTTACAGGCCCAACGCGAACCTTGCCGGTCATGCCGAGATGAATTCCGAGCCACTTGTCGCCGGAAAATTTGAAGAGCATGCGTTTTCCGCGCGCGTGCGAGCTGAGAAGCTTCGCGCCGATTAGTTTTTGCTGAAGCTCGCGCACGTCGTTCCCGCGGAAGACGCGGTTTCGCGCGTGCAAGCTAAGATCTACAATCTCCTCGCCGCGGCCCACGTCCCATTGCTTGCGAAACCATTCGACTTCGGCCAGCTCGGGCATCGCGCAGATTACGCGGCGCACCAATTGCAATCAAAGGTGGATCGGCCGCTCCGCGGGCGATGTTAAAAGTGCGGCTTCGCCGCCTGACGCGCCTTTGCTGACTTGCGCGGCATGCTAGATTGATATGTGGAGAAGGTGATAATCGTTGGCAGCGGCTGCGCCGGATTGACGGCCGCTATTTACGCCGCTCGAGCGAATCTAAGTCCCCTCGTTTTGGAAGGCGGCCAGCCCGGCGGCCAGCTTTCCACCACCACGTTGGTGGAGAATTTTCCGGGCTTTCCGGAAGGGATCGACGGGCCGCAGCTCATTCTGAACATGCACAAACAAGCTGAGAACTTCGGCGCCCGCTTTTCCTACGCCGAGGTTACTGATTTCGAGCCGCGCAACAATCACATTCGTGTCAAAGCCGACGACGAATGGATCGAGACCAAAGCGCTGATCGTTGCCAGTGGCGCGTCCGCGCGCTGGCTGCAACTCGAGAACGAAGAGAAATTAATCGGCCACGGCCTGACCAGTTGCGCGACGTGCGACGGCGCGTTTTACAAAAACGTTCCGGTCTGCGTGATCGGTGGCGGCGATTCCGCAGCGGAGGAATCGCTATTCCTAACGCGATTCGCTTCGAAGGTTTACTTGATTCACCGTCGCGACAAGATGCGCGCGTCGAAGATCATGGCCGATCGCGTGCTAGCGAACAAGAAGATCGAGCCGATCTGGAATACGGTCGTGACCGAATATATTCCGGATGAGAAAGGCGAAATGCGCGCGGTGCGTTTGCGCAACGTGCAGACCAACGAAGAACGCGAGCTGCCGGTTGGGTGCGTGTTCGTGGCGATCGGGCACGATCCAAATACGAAAGCTTATCAAGGGAAACTGGAGACCGACCCCGATGGTTATCTGATCGCGAGACATGTGGCCGAAAGTAAGCATCCCGGCGTTTTCATCGCCGGCGACGTGGCCGACCGCCTCTACAAACAAGCGGTGACGGCGGCCGGTTCCGGCTGCGCCGCGGCGATGGAAGCGGAGAAATACTTAAGCAAGCTGGAGAGCTAACTCCTTTGTTGTCATGCTGAGCGGAGTCGAAGCACCTCTCGATATTTCTGTGCACACCGTGTGTGCCAAGAATCGGAAATAGTAAGAGATTCTTCAACTTCGCTCGGAATGGCAAAATCAACGTGAAAATCTGCGATCTAACGCAGTTTTACTCGCCGGTCAGCGGCGGGGTGAAACGGTACCTCCACGAAAAGATCGACTACATCGAGAACTGCACGGGGACAGACAAGCACGTGCTCGTCGTTCCCGGAAAAAAGACAACGGTTCGGGCACGCGGCCGCACGCGTGTTTACACGATTCGTTCTCCATTGGTTTCCCGCACGGCGCAGTATCGCGCACTGCTGAACTTGCGGGCGGTCGAGCGAATCCTTCGAAACGAGCGTCCGGACATCATCGAGTCGGGCGATCCGTATCAGTTGGGCTGGAAAGCAGTTCGGACCGGGCGCGCGTTAAAAATTCCGGCGGTTGGTTTTTATCATTCACATTTTCCCGAAGCCTATTTGCGCAGCGGCGCAAAATTGTTTGGCAAGACCGCAACCCGGCGGGTGATGAAACTTTCCGGCGCCTACGTGCGCAAACTTTACAACCAGAATGCGGCGACACTGGTCGCGTCCGAGCGGCTGGCGCAGGTCCTCCGGGATTGGGGGGTGCGGAACGTCCGCGTTCTAAGCCTCGGCGTTAACATCGACATCTTTCACCCAGATAAATGCGACGAAGAAGCAACTCGGGCGTCATTGAATCTTAAACCGAGTCAAAAACTCCTGCTCTACGTCGGTCGTTTGGCGAAAGAAAAGAATACGGCGAAATTGTTTCGCGCGTTCGAGATCTTGCAGCGACAATGGCCGAATGAATTTCATCTGCTCGTGATTGGCGATGGCTCGCAACGAAATCAGCTCCGCAAACTGCAAGCACGATGCAAACACGTTTCCTGGATCCGCTACTGTGCTGAGCCGCGTGAGCTCGCGCGCTACTATCGGGCGGCCGATCTTTTTGTTCATCCGGGCGTCCAGGAAACATTCGGTCTCGTCGCGCTGGAAAGTCAGGCTTGCGGGACGCCGGTGGTCGGCATTCGCGGCAGCGCCATGGATGACCTTATTTTTCATGACCAAGAAAATTGGGCGCCTGAAAACACCGCCCAAGCGCTGTCGGACGCGATCGAGCAGATGAGCGAGAGGGAGTTATCGCCGTTGGGAAAAAAGGCGGCTGAGCGTGCGGCGCAATTGCACGCCTGGCCGCGGGTCTTCGAGCGGCTTTTTTGCATTTACCGCGAGGTCTGTGCAAACTACAAAGGAACCGCCGCACCATGAGCCAGGAGAAGCCATTCACAATCCGCAGTTATCGGAAAACGGACCGCGATGCCGTGCGGCGGCTCTGTTGTCAGACGGGCTTTCTCGGAATGCCGATCGACCCCGTTTACGAAGATCGACAATTGTTCGCCGACTTCCTCACTACTTATTACACAGATTGGGAACCGGAATCGTCATTCGTGGTTGAGATCGACGGCGACATCCGTGGTTATCTGCTCGGATCCCGCAAGCCGCTCAAAAATCAGCTCTATTCATTCTGGCAAAACGTTTCGCTCTTCGTCAAAGCGCTCACTCGCTACTTTCGTTATAACGCCAGTTCGCGTCGTTTTGTCCGTTGGGTTCTGGCTCACGGTCCGCGCGAAGTGCCGGCCGCGCCACGGCGCGTTCCCCATTTTCACATCAACCTTCTTCCTGACGCGCGAAAAATGTCGACCACCCGCGCGCTGATGAGCGCGTACTTGAGTTATCTTTATCGCTGCGGCGAAAAGCGCGTTTACGGCCAGATCGTAACTTTTGAGAGCAGGCGCGGTGAACTAATGTTCGAGCGCTACGGCTTCAAAGTGTTGAACCGCGCCGAGATCACCAAATATAAGGCGTTTTATCCGCAATCGGTTTACCTCAGCACCGTGATCAAGAATTTGGAAACGGCTGAGCCATTGACAGTCACTTCGCGTTCGCGGTGATCGAAGGCGCAATCGGTTTGCGACCGGCTCCATCTGCGAGACAGACAATTCTTTTCATTGCCGGTCTCATTCTGATGACGGCGGCGGTGAGACTTCCGCTGCTCAACGTTCCGCTCGAACGGGATGAAGGCGAATACGCTTACATCGCATGGCGGCTCGGTCACAATGAGCTGCCATACCGCGATTGGGTCGATCAAAAACCGCCTGCGATCTTTTGGGTTTACCGCGCCGCTCTGGCTTTGCCGCTCGAACCGATTCGGGCTGTGCATTTCGCGGCACTGTTGTTTTCGGCGGCTTCGAGTTGTGCCCTATTTTTTCTTGCGCTGCGATTCATGAGCCGGTTCTGGGCGTTTATCGCGGCGACGCTGTTCACGCTCCTTTCCGCGGACCCATTCGCGCAGGGGACCGCGGCCAACACCGAAGTTTTGATGTTGCTTCCGTTGATTTTGTCTCAAATCGCATTTCTGAAAGCAGCCGACGAGCGCCACAACGTCTTGCTCATGATGGTCTTTGGCGCGTTGACTGGAGTTGCGATCGCGTTCAAGCAAGTCGCAGCGGTGAATTGGTTCTTGTTGATCGCGCTGTATCCGATTTTCGCGGCAACCGAAGAACGATGGCGCACGGCAGTCGCATTCGCCCTCTGGTCGCTTGGTGGACTATTCGCGATCGCTGGAATCATTGGTTTCTATTTCTGGACGCGTCACGGATTGAGCCAGCTGGTCGACAATGTGTTTACCCACAATTTGGAATATATCGGTGCGATGACCTGGTCCGACCGGGTCCACTTTTGCTCGGAAACCGTTGCGAGCCTCACGCGAGCAGAAACGCTGGTCTGGATCTTCTCGGCCGTCGGGTTGATCGCGTTAATTGTCGCTGGCAAGGGAAAGTGGTTCGCGTTTCTCGTCGGCTGGTTCATCACCAGCGTCATTGGGGTCAGTGCGAGCGGTTATTTCTTTCCGCATTATTTCCAGCAACTGCTGCCGCCGCTTGCTCTGATCTCTGTTTTTGGCGCGCTATGGCTAAGCGAACTTCAACCATGGAGAAGTTCGTGGGTTCCGCCAGCGTTGCTGAGCCTTCTGCTTGTAATTCTTCCACTGAAGACGCTTTGGCCGTTTTGGTTCAGCTACACACCCGCAGACGCGGTGAGAAAGATTTATCCGGGAAATTTCTTCGCCGAAATGCCGGAGTTCGCGGCCCGTATCGCACAAGTTACATCAGCCGACCAGCACGTGTTCGTTTTTGGCGCGGAGCCCGAGCTGCTTTTCTACGCGCGCCGTGTTTCGGCGACGCGTTACATTTTTCTCTTTCCGCTTTACGGGCCCTACCGGAACGCGCGCGAAAAACAAATCGCTGCCGCCGAGGAAATCCAACGCGCTGCGCCAGCAACGGCGGTTTATGTTCCGAACGATCTCTTTTTCAATCCGGGTAGCGATCAGTACTTTACCGATTGGAGCTTATCCTACTTGCAGCAGAATTTTTACCCGGACACATGGCTGATCAAACAGTCGTCAACCGCCGCGCAGATTGTGCGAGCCGAACGCGGTTTGCCAGCGCCAGAGCACTTTCTTGGTGCGATTCTGGTCAAAGAGCCGAGCACTCCGTAGTTTTCATGCGCAGGCATTCAGCCGGTTGTTCGACGCCAAAGGTTGCGCTAGTTTCCGGCGCTCCGAGCCGGAGTCGGTCCGAGCCGGACGGGCAATTTTTTTGCCGGCATAGCTCAGTTGGTAGAGCAGCTGATTTGTAATTCAACGAGAAGGATTTGCGTAGTTTTTCGCCGCGTTGCGCAGCATGTTTTTCAGAGGTGGCGCGACATAAACGATTTCGCGCTGCCTTTCGCAGATTTGCGCAGTTTTGCAGCCAAGAATTGTCCGACCGTAGAAGCGACCGTGAAAACAATGGAACGCGCAATCTGCGTTTCTCATTGCTTGGTCATGACACCTGTTCCATCGATTGTAACGCCCGTATGTGGGCCGGAAGTGACCTGGCAATGCCAGGTAAGCGTCGCGGTGCGATTATCATGGAGCTGCAGGATGAAAGAGTGCAACCCTGGAGCTTCTCTATTTTGTATCAGAAACTTCCAGCGTATTAGATTTCCGCCGCCTTGGCAGGCAGATTGATACGGTTTCCGCCAATTGCTTTCGGTGGAAAGTTTCGGTTTCGTCAACACAGTCTTAGCGTCTGAAGACACTGTAATAGCAAAATCATATGGGGCTTTCATTCCGTCTTTGCTCTCTACTGCGTTGACGAACCCAGTCCAAGTTCCGGCTAAATGCGATGGCGAAGCGCCTTCTTTAACTGCATGCGTCTTCTCGGATTCTGTCTCAGTCTTTGACTTGGCGACTGCTTTCAGTTTCGGCGTCGGAGTTGGGCTCTCGGGAATTTCCTGAATCGGCGCGGGGACGTGATGCGCGGTGATGAACAAAAGCACCGCGACAACGAGATAGAGTATGACGCTTCGTTTCATCGCTTTCTAGCTTTGCTGGCAATCACCGTTTGTTCAACGCGCCCGTTCCGTCGCAAGTTCCCCCTCCGTAAGTGCGGACTTTCAGTTCAGCTGTTGAAGAACTCGTTCGTTCAAGATTGAAAGAATAAGCGTATTGCTCGCCTAGCGTGCCGTGGGTTTGCCAGGTCCAGTTAAGTAAAGGTCCACCGGCATTTTGAGTAACTTCAAACATTCCGCCAGGCTTTCCAGAATCAGTAGTCCAACTGGTGAAAATCAAGACAGCGCCACCGTCCGATTTTACGGCGACGGAAAACGAAGGCCAATTTCCGCTCGTTCCGTCACTGCAATTAAACCGGACGGCTCCTGACCAAAGGCCAACCAGCAGCATCGATGCCGATGTTCCGTTCCGCGCCTTGTGTTCATTCTCCCGCCCAGATGTGTTCGAAGATTTGGAGGGATGAGACGCAGTGGCCGTCGGGCTAGGCTCTTCGAAAATCGGGGCGGGCAAACGATGAGTTCCATTGAGCCAAATAGCTGCGATTACGACAGCGACCAGCAGTTTCTTCACACAAAGACTGTTACTGCTGCAAGAGTTGCTGTCAGCGGATAATTACATCGGCTTTATAGTCTTTGAAGGCGGACGGAAACCACCAATTCCCTGCGCTGCTTCTTGCGCGCGTAACGCGTGGAATTATGTGCGTGACCAAGTCTTGATGAAATCGCTAAAGACGCTTTCATATCGATAGCGCCGGCATAGCTCAGTTGGTTCAGAGCGGCTGATTTGTGATTCAAGCCTAACGAGTTGCGCAGATTTTCACAGCGTTGCGCAGCGTGTTTTTCAGAGGTGAGCCTAACGAATTGAGTTTGCAGCGCGCGGCGCAGGTTTGCGCTGTTTTGCAGCAAAAAATCGACGGACCGTAGAAGCAACCGTGAAAGAATAGGGTCGTGCGCGAGGAGTGAGTCACGACCTGCGCAATGGTGAATTTTACTGCACCCGCTGCCAGATAAATGAATGCTTCCCATCTGTAGCAATCAGGCGAGCACCGTCTTGAATGTAGGTAACGGCCTTTTCCGAGCCCTTCAACTTCTCAAAGGCCTGGGAAGGAATAGCCTTCGGTGCCCAATCGGCGAGGCGCATTGGCGGCCAGAGAATTATAAGATTTGGGCCTTCCACCTTTAGATCGGTTGATTCGTCTATCAACTTTGCGGATATTGGCGACACCTTATCATACGGCGGCGGAAGCAAGAAAGAGCCGGGCCAACTCTTCCCGGGAGCCAATGTGAATGTTGCTTCAATCGTGAGCTGAGCCTTCTTGCCGTTGTTTATTACCATTGTGCCCGGCAACTGGATTGACCCCTCCACGTACCTTTCTGTCCTAGTTTGTCGCCACGTTCCGTCGAATCTGCGTGGTGCGCTTGAATCAGAGGACGCTTCCGCCTTTTGCGACGTCGCTGGTTTTGATTTTGGCTGAGCAGACTCTGTAGGCGCGGGCGTTTGTTTTCCTTCTTCGACAATCGGTGCCGGCAAGCGATGCGGGGCGATCAAAGGCAGCACAACAGTGATAAAAAGAGTGAGTCTTCGCTTCATTGCGAGACCCTCCGAAAAACCACCGAATTCTTATATCCCAAGAGGATAGGGCAATTAGCGGTGACGAGCGCGGTTTTTCCGTCAGAATTCGGGGTAAGAGTCCAAGCGCAACTGCCCATCGTCAATTTCGTCGTCCATCTCGTCGTAGTTCCGTCGCATATCGCTGGCGCTTCGCCCCGTTTGCTAAGCTTCACCCAAAGATAGGATATCGCAGTTCCGCTCCCTGATATTGTGATTAAGAGTTCGGAGCTGCTGCCCAATGCGCCCGTCCAGACTCCATCAAACGGGTTCCGATTGGATGTTGCCTTAGTTCTGGTCGCCGAAGATGTAGCTGGCTTTGTCGACGTTTGTGAACTCTCGCTCGTGACTCTTGCCTTAATTGCTCCTTTCGGTTTTGGCTTCGCCGACTCTTGCGGCGCGGGCGTTGGACTTTGTTCTTGAATTGGCGCGGGCAGCCGATGCGTGGTGCTCAGGAGCAGCGTTGCAATCAGGCAGGACGCAAGGGGTCGCTTCATGGTTTCCTACTGCACCCGTTGCCAGATCGTTGAACGCTTTCCGGTTGTGGAAATCAAGCGAGCACCGTCTGGAATATAGGTAACGGTGTTGTCCGAGCCCTTCGACTTCTCAAGCACCTCGGCGGGAATAGTTTTCGGGGCCCAATCAACAAGCCGCTGGTTTGCCGGCCAGTGAACTATAAGATTCGGGCCTTCCATTTTTAAATCGGCCGATTCGTCGGTCCACTTCTGAGATATTGGCGACACCTTATCATACGGCGGCGGAAGCAAGAAAGAGCCGGGCCAACTCTTCCCGGGCGCCAATGTGAATGTTGACTCCCGCGTCCACTGAGCCTGCTTACCGTTGGTTATTACAATCGTCTCGACCGACCGCCATGAGATTCCACCAGCATTACCTATGTTTGTGGTCTGCCACTTTCCGTCGAGCCGGCGTGCTGCGTTTGAATCGGACGACGCTTCGGTCCCTTTGGATCTTTCCGGTTTTGATTTTGGCTGAGCAGATTCTGTAGGCGCGGCCGTCGGTTTTTCTTCTTCCACAATCGGTGCGGGAAGTCGATGCGTGGTGCTCAGGAGCAGCGTTGCAATCAGGCAGGACGCAAGGGGTCGCTTCATGGTTTCCTAGCCTTGGCGGCGATCGCCATTTTGACGAGGCTCTCAAGTAACGTCAATATAGCGTTGACCGTCGTAACCTCTCGCGCGCGCGTGCGTGGAATTGACATCTCGTTTTCATTCGCATAGCGCGTGTGTACATGAGACGAAGCCATGACGAACGCTTGATGAACTCGCTAATAACGGCTTTCGTATGGGAAAATGCCGGCATAGCTCAGTTGGTTTAGAGCGGCTGATTTGTAATTCAAAGAGAAGGGGTTGCGCAGTTTTTCGCGGTTTTGCGCAGCTTGTTTTTCAGAGAGATACCTAACGATCCGATCTTGCGGCGCGTGTCGCAGATTTGCGTATTTTTGCAGGAAAAAATTGCCGGACCGTAGAAGCGACCGTGAAATTTTGGCCACGCGCGCACGCACGCGCGTGGAACGGGTCATCGGGTATGAGTCGCGCCGTGTGGAATGAGCCGATTGTGCGTGCGAAACTTCGGCTCGATGAATGGACGATGGAAACGTGTTGATCTGTCCGCGTTATTTACGGGGCCGCAACTGACTGCCATTTGTTCGTCGCAGCAACCGGGACGACAGCATCCTTTGGGTTATCTACTGACGAAGCCTGATCCTGATCCCGTTGAAGCGACAACCGAAAACGCATTTCGGTTACTCCTGACCGAAGACAGAAATTGGTTAGTCGGCCTTCGTGCCCGCCTGAGTAACTTACACGATTATTCTGATGCCTCTTCGGCGTTAGCAGAGATTCGCGCGTATGCGGCATTGAAACATGCGTTCCGGAATGTCGCCGCAATCGCAACGTCACGTTCGCGGCGAACCGCCGATTTCTGCGTCACGCTTAGAGCTGGTCAAACAGTGTATGTCGAAGTGCAAGCTAAGCAATGGGATCAAAAGGAAGCTGCGGCACTTGGGAACTTCTACGCGACGCCACCGCCACCGCCACCGCAACGGCCAGGCGTCTCAAGTAAGTCACATGTTGCCGCGCCGTTCGGTCCGGCTGCATATAAATCCACGCTCGGACACTATGAGCGAGTGACGGAACAGGTGGTGAGCCGGGTTTGCGCGATTAAGAGTGCTGATGCGCAACTTAGCAGGAAATCGCCATCGATTTTGTGGCTAGACTTCCAAGATCAAATTTGGGAGCCATTGCACCTTCAGGACCATATTTATCCAGTCATCTCTTGGAATGGAGCAATTACTTCTGGCGGATTTTGGAACGGATTTTATGGCCGTAAAGGATTGCCCCTATTTGAAAATGCCACAATTGGTCTTGGGTTGATTGGCGATGTCGTGCGAATGCAACACGACGGTCGTTTCTTTATCCGCGCTGGACTGATGCGACGCTTTGCAAATCCAGCTACCGGAATAGCTCTATCGTTGCCAACCCAAACTGTCCTTTTCGAAAATCCCGTCGGTCGATTGCGGCTGCCTGACGAATTCGTGCTTGCGGCGTTCGAGTTCCCTTGGTTTCGCATCGAACACTGTTGGCTTGAGTGGCCTGACAGAAACCTCTTACATCGAGTTCGAAAGGAACACCGCGTCGTTCGACGAATACAACACCGAGCACGTCGGGTATTGCAAGGCTCACTCGCGAAAAGAGTTCGCCACAAAGCGCGAGACTTCCTAATCAAAATTCGAATTTGGCCGAAGAGGAAATAAACGACGTGTTTTTGAATTGCGCAGTTGAAATCTAAATAGGTGGACTGTGTAGCTTGAGCGCGTTCACGATCTTTCGTGATAAGCCTTTCGTAATCTTTTCTGGAATTTCGGCGTGTGCCTTATTCCATTCCTCCGGTTTGGGCTCAACCCTCAGTTCGATAGGGTCTTTATAGTCACGGCCAATTTTTTGAAGAGCACCCGTATTGATTTCGCCGATTCTTTGCAGCCGACGTTCCGGGGGATTTTCTAGCTGTCGGAATATGTCCCAATGGTCTGACAGCGGAATGACAGCCAAACGGCTTACCGATATGTTCGAGCCTTTGAATAAGCTCGGCGACGCGCGTTCGCCATCCCACTTCTCCGTCAATATCGCGCGGACGATGTCCTCACTCGGCGCGATGGCCATTTACGCCGCGAGTTTCTTCGCCAACGTTTTCGCGTCGGCCGATGGAACAGAACCTTCTGTTCCTCGACTCTCGATATAAAACTCAATGTCAGTTGGTCGAAACTCAACCTCGACGCTTTTGCCTTTCTGATCTTCCCAACAAAGTTCGACGCTACCTTCGTCCGTCAAAAAAACGCTTGGAGTTGAGTCCTTTGGAAATTGCGCAGACTCCAAAAACCGGTAGAACGACTCAAGCGCACGCGGCGACATTGGCTTGCCCGAGCCGTCACCCCACCCAGCAGAATAGAAATACCGAAAATGATAGAGTCGGCCCCAGCCCCTCGGACCTAATTTTGATAGAAGCAACTCTTCGCGGTCGCTCTCAGTTGCAGGCGGCGTGCGAACGCCGGGACTCGGCGTGTCGGCGCGTAAATTGTCAGAGAGTTGATAAATCAAATACTGTGGGTGCGGTATTGTGATTGTCATTTATAAACAGGGTTCAATGTCGCTAAAAAATCTGCCTTCAACAAGCCAAAGAAAATCTGCTTCTCGAACTCGTGCGCTGCGTCGAATTTAGGCATGCCGTTCTGGAAAAGATCAAAATCGGCCGGTCCAAGCCAGACATCAACATCCAAGACGCTGCCGTGACGAGCACTCTCGCCGACGCCGACGATTGCGCTATTTGCTACGAGCAGTCGAGACGTCAGTGTTGGTTTTGATAAAGCCGACGTAATCGACAGCTCCGTATCGCTAAACTGTTTGCCGGCTGCCGAAACTTCGAGCACTAGCTGCTCAAAAACATTGAAGGTAAAGAAGTTAATGTATCGCACGCCCAGTCGCTCCCCTTCTGACACAAACCCCAGCTGCCGCAATTCTGATACCAGCCACGTCATTTCCTTTTGGAGAGCGGCCCAGCCGGGATAATTTTTTGACTTGGCGACTAGGCCGATGACGCGCGGACCAAACTGAATGAGGAAATCCGCGCCTAAGAACTGAATGAGCGGTTGATAAGTGAACGCGGGCTCGCGGCGACGGATTTCTTCTGGCAGCTGGCCTAACGGAAGAACTTTTTGCTCGGGATATCGTTTACGGATTCTTGTGAACAGCAGGCCCGGTAATGTCGCCCATGATTCGGACGTAACAAAACGAATCTCCAAAATTGCTTCCACGATTGGACACGGATCGATTTTGATCGGAAGTCGCTTTGGAATTGGAATCGGAAACCGGTCAGCCATTATGCCTCGGCTTTCGACAGCGCCTCGATGCAGTCGGGAAGTTCGTTAGATGCACTGCGATCCGTCCCACGTTATCCAGATTTCGCGCAGTTGAAAGTCGGCATTTTAACGAGTGGTGTTGTCGAAGTTTGTTCAAACATGCGATGGGTTTTTGCATGAATCTCACTACAAATCCGATCCGCGTTATTGAGCAAAACCAGATTATCCGTCCTGAGTTCATTCGTCTTCCAAAAGGGCGCGAACACGATTCATGGACAGGATTAAGCAGATCGATGCTGTGCCAGCTGATATTGCCGTGCCGCGAAAACGATTTCCAACCGCCTGTTCGCTCATGCACACTGCGGCGAAAAGGAACAACGAAAGGAGTGCGGCTGATCGATTTGCAAAGTCTACTCGACCACATCAATTCGCACATCGAACCAGCATTCTTAAAAGGGAAACCGGCACCTGTGGAAGAGAAGCCCGATTGGCGACGAGCGGTTGAGAAGGCAGATACGATTTCGATTCACCAGCTCGAATTGAACAAGTCTCTGCGGCTGATTATTTCAATTCGCGCTGAGAAGGACGGATGATCGCGCTGCCTCTTTCTCGCGCCGAATGATTTAAGCGGTGACCGAACTATTAGAGTCGAACCGGTGCTTTTCCTCTCACGACTCTGCATATTGTTTATACCAATCGGCAGTTTTCTGGGCAATCCACGTTTCATAGGATTGCATGTGCACACATACGCCGCAAACATCGGCGGCATCCATTATTGCATACCTCACTTCGCCCAACCCTAAAATCGGAGGGAGCTTCCCTTTTGAACGCTCGTGCAGTTTCTTGACCTCTCGGGCGTCGTTAGTCATCAGGATGATACAATCTTCATTTGGCACGCGTCGTATGGCCCAATGCGCGAACATGTGACGCATTCTCCACCGAAGGCTGATTTCGTCGAGTTTTGCAGTCCAATCCTGCAGATCGGCTGGCACTGGCGTCATTCGAACGAGCGCCTCTTTAACGATCTCCACAAGTCTCGCTGATCGAATCGATGTTGGTTTGCGCGCCCAAGATGATCCAGTAAGCAACTTGGCGTGGATGAACGTCTCCACACATCGTCGCAAATTCAATTCAATGTAATTGTAGGTCTGTACAAGAACTCCTGTCGCCAACAGCATGTCTTGGTTAGGCCCTGGAAATCGCAGCATTTCTCCTGGCGGTAAAGAATCAATCTGCATTTGAAGCTGCTGTAATTTTTGAGGAATTGAGGGCATGGCTAACTTACGGTAGCGCAATCATCGCCCATCCGTGGGCAAACTTCTTGCGCGGCCACGTGCGTCGCGCGAGCTGGAGAAACAACCGTGAACGTGGCGTCCTGGCCCTCCCCGTATACGGGGAGAGCGGGCCGTAGGCTCGGCGGTTGTTAGAAACGGAACTCTGCGCTAATTTCCGGCGCATTTTGCCGGCATAGCTCAGTTGGCAGCGCGCTACAGAGATTTGCGCGATCTTGCAACAAAAATTCTACCGACCGTAGAAAACGACCGTGAAAAGTCTGCAGCGAACAACAGATTCCTAGTCCGTGCGCGATTTCCGATTCGAGGAAGTGTAGTTTCAAAAATTCGCCGGGCATTGCCTTATTCCTTCCAGACCTCTGCTGTCAGCGGCAGGCCATTTAGCTCGGCACGAGCTTCTCGCCAAAACGGGTAGTGCTTGTCCAGAAGCGCGACGAATACTGGGCTATGTGTGGGCTCGATCAAATGGGTCATCTCGTGAACTACGACATATTCGACGAGATCTTTCGGTTTCTTTGCGAGCTCGGTGTTGAGGCGAATATGTCCGGCGCGATGATTGCAGCTACCCCATTTCGTTTTCATCCGTTGCAGAAAGTAGGCGGCCACTTTTACTTTAAGCTTTCCTTCCCATTTTTGAACGAACCGCGGCACCACGTCGTGTAGGAGTGATTTGTGCCATTCGTTGAGGACCTGCTGGCGCTTCGCGCGATCGCTACCGGGACGCACGATCAATATGATGCGCCTGTGGTCGACCGAAATGACAGGTTTACTCTCCCGATAAGCTACGGTCATCAGATGGCGCCTACCCCAAAGGTAATGGCTCTCCCGTTCGACGAATTCGCGCGGCGTCTCACGAGGCTGATTCCTCAGCTTCCTTTGTTGCTCACGTATCCAAGGAAGTTTGCTGATCGCGTAGGCGCGAGCAACGTTGAGACGGGTCGTGCTGGGCGCACTCAAGGTGACGCGACCATCCGGTGGGTGAACCGAGAGGTGGACGTTCTTAATGTCCTTTTTCGTTAAGCGAACCGAAAGGTCGCCAATCTTGATCGTCTCCGTCATTCGTAGCCCCTTTGGTTCTTCACGATCTCGAAGAGCGCTTGCGTCGCGACTCGATCCCGCGAGAGGAGCGGAAACAGCGCGTTCAGCACTTCTTTTTCTCTTGGCTCATCACCTTTCCATCCCGCTGGAGCGTGTTCGCGCATGGTGAGGTCGATCTCCAGCGCCAGCTTTGCTTTCTCGTCCTTGTCCACCGGGCATTTAAACGTCGTCGCTCGGATGGTGGCTAGGTTGTTGAAGAGCACGGTAGCTTCCGGTTTCCCGTGAAGCGCCGCCGGGACACCTTCGGTAGGTTCTTTCTTTGCAAGGCGCTTTACCAGCTCCTCAGCTTTTACGAGGAATTCTTCATACGCCAAAGTTTCCGCTCGGCGTTGCTTGATTAAGTCATCGAGTAGCTCTGACATTTCGGCGTAGAACCTCGGATCGGTGAGCTGATCGCGAATGATCGTCTTGCGAACGTTGTTGATGATGCCCTCGGCGATTGCGTTCTTCGATAGTCTGCCTTTTTGATTGAGCTTCCGCGCGATGGCGTCATGGATGCCGGTCTCGATGATCAGCTCCGTAAGCGAAAGCGAACTTAGATTGCCAAGGTCAGTGGCTGGGTCCGCCTGAATGTAGGTGTTGATGAGGTGGCGCATGTCCGCCTCGTAGGGTTTGATGTCCAGTTCCTCGCCCGAATGTTTTTTGATCGCCGATCGGGTGTCAGTGTAAAACTGAGTCTCCGTTTCAAGAGCGCCAATTTCATCGGCGGAGTACCCGGCCTCGTCCAGGTTTTGCACAATTGCTGCGTAGGCACGCATGAAGACCGCGACTGCCTTGTAAAAGGCGATCCGCAACGGCTCCGTGGATGTGAGCGCATTCGGATCATCGGCGTCTCCGCAAAAGTAATGGAGATACTGCTCCATCTCTCGCGGCTGCGGGACCGGCTCACAGAGATAACGTAGAGCCTCGCGCGCCTCGTCGAGGCGCTTTTTGCCCTCTACCAGCCAGTTCTTGAGATTGACGTTGTTCTCTCCGCCATTGCCTTGGTCGATGTCCAGCTCGTCCGAGCTGTAGACGGCGATGGATTCCTGAACCTCGTCGAACAGTTCCTTGTAATCCACGATGTGACCATAATCCTTATCCTCCCCATCGAGCCGGTTCGTGCGGCAGATTGCCTGGAAGAGGTTGTGGTCCCGGAGCTCGTTATCTAGGTATATATAAGTACAGCTAGGTGCATCGAACCCGGTGAGAAGCTTGCTCACGACGATCATCAATTTCATGTTCGCCGGCTCCTCAATGAAGCGCCGCTTGGCTTCGTCTTCGTATTGCTTGGTCGTTTGTCCGTTCCTCAGCACGTTCTGGGTATAGGTGTCGAATTTATACCGCTCGTCGCTATTCGCTGGTTCGCGGGAGATCGCGTTAGGGTTCGGCTCGAAAGAAGTGATGATGCCGCAGTAATTTCCAAATCCTGTGTTTTTAAAGAGTCGGAAGTAATGACAGGCGTCGTAGATTGACGCGGCCACAAGGATCGCAGTGCCGCGATCGTTATTCAGCCGCGGCTGAACGCCGAAGTCGTGGATGATGTCGGCGATGATCCGCTGCTTGCGCTCGGCAGAGCTCATCAATTCCTCCATCGTCGCCCAGCGCTTGCGGAGGACGGCGCGTTGAAATCCGTTCAAGCCTTTCGTCTTCCGGTCGAACCACGTATCGATCGCTTTTTGTGAGGTGATTCGCTGCGGTACGTCACGCGCCTCATACTTCAGATCAAGGACAACCTTATCCGCGACTGCTTGGTGGAACTTGTAGGTGTGAATGTAGGTGCCGAAGACGTCGCGCGTGGTCTGCTTATCCTTCTTTAGGAGCGGGGTGCCAGTGAAGCCGATGAAGATTGCGTTTTCCAGCCAGCGCTTCATCTGCTTATTCATATCGCCGCCCTGCGTGCGGTGCGCTTCGTCCACGAAGACGTAAAAGCGGCCGTGGATCGGGGGCGGCTGGCCTTCCACATCGGCGGGGTCGAACTTATGAATCAGTGCGCATAGCAGGCGCGGTGTTGGCGCGCCGAGCTTCTCGACGAACTCTGCCCGCGAAGTGATGCGCGGCGACTTGGACTCCGCGCCGATGACTCCGGCGTTCTTCATCACTCCTTCGATCTGTTTGTCCAGCTCGTCCCGGTCGGTGACGACGAGGATGCGCGCCTCGGGGTCGTGCTCGAGCAGCCACTTGGCGATCAGCACCATCAAGATGCTTTTGCCACTGCCCTGCGTGTGCCAGATAACGCCGCCCTCCCTTTTTGCCGTGCGCTCCTGCGCCGCTTTTACTCCTGCGAATTGATGCGGGCGCGGCACCTTCTTTCTACCTGCATCGAAGATGATGAAGTTGCGAATCAAGTCGAGCAGACGGCCCTTCTCGCACATCTCGGCGAGCGGCCGGTCTAAAAGTGCGCCTGCGTCCTGCGCTTCTCCGCTGCTTTTCGCCTTCCACTCCGTGAAGAGCTTCTCGTCGCTCGTCACGGTTCCATATTGCAGCCCCTGTGCATCATTACCAGCGAAGACGATCTGCACCGTGCTGAAGAAGGCTTTGTTGAAAATCTCTTCCTGGTTTGTGATGAGCTGGCGGACACCATCCGCCACTTCCACCGAACTGCGCTTTAGCTCAATCACACCTACGGCGATTCCATTCAGGTAAAGGACGATATCGGGGCGGCGCTCATGTCCACCGCGCAACGTTACTTCCTCTGCGATCGCGAAATCATTGTTCTGTGGGTTTTGCCAGTCCACGAGTTGCACGGTTTCATGCGCTTGACCGGCCGCGGTCTGAACAGAAACGCCATACCGCAGTAGTTGATAGGTGCGCAGGTTGGCCTGGTAGAGCGTGACGCCGGTCGCGTCCCCTGCCGCTTCCAATTTCTGGATGGTTGCAGAAACCTGCGCATCGCTGTAGCCGCGTTGCTTAAGGTTGTCTCGCAAGAACGCGGTCTCGATCGGGCGATTGTTTGCACGATCTCGCCAGTCCCCCAGGTGTCGATAACCAAGACAATCCGGTCGGCTCGGATTTGTGAACAGCGCGGCCACGCGGTTCTGTGTTAGGCGTTCGGGGCGAGGCTGCTCAGGCACGGGAAAAATCAGTCACAACTTTTTCCTGAATCTTAGACCACAGCCGGGACCTCGTAGATGCCCAACATCAACTTGGTCTCCTTGGAAAGTTTCTCGATGTGTTCGCTGATCCAATCGGCTAGCTCCAGGCCGCCGATCACCGTGATATCCGCCTCCAACGCCGCCTTGAGCACCTCTTCAGACACGGATGCTGAGGTGACAAACACGCGCTGGTGATCGTCGTATTCCTCCTCGTGCGCCTTTTGGATTTCCTTGAGTTGGTCGATGCCGTGGGCGTCAGAAAAACCTTGGTGATGCTTGACCTGAAGGAGCAGATGGACAGACGCGCAGCGATCACTGCGGGAAGCCTGCACATCGGCATCGGCGAAGCTACCGAAGTGCCGTTTGGAAAACACGCGTGCTTTGTAACCCTCAATGGTTAGGAGTTCGCAAATCAGGTTCTCAAGCCCAATCCCACCCGTTCGCAGATTCGTTTTTCCAGACTGGATGTTCGTGAGCAGCTTCCTTTTGAATTCGCTTTGCTGCCTTCCGATCTCCTCATGCAACTGATTGACCCATGAGTGATCGGTCCCTTTCTCGATACTTGTGAGTGCCGCCTGGATTTCGTCGCCAAACTCTCCTAGGTCGTTCACGGTCATTCCCTGCACGCGAAGGCGGCGCTGGAAAGCCTCAGAGAACGAACTGCGCGGAATGCAGATGACGCGCCCATCCTCTTTCCGTGGAAAAGCCACGGATCTTTGGTTCGCGCGGTCCTTGTCATAGTATGTCTGATCAAAGAACAGGCCACCCGTCGCTTTGCCGATCGCGACGGCGTAGGGAATCGGGGCCACGACCACATCATTTTGCGCGATGTCGTAAAACCTGCGGATCTGATTTCCCCATCGTCCGACACCATACGAAGCATTAATCTGTCGAATCGCTTCCTCCGCGCTCCCGAGCGCGTCAAAACGGAAATCCGACCAACCTACCCCGACGATTCCTTGCTCGACCAAGTCAGGGCTGGTTCGGACGAGATAGTATTTCGGTTCAATCTCTGAATTCATCGCGCGCGATCGCCCGTGGTCGATACCAGTCGAGTTTTCCCGGTGAGGAGTTCCTGCATCATGGCCTGCTTGAGGGAGAAAATCTTCTCCCGCCGCTTCTCCAAAGCCGCCAACTCCGCGTCCATGTCCGTCAGCACCTCGGCGATGGCGGTTTGTTCGAGGACGGAGGGCAATTCAAGTAAGAGATTCTTCAAATCCTTTCCATACAGATGGTGAATTGTGATTCCTTGGGTGAGTTCGGCGATTTGATGCCTTCGTGAATGAGTCAGGTAGTTCGCCAAAAAGACAGAATCGTATGCGTTCGGCTTTTGTCTGATAATCAGGATGTCTCCGCCTAGAGCGACATTGTCTAAAAGGAGTGCCGAGGCTGTTGCTAAATCAATTCCCGTCGTTGTGGTCGAACCCGGCATAAGCACGTCGCCGGATACTGACGGACAGCCTTCGCTTGAGTTCGTGTGTCCCACTATTTGAGAAATCACCCTGTCGTAAGTTGTAAACAGATCACCGTAAAGAATGCAGGGACGTGTTCCTGACGCTGTAACGAGAGATTTTGAAAGCGCGTTCCCCTTCAGCACATTCGCGACATCTCCCAGCGTCTTCACCTCCCACTTGCCGCGGAAGCCGGGGAGGCGGGTTTGGCCGGTAAGGAGTTGCTGCATTGCGGCCTGTTTGAGGTCGCGCTTCTTGGCGATGAGCCGGTCCAGCCCCGCCACCAGCCCATCCACATCGCTCAACACCGTCGCGATCGAGCGTTGTTCTCCTTCGGTGTTTGGAAGGGGAATTTGGCAGCGACGGATAGTTGCCAATCCTAAGTTGCCGATAGTCGTTCCCGTTAGTCCCTCGAAGAACTGCTGCCTAACAACTGATGTCTGAAGCGAATGATAGACAAACTGCCTCGATATCCCCGACTTCACATTTAGATACGCAGCGCTTTTTCCAAGCACCACAGGCTCGCCTTCAAACAGTCCTAAGTTGCCGATTGTGCCGTTGATAGACATCAGAATTGATCTATCACTTAGGGGCTTTCGGTGCTTCATGAACTCCGAGTGATCCACCGATTGCGTATCGCCTGAAATGACGATTTTCCCGGCATTCAGGTTATTGCCGTTGATGAAAAAATAATCGCCATGAGACGAATACACAGGCGTTCCATGTAGGCCGTCACCAATGTGTGTTGTTATCGCCTGCATCGGGACAGCGTCCCAATCAACCGGGATGACGCCCAGTTCGCTCCGCTTGTAGCCGGGTTTCACTTCCATACCGCTCCCATTGCTTTGAGGTGCCCGTCTACGCTGGCGGCGAGCGTTGCCACTTCATCGGTGAGTTGCGGCAGCGGGGTGGCGTACCGTTCGGCGAGCTGGCGGATGCGGCCGGTGAGGGTTTGCGAGACGCGGTCCAGTTCGCCCTGCACGGCGGCGGCAATAATGGCCAGCCATTTGTCGTCCACCACGAGCGTCTTGATTTCGTCCTCGGTCAGCTTGGGATATTTGGCGTCGAGCTTCGCATCCAACTCCTGGCGAGCAATTTTCAATCGCGTCTTCGCGTTGGTCTGCTTTTCGAGTAGTGCAAAATAGCCTTCCAAAGCTTCCTCCTCGTCCGCAAATTCCGAATCATTGTTGATCTCCTTCAGCCGCGCTTTGATCGACTTGGCAGTGATCTTTTGTTTGTCGCCTTCGATCACTTCGGAAAGCAGCCCCTCGTCGTCGCCTTGCTCCTCCCGCTTTTCGTCGAGGTGCTGCTCGATGTCGGCGAGTTCTGCTTCGAGGGCCGCGATGGCATCGCGCTCGGCGGCGAAATAGCGGGCGATGAGAATGGCGGCCGGGATGAGGTCGGACTTGAAGCGGCGCTGGCCCTTGCTGTAGTCGTGAGCCTCAGGCCATACCATTTTCTTTTCTTTGTTCTCCACCTTTCGAATTTCGCGGGGCTGGGCTCCCGCTTTCCATCCGTCGGTCGCAATAAGATAGCAATCGTCCTGCATCACATCGGCCCAGTAATCCATAAGGTGCTGATAAATGTCATACGCATCCAGCAGCGGCGCGTCGCGAAAGATGGCGAGAAGTTGTTCGCTGATCGTCGCGATGAGGGGCTTGGGTAAACCATCTCTGTCGAAACCTTTGAGAAGCGGTGTCGCGTCATCTTTCCATTTCTCGAAAAGCTTGGTCGCAGAGTTATTAAACGTAGTGAACTCGGCATGGCCCAAGATCGCGGCTTTCACTTCAGCGGTAGGGAGTTTCAGTCTGGAGTATCCTGCGTGATCGCCATTTTCGAATAACGCCCGCCGGACGCCCGGCAGAATCTCCCAGTAGCGGCGCAAGCGCACCGGGTCTTCGATGTCGCAGTCGGGAACACCGCCACGCAGGTGGCCGTCGATGTCCTGCAAGTCTTCCGGCTCGGTAATGTCGATGTATTTTGGAAGGTTGAGGTTGTAGTCATTCTTCGGTTCGGCGATTTCCTCAACGGGCACGAGTCGGGAATAATGCGACACGTCGACCTGTTTAGTAAATGTGTCGACGATGCGGTGAATATCCTGTTCGCGAAGGCGATTCTTCGGCCCGTTTTTCCTGAAACCTTTGGACGCATCGATCATGAAGATGCCCTTGCGCACGGGGGCGTTCTCCTTATCGAGTACGAGAATGCAGGCCGGAATGCCGGTGCCGTAAAAGAGGTTGGCCGGGAGGCCGATGATGCCCTTGAGATCGCCGGAGCGAACAAGCTGCTGGCGAATGACGGCCTCGGCTCCGCCGCGGAAAAGGACACCATGAGGAAGAATGCAGGCGCCTTTTCCTTCGCTCTTAATAGAGCGGATGATGTGGAGCAAATAGGCATAGTCGCCCTGCTTCTTCGGCGGCACGCCCCAGGTAAAGCGCTGGAATTCGTCCGGAGACTTTAAGCCGGTGCTCCACGTCTTGTCAGAGAATTTCGGATTGGCTACCACGTAGTCATACGTGCGCAGTCGTTCGCCGTCCTTGAACTTGGGTGCGGCGAGCGTGTTACCATGGACAATGTTCGCCGTCGGGAAGTCGTGAAGAATCATGTTCATCCGGGCGAGACCGGCGGTCGTCACATCCATTTCCTGCCCTTCCAAGGTGATGTGCTTCCCCGCCTCGGCCGCCACTTTCAAAAGAAGCGAACCGGAGCCACAGGTTGGGTCATACACGGTGGTGGACGCTTTGGCGTTATCTGGAGTGATGCCAATCACCTTCGCGATGATTCGGCTAACCTCGGACGGAGTGTAGAACTGCCCCTTACTCTTGCCGCTGTCCGTGGCGAAGTGCCGCATGAGATACTCGTAGGCATCGCCAAGAATGTCGTCGTGCTCCGCGCGGTTTTTCGAGAAATCCAACTTGGGATCTTGGAAGATGCCGATCAGATTCGATAGGCGCTCAACTTTCGCCGAGCCTTCCCCAAGTTTGTTTGGGTCGTCGAAGTCGGGGAAATCGCTGCGAGCCAGGCGGGAGTTGGCATCGACAAGCGGAGCGATGACCTGTTTGTTGATTTTGTTGCCGATGTCAGGATTGCCTTTGAGGGCGACCATGTCTTTGAAGCTCGCGCCCTTCGGGATAACAACAGGTGCCTCGAACCCCTCGTAGTCCGCGTATTTGTCGGAGACGTACTTAATAAATAGCATGAAGAGCACGTAGTCTTTGTATTGGCTG
The DNA here is from genome assembly GCA_035568175.1 of Chthoniobacterales bacterium. GTDB lineage: Bacteria > Verrucomicrobiota > Verrucomicrobiia > Chthoniobacterales > UBA10450 > AV40. The sequence goes on from DATMON010000005.1 coordinate 256,922, forward strand.
GCATCCATCCCACCTCGGAGTTCATCGCACGAGGCCCACAATGACGAATAAAGATCGGATTTCTTGATGGCCATCTTGCGGAAGCAAAACCTTACCTGAAAGGTGCAAAACTGAAACGTTGAAAAGCCTGCGCGATTTAGTGTTTCAACGGCCTGGCAATCCGCCGAAATGCGAGGCGTGCGACATCAGTTGCCAGGATTATCCCACAAACAGAAGTTCAGCGGATCGATACCAGCCGAGGCAATCTATCACTGGCAAACGGTGCATCCACATTTGAAAGAATCTGCGCTGACGCTGATTGTGTACATAAAACCGCCGGCACACTTCTCATTGGGGGTTTTCATCGGCGCGCCGAATTTTTTACCGGTCATGGCTTCAGGTGCAACTGCTGGCGCACAAGGTTCTTTGCTCACTCCTCGTCCAAATCGGGCATGTAAAACTTTTTGCGCCAGTCCGGGATGGGAATGCTGTATTTCATCAGTAATTCTCTGGCTCGGCCGGTTTCCTGATGCGCCAGAATCAGTCCAAGATCGTTCAGCGTAATGCCTTCCTCAAAGAAGGCTCTAAATGCTGCGTACGCCGCCTCCGATCGCACACTTTCCGGCGCGAATACATAGGTACGATACTTGTACTGCTTAGAATAATTGTTAACGACTTTCTGGAACGGAAACAATCTCCTCAAGCGTTCGACGCAATCGGTGTGAATTTTGATGTACGTATCTTCACCTAGTTTTTTCTGCCCCGGTGGTTCTGGAAAATCCACGAAAATGTCAGATTCATCGACGGTTCGGTCGGCTACCTCATTCACATAGGTCACCACTTTTTGAATTATCTTCTGTTCGAACTTCTTCGCTTTATTTTGAGCCGCCTCGTCTTCGCGATTTGTGGAATCCGCCGAACGTGTTGACCACTTGCTATGGGCTAGGTCATCTGTAAGGGCGCGTGGTGTAATGACCAGAGCGCGCTCCGGTAAATTCCGGTAACGCAGACGTTTTATTGCTTCGGTCAACCCTTTGGACGTGTAACCCCATCCAAAAAAGTCGTACTCGTCGATTTCCAAGAAATCGCCCATTGAGTCTAACTTCTTCGATGTAGTGGACCATATGGCCTCCTGGTGATAACGGGTCAAAAGTGACTTCAGTGCCGCCTGTGCCGCTCTCACCTTATGGTGATGGTATACCGTGTCATACAACATCATTCGGGCGAAAAGGAGTTGCTCGACGACGGCAATTCCACGGTGGTCAACGACTAGCTTTCGCTCCGCCTCCTTATTTTTTTCCACCGGTTCGATTTTAGCGGTGTCAAGACTGGGAAGAAGACGATCGATATCGACGGCTAAGTTTACGCCAGTGAAGTATCCATCTCGGGTAAGGTAATCGAGTTTATCAACGTCGAGCGGCCCATTGATGATGTCCGTCATATACCGTTTAGCAGGAACATTTTCCGGAGACATTCCTATGATCATTTGGGCGATACGTTTGAGGTCGACCTTATCAAGAAAGTCGTATGCCTTCCGACAATCCTTATCGTCGAAGCAGCGCTTCTTTACTGGTTCCCACAACAAGTCTTTAAATTCTTTCGATGTTAGAATCGCGTAGTTAACGCATTCACTCTCAGAAGGACTTCCATGTTTTACCTCCTCGTCCTCGAGAACGTCCACGAACTGTGGAAAGTCCTGATAAAAGAATTCCGAGCCGTGGCTAAAAATGCAATGGCCGATATCATGCAGCAACGCTGCAAGCCGAACTTCTGCGTCTTCGACTGCGTCGACGCTCGTGCCTTTTTCCTTAAGCGCCCGCAGAACTCTACTGGCAAGCTGCAGGCAGTTTAAGGAGTGCTCAAAGCGCGTATGAATTGAGGACGGATAGGTTAAGAATGTCAGAGCGGTTTGAAAGATTCCGCGCAGCCTTTGGAAGAGCGGTGAGTCGACTATTAACGCCTCGTATGGTCGAAGTCGTAGAAATCCGAAAATCGGATCGCGGATCAGTTTCTCGTCAAGGCGAGCATACTGTAAACGGGAAGCATAATCCTTAAGATAATTCGCTATCGCTCCGCCAATCTGGCCGCGAAGCCGAGCCATCGGCGAGTCCGAGGGGGGCATTGGACTTTCCAGCCTATTCTCCGGGGATTAGGACCCGCTACGCGGCTTCATCAGAAGTCTTAGCGCGCTCTTTGAACTTCTGTACGAGCTCCGAAAACCGATCGCTCAATCCTTTAAGCTGATTTTCATAAGTAGGCAGAACGCCTCTTTCTCCGAGGTCCTTTTTTAGCGATTCGGTTTGTGATTTTCGCACTTTATAAAACTGATCTACCGGGTTCGGCAGAGGCGTTTCGACAATCTTACCCATCTCTAAATGATCTAGAATTCTACGCAGCGGTTCAGAGCGGAGCCACTGATCACCTGCCACGCGGAATCTTCGAGCGAGAGTGTGATCTTTTGAGCCAATCTCGCGAAAAAATTCATAGAGCGCCTGTTCGGGGAATTTCGTCTCTTGGGCGAACAGCAGTATACCGCTCAGGATTTCCGTAGATGACAAATTGTGCAGATCGTTCGTCGAGGGAAGATTTACGGACGACACTGAATTATTCTGGACCATAGGCTGAATCTAAGTTCGGGGTTCGCAAACGAGAAAAGGCGCAGCCAGCGTGCCACACGAGCCGCGACCGTGGCAACAACGAAAGCGGTCGGGGCCCCGTTATGGGATTTTGGACGATCGATTGTCTCAACGGGGCACACAATCCCACGTGGTTACACACAGTGTCAAGCACAACATTTTGAGCTTTTCGAGGACTGATATGTGCTGGGTTATTATGTTCGCCAAGTGACGCGCTTTGGGGCACGATTTCCCACATGCAGCCATATAATTTCTGGGTGAAGCAGGTGGAGGAAAAGCATCGGCTTCGCATAACCGAGGATATTGTGGCGACCGTGCGGTGGCTAAATATATCGCACACCAGTGACTGTCTGGCCTGGATCGGTTCGCTGGGCCAATTGCAGATTGGCCCAGCAAGTTTCGAAAAGGATTTGGAAGATCAGCTAAATACAGAACTTAGAAAAACCCCAGCGCAAGCCCGGGAAGCTTCGAGTGAGTGGGTCGCCGCTGCCCGCCTTGCCGCAAGCAAATGGAACGTGAAAATCACTGCCGAGCCACAAAGAAAGCGGATGTCACTCGTTCTGCCGAAAGAAGCCCGGGATTTAGGAGTCGTTCCTTCAGTAGGAAGCCACGCTGGGATCTTCACTGCTGGCGACATTTTTGAGATTTGGAAATCAGAGCAGTGGGTCGAACACGTAAGATTGACGCGGCAGCGGTTTCGCGACATGACCGATAGCTTATCTGACGATCTCGCTGGTCGATAAGAGCCCCAGATTAGTCGTCGCTCCGTCCATCGAGTTGTCATACCTGATCGGCCATTCACTCTGGCCTGTTGCGGTGTCGCCAAAGCCCGCTGCCGCGCACAAATGGATCGGGCGAATCAAGTTCGACACGGGCAGCACACAAAACCAGGTGTAACAATTCCACGCGCGCGCGACGAACCAAACTTTTACTTTCTTTTGCAGCGGAGCGAGTTCGTTCCTGCAATGCAGAATAAAACGATGCGTTTTGAAGTCGTTGATGAAGAGGAGTGGCAGGCGCGCTTGAATGAGTTGCTATCGGCAAACTGAAGATGTGGCCACTGCAATGAATCTTAGCACGTTCTCAACAAGCCGGGGCTCGGCGTGCGCAGTCTCCACTTCGTTCGCCGTCCTCCTCCGCGCCGCTTTCGCCTAACGAGACAAGATACCGAAACTTTGTAGCGCACTCGTCCTCACGAGTCGCCATCCCTTTCCGCTAATTTCCAAGCTTCCGCGTGGTTCCCACCGCCGGAGGCTTTTTGCGTTTTATGGGCTGCGAGCGCGGCCCATCACGGACTGGTGAGCGCGCGAACGCAAGGCCGTGTTCAACTCAACGCACTCGCGTGAAAGAAATGAAGGAAACAAATGGTAATACGAAAGAAGTGGAAACAGACGAAGGATCGTGATCTCGCGATGACGATCGACAAAATCGAAAGAGCGGCATCAACAGCGGTAAAGATCTATCGGGCTGTCCGAGCAATAGCCAAAGCAGTCCGTAGGAGGACAACCAAATGATGAAAGCTAAATGGTATTCTCCTCAGTTGGCGCGTGAGCTTGTTCGCCGGCTTTACTTTAAAGCTAAGGCCGAGGGCGTCCCAATGACGGTTCTTGTGAATCGACTGATCGAGAACGCGTTAGGCGACACTGAGTCAGGGGAGGAAGAAAAGTGTCACGCCGTTAAAAGCGACGCTGCCTTGGACTAGGAGCAGCACCGAACAAAGCCCCGGTCGCAACTCGGCCGGGGCTTTTCATGTTGAATGCAACCGCTCTATGCTTCTGACCAATCTGGAATCCGCCGAGTTATTCATAGCTTTTCATACCTTCCGAGATTCGTTAGACACACAACCCCTCCAATTTCGGAAATCGTCGGCGCTCTCGCGGGCGCGGGTAGAGGGCAAGAAAAGCTAGGGAGAAGCCGAAGAGATCTGCGCCGCGCGATGGCAAAAGAAGCGGAAATGAAGAATGATGAAGCGGAACAAACGAAGGAGAACTGCCGAAGGGCGAACGATCAATGTCGCAGCCATAAGCGATAAGCTTCATACGAGCGGCAAAGGATCGCTGTGCATTCACCTTCGAGAATAGCCTTCGCAAGCATTGGATTCGCTGGATTGCACTGAGCAGCCACATCTGTTGGGAGGCGAAGCAATTGATCAAAAATTATATCGTGACCGCGGAGGGCGATCTTCTCCGCTTCGATTAACGGGATAAGAATACTGGCTTCTGGAGAAGTCTCATCCCGTTCTTGAGCAATTTGGCGGGCGAGAGACTTTCGATCGGTCGGTGCACGTCGGCGCGTATTTTCTTCCCTCCATTTTTTAGCGCCCTCGATGTCGGAGGGCATCCCGCGCTTGATCCAGCGATCGACGAGAGATTTGGCCACGCCAAGCTCACGAGCTATTTCTCTCCGGGAGGCCATTTGGGTTTAGTTCGGTTCAGATTCCGAAGTGGCCACTGTCAATGCGGTTGCCGGCCACTATTGCGATTTCATTATAAGTGACATAAAGGACGGTCATGCTCCATTACTTCTGCTTCGGAGTTGAGCCGGCCAAAGACCACCCGAAATTTTGGGAATTACAGACGGGGGACGCTCACATTGTCATCCGAACTGACCGCGAGGATTGTGAAAACCAAGCACGGGCTATGATTGAACGTGCGCACTGGAAGATACAAAAGCTCCATACCTCTCTTGTGAACGACGAATCACATCTCTCCTCGTTGCCGCCCGAAGCACAAGAGGCTCTACGTCATAGCGACACGTACTTTGAGGTTGTGGCTTGTCCGACTGGGACGGGGTCTGATGAGCCTGAGAATCCATTTTCCTGATTCGCAAAATGTCAACAAACGGGTGCTCACCCTTTGGTGACCACTGGCCACCCTAATTTTTGGAAACGACGAACAAATGTGCGTGGCGCGCTAGCGCTAGCGAACTGGATGCGATCTTGCAAAGAAATTACTTTGCGGCGGCCGGGAAAAAGCATGCTTACCCGCGGTCTTTGCCGGATCTCATTAAGAATGTCATTTCCTCGTGGTCGCTCGTTCACCGGGGCCGGGCATCAACATGCATGTGAATATGCCGGCGGATATCCAGCGTATTCGCCAACAAGTCCAATTTCGTCAGTAGTTCGACCAGAAAATTCTGATCATCTTGTTACCCAGCCTTGCGTTGTAAGTTTCAACTCCGTTGTCGCGATCGTCCGCAGCCTGTTCGAACATTTTCCTTAGTTCAGAGACATCGGTATATCCAACCCAAATCTCCATCGCGTCATGAAGCTGAGCGCTGTATGTGTTCACAGGTCGCCATCCACGCGGGACGCAGATTTCGTTGTAGAGGCCGATTGCTTCTAATTCCCCTTCAGAATAATGAGAGCGCCAGTCATCTTTAGATGAATGGTGTGTACGACGTTCTTTAGAATGTGTTAAAAGGGATTTTTCAGAAGATTCTTCAAGAAATTCTTCAATCACTGCGCAATTATCGCTTGCGCCGTTTTTGCCTAACCTAGTGCTCCCATTGCCTAAGGTTGCGCAAGCAGTGCCTAACATGAGCGAGTAGGTATTAGGCAGGAGTTCTTTTGAGCCTGGTACGCGATTGGTCGCCCAATCTAGAACGCCGAGCGCTCGCAACTCGTTCAAGATGATTGTCACCCGACGAAGCGAGACCCCCGATTTTGCCTCAATTTCGCGCTTACTCACATCGAATATTGCGGACTGCTTATCGCTCGCCTTCTCGGTCATCACCAGATAGACGGCCAGGGTTTGGTCGAGATAGGTCTTCGATTCTGAGGTATCCCGAATTAGGCGAATGACAGACTTCTCCTGCCAACACCAGGGCCGGCGATCGGTCGGTCCCAGCCCGCGACTATTGACATCGGAAGATCCTTGAACGTTTGGCGCGTTCATAACAGTGGCGAAGCCGCCTCGGGGCGGGGGCGATTTACGAACCCGATCCTGTTTGTTGGTTCTGCGTTTTCGATCTCCGTTTTGGATCGTATTCCGTAGCTCTCGCTAGGAAAGCATCGACCTCGGCTCGCGGAATCAATAGCCTCCCCGCGTTGGAAATTGGTTTTATTCGTCCCGCGTAGATTTGCCGATACACGTAAGTCGGCGACCTTCCCAAGGCTGTGGCAAATTCCTTCGCGGAAAAAGCGAAGCGGTCGCCTATATTAATTGTTGGACGCGCAGCACGAGATTGCGTCTGCGCCCGTTGGCTGTGTGATGCAGTGTCTTTCACTGCTGATATTAGAATATCAACTGTTAGATTCGCGCCAAATTTTTCTGCTACAGCTTGCTTAGTTTTGCCTCAAGGCACTCTGGTACAGTGTTTTGCGCCTCTAAGATTTTACTGCTCTTCAATCTACCCGCCTCCAGGTCAAGCTGGAGAAGCAAAAGCGACAATATCGCAATGCCGAGGAGGAGTCGGCGCGAAGCTTACCTTCGCCGCCTGCGCAATGCTGTGTTCTCGGCGCAAATGACCGTACGTTTTCATTGCCAGCGCCCCGCCATCTTTGTGTCCGAGCCATCGGGAAACGGTAGGAACATCCACGCCACTTTCGATGCAGCGCGTCGCGAATAGATGCCGCAAGTCGTGATGCGTGATCCGCTCCGTACCGACGTTCTTACAGGCGCGATCGAGCGACTTCTGACATTCTGAGACGCGGAAAACTTTTGTATCCAATGACTCATCGGAACGATCACTGCGCATTCGTTCAAAGAGAGCGCGAGCGTCAGGAATGAGCGGAACCCGCCGCAATTCCCAATTCTTCGTTCCAGTCTTTGCATCGCCGCGCACGACTATTTCGCCAGCTTCAAAATCGACATCGCGCCACACGATCTCGCAAGCCTCTCCAAGTCGGCAGCCTGTAAAGGCCAAGCCCGCCGCGAAATCGGCGCAATTACATGAGTCGCGGCTGTGGCCCGCGCGCATTTCCGAAATCAGTGCATTGAAGTTCTCGATCGTCGGCAGCGCGATTTGCTTTCCGCGCACAGCGGCGCGTTTCAAAGCCGCTGCGGGGTTGCTGTAGAGCACACCAGCTTCGATTGCGATGTTCAGAACGTGGCGAAGAAGGGCGGCCGTGTTGTTGTAGTTGGTCGGTGACGAACTTTTGCCAAACGCACTCGCCCACTTCTTGCAATCGGCCGGCGTGATTTTGCGGATTTCCGTTTCGCGCAGTGCTGGCCAACTTTTCAGGAGGGCGGCGAGGCGTTGCCGCCAGTAATGTCGTGTGCGCGCCTTAATGCTCGGATTGTCCTCAAGGTTCTGCAGATGGATCGCGGCTGCTTCGCCGAATGTCATCTTGGCCGAGACTTCGCCGTTTCCGTTGCGCACGCGCTGGCGATGCTCCTTGAGAAATTCGGCGAGCTTCGCTTGGGCGACGCTGAAGTGAGTTGTCTTGAGCGACTTCCAAACCTCTTTGCCGCCAGTGAAAGCGCGTGCATAGTAGCGCCCAGATTTATGGCGCAGGAGGTTTTGGAGCCGCGTTGTTTGCCACGTTTTGGTCGGTTTTTGGTCTCTCACAAGGTCAACCGTAGAACAAGACCGTGAAACAGGCAAACTTAATCGGTCTCGAAAAGGTCATTCACCTAGGTAAATGCCGGCATAGCTCAGTTGGTAGAGCAGCTGATTTGTAATCAGCAGGTCGTCGGTTCGAATCCGTCTGCCGGCTCCAGCCTCAGCTTTTCCCCGCGAGGTGGAGGAAATTTAGAATGTCGCTGCGCAGACGCAGAAAATCTCCGCGGTCACGCTGACGCGGACGCGCCAACTCCACCGGAATCGTGCGCTCGATTCGACCGGGGCGTGGCGTCATGATCATGATCCGGTCGCTCATGTAAATCGCTTCGTCGATATCGTGGGTAACGAGAAGCATGGTCGTGCGTCGCGCTTCCCAAAGACGAAGGACTTCATCCTGCATTCGCATCCGCGTGAAAGCATCGAGCGCCCCCAATGGTTCATCGAGAAGAAGAATTTTGGGATGATTGATCAGCGCGCGAGCGAGTGCGGCGCGTTGCGCCATTCCGCCGGAGAGATGATGGGGATAGACGTTGGCGAAGACCTCGAGCCCGACCAAGCGCATGAAGTCCTCCACTTCGTTTTTCTTTTCCTGCAATACTCCGCGGGCAACCAGCCCCGCCTGGATGTTGCGCCGCACCGTCAGCCACGGAAAAAGATTTGGGTCCTGAAAAACGAGACCGCGCTCAGCGTTGGGCGCAGTGATCGGTTCTCCGCCAATCAGAAGATCGCCCGAGTCGGCAGAATCGAGACCGGCAACAAGACGGAGGAGAGTGGACTTGCCGCATCCACTCGGGCCGATCAGCGAAATCAATTCGCCGGCTCCGAGTGAAAAAGAAACGCCATCCAAAACCTGGCGGCGAGAAAGGGGATCGTCGGGTGCCGGAAAACTTTTTCTGACGTCGCGAACCAATAGCGAGGACGCTTCGATTTCAGCTGGCACTACCATTTGATTACGCCTTTTTGCCAGACCAGGACGCGGTCGCGGATTTTGAACAGAACCGTCATGATCGTTGAAAAGAAGGCCGCCATGATGATGAGCGCGGCGAAGACCTTGCCGTATTCGGCCCAGCCTTGCGCCCAGCTGACATACCATCCGAGCCCCGACTTCACGCCGACGGATTCGGCGACGACCAACGTCAGAAACGAGGCGCCCAGTCCCATAAATAAACCGATGAAAATATTTGGAACGGCCGCCGGAATCGCGACGTGGAAGATCAGATAAGCGCGACCGGCGCCGAGTGTTCGAGCCACGTCGAGATACGAAGCCCGCGTGTTCGAGATTCCAGAAGAGGTGAGCATCGTGACCGGAAACCAAACCGCGAGTGCGATCAACGCCGCCGATGAAACGGCGGCCGACGGCGAAAGAACCATCGCCAGCGGGATCCAGGCAGTTGCCGGAATTGGACCGACCACCTTCAGGAGCGGCATTCCCCAATATCTGATCGGCGACGACCAGCCGATGCAGATTCCGCTAATCAAACCGCCGATTACTCCAAGGGTGTAGCCGCTCAAAAGCAAAACGAGAGAGTGCCAGGTGCTATCGAGCAGAAGGACGCGATCGTTAATCAAACTTCTGAGAATCGCCGATGGACCGGGAAAATAGGGAAGCGGTAGCATCCGAAATCCCAAAGTGATGATGTCCCAAATGCAAATCGAAACGATCGCTCCGGTAAAAATCGGCCACATGCTAGCCATCCAACGCCGGAGTGCCGACGAAAAGCGGCGCAACACCGCAAGCAGAATTGAGACGGCGATGACTTCGATAAAAAGAAGCCGGTAAGAATGCGTTTCGAGCGGCGGCTCGCGGTAGGCAATGAACATGTGAACAGCTAACGCAATTCCCGCGGCGAACGGGACTGCCAGCATGGTTCGCCAGCGCAGAGCTGATGGCGGCTCGACGATGGCGGTCGGGACTAAATCCTCCTGAGGTTCCATCGATTCCGAATAAGGCAGCGAGTTTCGCTGCTTACTTTTGTGCCGCCAATACTTTCTTTGCTTTGCAGCACGAGCCTTCGGTGTCGTGCAGAATCATCTCGGCGTAGAGGCGAATGTCCTGGTCCGGCGGGACCTGGCCGCCGGCGACTTTTTCGACCTGTAAATTCTGCAACCAATCATCGGTCACCCCGTCGAGGTGAACGAAGGCGCGCTTGGCCAGATCGGACACATCTGTCGTGGGACTCAACATACCGGCTGTTTTCATTTCTGCGGCGGCTGAGTTCACGGCAAACTCCGCGCCCGAGACGCTCGGAACATAACGCAAATGAGAAATGGCAACCGTGTTCAATTCGGGATTGGACGCCAAATAACCTTTTTCGACTGACAGGCGCGCGGCTGCCGCCGGATTTGTTTCCACCCATTTCGCGGCTTTGAGCAGTGCGCGTGTCGCCCCGGCCGCGGCCTTCGGATTGGCCGCGAGAAATTTTCCATTCACGATGACAGCGCAGCAATACTCATCTTTGTAAGGAGCATCCTGCGCCTGATCCGCCACGTTTTTCACTTTGCCTTCGGCGACCAACAAACTACCGATCGGCTCGGAGTCTGCGACTGCGTCGACTTCACCTTTGTCGAGCGCGAGCCCGAGCTCGCCGGCGGGAAAAACGCGCCAGGTGATTTCCTTCGACGGATCGATGCCGTGCGCGCCAAGCACGCGATTCGCGAAAATGAACGGCGGCGTCCCCATTCCTGGAACGCCAATTCTTTTTCCACGCAAATCTGTAATCGAATTGATGCTACCGTTCTTGGCCGACTGGACTCGCAAACAGCCACGGTGAATTCCGCCGGTGAATTTCACATCAAGGCCCTGTTCGATCGGCTTCAGGAAATACATCACCAAATGATGGGTAATGTCGAAACCGCCGAGAGCGAGGACGTCCTTGTAATTCGCCCATTCGCATTTCACCAAGCTCGCATCGAGTCCTTCCTCTTTGAAAAAGCCCTTCTCGACCGCCATAAAGATTGGCGCCTCGCAGGTAATGCCGATGTAACCAACTCGAACCTTATTTGAATTGGCGGATGTTGAGCTCTCCTCTTTGTTACAGCCCGCGAGAAGCAAGCTTAGCCCAACCGCACGAGCGACTTTGGCACTTATCATCTCTCGATATTGAGCGCGTTTTAAAATAGCGCAATTCCGCTTTTCAAACGAACAAGGCAACGGCGAATCGCGTCAACGATTCTTTCTCGGCGCCGACTCAGGCGGGCGAAGAAAAAGATTCATCCCGCCGACATCCACGATTCCAAAATTCCAGGAGAGGTATTCTTCCCCGAGAAGTCCAGCGCCACCGCCGACCTTAGATTCGCCGATTGTGAGCTCGGCATCGTGAACAAGGAGGTCGCCCAGAGCTAATTCCTGAACTCGGGCGATTTTTGCCGGTAAAGCGCCCCCAGTTGCACCGCCCATCATGAAATTGGGGCCGGATGTCGCGGCTCCGGAGTTGTACGCCACAGGAGCCGGCAAAAAGGTAGTTGCCGCACCAGTATCTACAATCATCGCAACCGGGTGGCCGTTGACTTTAGCTTCTATTTCCAAATGGTGACTCGCATCGAACCGCATCGGGATGCGGCTGAAGCCCCGCCCTGTCAGGAATCGCGCCAGGTTTTGATTCGCCGCTGCCGATGCACCGTGTGGATTGACATACAACATCTGCCGCGCGCAATCGATGACCACTCCGAACCTCGACATTTCGTGCGCTCCGAATAGTCCATCAAGATGAGGCCCGCGGACGGCATTGATGTCTGCAGTGTCTGCCACTCCGACCGGCACGTTTAGGAACGTGCAATTTCCCATTCCCAGTGTCGCGATGCTGGCAGCACCAGCGCGCTCAGTCAGTCCGGTCACTCCCGTTATATGTGCTTTCGTTTGCTGCACTCGTAAGCCGATGCCCCTTGCGCTCGCAGAATCGACTAACGTAAAAGGAGCGCCAGTGTCGATTGCCAACGCCATGCGTCGCCCATTAATGATGGTGGTGGCGAACAAATGATTTCCCAGGCGTCGTTGGAGGGGCGAGCCACCGTAGCCTTCGCGTTCCAAAAACGTCTTCAGCGCGGCGGGCGCGGGCGCAGCAGCCCGGCTGAGCAGCGTCGGAAAGCAAACGATTGCGACGAGAGCGAGTCCAAGGGGGGACTTTTTCATGGCTATTTCTAATCCAATTCGGAATGCCGACGCAATTCGGATGTCTAGAGGAGCTGATATGGATCGACATCGACGGTGGCAACGACGTCTTCCGGCAGCGGCAATTTATCGAGTGTCTCGCGCACGAGTCGGCTCAGCCGCATGATCGCTTCGCCGCGGAGCAAGATGTGAAAGCGAAATTGTCCCTGCAGCTTTTCCAGCGGCGCGGGTGTGGCGTCGCCGAGGATGAATTCGGCGCCGAGCGATTCCTTTAATCGGCGGACCAAAGTTTCGGCAGACAATTTTGCCCGGCCTTCGTGTTCTGACCTGACTGTGATCAAAATGGCGTGTTTAAACGGCGGAAAATCGCAGCGTTCCCGAAACTCGAGTTCCTGTTGAAAGTAACCGGCGAAATCGTGATGCCGCGCAAATTGGATTGACGGACTAAACGGCGTGTAGGTTTGCACGAAAACTTCGCCTGCTGTTTCGCCGCGGCCGGCCCGGCCCGCCACCTGGGTGAGCAACTGAAAAGTCCGTTCGCCCGCGCGGAAATCGGGAAGATGCAACGCAAGGTCGGCATTGATGATCCCGACCAGCGTCACGTTTGGGAAATGCAGACCTTTGGCGATCATTTGCGTCCCAACCAGGATGTCGATCTTGCCGGTGCGGAAATTGCGTAAGGTTTCACGGTAAGCTTCTTTACGCGTCATCGAGTCGGCGTCCATTCGGCGCACGTTCGCTTTTGGAAAAAGGTGGGAAACCGTGGACTCGACTTTCTCGGTGCCGAAGCCCGCGTAAATGAGCGCGTCTTTAGCGCAGGTCGGACATTTCTTGGGTACCGCCGCGGTGTGTCCGCAAAGATGGCAACTCAATCGCGCCATGTGTCGATGGAATGTCAGCGCGACGCTGCAGTTCGGACAATTGCGTGCTTCACCGCAATTACTGCAGAGCAGCGAGGTCGAAAATCCGCGCCGATTCAAAAACAAAATCGTCTGCTCGCGTTTTTCGAGACGAGCCGCAATCGCCTGCGACAGTTTCTCGGAGAGAATCGGAGCGATCTTCTCTTTTCTCCGTTCCTGGCGAAGATCGACAATTCGCATCAGCGGCATCTGCTGATCGTCGACACGCTGAGTGAGACTAAGGAGCTCATATTTACCGGTGGTGGCGTTGTGATAACTCTCGAGCGACGGGGTGGCGCTGCCGAGAACAACCGCGCATTTTTCGATTTTCGCCCGCACGACCGCGACGTCCCGCGCGTGATAGCGGGGCGCTTCTTCCTGCTTGTAAGTCGTCTCGTGTTCTTCATCGACAATGATGAGTCCCAAGTCCTTCAGTGGGGCGAACACAGCGCTGCGCGCGCCGATCACGATCCGCGCGCGTCCGGAATGGATCTTGTGCCATTCGTCGTGGCGCTCGCCTTCCGATAAATGGCTATGCAGGACCGCAACCACATCGTGCATCTCGTCAAAACGGCTCTTGAAGCGTTCGACTGTCTGCGGTGTCAGCGAAATCTCCGGGACGAGGACGATCGCGGTTTTGCCGCGCTCGAGGGCAGTTCGAATTGACTGCAGGTAAATTTCGGTTTTCCCGCTGCCGGTGACACCGTGCAACAAAATCGGTTTGGCTATTTCGGGCGCAGCAAGCGCGTCGGTGATTTTGGTCAGGGCGAGAGCTTGTTCCGCGTTTAGCTCAAGATTTGTTGTCGCAATAAATTGCTCGTCCGCGTGTGGATCGCGCTCGACTGCCTCTTCGCGGAGCTCGATCAACTCACGTTTGGCGAGCGCGCGCAGAGTCTGATTATCGAGCGAAGTCTTGCGCAACAATTGTGCGGCCGGCATTGGCTTATCGAGTTTGGCAATCGCTTCGAGTAGTTCGGCCTGGCGCGGCGCGCGCTTCCGCAAATTGTCGATCGTGTCGGTGTCGATCTTTGTCAGCGGCTGCACGAACAGTTGTTTTTTCCAACCGACCTCCGCGCGCCGGATTACTTGCGGCAGCAAACTGCGCATGACGGTTTCGAGCGGGCAGCAATAATAAGCGCCCATCCATTTCGCCAGCTCGAGAAGCGATTCACTGATTGCCGGTGCTTCGCCCACCAGTGCTTCGATTGGTCGAATGCCTTTCGCGTCGCTTTGCTCGAGCGTGGCCAGGACGGTGGCTAGGGCGGATTTATCGCGAAACGGTACCCGCACGCGCGAGCCAATGCCGACCCGATCGGCCAGCGTGTCCGGCACGGAATAATCGAGCTCGCGTTGAATGGCGCGGTCGATAATCACGCGAACATAATTGGGCTTCATCATCTTGCTGCCCGACAATTTAATTGAACTTTAGGTCGATCACGAGCATGAGGTCGGAAATAAGATGGCACGATTCGCCTTACAACTAATTCTATGTCTGCTGGTCGCTTTGGCGGCCGGCTTTGGTTATCTCGCGCTCCGATCAGGCGATGCCCTCTACAGCTTTTACGAATGGGTCAGCCCGGCGCGTTTTCAGCAGTACGACAAACTCATTCTGTCAGTCTCGGCCGAACACCAACTCGATCCGATGTTGCTCAAAGCTGTCATCTGGCGCGAGAGCCGATTTGATCGTCAAAAATACGGAACCGCCGGCGAACGCGGTTTGATGCAGGTCAGCGAGAGAGCCGCGAATGAATGGGCGCACGAACGCAAGATCGACAACTTCCAGGTCGACCAACTCTTCGATCCGAAGACAAATCTAGAGGCCGGTGCGTGGTATTTGCGCCGTGCGCTTGAGCGCTGGCAGAACGAACCGGATCCTGTTCCGTTTGCTCTCGCCGAATACAATGCGGGCGCGAGTCGCGTTCAGCGCTGGGTTGGAGCCAGTGGAATCACGACGAGCCAATTTCTCGGCAACATCGATTTTCCCGCTACCCGCAAATACGTTCAATCGATTCTTGAACGTTACGCTTTTTACAAAAAGCGTGGCCGAATGTGAACGGGAGATTGGTCAGGCGAATTCGCTGCCAATTTTTGCATTAAGCTGAATAACGTTCTCGATCTTGAGCGGCAGATCGACGCCGCGCTGCTTCAAGGCCGCGATTACGCTTTCGGTCGGGATGTTTCCAACGAGCGCGTTTTGCGCGAAAGGGCACCCGCCGAGTCCGCCGATCGCGGAATCGAATCTTCGGCACCCGGCGTCGTAGGCGGCGAGAATTTTCGAGATCGCGTCCGCGGGCGCGCTATGCAAGTGGACGCCGATTTCACCTGCATCACCAGATTTCATTGCGGCCGTGACAACTTGCTGAATCAATTTCGCGTCCGCCAACCCCACCGTGTCGGCGAGCGAGATTGATCGAATGCCAAGCTCGGAGATGCGCGTAATTGCCGTCCCAAGCGCGTCTTCGTTCCAGGCATCGCCGTACGGGTTCCCAAATGCCATCGAGACATAAACGACAAGATCGACATCCGCGCCTTCGGCGCGCTTTTTAATCGCGTTCAGCGTCTCGAAGTTTTCTTCGGATGATTGGTTCTGGTTTCGTCGCAGAAACGTGGGCGAAATCGAGCATGGATATCCGAGTGCCGTCACCCGTTTGGTCGCAATTGCGCGCTCGGCGCCTTTCTCGTTGACGACTATGCCGATGATTTCCACATCGTCCGGCGTATTCAGTTGCTCGAGGACCTGTTCGCTGTCGGCCATTTGCGGAACAGCCTTTGGCGAAACAAAACTCACCGCGTCGATATTTTTGAAGCCGGCAGAGATGAGAGCGCCGAGATATTGAACCTTCAGCTGGGTCGGGATCCGGCGCGGCAAGCCTTGCCAGGCATCGCGCGGGCACTCGATTAACTTTACCGACTGGTTCGCCATGTTCGGAATCTTCGGTAACGGTTCAAGGGAATGACAAAATCGCAAATCGCCCAGGTTTTGGAGGAGATTGCGACGTTGCTTGAATTGAAAGACGAAAACCCGTTCAAGATTCGAGCTTACGCCAATGCTGCGCGCTCACTGGAAACGTTTGGCGGAAATCTATCTGACCTTCAGGACGAGGAAGCGCTCGCAAAAATCCCCGGAATCGGCAAGGCGATTGCGGCCAAGGTCAAAGAGCTGGCAGCGACGGGAAAGCTCAAATACCTCAAGGAATTACGGGCGGAATTTCCGGCGGCGATTCTTGAATTATTCTCAATCTCCGGACTTGGCGCGAAGAAAATCAAAGCGCTCTACGAGCAGCTTCACATCAGCTCGGTTGAGCAATTGCGCGAAGCGTGCGAGTCCGGTCGAGTCGCGCAATTGCCCGGCTTTGGCGAAACAACGCAGGCAAAGATTTGCACGGCGATCGAGCAACGCACGAAACATTCCGGTTATTTTCAATTTGGACAGATTGCGGCCGAAACCGAAGCACTCCGGCGAGATTTGGCGGGGCATCCCGATGCGCTCCAGGTCGAAGTCGCGGGTAGTTACCGGCGGCGAAGGGAAATTGTGCGCGATGTCGATCTTGTGGTCGCGACGAAAAAGCCTGCGGCGATAACGGAATCCTTCATCAAACACGCGCTGGTGGAATCGGTCATTGCTCAAGGTCCGACGAAAACGAGCGTGCGGCTTCGTTCCGGGATCCAGTGCGATCTGCGAGTGGTGAGCTCAGCCGAATATCCATTCGCTCTCAATTACTTTACCGGCAGCAAAGAACATAACATCGAGATGCGCAGTCGCGCTCTGGCGCGGGGCTGGACCTTGAACGAATACCGGCTGGCGAAGTCGCCGCCGAATCCCAAGTCCAAAGTCCGAGCCGGGCAGGCGGTTAAGAAGCCGGCGAAGATTCCGAAGGTGAATGAGGAAGGGGATTTGTATCGCGCGCTCGGACTTGACTTTGTGCCGCCGGAATTGCGCGAAAACTGCGGCGAATTCGACGCCGCGGAAAAACATTCGCTGCCACGGTTACTCGAGCAGGATAATTTACGCGGAACGTTTCATTGCCATACGGTCGCGAGCGACGGGCACAATACGCTCGAAGAAATGGCTACGGCTGCGCAGGAGCTCGGCATGGAATATCTCGGCATGGCTGAGCACAGCAAAAGCTCGATTCAAGCGCACGGTATCGATGCGGTAAAGCTGCGTTCGCAGATCGCTGCGATTCGCAAATTGAACAAGAAATCCAATGGCTTTCGGGTCTTCGCCGGTGTGGAGTGCGACATCCTCCGTGACGGCAGGCTCGATTTCGACGATGAGATTTTGTCGGAATTGGATTTCGCGGTCGCCTCCATTCATTCCGTCTTCAATTTGTCGGAAGCGGAAATGACCAAGCGAATCATTCGCGCGATGGAAAATCCTTTCATCACGATTCTGGCGCATCCGACCGGGCGCTTACTGTTGAAACGTGATCCATATCTGGTCGATATCCCAGCGGTGCTCGAAGCGGCGGTCGCGACTGGAACCTGGATCGAACTCAACGCCGCGCCGAAGCGACTCGATCTGGATTGGCGATGGTGGCCGCTGGCGAAGCAAAAAGGCGTAAAATGCGTGATCAACCCGGACGCGCATCGCGCCGAGCGACTGCAGGATTTGTGGTTCGGCGTCGGAATTGCACGCAAAGGTTGGCTGACCAAGTCAGATGTGATGAATTGCCTGCCGATTGGCCAAATCGAATCAGCGTTGCAAGCAAAACGGAGAAAAAAAGCTTAGCTTTTTTCGCGCTGGGGTAAAAGCAGAGTCAGACATTTGCAGGCGCCGCCGGCTTTAAGGAATTCAGTCATCGGGAGCTGATGACATCGGTAGCCGCGATCAGTCAGAGCGGCGACCAGTTTGGGCGCGCCTTCAGGCAAAACGATATCGCGTTCAATCACGACGGCGTTGCAACTAAAATGCATCGCCTCATCGGGTGTGACGTCGATCAAATCGGAAACGTGTTCGCGAATTGCGTGCGCACCGTATTCGTCGAACGCGGCGGGAAACCAAGCGGCCGCTCCGTCGGGCAACGGACAAAAGCAAGTGTCGAGATGATAAAAGCGCGGATCGACCAGCTCCACTGAGACGACGAGACAGGCGAGCATCTCCGCGACCGCGCGATGCGATTTGATGTCGGAACGGAACTTGTAACCGCAAAAAAGTGTGTCGCCCACGAAAAGCGCGTCGCCTTCGCCTTCGAAATAGTAATCATTGGGCAACCAGGAGATTTGGAAGCCGCGTTTTTCCATCCAGCTCGCAAAATGCGGCGCCTCCCCGGCGCGTTCTTTGTGTCGAAAGTTGCTTGGGATAAATTGCTTCCCGACAGCGAGTCCAGCATTCGCTGTAAAAACCATGTCCGGCAACTTTGGTTGCGGCGGGACAAGCTCGATTTTGCAATTCAGTTTGGCAAGAGTTGCGCGCAACCCGCGCCACTGCTCTTGCGCGACCGGTGCTTCTGCCCCGCGCGCTCGACTCATCCAGGGATTGATTTCGTACTCGATGCCGTAATAATCCGGCCGGCAAAGCAGGAGCGCGCGCATAAGATCAACAGTTACTTATCGCCGAGTTGAGGGCGGTTTACTTCTGCGCCCTGCTCTCGCAAACGCTGAATCAGTTCGTCCAACTCGGGCCGGCTCGGGGCCGTGACTTCGATTCGAGCGAAGCTTTGATCAACGCGTTTTTGTCCAATTTTGAATTCTATGATGTTGAAAGTAGCACCTCGGGTCACAATTTGATCCAACACCTTTGGCAAGGTGAGTGAGTCGATAAAATGGCCGCGCAACTCGATTGTTTCCGAAAACATCGACAAATTTAGCCGATGAAGCTAACCCGCGCCAATTGCGCCAATGCAGGCCTGGATCGACAATTAGAGGTCCTGTTTATGGAAAAGACTGATGGGCTCGCCGGGTTAACCACCAAAATCGCCGCACGGCTCGCTACCAAACCGGAGATTTTTATCATCCATCCGGCGGAGCTCCGGATTTTGCGATCAATGTCCGATCAGGATCTTCGCGCGTTTGCAGCGGAAAACGGCTGGCGCGTGGTTCGCCGCCTCGGCGGCCGGCAAGTTGAATTCTACAACGACGCAAGCACGCGCCCTTGATCGTCGCGATGGCGAACGGCGTCAGCCGAAATCAAAGGGTGATTGCCTTATTTGAAGGCCTTATATGTGTAGTCCGCGGTGAACCAGGAACCGTTGACTTGCGAACCCAGGGTCACGTAAATGGTGCGTCCATCTGTAGGGACGCCGTTTACCGTTTTCGAATGAACCGTCACGATTCCAGAATTAAAAATGTCGGCGCCGTGTAGCGAACTGCCCACGAAAAGGAAATTCGCGCTCGCACTCCCGGCGCTCCACGTGAAAGTCACGCTCGAGGAAGTAAATGTCGATCCTGGCGTCGGGCTAAGCATCACTGACGGTCCAGTTTGACTCGGCGTAGGCGTCGGTGTTGGCGTGGCCGTAGGCGTAGGAGTTGGCGTGGCCGTAGGCGTAGGAGTTGGCGTAGCGGTAGGTGTTGGAGTGGGAGTAGCTGTCGGCGCGGGAGTCGGAGTAGCAGTCGGGGTCGCTGTAGGAGTTGGCGTGGCTGTTGGCGTTGGAGTCGGAGTAGCAGTTGGGGTCGCCGTAGGAGTTGGCGTTGGCGTTGGAACAGGAGTAGGCGTAGGAGTCGCCGAAGGATTGAAGGCCTTATACGTGTAATCGTTCGTAGACCAGGAACCGTTGACCTGCGAACCAAGTGTCACGAAAATCGTGCGCCCATCGGTAGGAATACCGGTTACGGTTTTCGAATGAACCGTGGTTGTTCCAGAGTTGTAAATATTG
The DNA here is from genome assembly GCA_035568175.1 of Chthoniobacterales bacterium. Lineage (GTDB taxonomy): Bacteria > Verrucomicrobiota > Verrucomicrobiia > Chthoniobacterales > UBA10450 > AV40. Next base: position 276,864 of record DATMON010000005.1, read on the forward strand.
GCGCTGTGCAGCGAAGTGCCAACGAAAAGGAAATTGGAAGTCGCAGTTCCGGCGCTCCACGTGAAAGTCACAGTGGAGGAAGTGAATGTCGATCCTGGCGGCGGGCTGAGTATTACTGACGGCCCTGTCGGCGGAGGTGTAGGTGTGGGCGTCGGCGTCGGCGTTCCGCCAGGGGTCGGTGTTGGAGTTGGAGTTGGTGTTGGACCTCCGGAGCAGGTCGAAAACTTAAATGAGCCGATGCGGGTGATCCAGTTCAGACCGGGCGCAGCGTAGTACATGTTCGTGTACCAAAAAGTGCAGTCGTCTGTTGGATCAACACTCATCGCGGTGTAATCACCCCAGCGAGTGCAGGGCGATCCGCCGCAGCTCCCCGTTTGGACGCTGCGGTTAACCGATTGCAGCATCGTCACTTCAGTTTGGGGCAATGTATTCAGCGGATCGGTGGATAATCGGCCAGCGTATCGAATGTCCGGTGCGACGCTGACGCTTTCAGCGGTGTAGCCCAGCGCCATGTTACCTATGTGATCTACTGCCAGAGATCCCATGAACCGGTTAAGGCCGTCGGCGCCGTTGTTGTAAATCTGTTCTTGAACCGGAGTAGTGACGATGTTTCCGCTCGTGACATTGATCTGCGCCCACTGGATCCCAGTTGGAGTTGATGCAGATGTCGTCCCAATCGTGTGATTGACCCAGAGCGACTCGACGCCGCCAATGTTTCGATACTGGTTCTGCATCATTGCTCTGTCCGCTAGCGTATCGATGTTGTTACCGGAACTGGCCACCGGGTCAGCCGCAGCGACGTAAGCGGCCTGAGATACGTTAACGGGTCCAGTCAATGTCGAATTAGCCGGGACCGCATAGTCCGCGTGGAACTTGAACACGTCCCAAGCAAACGCAGTCGTAGATTCGCCGACGACGTAGTTTGGCGAGCCGGCAGGCGGAGCCGTGCCGCGATAGTTGCTGGGAAGCAGAGTGAAACTATTTGAATTGGTGTCCGCCACTACGCTCCGGAGCGTCGCTCCATTGACCAGGTCGTTGATATTCAATGCATACACCCGCGCCTCCATATAGTTGGAGTTGTTGCAGGCGGAATCCAGACAATCGAACATATTCGCGGTCATGTAGAGACCGTCGGGCCAGATGCCCATCTTTGGATAATCTGGAAACCACGGATGCGCCGCGTCGTCTGCTCTGAACGCAAAGCGCCACCAGCCGCCACTGACCGGATCGCTCGTTTTTGAAACCGCTATGCACTCGTAGTACGGACCGTTCTGAATGTCGGTCCACGAGAAATCGGCGACAATAAACCGATCGTGCTGTGGATCGTAGATCACGGTTGGGTCGCCTCCGTGAACTGTGTCACATGGGGTTCCAGTTCCAGCCCCAGCCCATAAACCGTCGAAAGTAAAAGTTGCCAGCGCTGCTCCTCCCGTCTTGCCGTAGATTCCGATCGAGGTGTTGACAGCCTGGACGAAATGGTTGGGTCCGACGTCTCCGACCGGGTCAGGCGGATGCCCAGCGCCATTCAGGTTGAAGTTCATCCCGTCGAACGACGTTGATGGCCCTGGCATTGGAGCGAGCGGTCCCTGCACCGTCTGAGAGGATGTGGCTGCCGCACGTGGAGTCGTCGTTTGGGCTCCAGGCAAAACTTGCTTGGTCGCTGATATGGGAAGGTCGTGCTCAAGCGGGCGGTGACTGAATGTCTCCCTCTGCACCGAGGAGACGTAATGCGGCAGATTTCTCACGTCGCCGCGAAACTCTGAGGCACGCACTCGCTCGCCTTCTCTTATCTCCGGTTGAAAGGAACCTGACATTGGCGACGCGGCAAAGCTCAACATCGCCAGCAACGCGCTCAGCGAGCAGAGTACGAAAGCGAGGAAAATGCGCGGGTTAAAGCGACCCGACTCGGAATGGGGATGTTTACGCACGGATTACGCCGCAGCGGCTGCAGCTTGGATTGGGTTTGAGCTTGGGGAAAAACATATCTGGGATCAACAAGAAAGCAGCTAGTTCAATGCCGCCCGGGGGTTGTTTGGGGGCGTGACTATCTCTACGTTTGAACACAGCGCAAATAAAACTGTTGCGCACAACTTTTTTCAGTCGGCCTGAGCCCGACTCGAAAAATATGCGGTCAGGGGACTCGTTGCCGCGGCCGTCCGTTGCTTTTCGCCCAAGCCAATTTCGTGCGCTTCCCGGCCGGCTTCGATCGCCTTTTTGAATGCTTGCGCCATGCGGATGGGATCAGACGCGATCGCGATCGCGGTATTCACCAAAACTGCGTCCGCACCCATTTCCATTGCTTCAGCCGCCTGACTCGGGGCTCCCAGACCTGCGTCGACAATGACCGGAACAGTCGCTTGCTCGATAATAATTTCGATCTGCGGTCGCGTTTCAATCCCGCGGTTGCTGCCGATTGGCGAGCCCAATGGCATGACTGTCGCGGTGCCCACGTCTTGCAAGCGTTTTGCCAGCACCGGATCGGCGTTGATGTACGGCAGCACCGTGAATCCTTCCTTCACCAGGATTTCGGCTGCGGCCAGCGTTTCCACCGGATCCGGCAATAAATAGCGTGGGTCGGGATGGATCTCGAGCTTGATCCACGTCGGCAGACCCGCGCTCGCCGCCAAACGCGCCAGCCGCACTGCTTCCTCGGCGGTGCGTGCTCCGCTCGTGTTTGGTAAAAGCAAAAATTGTTTCGGGTCGATAAAGTCCAAAATGTTCGCGAACGGATCGTGTTTACCGGAAAGATCGGCGCGGCGAAGCGCGACCGTCACGATTTCTGTCCCGCTCGCCAACAGCGCGTCCCGCATCAATTCGTTTGAGGCGAACTTCCCCGTGCCGACAAGTAAGCGTGACGTGAATTCGCGGTCCGCGATCTTCAGCTTGGAAGGTTTGTCCGACATTACCTAGACAATAACGAATTCGCTGTACGAATCGAATTCGTTCGGCCACTTTTCTCCTGTGACTAAATTTGACCTGCGTCTGGGAGACTGTGTCGGAGGTATGGCGCGCTTGCCCGGTGGAGATGTCGATCTTGTCGTCACATCGCCCCCCTACAACCTCGGCATTCGATACCGGGAATATGCTGATCACCAGGATCGACAGTTGTATTTGAATTGGTGTGCGACCTGGGCGTCGCAAGTTCGTCGGGCTCTTAAACCGGACGGCTCGTTTTTTCTCAACATCGGTTCGGCACCCTCAAATCCGATGCTTCCGCACGAAATTGTTTTCCAACTGCGCGATCTGTTCGTTTTGCAAAATACCATTCACTGGATCAAGTCGATCGCCATCGACAGTCGAACATTTGGCCATTTTAAGCCGATCAGTTCGAAACGATTTCTGAACGATTGCCACGAATACATTTTTCATTTCACCATCAATGGCAAGATCGACATCGACCGGCTCGCGCTCGGCGTGCCTTACCAGGACAAGAGCAACATCGCTCGCTGGTCACACACGCGCGGTCGCGACACGCGCTGCCGCGGCAACACCTGGTTTATTCCTTATAAAACAATCCAGAGTCGCGCGAAAGAGCGACCGCATCCGGCCACGTTTCCCATTCAACTCGCTGAATGGTGCATAAAATTGCACGGCGTCTCGCGTGTGCGGACGATCCTCGATCCGTTTTTGGGGATCGGAAATTCAGCCGTTGCGGCGCAGCGCTGCGGCGTAAGACAATTCATCGGCTTCGAGATCGACAAGACCTATCTCGCCGAAGCGAAGCGAAGGGTCGCGATGAAGTGATTAGAGCAGCTCGCCCTCTTTTTTTGATGTCGGGGCCACTGCCTGAAATTTGCCGAGAGATTTAACAAGTTTTCCCGGCAACGGCCATACCCGATCGAAAATTCGCTCCGCCAGCGGCTTCGCTGTGAGATAGCCGGCGGCGAACATTTCCAGCCGCGCATCAAGATTGTCGATATAATTGAGCGCCATCGCTTCCGGGGTTTTTGGAACAACAGGCGATCCGAATTGCTGCTCGCCATGATGCGCGCCAATGAGATGGAGCAGGTGCCGGCGCACATCTTCGGATGGGGGGGCAAAGTGTTTCCAACTCTCCGCGTTTTCGGCGCTCAATCTTCGCCAGAGCGAGTTAACTAGTTCGAGACCGATGGAGATGTGGCCGATCAATTCGCCGCGTTCGTCGTAGTCCATGACAAAGCCGTTTTCCGGTAGAGCGTTTTCCCAGAGCTTGCCGGAATCATGAAAGAGGATTCCGGCGACGAGAAGATCGGCATTCAACTCCGGATAAAGTGGCGCGATGGACACCGCAACGCGCATCATCTGCGCGGTGTGCTCCACCAATCCGCCACGCCGCGAGTGGTGATTTCGTCGCGCCGCCGCCGTGCGCCGGAAACGTTCCCCCAACTCTTTTACGAACGCATCGCATAACGCGCGCAAACGCGGATCGCTTATCGCGCCAGTCGTTTGGAGGATGAACTGCCAATCTGTGTTTTGTTTTGCGCGCAGCTCGGCCGGTCCTTGGAGCAATTCGTTTTTTTCCTGTGGTGTTAACGGTCGCACCGTCCATTTCTGTGCTTCGAGGCCGTATTGCGAATGCGAATTAAATTCTCCAGTAAGCTCGATGAAGTTCTCGTTGGTAAGGGAACTGCATGCTTTGTAAGCAGGATGATCGCTCCAGACGCGCAGTGTCATCCGATCGCAGGCGTCGGCCAGACTCAGTTCGCAGTATGGTTTTTGTTCGCGCGTCAATTTCGGCGTGGCCGATTCGACCTGCACGTGGACTTTCGCCGAAACCGGGCCGCCTTGAGCGCCCCGTCGAATTTCGCTCAGCGTCATCAACTGCATGTCGATTTACTCTTCCTCTTCTCCGGCGCGATCGTACCGCTCCGCTAAATTTCAGTCGGCGGCGTTGATTGTACCGCAAGCGATGCGCGCGCCTGAATTGCCGGACGGGTCCGTCTTCAGATCGTCTTCTTTCTCATGCACGACGACAGACCTGCCAATGATCGAATCTTTTCCGCTGAGGCTCAGTTTGCCTTTCCAATCCAGGTGGGCTTTACCAGAAGCATCCGCTTCGATGTTGCCGAGATCGCCGGCGTGATGGTCCGCCGTCATCGGTCCACCGTGATGTTTTTGAGTGGGATTAAAATGGGCGCCGGCCGACGCTGCATCTGCCGCCGAGCAATCGCCTTTTTCGTGAATGTGAAAACCGTGTTTCCCCGGTTTGAGATTTTGGATGTCGGCGACCATTTGCACCTCGTCGCCAACTTTTGCGAATGTGACCGTGCCCGTAACCTGGCTGCCTGACTTCGCCTCCAGTTGCGCCGCTGCTTTCATGACCTCTTGCGCCTGCGCCAAACAAGCCATCGCGCAAAACATTGTTATGAAGAGAATTGTTTTCATGTCAGAAACGTACGGCGCTTCTCCGCAAAAGAAAACTCTCAATCAAGCAGGCGCTGCTCGATTCCGCCGTAGGCGTCGACGCGACGGTCGCGCAGAAAGGGCCAGTGCGTCCGGTGCTCGTTCACCCGGCGCCAATCGATTTCGGCAATCACGATTTCTTCTTTGTCGACTGAGCCCTTGGCAATGATCTCACCGTCGGGGCCGCAAATGAAACTTTGCCCCCAGAATTCAATTCCGTCACCACCGGCTGGCGCTTCATGGCCAACACGGTTAGCGGCGGCGACGTAGCAGCCGTTCGCGATTGCGTGACTGCGCTGAATGGTTTCCCAGGCCGAATGTTGGGCGACGCCAAATTCTTTTTTCTCGCTCGGATGCCACCCGATCGCCGTTGGATAAAAAATAATTTCCGCGCCGCGCAACGCCGTCAGCCGGGCGGCTTCCGGATACCACTGGTCCCAGCAAATGCACACGCCGATTTTGCCGCGTTTTGTTTCCCAAGCCTGAAAACCAAGATCACCCGGGGTGAAATAGAACTTTTCGTGATAGAGCGGATCGTCCGGAATGTGCATCTTGCGATATTTCCCGAGAAATTTTCCGTCCGCGTCAATAATTGCGGCGGTATTGTGGTAGACGCCGGCTCGCCGTTTCTCAAACAGCGACGCCACAATCGCGACGCCAAGTTCGCCCGCCAATTCGCTTAGCGCAGATGTCGATCTTCCGGGAATTTCTTCGGCCAGCTCGAAATTTTTGTGGTCCTCGGTCTGGCAAAAGTATTGCGATCGAAAAAGTTCCGGCAGACAAACGATCGCGGCGCCCTTTTTAGCGGCGTCGCGAATGAAATCGAGCCCGCGCGAGAAATTCTTCTCCGGCTCCGGGCCGCACTTCATCTGAACAAGTGCGACTTTGGTCATTTGTGGCTCAGGCATTCCCACAATTAACCACGAAGATCACGCAAGACACGAAGGCCAACCATAATTTTGTCTTCGTCACCTTCGTGGTGGATCACTTCACCGTGTCCGCCGGCACGATGTCGATCTTTTCAATCGTTACCCGCTTGGTCGGCTTGCTGTTTTCGCCCATGCTGTTTCGGGTGACTGTCGTGTCGCCGATTTTTCCGAGGACGTCGTCGCCTTTAAGTAATTTGCCGAAGGTTGTGTATTGGTGATCGAGTCGCGGCACCGGCCCGAGACAGATGAAAAATTGTGAACCCGCCGAATCGGGATCTGGTTCGCGCGCCATCGAGATCACCCCGCGCTCATGCGAGTGATCGTTGAATTCGGCTTTGATTTTGTAACCGGGGCCGCCTTCACCATAGCGATTTTCTTTGCTCGGATCTTTTGAATTCGGATCGCCGCCCTGGATCATGAATCCTTTCACGATCCGGTGAAAAATCGTTCCGTTATAAAACCCTGCGCGCGCCAGCTTCTTGAAGTTCTCGATCGTGTTCGGCGCGGCATCGGTCCAAAACTGGACCACCATATCGCCCTCGCTCGTCTTTATTACTGCGACTTCATTTGTTGCGCTCGCCGGGCTTGCTTCCTCCTTCTTTTCTTCAGCGGCAAATAGTGCGGAGCTCAATACTAGGACCGCCAAGATCGACATCTTCATCCTGACAACTCACACGAAGCAATGCGCCTGTCACGAGCAACTGTGGAGGCAGGCGTCCCCGCCTGCATGCGTTCAACTCGCAGCCGAGACGGCTGCCACCACAGAAGAATGATATTCCTGCAGGCTCCGGACCTGGACTTTGTTCTTTTGCAACGAACGAATGCCGTTCGCGCTCGCCTGTGCGGCGCGGACCGTCGTCATGATCGGAATTTTTTGCGCGAGGGCGGCGTTTCGGATTGTCACCTCATGCTCGCGAGGGACTTTTCCGCTTGGGGTGTTGATGATGAAACTGATGTCGCCGTTCTTGACCCGGTCGAGCACGTTCGGCCGGCCTTCGTGCAGTTTAAAAACTTTTTTTACCTTTATCTTCGCCTCGACCAAGGCTTCGGCCGTTCCGCTGGTTGAAATGATCCCGAAACCGAGCTTCACAAATTCGCGCGCGACTGGAATGACCGCTTCCTTGTCGGCGTCTTTCACGCTAATGAAGACGTTGCCTTTTTTCGGCAACGCGGGCGGCGCGGCCATCTGCGATTTCGCGTAGGCCAACCCAAGATCGACGTCAATCCCCATCACTTCGCCGGTCGATTTCATTTCCGGACCCAGTGAAATGTCCATGCCTTGGTAGCGCAGAAACGGAAAAACGGCTTCTTTCACCGAAAAATGTTTCGGCACGATCTCTTTGGTGAATCCCAATTCCCGCAAGGTTTTGCCGGCCATGATCTTCGCGGCCAATTTGGCCAGCGGCACGCCGATCGCTTTACTCACAAAGGGCACCGTCCGCGATGCGCGCGGATTTACTTCCAGGACGTAAACGTCTTCGCCTTTGACCGCGAACTGCACATTCATCAGTCCACGCACGTTCAACTCGCGCGCCATCGCCTTTGTCGCTGACGAAATCTCATTGAGTACTTTTTGCGGCAGCGAAAACGTCGGAATCACGCACGCGCTGTCGCCGCTGTGGATGCCCGCTTCTTCGATGTGCTCCATGATCGCGCCGATCACGGTCGTCTCGCCGTCGGAAATGCAATCGACGTCCACTTCGATCGCGTCTTCGAGAAAGCGGTCGACTAACACCGGTCGGTCCGGCGTAACTTCAATCGCGGTGGCCATGTAACGCCGGAGATCCGTTTCGTTGTAGACGAGCTCCATCGCGCGACCGCCCAGAACGAAACTTGGCCTGACCAAAACCGGATAACCAATTTTGCTCGCGATCTTTACAGCTTCGTCAGTGCTGACGGCCGAACCACTCGGGGTCTGACGCAATCCGACCTTGTCCAGCATCGCGGCGAACAATTTTCGATCTTCCGCTGTTTCAATGCTCTCCGGTTGGGTCCCCAAAATCGGAACGCCGGCCGCTTTCAAGCCATCCGCCAAATTGAGTGGCGTCTGACCGCCGAACTGCACTACGACGCCTTCCGGCTTCTCCTGCTCATATATATTAAGAACGTCTTCGAGCGTGAGCGGCTCGAAATAAAGTTTGTCGCTCGTGTCGTAATCGGTCGAAACCGTTTCCGGGTTCGAATTGACCATGATTGTTTCAAACCCGAGCTCGCGCAGCGCGAACGCTGCGTGGACGCAGCAGTAATCGAACTCAATTCCCTGTCCGATCCGGTTCGGTCCGCCGCCCAGGATCATTACCTTGCGCTTTCCGCTCTCGCGCCGTTCGCTCTCGTCGCCGTAAGTCGAATAATAGTATGGCGTGTAAGCCTCGAACTCGGCCGCGCATGTGTCGACCAGCCGATACGTCGGCGTCACTTTTTCGCCGATGCGTTTCCTTCGAATTGTTTCTTCGGTCGAACCGTTTGCCAAAGCGAGTTGTCGATCCGAAAAGCCGAGCTTCTTGCTCCGTAACAGCGTCTTGGTTTTCAAACACTGCGACTCGGCCACAATCTCGGCCACGTTCCGCAAAAACCATTTGTCGATCTTGGTCAGTTCGAAAACTTCATCGATCGATGCGCCTTTCTCAAAGGCCTGCGCCAGATAGAAAACACGTTCTGCGTTCGGGATCGCAAGTTTCAGCCGCAACGTTTCAGAATCGACATCTTTGTCAGCGCCATCGGCACAGAGTCCGAAACGCTTGATCTCCAAACTGCGCAGTGCTTTTTGCAACGCTTCCTTGAACGTACGGCCGATCGCCATCGCTTCGCCGACGCTTTTCATCTGGGTCGTCAGCGTCGGATCGGCCTGCGGAAACTTCTCGAACGTGAATCGCGGCACTTTGACCACGCAATAATCGATCGTCGGCTCGAAACAGGCCGGCGTTTCGCGAGTGATGTCGTTCTTGATCTCGTCGAGCGTGTAACCGACCGCGAGTTTGGCCGCGATCTTCGCGATCGGAAATCCGGTCGCCTTCGATGCGAGTGCGCTTGAACGCGATACCCGCGGATTCATTTCGATCACGGCCATCCGGCCGTTGTCCGGATGGACCGCGAATTGAATGTTTGAGCCGCCGGTCTCGACGCCGATCTCGCGAATGACCGCGAACGATGCGTCGCGCATCATTTGATATTCCTTGTCAGTCAGCGTTTGCACCGGCGCGACCGTGATCGAGTCGCCGGTGTGCACGCCCATCGGGTCGAAATTCTCGATCGAACAAACAACTACGCAGTTGTCCATCCGGTCGCGCATCACTTCCATTTCGAATTCCTTCCAGCCAACGAGCGACTCTTCGATCAACACTTCATTAACCGGCGACATGGCGAGGCCGCGGCCGGCGATGTCATCCAACTCGTCTGGATTGTAAGCGATCCCGCCGCCGCTGCCGCCGAGCGTGAACGCCGGTCGAACGATGAGCGGGAAGGTTCCGATTTCTTTTGCGATGCGGCCCGCATCCGCGAGCGAACGCGCTACACCCGAGCGCGGGACGTCGAGTCCGATCCGCAGCATCGCTTCCTTGAAGAGTTGTCGATCTTCGCCTTTCGCGATGGCCTTGGCGTTCGCGCCGATCAATTTCACTTTGTGCCGCGCCAGTGCGCCGTTGCGATAGAGCTCCATCGCGGCGTTCAAGGCGGTCTGGCCGCCCATCGTTGGCAGAAGCGCGTCCGGTTTTTCGCGGGCAATGATTGCTTCGATCACTTCGGCGGTGATTGGCTCGATGTAAGTGCGATCGGCGAACTCCGGATCGGTCATGATCGTGGCCGGATTCGAGTTCACCAGCACGACCTGATAGCCTTCCTCGCGCAGCGCCTTGCACGCTTGCACGCCGGAATAATCAAATTCGCAGCCCTGCCCGATCACGATTGGACCGGAGCCGATCAGCAAAATCTTCTTTAGATCGTTGTTCCGCGGCATCTGCGCAGCGCGCAGGATAAACGAAATCGCCCGAACTTCACGTCTGAACTCTTATTTTGACTGATATTTCGGGTCTTTCACTTGTTTGCGGACGGCCGCAAAAAGTTTGCCGATTCCCGTCGTGCTAATGGTATTGGCGAGAAAAGCCGGACCGCCGATTCCGCTGTCGGTAAAAACGGAATAGGTCGCGCGCGTTTTACCATCGCCGGCCGGCTCGAGCAGCCAGGAGCCTTCGCACCTAGTCACCCTGAACACGCCAGGCTTTGCCGCTGGACCATGCTCGTTGGCCGGCTCCCAGCGATTGAGATAGGCCACTCCATTTTCAACCGGCCACGATTTCTTTTGGATGCGAAGCGTGTAATCGCGATCGCTGACGATCTTTGGGGCGAGTCGCTGGTAAGTAAGAATGGAATCGCCACTTCGCTCGATGACGCGGCACTCGGCTGTGTAGGGCATGAAACTGGGATAAGCCTCGACGTCATCGATCACCTTATGAACCGTCTCGGTCGCGGCATCGATTTCACCTACCGCTTTGAACTCCTTCAGGTTCGACCCTGTATGTGGCCGGCTGTAAATCGCGACGCCGTTGCTTTGCTTAATTAATTTCCAATCGTCATTCTGTCCAGGCTCGGCTGCGAAGATCGACAGCGCCGTTCCGGCAAGACAGGCGATGATCGCGGCTTCTCGTTTCATAGCTGTTTAGACGTTGCGAATGCTAATCGCATTCGCCGGAATCGTCGCAAGATTCGAGGTTCTATTCAGCGCAAAATCGAGTCGGCCGGATAGACCACGCCGTTTTTAATCACGCTGTCGATGTCCGAGGCGTGCGCAATATCGTCAGTCGGATTCGACTTCAAAACGACGAGATCGGCGAAATAGCCGATCTCGATTTTGCCGATGTGCGCGCCAGTTTCGCCGCCGAAAAGTTTGGCCGCGTTCGCAGTCGCGCTTTGCAGAATTTGCATCGGCGTCAGTCCTGCTTCTTTCATCAACTGAAATTCGCGGAATAGAGCCGGGCCGTGGATCGTCCCAATGTTTCCGGCATCGGTCCCGGCGGCAATTGTCACGCCGGCGTCTTCCAATTTCTTCAAATTCGGCAGCGCGACCTCGTAAGTTTTTTTGATCCGATCCAGCGCCTCCTCCGGTTTCGCCAGCGCGCTCTTGATTCGATCTGGCAATTTGTCCTGCGGTATCTTCGTGACGTCGAGCGACGCGATCACTTCCGGGTTGCCCCAAGCTTTTTCTTCCGGCGTGAGATTCAACTGGTGTGAAAATGTGCGCCCGTAACGTTCGAACACCACCAGCGTCGGACACAGAATGATATGTCGATCTTTAAGCAGTTTCACGAACGCGTCGTCGACCGGTTTATCGATGACGCTGTGGACGAGAATGTCGGCGCCTTCCTCCACTGCGGCGCGGGCCGTTTCCAATTCGGTCGCGTGCACCGCGACGCGGATGTTGTGCGCATGGCTTTCTTCAACCGTCGCGCGCACGGTCGGCCGAAACGCATCGACCGGATGATCTTTGTCGACGATGTACCAGATCTTCACCAGATCCGGTTTTTGCTCGGCCAGTTTGCGCACGAATTCACGCGCTTGATCCGGGTTGTCGATCTTAACAATCGGTGGATCGCCGAGATCGAGTTTCTCGCGCGAAACGCTTGAGATTAACGGACCGGCGACAGCGACGCGCGGCGCTTTCGCGGTTGAGTTCGCAGTTTTGCGGACTTCGAAATTCCACATCGGTCCGCCGACATCGACCACGCTCGTGATTCCGCAGCGAAGGTAGCGCGCGAACACATCGTCGAGATGGGACTTGATCCACGCGACCTCGTCTTTGTACAGACGCACGCTATTGAAATCGGCACCATCGGGCCGCGTGAACAAATCGGCCGACTGAAAGAAGTGAATGTGAGTGTCGATGTAACCGGGCAAAATGAATTTGCCGGCGCAATCGATCTGTTTGCCGAGAGCGTCCGCGGTTTGCTTACCCTTCGCGACACGTTCGATCTTGTCGCCATTGATTGTGACGGTCGCGTTCGGCATCACTTTGCCGTCCGCCGGATTGATCACGGTTGCGCCGACGAGCGAAATCTTTTCGGCGCGCACGGTAATCGCGCAGATCGAGAGAAAAAGAACAAAAATCCTTTTCATATTGAATGCGTTGTAGCGGTGCTTGTTCTCAAGCACCGAATTAATAAACAAGCGCTTGAGACAAGCGCCTCTACAACTCTTAGGATCTTTTCCGGTCCAATGTCTATTTTCATTCTTTCGATTCGGGCACGGCTTTCTCAGCCGCTTGAAAACCGATTTTGGAATGGGTGCCGTCGCAAAACGGTTTCTCAGTCGACGCGCCGCAACGGCAGAGCGCCATTCGTGTTTCCACCGGGAACTTATTGCCGTCGCTGTCCATTAATTCTACTTCGCCCTTCACGATGTAAGGGCCGTTCTTGATTGTCTCGATTGTTACCATGTCGGAACTCTAGCTGATGTCGGCAGTACTGAAAACGTTGTAGCGGTGCTTGTTCTCAAGCACCGAACTTTTAACAAGGCGCTTGGCACAAGCGCCTCTACAACGTCAATATTGCAGGGACATGAGGGTGAAGCTTTTAGTGCCGATATTTTTCCTCGTCGCTGCGGCTTTCGCGCAGTCCCCACAAAAACATCCGTTCACGTTCGAGGACATGATGAAACTCAAACGCCTCGACGAACCGGTGCCGTCGCCGGACGGGAAATGGGTCGTGTTCTCTGCGACCGAGGTCGATCTTGAGGCGAACACGAAGATTTCCCATTTGTGGATCGTGCCGGCGAGCGGTCCCGCGGCCGCGGGAAAGCGCTTGAACGAAACGCCGAATCACGAAGAGCGGCCGCGGTTTTCACCTGATGGCAAACGCTTGATTTGGACGTCGAAAGCGACTGATCCGACGCAAATCTGGATGTGCGACTTCGACTCCGGAAGCGGAGCGCTGGTCGGGAAGCCGCATCAGGTGACAGATATTTCAACCGGCGCGGACGGCGCGATCTGGTCGCCGGACGGAAAGAACATCGTGTTTGGGTCGGCAGTTTATCCGGATTGCAAAGACGACGCCTGCAACAAACAGCGGGACGACGAGCTGAAGAAGAGCAAGGTGAAGGCGAAAATTTTCACGAAGCTTTTCTATCGGCATTGGAACGCGTTCACTGAATTCAAACGCAGCCATCTGTTTGTGATTGGCGCAGATAGCGTTGTAGCGGCCGCTGTGTCAGCGGCCGAACCAAATAAACAGGCGCCCGCCGCGGCGGGCGCCTCTACAACTCCTCGGGACCTCACACCGGGCGACCACGATGTGCCGCCGTTTCATCTCGGCGGGCAGGACATGTATGCGATTTCGCCGGATGGCCAGGAGTTGGCTTACACGAGCAACATTGACGAAATCGAAGCGACCAGTACGAACAACGAAATTTTCGTTGTGCCGATTGTAGCTGCCGCCGTCTCTGGCGGCAGTCCGCCGACCGCAAAGAAAATTTCCACCAGTCCCGGCGCCGACACCACGCCGCTCTATTCGCCGGATGGAAAATATCTCGCGTGGCGCTCGCAAGCCCGGGCTGGCTTCGAAGCCGATAAATGGCGGCTCTTCGTCCAAGATCGACAATCAGGAAAGACGCGCGATCTGACGGAGAAGTTTGATCGCTCGGTCGGAAGTTTTACGTGGGCGGACATCGCGCTGCGCAATGTTCAGGGAAAGATCGACGTTATATACTTCACCGCGGAAGATCGCGGAATTTCGCCGATTTACGCGCTTTCGACCGACGGTCGCGGTCCAACGGCTTACGTACCAAAGCCCGGAGGCAGGCCAGAAGCCAATCCTCCTTTGCATGCTGACGATCTTTCGTTCGTGAACTCAACAATCTTCTTCACGAACATGAGTATCACGTCCCCAGCCGAGATTCGGTCGACGTGGATTCCCGATCAGCTTGGGTCTTTCATTCAAGAAGAACCAAAGCAAGTCACGCACATGAACGACGCTCTTTTGTCGCAGATCGAGATGCAGCCGCTGGAATCGTTCACGTTTAAAGGCGCGAATGACGAAGAGGTTCAGGGTTTCATGGTCAAGCCGCCGGGATTTGATCCGAACAAGAAATATCCGCTGAAGTTTTTGATCCATGGCGGTCCGCAAGGGGCATGGGGAAACGAGTGGACGTATCGCTGGAACGCGGAGTTGTTCGCGGCGAACGGCTACGTGGTGGTGATGATCAATTTCCACGGCTCGACCGGTTACGGGCAGAAGTTTACCGACTCGATCAGCGGCGATTGGGGCGGCAAACCATATATCGATCTGATGAAGGGGCTCGATTACGTGGAGAAGACGTATCCGTTTATCGACAAGAACCGCCAGGCGGCGCTCGGCGCGAGCTATGGCGGTTACATGGCGAACTGGTTGTTAGGCCACACTGACCGGTTCAAATGCATCGTGTCGCACGACGGGATGTTCAATAGCGAATCGGCTTACGGCACGACGGAAGAGCTTTGGTTCAACGAGTGGGAGTTCAAAGGGCCACCGTGGAAGAACCGCGAGCTCTACCGGAAATGGTCGCCGCATCTCTTCGCTGACAAATTCAAAACGCCGACGCTGGTGATTCACGGCCAGAACGATTACCGGCTCGACGTGAGCGAAGGGTTTCAGCTTTTTACCACGCTTCAGCGACTAAAGATCCCGTCGAAGATGTTGTATTTCCCGGACGAAGGTCATTGGGTGCTCAAGCCGCAGAACTCGCGGCTTTGGTACAAGACGGTGAACGACTGGGTCGATCAGTGGTGCGGTCCGAGCCGGACTGGCCCTTAACAGAGAAGCGTTGTAGCGGCGTTTGTTCTCAAACGCCGAACTAATTAAACAGGCGCTTGGCACAAGCGCCTCTATAACGATGTCGACGTTATCGTCGCCGCCGTCCGTAGGAGTAACCGCGATGCGAACGACCACCGCCGATCGCGCGTCTGCCACCGGTTGCAGACTCAGGTTCGAAGAGCACGGTGTAGAGGTACGGAAAACTCTCGAGTTTGAGCCGCGGAATTTTTCGACCGATGAATCGCTCGATCGCCTGCAACGCCGCGACTTCTTCGCCGTTCATGAGCGTGAACGCGTCACCGACGTTTTGAGCGCGGCCGGTGCGGCCGATGCGGTGGACATAATCTTCGGCGTGCTCGGGCACATCGTAATTGATCACGTGACTGACGCCGGCGATATCGAGTCCGCGCGCGGCGATGTCGGTCGCGACCATGACTTCGTATTTTCCACTCTTGAATCCTTCCAGCGCCTCGATGCGCTCGCGTTGGGTGCGATTGGAATGCAAAACCGCGACGGAATGGTTTCCCTGTTTTAATTTGTGCGCTATTCGATCGGCACCGTGCTTGGTCCTGGAAAAAATAAGGGCGCTATCGAAATTGGTCCGTTCGAGCAGCGCCATGAGCAGATCGAATTTTTGCTCGGCGGCGACGGGATAAACCGCGTGAGTCACGGTTTCGGCCGGCGAACGGCGCACACCGATTTCTACCAGCTCGGGATCGCGCAGGACCCACGCAGCGAGTCGTTCGATTTCAGGTGGCAACGTCGCCGAGAAAAGTAGCGTTTGGCGATCAGTCGAAATTTTTTCGACGATCCGGCGGACATCGGGCAGAAATCCCATATCGAGCATGCGATCGACTTCATCGAGCACGAGAATGCTAACCTGGCGCAAATCCATCGTTCGTTGCTCGAGCAGGTCGAGCAGTCGGCCGGGCGTCGCCGCGAGAACGTCAACGCCGCGCTTGATTTCTTCGCGCTGTTTTCCGTAACCGACTCCGCCGTGAACGACCGCGGCGCGCAAATCGGTAAAGCGTCCGTAATCGCGAAACGCGGTTTCGACTTGCGCGGCCAGCTCGCGCGTTGGCTCGAGCACGAGGCATCGGAACGCGCCGTGTTTCGCGAGAAGGGTGAGAATCGGCAGCGCGAACGCGGCCGTTTTGCCAGTGCCGGTCTGGGCAGTGCCGATTAAGTCTTTGCCCGCGAGAATGATCGGGAAGGCGCGAAGCTGGATTGGCGTTGGCTCGGTGAAGCCCATTGCCTGCGTGCCGCGCACGACTTCCGGCGAAAGTTCGAAATTATTAAATGACACGGGGCAAAACTAACCGCGGATTACGCGGATTTAAACGGATGATTTTTCTGGGTGCCGACGTTATATCAGCGTTATCCGCGCCATCGGCGGTTCTGAAGTGAATACAATGCGCATCTTGGTCGTGGCCGACACGCATAACAAGTTGCCGCAGAAAATTGTCGATCTTGCGCGCGAGGCGGATGAGATCTGGCATTTGGGCGATGTGTGCGAGCCGACGATCACCGATGATCTGAGCGCAATCGGTCCACCGCTCACGGTTGTGCGCGGGAATTGCGACTGGAACACGGCCTGGCCGCTGATTGCCGATCTTAAGCGCGACCGGTTGAGGTTTCGGCTGGAACATATTCCGCCAGATGTTCCGCCCGATGATGTCGATGTTGTTTTGCACGGTCACACGCACAAGCCGCGAAATGAGAAGCGCGGCGGCGTTCTGTTTTTAAATCCGGGTTGCGTTACACGGCCAAACCAGGGTTCGCCCGCGAGCGTGGCCTGGCTCGAAATCGCCAACGGAAAAGTAAAGTGGCGACTGATCGAGCTATAGGCGCGCGAAATTATTTCTCGCCTTCCGATTTTCGACTGAACCAGCGCCGCTTTTTCTTTGGCTCCTCGGCTGCCGGCGTTTCCTTTTCCTTCGCCTTCGGCTCTTCGTGTTTTGGTTCTTTTTGTTTCGGCTCGGTTTTCGGCTCTTTCTTTTTCGCTTTCTTTTCTTCGGCCGGTTGTTCTTCGACCACTACGGCAGCATCGACCCACTCGATGAACGCCATCGAAGCGGAATCGCTCTTCCGTTGCCCAAGTCGCACAATGCGGGTGTAACCGCCGTTGCGCTCAGTCGATCGCGGCGCGATCTCGTCGAACAATTTTTTGACTGCGTCCTTGTGGCGCAAGGTCGAGAATGCTGTGCGCCGGGCATGAATCGAACCATTCTTGCCCAGTGTCACCATTTTTTCGGCCAGCGGTCGGACCGCTTTTGCCTTCGCCAGCGTCGTTTTGATCCGCTGATGCTCGATCAAATTGCAAACCTGATTGGCCAGCAACGCTTTGCGATGCTCAGCTTTGCGACCGAGCCTGACCGTCTTTTTCTGATGTCTCATCGGTTGCCTCGATCGGGTTACTTCCGTTCGACTGCTACCTCGGCAGCGCCGTTTCCAGAAGCGCCATCGGGTCCGGCAACTGGCTCGACCAAACCCTGCTCGAATTTCATGCCGAGACTCAAGCCGAGTTGCTGCAGTTTATCTTTGATCTCGTTGAGCGATTTCTTGCCGAAGTTGCGATACTTGAGCATTTCGCTCTCGGTTTTCTGCGCGAGCTGACCGACGGTGGTGATATTGGCGTTGTTCAAGCAGTTGGCCGCGCGCACGCTGAGCTCGATTTCGTTGACGCTCATGTTGAGGAGTTTCTTGAGCTTCATGTTTTCCTCGCTCACTCCCGCCGGTGTTTCGTCGAACTCGATCACTTCCTCGTTGAAGTTCACAAACACATCGAGGTGATGGCGGAGAATCGCCGAAGCCTGGAGCA
>DATMON010000006.1:0-87297 GCA_035568175.1 Chthoniobacterales bacterium
ATCTGGTCGAAATACTCGGACGGGATAACTGTTTCCGTCGGTTCGGAGAGATACGAACCGATGAGGAAGCCCGCTACAAGCGCGAGAAAAATGGCGCCGCCAATTAAATACGTGGAGCGCTTCCTTAGCATCTAACGAGAATTAGGGGAACAATTGTTAACCTAATTCCTGCCGCCTCCTAGTCGGCTGGTCATCGTCAAGCGGACTACGCACCGCAAGACCGGGTCTATTCAAGACATGCGTGTAAACCATCGTAGTGGAAACGTCTTTGTGCCCCAGAAGTTCCTGAACTGTACGGATGTCTTGCCCTTTGTTCAACAGATGAGTGGCAAAGCTGTGTCTGAACGTATGGCAACTTGCCGCTTTTCGGATTCGCGCGCGCGTAATCGCTGTCTTGACAGCCTTTTGCAGATTCTTTTCGGCAACGTGGTGGCGACGTTCGTCGCCCGAACGCGGATCAACGGAGAGCTTCACTGCTGGGAAAACATATTGCCAGGCCCAGGATCGGTTCGCGTTACGGTACTTCCGTTCGAGTCCAAGTGGCAGGTAAACACGTCCGTTGCCGCTGGCCAAATCGCGCTCATGCATTTCCTGGACTCGTTTTAAATGGACCTGAAGCGGGCCGCGCAGCCGCTCGGGCAAGAGGGTCACACGATCTCGAAGACCTTTGCCATCGCGGACCGTAATGTGGCCGTAACCGAAATCTATGTCTTTGACACGCAGTCGGACGCATTCCATAACGCGCAATCCACTGCCGTAAAGTAACTCGCCCATGAGGCGATAATCGCCTTTCAGTTGGCCAAGAACGGCGCATGCCTCCGCGGGCGTAAAAACCACCGGCAGTTTTGGCGGACGCGTAACGCGTTGGACGTTGTCGATGAAATCAAGTTTTCGATCGAGGACTTGCTGATAAAGGAAGAGTAAGGCGCTGAAGGCTTGGTTCTGCGTTGAAGCGGAGACGTTCTTCTCCACTGCCAAATGACTAAGAAAATCTGAAATCTCTTTCTCGGCCATTTCGTCCGGATGCCGCTTGCGGTGAAAAAGAATGAACCGGCGGATCCAATCGACGTACGCTTCTTCAGTGCGAATGGAATAGCGTTTGGCACGCAGTTGCCAGCGGACGCGATCGAGCAACTTCGGTGAGGAAGCAACAACGGCATTCGAGGGGGGCACGTCCTCAGATCATCTCAAGGGGCAGCGATTTAGAAAAGCGAAAATCCGGCAAACCAGGAATGTATCTCACGGGGGTCAATAACTTCCTTGACGGAAGAAATCTGAGCGGGCAAAAGAGGAAGCCGCAGGGAGGCGCGGGTCGTTTTGGCAAAAATTCATTTCAAATTCCTAGTCGCGTTCATTTGCGCGCTGATGATGTCGATCCTGACGCAGACAAGTTTTGCCCAGGGACCCACTTCGCAGGATGTCGATCGTGCATCGCTGCTTCAGGGCCAGACCCAGCCGTCGTTCGGAACTTCGCCGACTCCAGAAGGCTTCGAAGACGGTCACGCGGCCGCCACTCCAAACGACGCCGACATCGGCCAGCAGGAAATCCTGAAACGCGAAACGCAGTATCAGCCGTTTACGGTTTCGCTCGCATCTCCGATTTTCTACACGTCGAATGTCGCGCTGACCCGGAGAGGTGAGATGAGCGACGTTGTCATAGCGCCGACGGCGGCCGCTTATTACCAGCCGCGGATCACAAAAACGCTCTACGCCAACGTCGATGCCCGGGAGCAAGTTTTTTATTACGGCAGTAACCATGCGTTCGACTTCGGAAGCCTGGATGTGGAGGCGGGCCTGAACTATTTCATGCCGCAATTTCACAATCTGATTCTGCGCGGCGAATACGATTTTAATCGTCTGACCTTTGACGATCGGCTCGGGGACGAATTTTTCTCGAACCACGCGCTGATCCTGAACGCCGAGCTGCCGTTCCGGTTCAGCCGGGCGCAACAGCTTTCGGTGGGAGTCGACACAAACATCAGCCTGGGCGCGGACCACCAGAGCCCGCGTCGCAACGATTACGAAGGCTACGTTAGTTACTCAGTGAGCCTGACTCGCGCGTTTACGATCAATGCGGTTGGTCGTGTGGTGGCGCGTGATTATCACCAAAACGGACGGACGGACGTGAGCGAGATTATTTCGGCCACGGCCACTTACCGCCTGACCAACTGGTGCTCGATCAGCGCGATGAGCTCTTTCGCCCACAACGATTCGAACCAGGGCGTGTTCGATTACAACGTGGCCAACGCCGGCGGGGCAATCGCGCTCCAAGCAAAATTTTAGCGCAACATGAAAAAGGCAATTAGAAGCACGCGACCGCGCCTCGCGTTGACGGGCGTCGTTTTGCTGTCGTTGATTGAGGCGGCCAGATCGGCAAATGCGGCGCAGCCCAACGAAGCGACCATCACGCAACTGGTCAATGATGTGCAATTGCATGCGGCGCAAGCAGCGCCGCACGCCGCATCGGTGAATGATAAAGTGGGCGACGGCAGCAGGGTGCAAACAGGAATGGATTCGCGCACGGAGCTCACCTTCGCCGACCAAGCTCTGGCACGACTCAGCGCGAACACAGTTTTCAGTTTCAACGAAGGCACGCGCAATCTCGATCTGGCCGAGGGCGCGGTGCTCTTGCGCGTGCCGAAAGGCGCGGGCGGCGCAAAAATTTCAACCGCGGCGATGACGGCGGCGATCACCGGCACGACTGTGATTGTGGAGTATCATCCGCACGCTTACATCAAGTTCATTGGCCTGGAGGGCACAGCTCGTCTGTATTTGAAGCGTCGCTGGGGCGAATCAGTGCTCATTCGCCCGGGACAAATGTTGATCACGAATCCGGACGCAAAGGGTTTACCCGATCCGGTGGATGTCGATCTTGCGCGGCTGCTGAAAACGGCGCGCTTGATCGTCGATTTTCCGCCGCTTGGCAGTCAAAACTTGATTGCGAAGGAAAGTGAAAAACAACAGCGCGCGAAATCAAAAAGAAGCTTGATCGACACGAACCTGGTCATCTTCGGAAAGGGAACGCTGGTATCGCTGACCAATCCTCCACAGAGGACTACGGCCCGCGATCCAATTGCCGGTCCTGCGACACCGGGACCGGACGCAATTCCATCCTCAACCGACCTCGGCACGATTGAGACGCCGCCAAATCCGGCCGGATCGCCGGCAGCAAAGTACACAGCGGGTGGGCCGCACTAGGATATGAGGCTTTTCAAAACAGGCACCGGCTTTGTTATAGTTTGCTTTTTTACTTTCGTGCATCTTTCGGCCGTGGCGGATGCGGCAGAGTTACGGGCCGCGCACGTTACGCAAATAATTAACGACGTGAAATTGCTTCCCGGACAAGCGGCGGCGCGGGCAGCGGTGGTGAACGACAGTATAAGTGCTGGCACTGCCGTGCGCACGGGAGTGGATTCGCGGACCGAGCTAACCTTCTCCGATCTTACAATCACGCGTTTAGGCGCAAACACGGTTTTCAGTTTTAACGGAGAAGCTCGCCAGATCGACCTCGGTAGTGGCGCGGTCCTGGTGCAAGTGCCGCGAAACGGGGCCGAAGCAAAGGTCCGGACAGCCGCTGTCACCGCCGCCATCAGCGGCGGGACCGCTCTCTTTGAATCTAATAAAGGTTTCCCAACAAAACTTCTGATGCTGGAAGGTATCGGCCGCTTCTATCCAAACGGTCATCCTGAGGACGCTGTGATTGTTCACGGAGGAGAAATGGCGATGATGACCGCAGACGGAAAAATTACCCGGCCGGCAAAATTCAAGGAGCGCCTGGTTTATACGACTTCCAAGTTGATCACGAGTTTTCCCACGCTTCCAAACGCCGACTTGATTATGGCTGTGATCAGAGCGCAGGAAGCAGAATCGGAACAGCCTGGGACTACTGTCTATGACCCCATCGACGTAATCGATCAGGCGATTGCGGCAATTGTGACGTCGTCGACAAACATCGGCCCGAAGTTCGGGCCGCCAACCGCGATCCCGGATGATCCGTACCACATAACGAGTGGCACAGTCATCAATACCGATCCGATGATCACTACAAACGGCATAACCAATTTCGGAAAAATTTATCGCAGCGCCGCTCTGGACGGTTCGCTGGCCACCTGGCTCGGCAGTTCGCCATCGTCCTTCGACAGTGTCAATTTTGTCAACAGCAACGGTGGCGGCGGTTTCGTCAATCCTGGTAGTGGAACCGTTCCGATTGCGGCTTTTTTATTCGCGGCACTGCAGCTCGATGGAGACCCGACCGTTTCCAACTCCAGCGGCGATCCAACTCTGGGGCTTGTCAGCCAGGGCGATATCAACTCCTCAGCATCGGGGACCGTTTTTACATTTGGCGGCATGCAGCAAGTCGCCCTCATTGCGCTGAACGGCTCGATTACTCTGTCCGGTATTACTTTCGCGAATTTCGGCGAACTTTTCGTCTACGCTCGCGGCATGAATTCAAATGTCACATTCGACGCGCCAGTTTCTAATCTTAACCGGGTCGAGCTCAGGGCTGAAGGAACTGTTGAGGTAACCGCACCGATCAATGTCCAGGGCACTGTGCAAGACCATCGCGGATTCAAGGCGTTGGCAGGCGACGCGGTTGAAATTGCTTCCGCAGTCACCTCCACCGGCGGCGGGATCACCTTGCAATCGCTGGGCGCAATCGTCATTTCCAGCAGTGCGCAAATTCAGACCCTGCTCGATTCCATGGGAAACAGCGGTCAAATCATCATCGTCGCCAGCGGCAGTGACACCCCGGTAACCGTCAACGGCACTGTTCAGGCCACGCAAGCCGAAGTAGACATCCGCCAAACCGGCGTTGCCGGTTCGACAAATTTGGACAATGCGACCATCCACGGCGACGTGGTCAAAATTTCCGCCCTGGGGGCGAGCGGAACGCTCAACATCGGCAGCGGCAACGTTCTCGGCGCCGATACGATTTTGAAACTGTATGCCACCGGAAGTAATGGTACTCTCAACTTTCTCTCAAATGTGACCCTCACCAGTCCCACGAACGTTCTCGCCGCCAATACGATCAACATTTCTCCAGGTGTCGTCGTCACGATCAATTCAGCTCAACAGGCGGATGTTTTTACAAATCATCCAAACTATTTCGGTTTTGGCGGAACCGGCACACCGGGCAACAGCGGAACTTTCGGCGGCATTGGCGCGAAAAACCCGCAACCACTTGCCAATGCACCGCCGCTCGGTGCTCCGGGTCAAGGGCCATGATAAGATCGACAATCACTCCGATGAAAATTCACTTCCCAAATTTAAAACTTGTTGCTGCCATAGCTTTAATCGGCGCGGCTGCCGGCATTGCCGCCCTTCTTTCTGCAACCGAGCAAAAGCAAGCTCGCGTAACGGAAGTCATCCATGATGTGCGCCTGCTCGGCGCGCAGACCGCCGCGCATCCCGCCGCCATCAACGATGCCGTCCATGAAGGAACCGCCGTTCGCACCGGCACCGATTCGCGCGCGGAACTAACATTTACCGACCGAACGCTCACCCGACTCGGCGCGAACACGGTTTTCAGTTTTGGCGGAGCCGCGCATACTTACGACCTCGGCAGCGGCGCGATTTTAGTGTCGGCCCCGAAGGAAAGCGGCACCGTTAAGATTACGACCGCGGTTGCGACCTGCGCCGTGAGCGGTTTCACCATGATTTCCGAATATCACCGCACCACTTGGAACAAAGTCCTGATGCTCAACGGCGATGGATACGTTTCCCTGAACCGGAACCCGGGCGACAAAAGACACTTGCACTCAACCGAAATCCTCGTCTTTCGCCCTGACGCAGCCGTGTTGCCGCAGCCGCAGCAGTTCGATATTTGCAATGTGATTAGCGACGGACGCTTGGTGACCGGGTTCGGCAAAAGACTGCCGGAATGGCCTGCGCTAGTGAACTTATGCGAGAAACAACGGTCTGAGCCGGTAAAGAAGAACTTAATCGATCCGACGAGCCAGGACATTATCGACCAAAGTATTAATGCCCGGCCAAACCAACCGCCGCCGCGGCCGACGGTCATTCCGAGCGGCGCCCATTTCTAAGCTTCATTGGCGGCGCTTTTCGTCGTCGAGATAACCTGCACCGAGCGCGAGCCCGAAACAGAACAGTCCAGCCGCAGTCGCGAACGGGACTGGATCGAACGGCGCTGGCGGAAGATCGACAATTCCGTTTTCGTCCGTTCTCGCCGGTCGCCGGACATAACGGCCGCGGCGCGGAACACGAAAATGTTGCGCGAAATCTTCGAGACGTTCCGGCAAATCGGAATCGGAAATTGGAACACCGTGACCGCAGCCGACCGTGTTCGGTCGCAGATTCGCCAATTGTTGGACCGACGCGTGCGCCGACTGCCAATCAACCGTGAACGGCGCGGGCGGGCCGGACAATTTCGGTTTTGCTGTCAGCAAACCGCTCCAGGAATCCATGTCGACACTTACGAGAGCGTCACCGGTGAGAAGGACTCGATCCGAACTGCGGAAGAAACAAATGTGCCCCGGAGAATGCCCGGGCGTAGCCAGCCACTGCCAACCGCTCGCCCCCGGAACTTTATGCTGATGCAATTCGCGCACGCGGTCGCCGAAATTCCGCCGGAGCACTGGTAAAAAACGTGAAAGGAACGCAGTTGCCCCGCCGATGGTGGGGTCGGCCGGCGGATAGAGCGATTTGCCGGTCAGGAACGGTAGTTCGAGATGATGCACATAAATTGGAACGTCCCACATTTCAGCGAGCGACAATGCAGAACCGGCATGATCGATATGACCGTGACTGAGCACGATCGCCTCCGGCCGCGAGCCGGCGCCGAATCTCGCTTCGGCCGCGGAAAAAATGTCTGCCGCCCATCCCGGCAACCCCGCGTCAATCAGAACCCATTTGCCGCCGGGACGGCCGAGAAAATAGACATTTGTAAAACTGACCGGAAGCCAGCCGACATCGGGCGCGATTCGAGTGATTAGTCTGCTCGGCATTTTTTCCGGGAAGTTGTCGATCTGGCAGTGAGGTAAGCGGGGTTATCAGTCGTTAGGCGGAATCGTCAGGGTCACGCCTGCTTTCAAATTGTCGGGGTCATCGACCTTTTTCTCATTCGCGTCGCGGATTTCCTGCCAACGCTTGGATGTTTTGTAAAACTTGCGTGAAATCGAAGCCAGAGTGTCCCCTTCTTTGACGACGTAATGAGAGCCCGTCTTCTTGGACTCCGCCTTTTCCTTGTCGCCGTGACGCGATGGCGATTTGTCCGCGACGGGGCGCGGCTTCACGGGACCTGCGTCAATCTGCCTGTGCAAATTTAGATTTTCGTTTCGCAAGCGGGCCGCTTCGGTGCGGGTCACGACCGAGTCCCCGGACAAACTGGTGCCCAGGGCAACCTCATCGCGTTTCATGAAATCTTTGACGTCACCCGCGTGCGGCCCGTTTGGATCGAGAACCAGATAACGTTTGAAATGATGGAGCGCGTGCAACGGATCGTTCAATTTATCGTCATAAAGAAGAGCCAGCTTGAAATGCACTTCGGCGGATTGCGGCGTGCCATCGAGCGCGGCTTCGTAGAGATTAATTGCCCAGAGATAATCGCCTTGCGCTGCCTTCCAATCCGCTTCTTTGACCAGCCGGGAGTTTCGCGACGTCACCATCCGATCGCATGCGCTCAAGAGCACCAAAATCGAAAGCAACGCTGCAAAAAAGTGAAGGCGAGAGTTGTCAGCGTGCATTTCTCGTGATCAACGTCTCCAATCGTGAATCTGAGTCGAGCGCAAATTTTATTCGTGGCCCTGGCCCTGTGCGCTCCTTCAATATCGATTCTCGCTCAGCCGACCGACGGTAAGAATTATCGGATCGACCTCGTCGATGTCGACGGACACGCGCTCTCCACTGCCGGCGGCCGCGTCACGACTGTTGTCTTAACCAGCCAGGCCAACGTCGACAAGGCGCGCGCGGTCGGAGATCGCACGCCGGATTTTTGCCTCGGTAATCCGACTTATCGAATGATCACTGTCGTGGCCTTCGAAAAGAATCACAGCAAACCGGTCCGCATGATCCTGACTTCGTTGATGCGGCGGCGGCTCGATCCCGAAGCCCGCCGTCTCCAATCGCGCTACGATCAACTCAAGATCGCGCGAAATGCACGCCAGGATATCTCCGCGGTTGCGGATTTCGATGGAACCATTAGCAAACAGCTAGGCGCGCCGCCAGCTGTAAATCTTTTTCACCTTTTTGTTTTCGGACGAAACGGCGAACTACTCAAACAATGGAACGATGTTCCGAGCTCCGACGAACTGGCTACTGCCTTAAAATGAATTTGGAGGGCGCCCGCGCTGTCGGCGCCGACTAATTTTTGGGACGCGACGGCGCGTGTCCCTCCAGCTCAGTGCTTCGGAACGTCCGAATCGATTTCGTCCGACCATTTGGCGATTCCGCCTTCGAGATTAAACGCGTTCGCGAAACCGGCGTCGCGCAGCAACCGCACCGCCTGCGCGCTGCGCATCCCGCTGTGACAATGCACAATCGTCAGGCGATCGCGGTCCAACTCGTTCAATCGATCGGGTAATTCGCCCAACGGGATTAGCTGCGCGCTGTCGATGTTTGCGATCTCATGCTCGAACGGCTCGCGAACATCGACAAGCTGAAA
The DNA here is from genome assembly GCA_035568175.1 of Chthoniobacterales bacterium. Taxonomy (GTDB): domain Bacteria; phylum Verrucomicrobiota; class Verrucomicrobiia; order Chthoniobacterales; family UBA10450; genus AV40. The sequence continues at coordinate 8,621 of DATMON010000006.1, forward strand.
TGATTCCCGCGCGTCGAGTTTTTGTTTTAATTCGCGCACGGAGATAGTTGGGACGTTCGTCGAGACTCCGCAGAATTGCTCGTAATCGATCGGTTCGGTGATCGTCGGCGAATCGCCGCAGACCGGGCATTGTGGATCGGGCCGGAGATTGAACTCGCGGAATTTCATTTTGAGCGCGTCGAAATAAAGGAGCCGCCCGACCAGCGACTCACCGACGCCCAGGATTAATTTGATCGCCTCATTCGCCTGAATTGTCCCGATGATTCCGGGAAGGACTCCAAGCACGCCCGCTTGTGCGCAATTTGGAACCGATCCCGGCGGCGGCGGCTCGGGAAACAAACAACGGTAACAGGGTCCTCCCAGATGCGGCGCAAAAACAGTCGTTTGGCCATCGAACCGAAAGACCGATCCGTAAACGTTCGGCTTTTTCGCGAAAACGCAGACGTCGTTCGACAAATACCGGGTCGGGAAATTATCGGAGCCGTCGACCACGATGTCGTAACCGGAAACAATTTCGCGTGCATTCTTGCTCGTAAAACGGCATTCGTGCGTTTCGATTTCGATGGTCGGGTTCACGTCGCGCAAACGGTCGCGCGCCGAATCCAGTTTTTTGCGACCGACGTCTTTTGTGCCGTGTAAAATCTGCCGCTGCAAATTGCTCAGATCGACATCGTCGAAGTCGACCAGACCAAGTTGGCCGATGCCGGCAGCGGCAAGATAAAGTGCGGCCGGCGAACCGAGCCCGCCCGCGCCGATGCACAAAACGCTCGCGGCGTTCAAACGACGTTGCCCTTCCGCGCCGACTTCCGGCATAATCACGTGGCGCGAGTAACGCAGTTGTTCGTCTTTGGTCATTCTGCTCACGAATTTAGCACGTTCTCACCGACAATGGAGGGCGCCGCGCTGTCGGCGCCTAGATATTTGGGACAAGACGGCGCGTGTCCCTCCAATTATTTCGCCTTAACCAAATCCCAATTGATTCCAACGATCCGAATGTTCTCGAAACGCTTCAACGATTTCGGAAAAACAAGATAGCTCGCGCCTTTCTTTTCTTTGAACCCGACCATGCCGAACTCAGTTCCAGCGTCGTTTCTCTGAATCGTCATCACGCGGTTGTTTTTAATCTCCGATTGCAAATGCCGATCTTGCGCCGGTTTTTGCCAAAGCGTGTAAACCTGCGGCTGGCCGGCTTTCTCGACGACCTGCGCAAGACGCGCGGTTTTGACCTTGAGCAATTTCATTCGAAGTTGAGGAGTTAAGACGTTGAGCGGTTGAGACGACGCCATCCTAAACTTCTCAACGACTCAACTGCTCAACCAAAAAAAGTCCGCCAGAGAACTACGGCAAGGAGGATCAAACTACCGTTGCTGCATTCCTGCCCTGGCGGGGTTCGTCAGTCCTCAATCCATAGCCTCTGACGGAGAGGAAACTTACTGCAAGGCTTGTCCACAGCAACACGTTGCCCTGAGCTAAGTTGAATAGATCGAACTCTTCTGGACCGGCGCTCTATGAGGGCCGGACGAATTAAATGCGACGGTCATAGACCGCCGCTACAATTTTAACCAAACGGAAGGTTGGCTTTGACTCGCGCCTCGTCGGTTTTATGAACGCGCGCCATTTTGCCAAGATGCCGTTTCCGCTTGGCGCTTTTGGACGAGAGCAAATGACGCCGGGACGATTGTGAACGCAAAACCTTGCCGCGGCCGGTGATCTTAAATCTTTTCGAGACCGCTTTTCGCGTCTTGCTGCGAGAAATTGGCTTCGGCATGAGGCGCGAAAGATAATAGCCGTCGCTGGAAGCACAAATTTTCTTTTCGTTTTTTGTCGGGCGGCGGCAAATTCCAAATCCCAAGCTCCAACACCCAGGCAGTCTTCAAATTCCAATATCTAAATCGCCCATAGGAAATTGAAGCTTGGAGAATGGAATTTCTCTGGGATTTGGGCTTTGGAATTTGGGATTTCCTTCGCTGCATCTTCTGCGCAGATTGACTAATGGAACCCTCGCAGGCCAAGGCACCACGCGTTGTGATTATCGGCGCCGGGTTCGGCGGCCTCGAGGCGGCGAAGAAACTCTGTGGTGAAGCCGTCCGGGTCACGATGGTCGACCGGACGAATTATCATTTGTTTCAACCGTTGCTTTATCAGATCGCGACCGCTGCGCTTTCGCCGGCCGATATCGCCGCGCCGGTGCGCGCGATTTTGAGCAAATGCAAAAACATGGAGGTGATCCTGGCCGAGGTGGAATCGATCGACGTGAATGCAAAGAAGGTGAAGATGGTCGATAGCGAACTCGATTATGACTATCTCATTCTCGCAACTGGCGCGCGGCATTCTTATTTCGGACATCCGGAATGGGAAAGACTCGCGCCCGGCCTGAAAAGTTTGGAAGACGCGGTCGAAATTCGGCGCCGCATTTTGATGGCGTTCGAATACGCCGAAAAAATATCTGATGAAGCTGCGCGTAAAGCAGCGATGACGTTTGTCATCATTGGCGGCGGGCCGACTGGCGTCGAAATGGCGGGCGCAATCGCCGAAATCGCGCGCTACACCCTGGCTAAGGATTTCCGCCGCATCGATCCCTCTCAAGCACGCGTGATTCTGATCGAAGGCGAACCACGTGTCCTCGCCACCTTTCCGGAAGACCTGCAAATCAGCGCGATGAAGCAACTTGTCGATCTTGGCGTCGAAGTGCGCACCGGCATTCACGCGTCCAATCTTTCGGAGCAAGGGCTGCAAGTCGGCGACGAATTCATTCCTTGTCGCGTCAAGATCTGGGCGGCCGGCAACACTGCCTCGTTCGTCGGCCATTCACTTGGCGTCCCAATCGATCGCGTGGGTCGCGTGATCGTGAATAAAGATCTAACCATTCCCGATCATTCCGAAGTTCAAGTGATCGGCGATCTGGCGAATTTCTCGCATCAAACCGGCGAGCCGTTGCCGGGAGTCTCGCCGGTTGCGATGCAACAAGGACGCCACGCGGCGCGCAACATTCTGGCGATGATCGACGGCTGGAAACCGCAGCGCTTTTGGTATTTCGACAAGGGCAGCATGGCAACGATCGGTCGAGACAAAGCGGTCGCGGATCTTAAACTTGTGCACTTGAGCGGGATCCCGGCATGGCTGGCGTGGTTGTTCATCCACATCATTTTTCTGGTCGGATTTCGCAATCGCATCGCAGTCCTATTCCAATGGGCCTGGGCATATTTCAGCTTCAACAAAGGCGCGCGCCTGATTACGCGGAATTTCCAATCCGAGCAGAGACCGCCAACATGAAAAAGAGTTAACGATTAAGCGATTTAGTGATTTAACGATTGGCATGACAACCCTCCATCGTGCCAAGCAACTACAGGACAGAACTAAGAAGTTTGCAGTTCGGATTGTACTCGATAAGGCGCGCCGGTCGCAATGAAACGCAAGGTTCGCGCGACGGTCCCGAAAATCAATGTCCGCAATCTGCAGCGCAAAGTCTCAGTGGATGCTGTCGATCTTGAGAAGTTCGCACGAAAGGCACTCGGGCTTTGTCTTCGAGTTCCGCGCCAGAAGACAGATCTCGTGCGGTTGCCTGAGATTTCGGTCTTCATTGTCTCGGATCGAAAGATCGCGTCGTTGCATCGACAATTTATGAACGAACCGGGGCCAACCGACGTGATCACGTTTCAGCACGGCGAAATTTTCATTGGCGTCGAGACTGCGCGTCGCAATGCCCGACGATTTGGAAATACTCTCGGACACGAGCTCCGCTTGGACGTAGTCCACGGCTTGCTTCACTTGCACGGCTTCGACGATCGCAACGAAGGAAGCGCGCGGAAAATGCAGATCGTTCAAGAGCGAATTCTTGCCGAGGCGGCACTTTGAACTGCCGAGACAGTGTGATACCATTTTTTCATGAGCGCGGTGAGCGCCGGGCCGCTCGAAAAAGGATCTACGTCCACGGTGGAAGCACCGGTCAGGGAAAAGGAAACACGAGGTGAAGAAGAACTCGATGTGCCGTGGCAGGTCGTAGTGCACAACGACCCGGTGAATCTCATGACTTACGTGACGATGGTGTTCCAGCGCGTCTTCGGCTATCCGCGCGAAAAAGCGGAGCGCCACATGCTGGAAGTGCATCACAAAGGCCGCTCGATTCTATGGAGCGGCGTGCGCGAACGCGCTGAGTTCTACGTGCAGCAGCTTCACAGTCATCTCCTTCTCGCAACCCTGGAAAAAATTAACTGATATGGAGATTTGTCGCGCCGACGACGCCCTGCAGATTTCCGATCTCGATCCGTTTCTGGCCGAGTTGCTGCGACAAATCCCGCTGAGCGCGAATCCGGACGGCGCGCCCGCGGCCGAGGCGCGTTTATTCAGTCACCCTTCGGCGGAAGAGGAAATTCGCGCAGAGTGGAAAAGTTATGTCGAACCCGAACTGCGACGCCTCTTTCGCACTGCCAGCGAAACCGTGGCCGACGATCTGGCGCAACTGAATGGAAATGAAAAGTCGTTGAGCAACTGCACTCTCCACATTCCGATCCAACACGCCGATGCGTGGCTGAACACTCTCAATCAGGCCCGGCTGGTGATCGCTACCAAATACAAATTTTCGGACGAAGAGCTAAACGACCACAATCGGTCCCCCATCGGTTCGCGCCGGGACCTCGGATTGTTTCAGATAAATTTCTACGGATTTCTCCAGGAATTTATTTTGCGCGAGATTGGGTCTGGTTAGGGCGGTCGCTGTTTTTTGCCGAGAACCGCTCGATATAATGATCGAGATCTACTGGACCCCACTCCATCATTCCGTCCATAAACTTTCTTAGCTCGAACTTGTCCCCGGCAGCGGCGCGCGCCGCATCGTAAGCTTCTCGAACTTTTCGGTAACCGAGATAGTAGGTTGTGATCTGAGGTGAACTGGTGATTGCGCGCGTCCACATGTTCGACGCGAATTGATCGTTTTGGAGAGCTTCTTCCTTGACGAACCGCACCACCTCCGCGCGGGACATGTTTTCGGTATGAACCCGAATGTCCACGATGGTGCGCGCGATGTTTTCTAGTTGCTTTTTTAAATGCGCGAGGCGTTCGAGCGGTCCGCCCCAACCCTGATCGAGAAGAATTCGTTCACAAAATGTGCCCCACCCTTCGACGTAGAGAGGATCGGGAAAGACGGTGCGAATCTTGTGAGGCTGATGAGCTGCGATTTTAAACTGGACGTAATGTCCGGGAATTAACTCGTGCGGCACGATCATTTTGTTGAAGTGCTCGTTGAAATCCCGAAAGAAAGATTCTCGTTGCTCGGCCGTAGCATCGGGTGACGGCGTCGGCAGGAACAGAATCGTCTTCGCGTTTGGCGCGTATGGCCCGGGCGGATAAACGCCACCGACACTTTGCCCGACAAAAAATGATGGCGAACGATCGACAATCAACGTGAGCGGATCGGGAAGCGTCATAATTCTTTGGTCGTGCACCAATTTGTCGAGCGCGGCCACGTTTGTTCGCCACTGGGCGAGAGCGTCGTCCACACTTTCGCCGTGATCGGCCGCAACACGGTCAAACAACGCGCGAAGCAATTCGATGTCGTCCTTCGGTGGTGTCTCGTTTTGAATCAGGCCTGACCAGACCGTTCTTCCGTAAGCCGCCGCTTCGGATCTCGTGGCAGCAAGATCGAATTGAGCACGCGCGAGGACATCTTGCACCGGTTCGCTAAGGCCGGTGCCGAAACGAAATGTTGTCCGATAGGAAGCACCAAGTCGCGGCGAACCGCCCGCACGCTTCGCCAAGTCTTCCAATGTCGCGGCGAAATCGAGAAGCGCGGCAGCCGTCTCCGCGCTCTTTTGTCGAGCGTCGTTGTTTCCGTCGATCGCAGTGGCAAATCCTTCTTTGTAGAATCTGGCGGTCGCGCGTACCTGGCCGGCCGCGATTTGGCACAACTCCGGAGCGACAGTTGCCGGATCGACCAGCGCGAAGTGGTCTCGCGCCTGCCGGGCAAACCGCGGCAGATTTTGCGCACGTGCTCGTGCGTGCTGTTTGCGCCTATTGAACGGGAGATCGTCGCGAACAAGCAGGAACACGCTCGCGTCTGCTGCGACCGATGACCAGTAAAGCGGATCTCGCTCGGCCCGACGCAAAACGGTAAGCGAATTTAGTTCGCGGTCGATTTGCGCCAACAGCGCCTCCCCATCAAGCCGGTCGGCCATCGACAATTTCGGATCGTGAAGGCGCTCGAGTAACGAGGTTCGCGTCGTGTGATTAAAGTCGATCCAGGCTGCGATCTGCGTTGCCGAAAGATCTTCTAGATCCTTATCTAAATCGTGGCGCCCGGCCTGGGTCGCGCGCGTTGGAAACATTCGGAAATAACGGTCGAGATAACTCTCACTCAGAGTCGCCACCGTCCCGGCGGCAAAAGACATCCGAGTGAACGACGCAATCACGAATACTAGACCCGCGAGTGACGCGTGTCGAAAATACTGGATTCTCACTCGGCGCGGAATCGCGACAGATGAGCGGTTACCTCGCGCCTTCGCGCGGTGGATTTTGGCCGCGGTCGCGCACCATCGACATTAACTTGTCCTTGATGGAGGCCGAAGCTTTCGCTGGTTTGAGGCTAAGAGCGAAAGCTTCATGCAGCCGGTAGCACTGATTGATAAAATCCTCGGCCGCGGGGCCGTATTGCTCGCGCGCAGCCTCAAAGTCCTGCAGCTCTTCGGGTTCTAGCGCCCCGATCACGTAAAGCCGCGCGCAATTCTGAAATTCCTCAAAGCTCATCCTTCAACTCCTTCAAACCGTCATAGATTTTTTTCAAGCCCAACTCGAGGCGGGTTTTTACCGTGCCCAAAGGTATATTCGTATTAGAAGCGATTTCGCGCTGGCTCATCCCCTGAAAAAATGCCAGCTCGATCACCTGCTGCTGGGCCTCCGGGAGAGAATTGATCACTTTGACCATTAGCGCGCGGGTGTCCCCTGCTTCAATCTCCTTCTCAGTCGTATTTTGCACCCAGGCAAGGGGTTGCTGCTCCGGCTCGGCCTGCAGCCGCTCTTCGGCTCGGGCGTAAGCTTGCTTCTTGCGCAGCGCGTCAATCGCCCGCCGCCGGGTCAATGTCACCATCCAGCCAAGGGGTTTCCCTTTTTTCGCGGAGAAATTCTTCGCCTGGTTCCAAATTTCCATGAACACTTCCTGAAGCAGGTCGTCCGCCTCGGTATCATTGCGAATGATACGCAAAATCAGCGCCTTCACGATCCCGTTGTAGCGGTCGTAAAGCTGCGAAAGTGCGTCGGCGTCGCCCGACTGAATGCCCAACATAAGATCGACATCGGTCGGCGCGCCGGGCTCCAGCACGACCGCCGTCGCAAATTGCTTGGGTGAAGGTTCCACTTCGAGATTCGAAGAATGCGCCGCCTGAAGATTTGGATCGACGCCCGACATCCTCAAGTTTTAGTTCTACCGGTCATTGGCGTCCACAGTTTTCGCTTCTCCTGGCCGCGATAAGCCTTGACCGGTGGACCGACGCCTATACGATCTCCTCCATAACGCAGTTCGCGTACACCGCGCGATGGTCGCCAGAGTGGGAGGAATGGTTTTGCGACGGCCGGCGTTCATCAAAGCGAAACTTAAAAATCCATGAAAATTATCATCTCATTTCTCGCAACCGTCTTCCTCGCGGCGATGACCTTTGCTCAGGAAGAATCAGCCTCGCCCGCGGAATCTACCGCGCCGGCAACCGAAGAGAAAGCATCGGCGACAGTCGAGGAACCGCCAGCCCCCAAACCGGCTGAAACGGCCACTCCGGCTGCAGCCAGGAAAGCAGAGGCCGCCACTTCGCCAGCAGCCGCTGCGAAAAGGGAAGCCGCAACTGCCACGGCCGCAAAACCAGCTGCGCCTGCCGCTGCCGCCGCTTCCAGTGGAAAGAAAATGGGTGTCAGAGACATGGAAGAAAAGTGGGAAGCTTCAGTGCCGAGTCACGACGTCTCTACCGTCCAGGGCTTCGTCGCCTCTGATTTCGTCGGAATATCTTCGCAAGGTAAGTTTACCGACAAGGCGAGCATGCTGGCGGAATACAAGAAAGACAAAGACACCTACAAATCCGCTAAGAACGAGAAATTGAACGTCAAGAATTTCGGCCCGACCGTCACCGTTGTGACCGGCCGCGCCCGGGAAAAAGGAACCGGCAAAGACGGCAAACCTTTCGACCGAACCTTTCTCTTTACCGACACCTGGATGCTACGAGGCGGTCAATGGCAATGCGTGGCTTCGCAAGTCAATAAGATTAAGGGCTAATCCCGAATTCACTTAAGCAAAAGCGGCCGCGGCGACGCGGCCGCTTTTTTTTTCGACCGGTCAGCAGGGGTCGATCTTGCAATGAGTTCGAACGGGCGATTGCGCGGCGTGGTTTGTGCGGCAAAGGTTACTCGCATGCCGGGGAGCACTAGAGAATCAGTGGCCGATCCGCTTTGGTACAAAGACGCGGTCATCTACGAGCTGCACGTCAAGACCTTCCATGACAGCGACGGCGACGGGATCGGCGATTTCCGCGGGCTGATCCAAAAGCTCGATTATCTCCAGGAGCTCGGCATCACCGCCATTTGGCTCTTGCCCTTTTATCCATCCCCACTGCGCGATGACGGCTACGACATCGCCGATTATGTCGACGTTAATCCGAACTACGGAACGCTCGACGATTTTCGCGCGTTCCTCGACGCCGCCCATAAGCGCGGGCTGCGCGTCATTACCGAGTTGGTCATCAATCATACCTCCGATCAAAATCCGTGGTTCCAAAAATCCCGGCGCGCGCCGCCTGGCTCGCCCGAACGTGAATTTTACGTCTGGAGCGATACGCCGGAGAAATATTCCGACGCGCGGATCATCTTCAAAGATTTCGAAACGTCGAACTGGTCGTGGGACCCGGTGGCGAAAGCTTACTACTGGCATCGCTTCTATTCGCATCAGCCCGATTTGAATTTCGAAAATCCCGCCGTGCACGAAGCGGTCGAAAAAGTTTGCGACTTCTGGCTGGCGATGGGCGTCGACGGATTGCGGCTCGACGCCGTGCCCTATCTTTACGAGCGCGAAGGCACCAGCTGCGAGAATTTACCCGAGACGCACGCCTATCTGAAAAAGTTGCGCGCGCACGTCGATCAAAAATTTCCCGGCCGGATGTTGCTCGCGGAAGCAAACCAGTGGCCGGAGGACGCGGCCGCATACTTCGGCAACGGCGACGAATCGCACATGAGTTTTCATTTCCCGCTCATGCCGCGCATGTTCATGGCGCTGCAAATGGAGGATCGGTTTCCGATCATCGACATCCTCGATCAAACGCCGCCGATTCCGGACAACTGCCAGTGGGCGATGTTCTTGCGCAATCATGACGAGCTTACGCTCGAAATGGTGACGGATGAGGAGCGTGATTACATGTGGCGCGTTTACGCCAACGATCCGCACGCGCGGATCAATCTCGGAATTCGCCGCCGTCTCGCGCCGTTGTTGAACAATAGCCGGCGGAAAATGGAGCTGCTCAACACCATGCTTCTCTCAATGCCCGGCACGCCCATCATTTACTACGGCGACGAAATCGGCATGGGCGACAACATTTATCTTGGCGATCGCAACGGTTGTCGCACGCCGATGCAATGGAGCCCCGATCGCAACGCCGGTTTTTCCCTGGCCAATCCACAACAGCTGCATTTGCCCGTCATCATCGATCCCGAGTACCACTTCGAAGCGATCAATGTCGAGAATCAGCAGAAAAATTTGTCGTCTCTGCTCTGGTGGACGCGCCGCGTCATCGCCACCCGCAAAAATTTCAAGGCCTTTTCCAGAGGCACTCTCGAATTTCTTTTCCCGGACAACGCCAAGGTGTTGGCGTTTCTTCGCCGCTACGAAGACGAAACCGTTCTCGTGGTCGTGAATCTTTCCCGTTTCGCGCAAGTGGTTGAGCTCAACCTGGCGAACTTTTCCGGATGTGTGCCTGTTGAAGTCTTCAGCCGTAATCGGTTCCCGACGATAAAAAAATCCGATTACGTCCTCACGCTTGGACCGCATTCGCATTACTGGTTTACACTTCAGCCGCAAACCGAACGGCGCCGCTTGGAAAAGAAGCGCGTGGTGCCGACGCTGAACGCGCGCCCTGAGTTGCAATCATTGCTCGACGACGGCGAGCGCGCGCGGATCGAAGGCGAAATTTTACCGGAATACATCGCCGGTTGTCGCTGGTTCGGCGCCAAGGCTCGCACGCTTCGGCAGATGCGCGTGCTGGAACGCTCCACCATTTCTTCCGAGGTTAATGCCGCCCAGTTTTGGTTTGTCGAAGTAAGCTATCTCGATGGCCCGACTGAAACCTACGCCTTGCCGGTAAAGATCCTTTCCGACGACCAAGCGCGATCGCTTGCGCAATCTGCGCCGCACGCGGTCATCGCGCGTTTTAGCGACGAAAGCGATTCGATTCTTTTCGACGCGGTTTGGGACACGGATTTTCGCGAAAAACTTTTCCGGCTGATGTTAGATCGACAACACGCCAGCGGACGAAATGGAAATCTGGTCGGCGCCCTCAGTCCACGGGTAGGTGCGGTCACAACTGTTCTACCTTCCAATGTTCTCAGCGGCGAGCAGAGCAACTCCTCGATGCTCTTTGCCGACAAATTTTTCCTCAAGCTTTACCGCAAACTCGAGGACGGCGTGAACCCGGACGTGGAGGTTACGCGTTTTCTCACCGAGCGCGCGCAATTCGAAAACGTGCCCGCGTTTGGTGGCGCAATTGAATATCGCCGGGCCAAAACGCAGCCCACCGTTGTTTGTTTGTTGCAGAACGCGATCACGAGCGAAGCCGACGCTTGGACAATGACGCTCGATCACGTTGGCCGATTTTATGAGCGCGTGCTGGCGCGAAAGGCGGCGTTGCAAAATGAAACCGCACCGGTCGGCGCTCTGGTTGAGGAACTGATCGGCGGCATTTATCCGGAGAAAGCAAAGTTGCTCGCGCAACGCACCGGCGAATTGCACCTCGCCCTCGCCTCGGCCAAAGACGATCCGCTGTTCGCGCCGGAGCCGTTCAACGCCATGGCCCAGCGTTCGGTTTATCAAAGCATGCGCGCCCTCCTCCGTCGAAATTTCGATTCCCTGAAAAAGAAATTGCCCGATGTGCCCGACCACCTTCGCGACGAAGCCAAGGACGTTCTCAGCACGGAAAAGGAAATTCTCGCCCGCGAAAAACGTCTCCTCGATCGCAAAACCAACGCCGCCAAGATCCGGATCCACGGCGATTATCATCTCGGCCAGGTTCTCTCCACTGGAAAGGATTTCGTCATTCTCGATTTCGAAGGCGAGCCGGCGCGGCCGTTGAGTGAGCGCAAACTGAAACGCTCAGCCTTACGCGATGTCGCCGGCATGATGCGCTCATTCCAATACGCCGCCTACAGCGCTCTCTGGCAACCGGCCATGCGCACCGAAGACGTTCCATTCCTCGAACGCTGGGCCGATCTCTGGTATCGCCAGATGAGCAGCACCTTTCTCCAAAGTTATTTGCAGACCACGTCCGACGCTATGTTCGTCCCGCAAAATTCGGACGATCTTCAAATTCTTCTCGAAGCTTATCTCCTCGACAAAGCGGTTTACGAAATCGGCTACGAGCTGAACAATCGTCCCGACTGGGTCATCATCCCAATCCGCGGCATCAAACACATCTTAAAATCGGCGTGAGAATAGCCCAGCACTTCAGTGCTGGGACAATGTTCGGTAACAGCACGAGTCCCGACATATCATACTTGACCCAGCGTTAAAACGCTGGGCTATTGCCAGAAGACAAAGATTTTATGAACCAACATCTCGATAAAATCGACAATGACATCGAGGAGAAACACCTCCTGAAGCATCCGTTTTATCTCGCGTGGACGCGCGGGGAGCTGAGCAAGGAGGCGCTGAGCGATTATGCCAAGCAGTACTATCACCATGTTGCGGCGTTCCCGACTTATCTCTCGGCCGTGCATGCCAAGTGCGATGATCAAGCGACCCGAAAACAAATTTTATCTAACTTAATCGATGAAGAAGCCGGTTCGCCAAATCATCCCGAGCTCTGGAAGCAGTTCGCCGCAGGCCTCGGCGTGGAAGATGTTGATCTTGCGAAAACGGAGAAACAACCCGAGACGAAAAAACTGATCGGAACGTTTCGATCGGTTTGTGGCGAGGGATCGACCGCGGAAAGTTTGGCCGCGCTTTATGCCTACGAGAGTCAGATCCCATCGATCTGTGAATCGAAGATCGACGGACTGAAAAAGTATTACGGATTCAACGATCCGAGAAATTACAAATATTTCTCAGCCCACATCGAAGCGGATAGGAAGCATTCCGCGGATGAGCGCAAACTGCTGAGCGCGTACATCGACAATCAGAACATCGATAATGTGCGCGCGTCCGTGCGCCGTGTTCTCGATGCGCTCTGGGAAATGCTGTCCGGCGTTTGCCGAAGACACGCGATTGCAGTGTAGCCACGGGCCTGTGGCCCGTCGCGACGGCGCATAGCGCCGTGGCTACAACGAAATCACCGCGGCGTGATGCCTTCGGCGAGATCGACATGGAAACTTTGTTTCACCTTGTTCGTGCCAAAAGTTAATTCCGCGTTGTAATCGCCCGCCGGCAACAATCGCTTCGGATCATCGCCGCCGTATTCGATGCTCATGTCCTTGCCCGGGCGCAGGTCCCAACTCAATCGCGTGAACCCGGGCGTTCCTGGCGCTTTCAGATTCGCGACCGGCTGGCCGGTCGATTTCGTGATCGAGATTTTGATTTCGTCGCCGGTGAATTCTTTTACCCAGACTGTAAAGAGCGCGCCTTCGGCTGGATTCTGGCCGCGATAAACGCCTTTGCCGTTCGAATCGACAAAGCCCGGCTGCAAATAAGCGCCGGTAACGGAGCGAACACTAAATAGATGCGCCGGTTTCGCCGCAACCTCTGGCGTGAATTCACGGAACGGCGTGCTGTCATCAAGAACCGCGATGCTGCGTCCGTGCGTCGCAATTGCGACGTCAGCCGTGCGTGGATGAATTTGAATATCGTCGACACGGACCGGCGGAACGTCACCGATCCGTACCCAATGCGTTCCTTGATCGAATGACGCGAACAATCCGAAGTGCGTACCAGCGTACAGTAATTTCGGATTCACCAAATCTTCGCGAACCACCTCGACCGGATCTTTCACCGGCAAATCGCCGACAACTGGTTGCCATGTTTTGCCGAGATCGCCCGTCCGCAAAATTATCGGACGATCATCTCCGGTGCGATAAGCGTTCGTCGCCACATACGCGACGTTTGGATCAACATTCGACGCCTCGATCCGCACGATCCATTGTCCGCGCGCAGGCTCGGGCAAGTTGTTGGTCAGCTCGGTCCATTTGCCGCCGTCGTTTTCAGTGATCCAAAGACGACCATCGTCAGTCCCGGCCCAGAGCAAGCCCGCGCGCTTGGGCGATTCGGCAAGAGAAAAGACAACGCCATAGCTTTCCGCGCCGCTGCCGACCGCATTCGTTTTGTTTGGATCGTTGTGTGTCAGGTCGGGGCTGATCACGGAATATTTTTCCATCCGATCGGTCAGCTTGAAGACGCAATTGCCGCCGAGATAAATCACGCCGGGCTTGTGTTTGCTCATGACCATCGGCGAGTTCCAATGGAACCGATAACGCGTTGCGCCTTCAAACGGCTCCGGCCGCAGACGACGCAGCTCGCCGTTGCGCAAATTGATCCGGTGCACTTCCCCACCCTGGCTCTCGGCGTAAAACGTGTCGCGATCAGTTGGATCGAACAGCACATAAAAACCGTCGCCGCCGGCAAGCGCGGTCCAATCCGAATTGCGAATCAGCTCTTTGCTCTGGACTCCGCTCGGCCCGACCCAGTTTTCGTTGTCTTGCAATCCGCCCGCGATCCGGAAATATGGTTTCGAATCGTCGAGACTGATCCGATAAAATTCTCCTCCCGGAAACTTGCTCAGGTGGTCCCAATTTTTTCCGGCGGCAAAACTTTGATACAGGCCGCCATCGGTTCCCAATAACAGCCGCTGACAAACCGGCGGTTTCGGCGGTTTATTTTTGTCTTCCGGTTTCGGCGGCTTCGGTGGCGGCGCGCTCCCCGGCTGAATCGCAAACGCATGACAATCGGGATGAACTTTCTCGGAAAGATCCTCGCGGAAATTTTTGCCGCCGTCATCGGAAACGAGCAGGGCAAATTGCAGCAGATAAACCCGCTGATCGTTCCCGGGATCGATCCTGATCTGGCTGAAATAAAACGGGCGCGGATCGATCGCGCTCACTCGCGCCCAATGTTCCCCGCCGTCCTCCGATCGAAACACCCCCCCGCTTTTGCTGCGCAAATCGCTCAGAGTTCCGGAACCGCCTTCAAAACTTTGCACGACCGCCATGACAACATTTGGTTTGCTTGCACTCACGGCGAGACCAATGCGCCCGGTTTGCGCCGGCAAACCGCCGCTTAATTTTTTCCAGGTCGCACCGCCGTTTGTGCTTTTGAAAATTCCACCGACGTCTTCGCCATTCGTGACGTTCGGTCCAGAAGTGAAACTCCAAGGTGTCCGCTGCCTCGCATAAAGTGCTGCGTAAACTGTTTGCGAATTGCTCGGATCGAGAATCACGTCGCCGCAGCCCGTGCGCGCGTTATGCGGTGCGGCCGCCTGTAAGACGAGTTTCCACGTTTTGCCGCCGTCAGTTGTCTTGTAGAGCCCGCGCTCACCGCCGTCGACCCACAAATGTCCCATCGCTGCGACATACGCGACGTCCGGATTTTTTGGATCGACAACGATGCGCGCGATCGTCCGACTGTCTTTCAACCCGACGTTTGCCCAATGTTCGCCACCGTCCGTGGTCCGATAAACGCCGTCGCCCCAATCAGAAGAATTTCGGTCGTTCGCTTCACCGCTCCCGACCCAAATGACATCTGAATCAGACGGCGCAATTGCGATCGCACCAATCGAGAGCGCGGATTGCTTATCGAAAATTGGATCAAAGGAAACGCCGCTGTCGCCGGACTTGAAAACGCCGCCGTGTCCGAGCGCGACGTAAAAGACAAACGGATTGCGGGGGTCGATCGCGATATCGGAAACGCGGCCGCCCATGACCGCGGGGCCGATGGAGCGCGCCTTTAAATTCTTGAAGAGCACATCGGTCAATTGCGGCGCACCTGAAGAAGGCGCCGGTGTTACCGAAGCCGAAAACGGTGGAGTTGCAGTGGCGGGCGATACAGCCGGCGGCGAGCTGGCGCTGCCTGGCGCGGACGTGGGCGGCGATTCTTCCTGAGCGACGCCGAGACGAGCGAATAACAATAGAAGCAAACAGACCGGTCGAATGTTCATACAAGTTATGATGTTCATAGTGCAATTTGCGGTTGTAGGGCAAGCGCATCGCTTGCCGAATCTACGCAAAGGCAGGCGGAGCGCCTGCCCTACAATTCAGATTCTTGGCGACGCGCCAAATCGTTGTAACGTGATGACTCTTGTATGACACAGCAAGCCTTGGCCGGAAAAACCGGCGTTGTTTTTGGTGTCGCGAATAAACGCAGCATCGCCTGGGCAATTGCCCAAGCTTGGGCGGCCGCGGGCGCTCGTCTGATTTTTAATTACCAAGGCGAGCGGCTGAAAGAAAACGTCGAGGAACTGACGGCCGCTTTCGGAGAAAAAACGCCGAGCTTTCCATGCGACGTCTCGAGCGACGCCGAGATAAAAACATTTTTCGAAAAAGTCCGCGGCGAGACCGATCGTGTCGATCTTCTTCTTCACTCGGTCGCATTTGCCCCGAAGGAAGCGCTCGAAGGCGATTTCGTGAGCACGACGCGGGAAGCGTTTCGCGTCGCGCACGACATCAGCGCCTATTCATTAGTCCCACTGGCGCGTGAAGTTGCGCCGATGATGACAAATGGCGGGAGCATTGTGGCGATGACCTATTACGGCTCGGAAAAAGTTGTGCCGCACTACAACGTCATGGGCGTGGCGAAAGCGAGTCTCGAAGCGAGTGCGCGGTATCTGGCTTACGATCTCGGACCGAAAAAAATCCGGGTGAACTGCATTTCGGCAGGCGCAGTCCAGACATTGGCCGCCCGCGGTATTAGCGGATTTAGTCAGATGCTAAAGCATTACCAGGAACGGGCCCCATTGAAACGCAGTTGCGACCCATCCGAGCTCGGCGCGACCGGCGTATTCTTAGCGAGTGACGCCGCCGCGGCCATCACCGGCCAGGTGATCTACGTGGACGGCGGTTACCAAATCATGGGCATGTAGTGATTCTCGATCCCCCCAAAACAGAAAGGATCTAAATGATCGCGCGCATTTGGCATGGCTGGACAACACGCGAGAATGCCGAGAAGTATGAAAAGCTTTTGCGCGAAGAAGTTTTGCTGGAGATCGCAAAGCGCAGTATCCCCGGCTACAAAGGCGCGGAAATATTCATCCGCGAGGCGGAAAACAACGAAATGGAATTTATCACGCTGCTGCGCTTCGAAACGCTCGATGCCGTGAAAATTTTCGCGGGCAAAGATTATGAGCAACCGGTGATACCTCCGGATGCGCGGCGGTTGCTCAAACGGCACAGCGAAAAGTCCCGGCATTACCGAATCGTCCAGATTAATTAGGGTGGAACGCGTTCTCCGAACGCGTTGGCAAGCGGGGCGCTTGCCCTACAACTGCTCCGCGACCAAGCTTGATCGCCCATGAACCTTGCGCACGAACTGCGGCAGTTGCTAGGCAGCGACGCAATCGCCGACGATCCGGATACTCTCGCGGCCCACAGCGGCGATAAATGGTTCGCGACCGAAGCGCCGGAAGTCGTCGGCTTCGCAAGGTCGACAGCCGACGTGTCGAAGCTGCTACGATTCGCTTCTCATGGAAAAATTCCGGTGACTGCTCGAGGGGCTGGATTCGGTTACGTCGGTGGCTGCGTTCCGTCGAAAAGAGGCATCGCCCTTTCGCTGATGCGGATGAATCGAATTAAAGAGATTAACTTCGCCGACGCGATCGCGATCGTTGAGCCGGGCGTGATCACGGCCGATCTGAAAGCGGCGGCGCGCGCGCAGAAGTTATTTTACCCGCCGGATCCGGCGAGCATGAAAGATTGCAGCATTGGCGGAAACATCGCGACCAATGCGGGGGGACCGCGCTGCTTGAAATACGGCGTGACGCGCAACTATGTCACCGGCCTCGAAGTTGTGCTCGCGAATGGGGATATCCTGCGCACGGGCGGACGCGTCCACAAAAACAAAACCGGCTTTGATTTGATCGGTCTTTTTGTTGGATCGGAAGGAATGCTCGGCGTCGTCACTGAAATCACGCTGCGGTTGCTGCCACTTCCGCCGGCGCGGGCAACGCTCTCCGCGGCATTTGCCAGTATTTCGCAAACAGCGGCCGCGGTGCAGGAGATTTTCGAGAAAGGTTTTCTGCCGTCATCGCTTGAGATCGCCGACAGTTTTACGCTCGAAGCCGCACGCAAAGACCTGGGCAAAGCCCTCGTTCCGCCGGGGAACGCGCATCTCCTGGTCGATCTCGACGGCCAGGAAGAAAGCGTCCGCAGTGAAGCGGAAGCCATCCGCCAATTACTCGCGAACAAAAAGCCCAATGCGCTTGAAATGGCCGCCGGGGAAGAAGATTGCGAGAAGCTGTGGGCCTTGCGACGGCAATTCAGTAACTCGCTCCGAGCGACCGGACTGACGAAATTGAACCAGGACGTGGTCGTGCCCCGCAGCCGCATTGTCGATCTTGTCGAGTTCGCGGAGCGCTTGCACGCGGAGTACGGATTTCCGATCGCCTGTTTCGGCCACGCGGGCGACGGCAACATTCACATCAACATCATGGCGGACCGTTACAATCGTGACGCGGGTGTGCGCGAAAAAGTGGAGAGCGCACTCGATGATCTATTTGCGCAAGTGCTGGCCTGGGGCGGGGTTATCACCGGCGAACACGGAATCGGTTTGGCCAAAAAACGCTGGTGGCCCGAAGCAACCAGCGAACCGGTGCGCGACCTTCATCGCAAACTCAAAGACGTGCTCGACCCGGACGGGATTTTGAATCCGGGAAAATTCCTCGAATAATTTTTTAACGCGCAAACACGCGATTTGATTCGAATTTCTTAGGGAGGGTTAACGTCTAAATTTTTGCCGCGCTTTCGCGCGGCTGGGCCATATGAAACCGGGAAAGATCACACACACACTCGCAGCCTTACTTTCGTCCGTGACATCACTATTCGCGCACGGGGCGGTAACGAAGGCGGAGCCGACAAAGGTGAAGTTGAGCAAAAAGTCTGAGAAGAAATCGGAGGAATCCCGTGTTGGCATTGAATCGCTCGCTTTCGCGCCGAGTCATTTGAGATCGGCGCCGCCGTCTCCGGGCGAAAGTTACCCATGGAAGCGCCAGATTGTGACTACGGTTTTCTGGATCGGCGAAAAACCGACCGACAATAATCCGGTGCCGAACCGCTCCAGTTCGTGGGACAAAGAATGGTCGAAAAGTTACGGCGGGTTTGATGATCCTGACCCTGCGCGGCGGCAGGATTATACCCCGGTAAAATTCACGCCGCGGCAGAATCCATTTTACTGTGCGCTACCCTACAATGACAAAGCCGCCAACGGCCACAGGCCCGAAGCGTCACATGTGATCCCGTGGTTCAAGGACGCGTATCAAGGGCCGGGCGTGTCGGTTTGCAAAGATCGCTGGATCGCGATTCGCAAGGGAAACAAAGTAGCTTATGCGCAATGGGAGGATGCCGGGCCGTTTCGGACCGACCATTGGCAATACGTTTTCGGCCATGAACGGCCAAAACCAAACCTGAACAAAGGCGCCGGTCTCGATGTTTCTCCGGCGGTGCGCGACTATCTCCGCTTAAGCGAAACTGACGTGACCGATTGGCAATTTGTCGATTTCAAGGACGTGCCGCATGGACCGTGGTCGAAATTGGGCGAGAACAACACTTTCGTCATCGCCGATCGGAACGCCGGGACACAGTTGGCTCGAGCAAAGAGCAGCGGCGGTCCCGAAGTTACGTCCGCTCCGGAATAGTTACTTGCCTCCGCGCAAGATCGACATCAACGATCTGGCGTGGAACTGGAGGCGGTCGGTGGTTGACTTGGTCGGGCCTCATTCATCCGCATGAAGGCGAAGTAGCCACCGATCAAGCAAACCACGATCAAAACAAAGAGAAAAACGAAGCCGACAGCGCGAATTGATCGGTAACGCTCGCCCGCTTGTTTCCACGTCGCGCGCTTTTGAATCAGCTCCAGCTCGAGCACGCGCGATAAATTATCGGCGTCGATTTCCGTCGGTCTGGGCTCGGTATCAGCCATGATTTCTGAAAATCCGCAACTCTCATGCCGCCTGACACCGGGCTTCAGCCCGGTCGTCTCCAGCATCCAATATCACAAACCGTTTAAACGATTTGTGATGCGCGGCTTGCGCTAATCGCCGCGCTAAAGCGCGGGGTTAATTGCGATCGGGAACATTGAGATCGACAACTTATAAAGACCTTCGCCACTGGCACTATCGCTGCTGTTAAAACAGGGGTGCACGCCACCTTCTTCCAGAAAGTCCTCATCTGCGCCTTTGCCGGTTTCCTCGCCGCCTCGCTGGTCGAGTGGGCAAGAGTTTTCGTCGAAGGCGCCGACGACGCCTTGAATAAGGGCTACAAGCACCGCGCGGTGCTCGATTCGTCGAGGTAATACAAAAGCCGATTGCTGCTGGCTCAGCCGCGCATAATTCTGCAAAGTTGGCACGCATGTGCCAACTTTACGGCGGGAGGCACCGAGCTAAGCCGGTCTAGGGAAGCCGGGCACTGAATTAATACAGTTTACATCCGACGTTACGCGATCACTTTCGCAGCCGCGTTGACACGCACGTCATCAGAGTTTCGATTGAATCTGTATTAATCCAGCAGCATGAAAGTCGGCTTCGCACAGCTCAACCCCACCGTGGGCGATTTGCGGGGGAACTTCGAAAAGATCCTCCAATCTTACGAACGGCTGGCCGCTGCCGGCGCCGAACTCATTGTCACACCCGAACTCGCGATCACCGGATATCCGCCACAAGACCTTGTCTTCAAGTCGCGCTTCGTTCCGGAAACGCTCGAGATTGTCGAGGAACTTCATCGCCGTGTCGGCAAAGCAGCGTTGCTGGTTGGCTTTGTCGATCGGAACGAAGGCCGCGGCCGGCCTTTTCATAACGCGGCGGCATTGCTCGTGCGCGGAGAGCCGATTCGTAAAGCGCACAAATCGCTGTTGCCCACTTACGATGTTTTCGATGAGGACCGTTACTTTCAACCCGCGGCGAATGTCGAACCTTTCGATCTGAACGGGAAAAGAGTCGGTGTGACCATTTGCGAGGATATTTGGACGGAACATTATCTCCCCCGGCCGCTTTATGACTGCGAACCGACCCGGAGTCTCATTGAACAGGGTGCGGACGTGATCCTCAACCTGAGCGCGTCACCGTTCACGTTGCATAAACCGGCAATCCGTTATGAAATGGTGGCGACGCTCGCGCGCACTTACAAACGACCCATCTTTTACTGCAACGCTGTCGGCGGCAACGACCAACTCATTTTCGACGGAAATTCGATCGCGGTGAATTCGGCCGGGGGTTTGATTGCGCAACTGCCGGCTTTTCGCGAGCACGAACAAATCGTGGACACGGATTCAAGCTCCGCGGTGGAATTCCGCGACGAATCGACGCCCGAACAACTTTTTCCGGCGTTATCTTTGGGCCTGCGCGATTATTTGCGGAAATGTAATTTCAAATCCGCCGTGCTCGGTCTGAGCGGCGGAGTCGATTCCGCGGTCGTAGCAGTAATCGCAGTTGAAGCGCTTGGCGCGGAAAACGTAGTCGGCGTTTCGATGCCGAGCCAGTATTCGTCGCGCGGCAGTATCGACGATGCGAAGAAGCTGGCGGAAAATCTCGGGATCAAATTGTTGCACGTGCCGATCGCCGAGACATTCGCCGTCTTCAAAGGCCAGTTTAAGGAAATCTTTTCCGGACTGCCGGAGAATGAGACCGAGGAAAACATGCAGCCGCGCTTACGCGCCATGACGCTGATGGCGCTTTCCAACAAATTCGGGCATCTCGTTTTATCGACCGGCAACAAAAGCGAGCTCTCGGTCGGTTATTGCACGATTTACGGAGACATGGCCGGCGGTCTCGCCGTGATCAGCGATGTGCCGAAAACAATGATTTACGAACTCGCGCGCTGGATAAATCGGCAAAAAGAAATCATTCCAGGGTCGACAATCGAAAAGCCACCGAGCGCGGAATTGAAGCCGGACCAGAAAGACCAAGACACGCTGCCGCCCTACGAAAAGCTGGACGAGATTTTGCGACTCTACGTCGAGGACAACTTGAGCGCGCGCGACATCATTGGCCGGGGGATCGACGAAACAACTGTGCGCTGGGTGCAACGCCGCGTCGATCTCAATGAATACAAGCGCGAGCAAGCCGCGCCCGGATTAAAAGTCACTAGTCGCGCCTTCGGTCTCGGCCGCCGGATGCCGATCGCGCAAAAATACGTCGACTGATTCGCTTCGTGTGGAACCAGCTGTCGAACTTCTGGCTGCCAGATTAGCTCCCAAATTGAGACCTATAATTGGATTAGACCTCAAGATTCCATATAAGCCCTGTTAGGCGTAAAGCCCCGGTCCATCGTCCTAAGTGCGAAGCAACTCACGCTGCCAGGGAACAAGAAGCCCATCGGCGCGGGACTGATCGGCGGCGATGGCTTCCAAGGTCGCGCGCGGCGCGATGAAGGAAGAATCAATCTGCAAATCTTTTGCGGCCTGATCGCGATTGCGGCGTAGCTGTTCCATTCGTTTTATCACTTCGGCGGTTGGGCGCGTTCCGGAACGGCGCGGTCTGACCGGCCAATCTTTTTCCGACAATTTCAACGCGCGTTCGGCTGCTTCGCGAAAAGCGCGGCGCCGGCGGTCGGAGAAATGTTTGAAATCGGGAGATTCTCCGGCTGCGAACCGTTCGGCCGAGTGCAGCAACTCGCGGTTCTGAAGAATGTGAAACGGCGGACGATCAGCGGCCTCGGCTTCTTTCTCTCGCCAATTCCATAATTCGCGCAAAACCGCGGACGCTCGACCGCGCAACGCGCCCGCTCCGGAAATTCGCCACGCTTCATCGAGATCGCGCTCGCGGTCGATCGCGGCTTGCTCGAGCGCGCGCTGACAGGATTGTCGGAACCACTCCATTCGATTTCGCGAATTCAATTCCTTTTCCAATTGCTCGGCCATCGGCAACAGATAGCGCGTGTCGTTGACCGCGTACTCGGCCATGCGGGCGGGAAGCGGTCGCTGCGCCCAATTCGCTTTTTGCGAGCCTTTCGCCAACTCGATTCCAAAGTTACGCTCCACCAGCGCGGCCAGACTGAATTCGCGGATCCCGATCAACCGCGCGGCAAGGACCGTATCGAAAATTCGTTGCGGGACGAAACTCATATTTCGCCGGAGTAATCGCAGATCGTAGTCGGCGCCGTGGAGAACGATTTCCTTGTTCGCGAGCGCGTCACGCAATGGCGAAAGATCGACATCCGCCAGTGGATCGACAATCGCGTCGTGCCCCGGAACGCTGATCTGGAGCAGGCAAAGTTTTTCGCGGTAGCAGTGAAGACTGTCTGCTTCGGTATCGATGGCGATACGATCGTGCGGTCCAAGTTTTGCGACCAGTTCGGTCAACTGTTGGCCCGTCGCGATCATGCGAGCCGAAATGACGAATGACGAATGTCTAATGACGAAGGAATGACGAAACCCGAAGACCACAAAGCAAAGTGCGCTCCCTGTTTTGCCGTTTGAGCATTGGAGCTTGTTTCGTCATTCGTCATTCGAGCTTCGACATTTTTGCTCATTTCAGTCCACTCAATAACAGTTCGGCGTTGGTTTTCGTCGCGTTCAGATTGTCGATCAACTTTTCCATCGCCTCGATCGGCGGCAACGCGGCCATCGTTTTGCGCAACAGCTGCACGCGCTCCCATTCTTCCGGGTGATAAAGCAAGTCCTCGCGCCGCGTAGCCGAAAGCAACGGATGAATCGCCGGATAAAGTCGTTTCTCCTGCAGCGCACGGTCGAGATGTATCTCCATGTTGCCGGTGCCTTTGAATTCTTCGAAAATCAGTTGGTCCATGCGGCTGCCGGTCTCCGTGAGCGCAGTCGCGAGAATAGTGAGGCTGCCGCCTTCTTCGACGTTTCGGGCCGAACCAAAAAATTTCTTCGGCTTAGTCAACGCCTTGGCTTCGACGCCGCCCGACATGGTCCGGCCCTTGCCCGGCTGCAAACTGTTGTAGCCGCGCGAGAGGCGGGTCAGGCTGTCGAGCAAGACCACGACGTGTTTTTTCATTTCGACCAAACGCTTGGCGCGCTCGAGCACCAATTCCGCGACTTGGACGTGTCGCTGCACGTTTTCGTCAAAGTTGGAATGGTAAATCTGGCAATCGATTTCGCGCTCGAGGTCGGTCACCTCCTCCGGCCGCTCGTCCACCAGGAGAAGAATGAGAACAATCTCGGGATGATTTACCCGGATCGCCTTGGCGATTTCCTTGAGCAAAATCGTTTTGCCCACCCGCGGCGGCGCCACGATCAAGCCGCGTTGGCCATGGCCAAGCGGTGCCAGCAGATCGACCCCGCGGGCGCAGATCGAATTTGTCTTCGGATTTTCAAGCATGATCCGCCCCTGCGGAAACTGCGGCGTTAATTTTTCGAAATCGGTCGGCTCAGTCCATTTTTCAGCCGGTTCGTCCTCGATCGTGATGACGTCGTCGATTACGAGGCCTTTCTCGCGATCCCGAGGCAGGCGCAGTTTGCCAGAGAGCTTTTGTCCCGGTCGCAGATGATAGAGCTCCATCGCTGCCCGTGGAACGTAAACGTCCTCTGGCACCGGAAGAAAGTTCAGTTCGGGATAGCGCAATAACCCGAACGAATCGCCAACGTGATCGACAAAACCTTCCGCCGTGACGTTCGCGCCCTGGCCAAGCGCGGCCCGCGCGATGTCGAGAATGTGATGATGGCGCGAGCGGGCCGGATGGAGATGCAAATTGAAATCGCGCGCGACCGGAAAGAGATCGTCGAGTTTTTCCAGCTCGTTGATGCTCAACTCGGTCCGAGCCGCCAACGTGACGTTGGATCCAGTTGGAGCCGCGCTGGCGGTTTCTTCTGTGGCGGCAGCCGTCCCGGCTGCGAGATTCTCATCCAGAGGCGAGAGGGTCCGAGCCGGAGTGCGAGCCGCACCGGCATTTACCTCCACAGCCTCCACCGTTTCGTCTCTTAACTTTTCGTCCATTTTTCCTGACGCCACAGGTCCACTAGACTGGCAGCCTGGGCTGCGAGCACAGTTCGATCGCCGTTGTTCCAGGCAACGTGATCGGCCCGTTTGATTTTTTCTTCGAGAGGCATTTGCGATTTGATCATGGCTTCGGCCGTGGCGCGCTCGAGTTCCATTCGCCGGATGAGATTGGCGAGCTGGATATCGGGCGAACAGGCCACGACCACAACGCGGTCGCATAAGGTTTCACCACCGGTTTCATAAAGAAGTGGAATGTCTGCGAAGAAAAATTCGGGAGATGTGCGGTGCTTATCCGCTTCAACGCTCCATTGCCGGCGAATCCGGGGATGGAGAATTTGTTCGAGCGCGCTTTTCTTAGCCGCGTCCTGGAAGATTATCGTGCGAAGTGCCTCCCGATTCAAGTCGCCATTGCGGGCGAAGATACCGAACCCGAATTTGGCGAGCAGCTCCTGTTTGACCTCCTCAAGATCGACAAGTTGGCGTGCAACCTCATCGGCATCGAAAAACTTGGCGTCGGGAAGAATTTCCTTAAGACACGCGCAGAACGTGCTCTTGCCTGTAGAAATTCCTCCTGTGATCCCGATTGCTGGCATGTCAACCATCATAACTCGGCTCTCCTTGAACAGAAGAAAACAAAGCTGTTTCCCAAAATGCACCAGGCACTTTTTCAAACTTGACCGTTTAAAACGGTCAAGTTTTGTTACCGGTCCACCAGATAAAGAAACAACGAACCGTTTTGGAAGTGCTGTTCCCCCAGGTCCGGGCGAAGCTATTGCGATTGCTGTTCACGCCATCGCATAAGCAACGATATGTGCGCGAATTGACGAGAATGAGCGGCCTGAGGCTTTCCACTGTCCAAGATGAGCTTCGCAAGCTGAGCGCGCTTGAAATTGTTACGAGCAGCTCAAATCGCTATCGCCGATTCTACCGCGTGAATCGCACTCACCCGCTCTTCTCCGACCTGCTCCACATCGTAGAGATCAGCGAGCAAGCTCCTCAGGTAAATCATTCGATACTCCACCCACCACGCAACGCGCGACCACGCCGACGAAGAAAAGGTCGGGCGCTCCAGGCAGATCGCCCGATGAAATGGAATCTATTCTCGAAGCGCGGGAAAACTTGACCGTTTTAAACGGTCAAGCTCGCACCGGGGTCTTATTTTTTTGCAATTTGGAGACTCCTCGTAGGAACGAGGAACGGCGATTTATTTTTTATAAGCCGGGATCTCCGGCAAAACTGGCGGCTGCACCGTTTCCTGTTCCTCTTCTTCCTGGGTTTGATTGACCGGCTGCCCGGCCGGATTCACGAGCCGCGCTGTAACAAAGATGATGAGATTGCGTTTGATGTGCTGATCGACATTCGTGCGGAACAAGCGGCCAACCATCGGAATGTCGCCAAGGAACGGCGTGCGGTCTTCAACCTTCTGAACGTCTTCGCGCATCAATCCGCCGAGGACGACGGTTTGGCCGTCCCAGACACTGACACTGGTCGTCACCTTTCGAGTGCTGAAGATCGGCTGATTAATGACGTTGTCCGTCAAAGTAATTGCCTGGGTTGTTGTTCCAAGCAGCGTCGTGGGAGAAAATCCGAGCAACGCGGGATTCACCGTCTTGATCGGACTGCCGTAGTTAATGAACCCTTCAAATTCAACGACCTGCGGCACCAGATTCAAATCGATCGTAACGCCATCCGGCCCGACAACCGGTTCAACTTCCAATGTCACGCCGGTGTTGCGCGTTTCAAAGTTCGAAGGAGTAGACGGTCCGACCACCGGCAAGGCAATCGTCGTGCTGGTGGAAGTGCTACTGCCTCTTCCCTGAATGTCCGGAACTTTCGGCTCGGTAAATTGCGTCGGGTAACGGAATTCACGCACGATCTCGATCACCGCGCGCTGGCCGCTCTTGGTCGTGATCTTTGGCGCGGACAAGAGATCGATTCCTTTCTTTTGATTCAGCGCGCGTATTACGACCTGAAATTGTGGATCGGTGAAAACGCCTGACAATCCGAAAATTCCCGGAGCGAGCGAGCTTGCGCCCATCGTCGGAAAGAGGAGAGAGTCAATCGCACTAGCGCTGATGGCCAGATTACCGCTCCGATTGCCGGCGGTGACTGGAAATTGTCCGACCGGGACGTTGCTGCCCGGCGGCACAAACGGATAATCCGCCGGATTAACTGCCGCGCCCGTACCTGAAGTCCCGCCACTGCCGAAAAGCTTATGGTTGCCAATGTTGAACTGGCCAAGCAGCCAATCGAATCCCAACTCTTTCAAATTGTTTTGATTGATCTCGATGAATTTAGCCTCGATCTCGACTTGTTTCGGTCCGGCCACGCTCGCCTGTTCCACGATCGCGTCGACCAGCTCAAGATTGTCGGCGGTGTTGCGGACGATTAAACGGCTGCTTTGCGGCAGAAAATGCGCGCTTGCTCCCGACGGAAACGAAACGCCCTGACTTTCGAGAAATTCTCGAGCGCCTTCACGATTAACGAGTTGATGTCCGCCAGTCGATTCGTGTGTGCCTTCGCCTGTGCCGGTTGTCACAACGCCTGCTGCAGCCGGCGTTGCCGCTCCGGTCTTGTATGCGCCCTGTTCCAACGCCGATACTCCGAGATTCACGCTCGTGCTAATGAATCCGGGCGGCACACGATATTCTTTTGTGATCAGGTCGTTGCTTTGCTCGCTGATCGGAATGATCGAAACCGCGTAGGGCTCTACTTTCACTTTCAGTCCGGCTTGGCTGGCGATGTACCGCAACGCTTCGCCAAGCGGAATTTGGTTCAGGGTGATGGTGATACGCCCTTCACCGGGGGAGATTGCAGGCGCCGCGACCACGGCTGGCGCAACAATCGGACGCGCTGGAACTGGAGCCGCGACCGCAGGTAGAGCACCTTCCGGCGGAACAGCTCCGGCTGGTGGGGCACCGGCGGCGGATTGCGCGGGTTCGACCGGAAGCGGCGGCGGCGCGATTTGGCCAAGCGGCGCCAGACGCAAAACGATATCGACACCTTTTTTAACCTCGGCGGCGAGATCGTTGGCTGCGGCTTGTTGCCTGAGAAAATCGATCGCTTCGCGAACACTGGCGTCACGAAACTCAACTCGCGGAATGATGATCGTGTTCAACTTCTGCGTGATTCTCGCCGTCCCGGTAATGTCGCGCTGAAACGCTTCGGTCATCGGCTCGATGGTCTTGCCATATTTTTTGACCGGTTGTTCCCAGCCCTTCTCAACCTGCCAGAGCTGCCGCGCGCGCGTTTCGTTATAGGCCTCCCGATTGTAATTGGATTTCGTGTTGTCGATCTTCTCTTCGCCGTGGCGCGCGGCGGTGTTGTAAGGATCGATCGCCAGGACCTGTTCGTATTTCTTAAAGGCGAGATCGTAACGCCCGGAGTTGTAATAACCGTCAGCATCGGCCAGCAGTTTTTTTACTTCCTCAACTTTTTCGATGAACCTCGGACCCAGCGTCTTGTTGAAATACCCGGGCTCTTGCAAGTGCGCGAGCAGCTCCAACGCCGGCCGGCAATTTGGATCGTAGCGGTCCTCCACCACTTCGCGCACAACCGATTCGGCTTCGGCAAATTTACCGTCGGCAATGTTTTGCTCGGCCACTTTCATGCCGCTCTCGCAAAATCCGGCCAGCGCTTCATCGTGCGCTTTGCCCGAAGTAACGGCATCCGGCAAAACATTCAGGGCGTTTCGAAATTCGTCGTGCGCCAGTGTATAATTTCTGGCCTGCATCTCCGCTCGTGCGCGGGCCAGCGCTTCCACGCCCCGCGGCAGCGCCGCCTGACGCCGCTCAATTTCGCGCTTTGAAATCCGGTCGACGTTTTGCGCGAAGGTTGTCGAGCAAGAAAACGACAACGAAATGGCAACGAACAGCACCATGGGCGCCAAATGCGCCCGCGGCGCAAACAGTTGCCATTTGTTGATAGGACTATGCCTGACTCCAAGTACGCCATTAATCCTTACACTTACATAGGGTATTGCCTGATAACGCGAGCCTATTTCGCCATGTCGAATCTTCATAATTTGAGGGGGTTACGGCTGGAACAGCCCAATTTCGATCGGCTCGTCTGCCCGCTGCGAGTTCACGATCACTGCTTTGGCCGGCCCAACGTCTGCCAGTTTATATTTGATCTGTTCCTGCGGTTTCAATGAGAATTCCTGATCTTTTCTGACTTGGAATTCCTGTCGCCCGCCCCAGGTATAAACAAAAGTCGCGACCGATTCCGGCGACATTGCAACTTTCTCTTTGATTAGCGTGAGCTGCTGTTTCGTTTCTAATTGTTCGAGCGTTAATTCGGAAACATCGACATTCGTCCCGTATTTATTGGGCTCGTATTTTTCAAGGAATTTTACGAGCCTAAAACGCGTTCCTTTGATCAAATCGCCGACTTTCATAAATTGGGTCGGCTGTTTTAAATCGATGGGGTTAATGGCAAAGGTGTCGCCGACCCAGGACGAGAAGACGAGCGGAAACGTTTCTTCGGTCGCCGATTTGAGTTTCAGTTTTGTGTAATACTCAGGGTGCGAATTGGCGTCGGTCGGATTGGTGTGGCCCGACCATTCATCGAGATTATTGAAACCATCGCCGTCCGGGTCTTGATCGAGCACCTCGGCATCGGTAATTGGCAACCCAAATTGCTCCAGCCATTCGTTTGGAACCGGCGGATGCACTTCGGTCGTTTGCAAGGTCGCAGGTTGTCCGTTCGCGCCGATGAAATGCTTTTCCGGCACAAACAGCCCGGAGCGACCGCCGAACGTCCATTGCGGCGGTTGATGTAATTTTCCGGCGGCGGCAGCGAGCTCTTCCGCCTTCGCCAGCGGCGATACGCTTTTTAACGAGGGTGCCGGCAGCATGACGGCAAGTCCCGATCCAAAATGGGCAGCGTTACGCCAAATGAAAATCGAGGAAAGAAAAAGTACCCCCGCAGCCGCAATCAAGAACACTCCTTCATAATGAGCGCGAACCCAGTTCATGGATTGGGGAACGCACGCGCTTCGCGTGCTGTCTTCGGTGCCCCCGCCGAAGACAGTTCTTGCATCCAGAGCCACGGATAGTCTTCATTTTGATCAACGACATTCGAATCCCACGGGTTCCGACAGATATAGGAGAACTTTTCCTCCAAATCGGATTCCGAGCGGATAAGGCGATCGAACGATTCTTTCTCCCAAACTGGTCCCGGTGTGTTACGGAGCTTATTGATCCGATGCGCAGTCGAAGATTTGATGCTATGCAAAATCTCAGCTAACGGCCAGAACACACTCTCCCCGTCTGGAGCCTGCTCCTTTATCTGTGGCTCAAAAAGTAGGTGGACGTGATCCGGCATGACACACGCCACATATAGTTCGTAGTGCGAGTGCTCGTGCCCATAGCAGATGCTTCGCAAAACAATATCTCTTTCCTCGGACGCAAGCGAACGCCTTTGGTAAGTACAGAACGCTACCGCATACTTTGCCCACGGCCGTTCAAAATGAGGTAATCGGCGTTTTGAGTAGCGGATTTCTTCGGAGCTTTCCGGCGGGGCGCCGGAAAGGGCACGCGAGGCGCGTGCGCTCCCCGGAAACCGCGCGGACCCATCCTTTGGTTTAAATCTTCTCATTTTCAAAACGTGAAACGGACCATCTCGATCCTCGCCGTATTTTCGACGTGTTCGTTGCCGACAATAAATTTTATCGCATTGGATGCTGTAGCGGCCGCTGCCTCAGCCGCTTTTCCAGTTGCGGCGGTTTGTTCCCGGGACGGGCCCTTCAGTTGCTCGTTGCGAACGGACAACGTGCGAACAATGAAAAATTGGCGCTCTGAGTTCGAGATCTGATTCAAAACCTTGCGCATCGCTGAGGGCGAAGCCACGAATGTAAGATCGACAGCCAACCGTTCGACCGGTCCGGGTGCGGCATTGGCCGGCCCGGGAGGTTTGCGCGCCGGAGTTGTTGCGGCCGCCTCTGGCGGCAGAGTCACACGCTTTAGCGTCGTAATCGCGTCGACTCGGGCCTCGACCAAAATTCCGACAAGCAATTCAACCTGCGCGAGCTCTTGTCCGAGCGACGCCGCCGCAGCCGCGCTGCCCGGCAGCGTGGCGGCGAACTCATCGAAGCCGAGACGAAAATTCTCGGGCAATTTCACTCGGTTGGCCCGCGCTTTTTCGGTCGTGCTGACAATTGCCTGACGCAGACGGGATTGAAATTCATTCGGCGCAATCGGCGCCACCGGCAGGACCTGCGCTTTGAGCTCTTCTTTTAACTTGGTGAGCGTGGCGTCATAATTATCCAGCGCGGCCTGCGTTTTTCGAAAATTCTCCTCGTTCGGAAAAGGATTGAGATGCTCAAGTCGATTACGCTCGGTCGCGGCCTCGTTGAATTGCGCGAGCGCTTCAGCAAAGCCGCTTCTGGCATCGAAGAGAAACCAAAGCGCGAGCAGCGCGGCGGCCGCCAGCGCAATCAGAAAATTTCCGAGCCAACGATTTTCGCTGTACCAATTCACGGCAGCTTCACCGGTTTTTTGAGATCGAGCCGTAACTCGTAAGGAAACGCCCAATCTGTATTGTTAGTGATGGTCGATTTAATTGCGCGCGCCTGACTGTTCGGGTCGACCTTGAAGAAAGGCGAGCCAACCAGGTTCCGAAAATAATCTACGACCACTTCCTGCTCCTTCGGGTTGAGCAAATAAAGTCCGCGTAGGAGGACGCCATCGATCGCGGCTTGTCCTTTCGTTGTCGATCCTGCAGCGGTTGTCGCCGGCGCGATTTCGGCCGCACGTTTCTCGTCCATACCGACTGGTTTGCCGCCGGACATCGGGATCAGCTCCGTGATCCAAATATCTTCCTTGGGCAGACGCGAGTTGAGATCCTCGAGAATCTCTATCCAAAAAAAGCGGTCGTTGATCGCGGTCGTAAGCGGTGCTCCGACGGCGTCGAGCGAGGCGATCTGTTTGCGCAACTTGTCGATCTTTGCCTCCGCCGCGTGCATCGGCGAATTGATTTTTCCAATCTTTTCGGCGCCGAACCGAGCCATCTGCGCGGCGTGCGTATAGTAAAATCCCCACGCCAGCAGCGCAAGAACAACAGCGGCGGCGGCCATTACAAAAAACGGTCGGCGTTTTTCGAGCTCCTGCCGGCGGAGGACAATTGCCGGGCGGAGATTGAGTTCCATCGGACAAGCATTGACCGAGCGCAGCGCCAATCCGACTAGTTCACCGAGTAGATGGGCCGACTGCGTCAGCTCGCCAATCGGCAAGGACGGCTCCACCGTGACATTACGCAATGGATTAAAGAATTCGACGGGCAACTGCAATTTCTCATGGAAGAACTCGCGGATGCCGGGGATGCTCGATCCTCCACCGGCGAGAAAGACGCGGCGCGGAAGACTCCCCCGCTGCTGTGCACGGTAATGGCCGATCGAGCGCGTGATTTCCGCGTGCAGTCTCATCATCGTGCCCCGCGAAATCTTTGCGACACGTCCGCCATCAGTTTCTGCCGCTGCCGCAGATGCGCCGCCCAGAGCAAATGGGTCATTTCCCTTCTTGCGATATTCCGCTGCGGCAAAAGCCTCATCGAACTCCCTGGCAATGACGGCCGTAATCGAGGCGCCACCGATTGGAATAGTGCGCGAGAAGAATTTTTGTCGCTCGACGAAGAGAAGATTGCTCGTGTGCGCCCCGATGTTGACTAGCAATGAGCAGCCGCTCAAGCTGCCGTAACTGTATTGAAACGCATTGTAACGCGCCATCGGCGCTACATCGACAACAGACGTTCGCAAACCGGTCTCTTCCACCGTGCTATTAATGTCGTCGAGCAGATCGGCTTTAATTGCTACCAGAACGACTTGAATTTGCTCATCGCATCCGCCGCCGATGAGTTGGTAATCCCAAACCACTTCGTCGATCGGAAAGGGAACTTCCTGCTGTGCCTCGAACGCAATGATTCGCTCGACCTTTTCCTCATCCACCGAAGGCAGCTTCACAAACCGCACGAAAACGGATTGGCCGGTAACGGAGTAATTGACGTTGCCGCCCTTGATTTGCAGCTCATCAATAATTTGGCGCAGAACGCCAGCCATTTCGGGCTGGCGGACGCCTTCGCCCGCTGGTTCCGCTAAAAAATCCCGTCGGACGTACTTCTGCAGGGTAAGAACTCCAGAGGGCTCCACCTGAAACTCTGCCAGGCCTATGCTTTGCGACCCTAAATCGAGGCTGATAATACGACGCGTATCGGTCATTTGAAACGGGGGCGGCTTGAAGCTTTCTTCTAGTCGAAATCTGGGGGTTGGAGCTACGAGAACTACACAATTCGCCGATTCGATTCCAGCCGAATCGCAGAATATTTTGTTTCTCTTGTCACCGCGCCGGAATTAATCAGCACCACTGATTGGAAATCTCTGACGCGGGATGGCTCGATTATTCCAGCGTTGCGTTGCGAACGTTAACGGTTCCAGCCCGAAAACCGCTCTTGCTGTAGCGGCGCTCTATGAGCGCCGGATCATGGGGTCTGTCTTCGCCAGAGCCTCGAAATCGCAAAAAATTCGATGACAAGCGACGTTACGAATACGACACCCGTGATGAGAAAAGAAACGTCCACGCCGGTCTCGCGAATAGGCCGCCCGGTAAAATTGCCGGCGATACCAGTCCACCAGTAGGCGAAAAGGCCGATATCCATTATTACGTGACCGATCATTCCGGGAATCAGCGATCGTGCGGACCAAGCCAGAAGCCCCAGTAAGACGCCTGCGCCGAAAACTATGGGAACCATTCCAACTGTTGCCCAACCTTTACTGAGATGGAGCAACGTAAAGAAGAGCGACGAAATCAAGATCGCGACAGGTGCGCCATGGCGTTGCTCGATCGGGCGCTGCATGTAGCCGCGAAAACCTGTCTCCTCGCAAATACCTGCCGAGAGCGCCGACACTACAACTGCGAACCACTTCAACGGAAGTGAAGGAATGAAGGAGAGATCGTATCCGCGCCGGAAAGCTGCCGCCGGAAACGGAACGAAACGAAACAACAAAACAATTGCTGCATGAACCGTTGCCGCAAAAAAAAGCGCGGCGACGATTCCCCAGAACCATTGTGCGGACGAGAGCGGGCAGCGGCGAAACGCGTTAGCCCGGGACGCTTGGGTGGTTTGGGGAGGGCCTCCACCACTCGCCCACCAAACATAGAGAGAAAGAAAAATGAATTCGGCTACGACCGCGAGCGGGACGCCAAGCCTCGACAACAAGATCGGCCACACGTTGGCCGCGACCAGTCCGATCAGAAGTCCAGAGACGATCGCCCGCAACGAAACAGGCAAGTTCGACCAAGGACTGATTGGACGATCTGACATCGCCTAAAGAATTTCACAAACCGTCCATTCGATTCCAGCGGAAAGGCGAAAATTCAACGGCAACGGCTCAGTTTTCTCCGATTAATCTTGTATTTTAAAAAACAGCCAAATACCCTCGTCACTCCGGGAGTTCCCCCAAGTGAAACGAATAAGCGCCATTCTTCTCGTCAGTCTCTGTCTTGTCTCAAGTCTAGCGAGCGTACTCGCTCAGGAGGTTCTTCTTGGGACAACAGCTGATAGCGCATTTGTTGATGCTTCAGCCAACACACTGCCCGAACCGGGTACGTATGCTTTATTTGGCGCCGGATTTGTACTTCTGGGAGCGTGGATGTTTTACCGCCGACGTCGTTGGGGTCAGCGGTTGTAATCAGCCCGTCCTGCTAACTGTAAAAGCCGGCGTCCGCTGTCGGCGGGCCGTGCCCGAGCAGATGTCTACGTCGCGGAAGCCGAAGAATTCCGTGACCTGTTGCAACGGTTCTAGACGAAAATATTTCCAACGTGCCATTGCACAAATTTTTTGTTTATTGCGTCTGTGCCCGGCTTTGTTCGCGTTACGTTCCTCGTCGCTCTAATTTTTTCGGGTTGCTCGCTCCGGCCAATCCGCTGTGACGCTGCCACGCTCGCCGGCCAGACGGTTCAACCAGGCGCGACCTTGGACGTACGTTTTCCGGTCGATAAATCCTTTCAAGACTCTGCGGCTGAAGGTGGCAACCCACGCCCAACTCAAGGACGAGCGCTGGTTAGTTTTCCGAAAGGATTCGACCCGGCGCGAGCCTGGCCAATCCTGGTGGTTCTATCTACGACAGACGCCGGTCGCACCAACTTGATGGACGCGCCGTGGTATCAACCACCGGCCTTGGCGGAGGGATGGATCGTTCTTGCGTCGGACGCAACGATCAGCACGCGACAAGATTCCACCAGCTGGCGGCTCGCGCTTCTCGCGGCGGCACTCCAAACCGTTCGCCGGGAATGGCCGCAATCCGCGCAGTGGCCGGTGGCGTTCGCCGGATTGTCAGGAGGCGCGAAACTAAGCGGCGTTATCGGCACGATGCTGGCCAGCACGAGCGCAGTGAAGCCTAGCGGATTTTTCCTCGCCGGAATCAACGACGATCGATTGAGCGTCGCTTACAAGATGTATCATCCTCCGGCCAATTTTCTGAACACACCGATTTGGCTGAGCAGCGGGATGAGCGATCAGCGCGCTCCATATACGGCCCACGAGCACGTGCGCGCGTCGTTGGTCAACACCGGTTTCAAACGCGTCCGCCTTGAGACTTTTCCAGGCGGCCACGAAGTCAACGCGGCGCAAGTCCAACTGGCGTTGCGCTGGTTTCGCCAGATCGGAAAATTCTAGCTCCTTACGATGAAGTTACGACGAATCTGCGAAAACATACGGCCGGGTCGTCCATGCCTTGCGAATAGATTCCTTTATGGCCGGACGACTAGAAGAGCTGCGTAATACCATTGAGCATCGGCATGATTGCCAGGCCGAGCACGTCAACTCCGTTCGGGTGGTTGAAATGGCGGGCTTCAGAAAAACCTGGCAAGGTGTGGTCGAGGTTTTCGAGCTAACAGGCCATCCCGACGCGAGAAATTGTTACGCGTGGCGCTGTGGCACCAGCGCCGAAGCTAAATACATCGCCATATTGGACATTCCGCCGGTAGACTCCCCGCAAGCAGCGGTCAGGTTAGCAATCGCACGCGGGGACGACGCCTGACGTTTGGTGAGCAACACTGCCGCGCTATTTATTGGCGCACTTGCTGCTCGTTTTCAGCCGGAATGCGAAACTTTCTCCTAGTGGTCTTAGCTTTGGCCGCGGTGGCGTGGTACTTTGGGATCGACCCTACCGACTTCCTTCCAACAGTGCCGCAAAGCGATGCTGCTCGCGACAGAGTCAGACACGCGCCCGCAGCCCCGGAACAAACACCGGGCGCTGTACCGCAACGGAGCAGCGCAAGCTTGGTGGCCGATGCTCAGGACGGATCGCTAGTGAATCGCTGGAAGCCGGACCCAAGCGTCTCTCCACGAAAGCCGTAAAGCCCGGCGGCGTCAGAATATTCCTGTTCTTTTTCGAGCCGGAAAATTCCACCAACCGCCGATTCGGTTTCAGCGAATGCTGAAAGTTTCCGATTCTAATTGGATCGGGTTTATAATAGCTGCTTTCCCTGATCCGTGAGAAACGCGCGCTTCAAGGTATTTATTTTCGCTCTGCTGGCCGTGCTGCTGGTCGTCGCTCTGTGGCCTGCGTTTCAGTCACCCGGTCAGCCAGAGGATGAAGGAATCGCCCTCGTTTATCCGGAAATGTTCTTGAAAGGACATCTGCCGTATCGGGATTTCGAAAGCGTTTACGGCCCCGACAATCTGCTTGTTTTGTCCGGAGCGTACGCGCTCTTTGGGGCGAATGTTTTCGTCGAGCGCACGGTTGGATTGATCTATCGGCTGCTCATTCTGCTTGCGGTTTTTGGAATCGCCCAACGCTGGGGAAAGCTGATCGGTGCAGTGTGCGGCCTGCTCGCAGTGGGGTTGCTCAGCGCTACCGAAGTCTGGGTAAACACATGGTTCACTGGGATCGCGCTCGCGCTGTGCGCACTCTGGACCCTGGCAAACCCTCGGTCTCGCGCGCGATGTTTTGCCGCCGGAGTTCTTGCCGGAACAGCGTTATTGAGTCGTTGCGATTTCGTCATCGCGCTGACCGCCGCGCTTTTGCCTCTCTTTCTCTCGATGCCACGCAAAACGAAAAAATGCTTTCTGGCCGGCGCGGCGGCCGGTTTGCTTCCGTTGCTTTACTTCGCGATCGCGGTCGGACCGACGCAACTAGTGGAAAGTCTATTTGTGCTTCCGGTTATTCGCATTGGACCGCGCGGACATTTGCCAATGTCGAATGCGCCGGCGGAAATTGTCTGGCTTTTTTGTTTTTACATCGCCGCGAGCGTGGCCAACGTGGGCGTCGCTCTTCTCGATCTACGCGGACACAACCCAGAACGTGGACGTTTGTTTCTGGGTGCGGCGCTGTTTGGACTGGGTCTGGTTCATTACCCTTTGTCGCGGTTCGACAGCGGGCACGTGTTCAATGCCGCCGTAATTTCTTTCATGTTATTGCCACTTTCGATCTCGATTCTTGTCTCCTTATTGGCGAAACCGTTACCGCGCTGGTCTGCAGTAATCGCGGTCGTGGCAGTGATGCTAATCGTCATTCCACTAATCAAATCGAGCCGGCGCGAAGGAGGCGTTTTCATTAGCCAGAACGGGCGCTCGTTCCCAGTGGCAAGAAATCAACTGCCGCAAGCGGCCGATCGGTTTCTCGCCGAATTGCAAAGAGTTTCCGTGCCTGGTCAGTTTTTGTTTGTCGGGCCGGCCGATCTGCGACGCACGCGTTATTGCGACACCTGGATTTATCATCTTTTTCCGCAGTTGCCTCCGGCGACTTATTTTCTGCAAATGGATGCGGGTTCGGCCAATGCTCCCGGTTCTCGCCTCGGACATGATGTTGCCCGCGCAGACTGGCTGCTTCTCAATCGCGCATGGGACGTCCTTTATGAACCGAATCGTTCGGCGGAATTTGGCCCGGACGAGCCAAATAAGATCGTGCGCGCAGAATTCGATTTCTGGGCGGAATACGGTCCCTACCTGATTTTCCGGAATAAGCGGCTTCGCAACTTGGTCGAGCAACGGCCAGCGAATGGTTAGTCGGCGACGGAAATAAGCTGAGATGAAGTTTCCGCGTTATTTATTGGCGCATTTGCTGCTGTTTTTTTAGTGATGAAAAAGCTAGCTCTCTTCCTCTTATTTGCGCTCGCGGTGGCGTACTATTTTGGATACGAGCCTTCGGACCTGATTCCATCCGGGCCGACACCTCCACCGAAAGTCAGACGCGCGCCCGCCGCATCCCCCGAACAAACACCCGGAACTCGACCTCAACCGAGCATTGGTGCCCTGGTGGCATCCCAACCTGACGACGGATCGTTAGCGAATCGCTGGAAGCCGTACCCGAGCGCTTCTCCGGTAAAGCCGTAAAGCTCGCGCGGCCTCGACTCAACCGAACGTTAA
The DNA here is from genome assembly GCA_035568175.1 of Chthoniobacterales bacterium. Lineage (GTDB taxonomy): Bacteria > Verrucomicrobiota > Verrucomicrobiia > Chthoniobacterales > UBA10450 > AV40. Next base: position 46,244 of record DATMON010000006.1, read on the forward strand.
CGAAAATTAATGTTTAGCGCTTCGACTTCAGCGATTTTGTCCGGACCTCGGAGAATTTTTTCGAGGTTTCGTTTTTGTTTGAGTGCCGCCGGGAGCCGGCGAAGCAGCCGAACCGGCTGATGGCGGGGTGGGAAGCGCTATCCCTGATTGCGATTGGACTAGAGAGATATCCGAACTGTTGATGAACCCGTTTACGGTTACGTCTTCGCGGAAATTATCCGCAGTCACCGCTTGCCCAGATTGCGATTGAGTTTGGACGATGTCGCTCGAATCGACAGCGCCATTTGCGGTGGTGTCACCGACCAGCACGCCCATTTCTACCGAAACGTTGCTGGAATTACTTTGCGAATCAACCACGTTATTCAAAGTAACCGTGGTGTACTGGGCGTTGGGGACTCCGGTGAGATTCTCCGTGCATTGATTCGTGTTCGGCCCGCTGCTGACGGAGCCACCAGCCGTGCCGGCGCTACCGCAACTTGTCACGTCGTTCACGAACGTAAACACAACCGAGTAATTGCCGCTACTGCCGCCGCTCCGACACTCAACTCCACGGGTTCCGGTGAGCGGCAGGTTAATATCGAACGTGCCAGCGCCCCCGTGGGTCATCCTGGATACCGCGCTCACCACAGGAAAGACGAGAAATTCGGGCCCGCCATTGCCTTGAGTGCGACCAACCGGTGTGGCAAAGACCGTCTCCGCGCCTGCTGGCGTAAATTTCAAAATATCGCCAGAGCCGCCGTTCGGAATCGAAAGTTCAGCGACAAAGAGATTACCTGCGCTGTCAAAGGCGAGCCCTCGTGGACCCTTTGTAAGGCCAGTCGCGAAAGTCGTCTCCGCTCCATTCGGAGCAAACTCGAAAATCTGGCCGTTACCGCTGCCATCCGCAGTCGAGGCGAAGAGATTACCGGCGCTATCGAAAGCCAGGCCTTCTGGCCCTTGCATCGAGACGAAGGCGGTTGGACCGGCGAAGACGCTGCGCCCACCTGCGGAAGTGAACTTGAAGATCGTTTCGTCGGCCGCATCCGCAGCGAAAAGATTGCCCATGCTGTCAAAGGCGAGGCCGAACCCCTGGCCGGGCACGGCACCAAATGCAGTTACTACACCGCCAGGAGAAACTTTGAAGATGGTGCTGGCAAGGTTGGGATCACTTTCATTGTCACCGAAAACAAAGAGATTGCCCATGCTGTCGAACTTGATGTCCTCGAGGAAAAAGTTGTTAGGGAACGCGGTAGTAACAGTGCTTACTACACCGCCGTGCGTGACTTTGAAGATCGTTCCCACAGCATTGCCATTCACATCGAAATCGGTGCTCGCCACGAAAAGATTGCCAACGCTGTCAAACGCAAGTCCACGCGGCTGGACGATGCTGGCAACGAACGTGCTCTGCGCTCCAGCCGGCGTGTATTCAAAAATGGCGCCGTTTCCCGTCGAAGCCGGGTGGTTAACGGAAGCGAACAGGTTTGCGGTTTGGGCGTGAGCTTTACCAGCAGCCAGGATCGACAAAGATGAACCGAGCAGCAGGGCGAGAATCTTAACTGGGTCAGGAAGTAGTTTCGAGGTTTTCATTGTTTTGAGGTAGTTGTGGAACTTGCTTATATTATAAGCCTCCACTGCTTAGCCGCGCCATTTGGAGGCCACAACGGACATGGGATTTATCGCTGCAGGGTGGATCGCTTGTTGCTGTTCTTAAACTGTTGCCTAGCGAATAGCGAGCTTTTTATGGGTAAGACACGACCTCATGCGCCAGCTCGAGCGGCCTCGACTCAGCCGGACGTTAACGACAATTAATGTTTAGCAGCGCTGGGTTTCAGCGATTTTGCCCGGAGCTTTGAGGATTTTTGCGGGGTTTCGTTTTGCCGCCCGGAGATGTGCTTGGCGGCACCGGAGTTGGCGAAGCAGCCGGTGCGCTTGAAGGCGGCGGGGGTGGCAGTGCCATGCCCGATTGCGATTGGACGAGCGCGATGTCGGAACTGTTAATCAAACCGTTCACGGTTACGTCTTCGCGGAAATTATTCGCAGTCACCGGTTGCCCAGATTGCGATTGAGTTTGGACGATGTCGCTCGAATTGACGACGCCGTTGGCGGTGGTGTCGCCCACTAATACCCCCATCGTCGCGGAAAAGTTTCCAACATTACTGTTGGCGTCAGCAACGCCAGTCAATTGAACCGTGATATACTGGCCGGTCGGCACAGTCACATCGACCGAGCACTGGTTCGAGTTAGGACCAGGAGTGACCGTTCCAGCACTCGGAACCCCACAACTGGTAACGGCGCTGGAAAAAGTAAAGACCATTTTGTAGGAGTTATTTGCTCCGCCGCTGCGGCATTCAATGCCAGTGGGGCGGACGGGGCTAGCTGAAGGGTCCGGGCTAAACGGTAAATCGATATCGAACGTGCCGGCGCTGCCGTGAACTTTTTGCGAGACGACGCTCGTTAGGTTTAACAGCGGCGCGCTAGGCAAAGGCCAAACATAAGCGCCGCGACTTCGGGTCCAGACCGAAAGGGTGGTGTTGCCGCGGTCAATCTGCATGTCCCAGATCATCGCGTGTGGCAGTCCGGTGTCGAAACGATACCACGTCGGCGAAGCCGCGGTGACATCGTTCGTGTAGTAAAGACCCCAGTCGGTCCCGGCAAACACTTGCTGCGCGAATTTCGGGTTCGCGATAATCGAATCGACCGGGATGTCCGGCAGATTACCCGTCTTGTCGCTCCAGGCGAACGTCGCGCAATCAACAGTGCAAACGACGCGAAAAACGTGTCCGGGTGTAGTCGGTGTGTTGGCATTGAATCCACCCACCGCCGCGTAACCAATGGGCGACGTCGTTGTGGTCGGATCCATCGCCACGTCGAGAACGGGACGGTTAGGTAAAATCGCATTGCTGCCGGTGAGATCTACCCATGTTGCCGACGCACCGAGCGCGCCTGCGCTCGCGCCGTGACCATATTGCACGTTTCCGTCGTTGGTCCCGACCATCGCGCGCGCCTGGTCTTTGGGCTCAAACGCAAGCTGATTAATGAAGGACCGGTTTCCCAGAGTTCCCTTGACCAGGCTCATGCTGACCGGCGCCCAAGCGTTGCCGCTGGTCAGTGTCTCCCAAACACGGGTCGTGCCGACGATCAAATGACCGCAGCCGCTCGGCGGGCAATCGTTGACCGGATCGCCCGGAATCCCTTTATAGATTTCGTACGGGAGAACGAAGGATTGAACATCAGGCGAGCCGGGGTTGCTCCACGGGCTTGAGTCAGGGACCCAAGTGGCGGCGGACGTCGTGCAGTCACCCGCGCTCATGTCACAATAATTGAGTTGGCCGCCGTTGTTCCCCTGCCAGAATCGACCGCCGACTGGATCGATACGCGCGAAAAAGCCGTCGCCACCGACGCCCATCTGCCATTGCACTGGTCCGGTCGGACTGCCGGAAAAAGTAACCGAGCTCGAGCCGTTGTCCTGCGCGCCACCGTTCGCCTGCGGCGAGGCCGACGTCGCAAAGTTTGCGCCAATATCGCCGGAGTAAAATTCAATCGTGTTCAAGCCGGTGTCCATGTTGACCCACGATGGCTTAACACTTCCACTGGCCGCGTTGGCGTTGGTGGTGGAGTAAACGCCGCCGTCACTGCCGGCTAACAAAATGCTGGACGAGCCCGGCACAAAGGCGAGCGCGTGTTGATCCACGTGCACCACTTCAGTATTACCGCTGTAACCGCAGGTGGTGTCATTCCAGGAGCTGTTTCCGTTCTGCCAAAACCAGATTTCAAAAGTGTCGAAGAAGACGCGGTCCGGATTATTTGGATCGACCGCGACACCCTGGTCGTACCAGTTTTGTGTATAATCGCCGGCACTGCCGCTGCAGTCTAGAAGCGATGCGCCCGGCGATCCGGGAACCTGTGTCCAGGTCGTGCCACCATCAGTCGAGCGCCACGCCCCAAGTTGGCAGCCTACTCCGCCGCAGCTCGATTGGCTCGTGATCGCCTGGACCTGTGCATAAATGTAATTCGGATTGCTCGGTGCGACGGCGATGTCGATGCGGCCAAGCTGGTCGCCAACGCCGGCACTGCTGTATGGCGTTCCACTCGTGGCGTTCGTTCCAGTCCAACCATTGGCATTGGTACTGACGGGAGCGAAATCGCTTGGACATCCGCTCGCCGGCATTGTTCCCTTATAAATGCCATTCGCCCCGTTCTGATTGAGGTTGTACTGCACGGTCGTGGCAAACCCGCGCACGCCGACCGCCGCGATGATGCGCGTGCTGCTGCCGGTGTCGGTCAACTCCAGGCCAGTGACATCCTGGCGTTGTGTGTTGAAGCTGTTGGTGGTGCACGGCCCGGTCCAGTTGTTCCCGGCGTCGTAAGAAAAATAAAGTCCGGTTTTTGTCCCCGCGACCACGTTGTTGCTGTTACGCGGATCGACGCGCACTTTGCCGACCGCATTGTATTGCGGGAACTGACCCGCCGGTTCTGCAAGCGCCGGCCCGAAAACGTTGGCGCCTAACACCGTCCAAGTCGCACCCGAATTGGTTGACTTGAGAACGCCCTGGCTACCCATCGAGAACGATCCGTAATTCAGGTCGCCGGTGCCGGCATAAATCGTGTTGTGATTGTTCGGGTCGATGGTGATGGAGTCGATGGTGATGGTCGAGATGAGCGGCTCATCGGTGGTAACGCTCCAAGAAGTGGAGCTGTTGCAACAGTTGGTTGTTTTCCAGACGCCGCCGCCAACCGAGCCGAGGTAGGCAACGATGCTTCCGTTAGTGGTCGTGGTTGGATCGACCGCGATCGTGTTTACCCGGCCCTCTGTTTTTGTGTAATCAAAGCAGCCCGAGCAGCCGGTCATTTGCAAGGGCGCCGGACCGAGCGCGGTAAAACCGCTGGAGCTAAGTGCCAGCGGCGAATTGAGCATATCTGCGCTCTTCAAAGGAACCCCAGCCGGAATTGCGCGAGTGATAGCCGAATCTTGCAGAGCGGCCGCGCGCAACCAGGCCGGATTGAAAATGCCGGTCGGATAAGTGAGCCGATTGTTCCATTCCTCTTCCATCCGGTTGAGATCGTCCCGTTTGCCGCCCGGAACCGGCATATAGCGTTCGCGTTCACTCCGGTCTACACGCCCGGTCTTAACGGTGACCGCCCCTGGGGGCGCGAGACTGAATTTTGCCAGGCAAATGGCGCTTCCGAATAGAGCAACCGCCAGCAGCACACGGATCTGGAGGAAACCCGACCAACCAGGTTTCTTTTTCATAGGGTTCTACTCCTCGAAATCGTTTCTAACACACAACCGGACGTATCGGGGAAAAGAAATCCCGCCGATCTCAACTGCTTGCGATCCTAGAAATTCCTATTGGAGCGAACGCGAACTGAATACGAGGACCAAATTAACCTTCATATTCAGAACTCAGAGCAATTCATCACCACGCGGCCGCGACACTTCTCGCTCCGGCAAATCACTTTGCATTTCTCCTGCACTGCAATTGCGCCGCAGACAGGACACTTGATCTCACTTAGGTCAGGCGACGTTGCCGGGTCTGCAATTTCAGCAGAAGGCTGAAAGGAATCTTCCACGCGAGCCGTTTCTGAAACTAAGGGCGCCAGCGCGGAACACGGCCGTTAAATTCCTGCTGCGATGCGCCGACGTTGATTTGCATATGCTCATTGCCGACGCCGCCGATGATGTAGCTAGTGAATTCGTCGCCGCCGAATTTTCCAGACGAGTGACCGAAGATGAAGCCGACCTCGCCACCCGTCCAAGCGAGCGACGCTTTTTCCGTGGCCAGCGATTCAACAGATGCGTAATCCTTTCCATCCTTCGGATCTTTCACTGGCCCCGAAATGGAATTTCCTTTTTTGCGCGGCTCGGCGTTGACCAATGCCATTGGGAAATTCCCGACCGGCGCCGTGCCCATGCGCCCCATGGCGGTCGAGCCCGGCACACGTCCATCCAAGAATTCGCGCATCGAAAGATCACGAACCAAATCCGCGCTGTCGATCGTGCTAAAGAGTTCGGGCCGGTAAAAGCCGAAGATCGGATCGAAATCGGCGCGCGCCGTTTGCTGCATCAGGCCAAATCCGACCAAGGAAATTACGGCAAACAGAGCGCGCTCCATCAAGCGAGAATTCACAACGAAAATGGTATCAACGCCAGTGAAATTTTGCACGCCTCAGATTTAACCTCTTAAAAGGTCAACAGTTGCGGGGTCCTTTTCAATTCTTGGACCGGGTGCAACGAACCCGGTGGCCAGTGTCAACTTGGCCATTTCACTTGTTTTCAATATGGAATCGGTGCAGGAGCCGGTGCGCAAAGGGGGCGATCATCAGCCCTGCGATGCCGACGAAAGCGAGACCCGAGAACAGGGCATAACACGAAGCAAAAATCTTGGCCGCATCCGAACGGAGCGGATCGACTGGACCCATGCCGCCCAAAATCATGGACGCATTCAGAAGCGAGTCGATCCAGCTCAAGCCTCCGATGTAACGGTATCCGAGCACGCCCATACTCAGAGCGACACCGACCAAAAAAAGCGCAAGCAGCATGTGGCGAGCGACGCGGCGCGCGAATTTCGCGCGACTCAGAAGCGGATGATTTCGACGCTCATACATCGCAAGCTACGCTGTCGCCTCTTTCAACGATTGTCGAAAATATTCGATCGTCTCCCGATTTTGATTCAGAGGACGAGGCTAGCGCGATTCGCTTTCGAATTGTCGGATCTTTGCCGCCGTAGCCGGATTTGGATAGATCCGATAAATTTCCTGATATTCGCGGAGAGCTTCGCTTTTGTTTCCGAGCGACTGGAGTGATTGGGCCTTCCGCAAATGGGGCTCGGCCTCCTTCTCCAGTCGATCGCACAACGACGACGCCGAAGTGAGATAACGCCACAATGGTTTCTGATTGTCAGCAGTCGGTTCATGATAGCGGTTAAGAAAACCCAATAATTTTTTACGTGCCCCCGGCGTGTCCTTGGCGGCTATGTCGCGCGTGATTTCATCGACCAGAACAAGTCCTTCGACTGCTTCAATTTCGGCCAGGCATTCGTAGGCCACTACTTCGTACCCCAACGTCGCGCGAAAATCCCGTGCTCGACCGGCCAGGGCAGTGACACTGGCTGAAGCCGGCGCTGGTAAATTTTGCACGGCTTCGAGTCGATCCATCTCGCGGAAATTCCCAGTCGCGTCGCGCACTTGAACAAGAACGGATTCCGTCTGTTTTCTGAGTTCTTCAATCATCCGATGCTTTTCGGTCGGATTAACCCGCGCTGGACTGGCGGCTGGCGAAGCCCCGGGCTGCGGTCCTGTTTCAACGAGACTTGGTAATGAGGAAGGCGGAATGCCGAACCGGGGAGACTCTTGGACTCGCCCTTCAATAGGTTTATCCCGACGGGTATCTTTCTTGGCTGGTTGTTCAACGGGCGACGGCGCCGAGGATCGTGATGGTGTCGGCGTTGGTGTTTGTATCGCCATTGGTGTGACCGCTGGTTTTGGTTTTGCCGTCGGTTTTGGCGATGGCGATGGCGATGGAGATGCCGTTGGCGAAGGCGATGGCGTTGGCGTTGGCGACATCGTTGGGAACGGCATTGGTGTCGATGTTGGTGTAGCCGTTGGCGTCGGTCTTGGCGTTGGTGTTGATGTCGATGTCGGAGCCGGCGATCGGGTTGGCGATGACGATCGTGATAGCATTGGCAATGGTGTAGGCTCGACTAACGGTTCCACGGTCGGCCGCGTCGCAGCGGCCTTGGCTGATGGTCCCTTTGTCGGAGCCGGCGTACTTGTTGACCCAGGCTCAGACCAGTCGCCGACTTTATTTCCGTTGAGGAAGGTGGTCTGCAATCTTGTTTGACCCTGTTCCTTGATTACCTGCCCCTCAAGTTTCCCCTGGACCATTCTGCCGGTATAGCTGTTGACGACCTTTCCGAGTCGATACCAAGTGAGCGTACCTTCTCCGGTGGCATATCCGTCTGAATCGCGAGCACCGGACCACTCCACTTGCTCGGCGACTCCTCGCAGATTATTCCAAACGAGGGTTTTTCCGTCTAGCGTGCGTTGGTACCTCGCGGCACTCGCGCCATTCGCGAACAACAAAAGGAGAGTACCGCAAACAAGAATGCATCGGGCGCTCACGGCCGGCGTTGTTTCAGTTCGAGCCAGCACGCTTTAACGCATTCCGGAAATATTCAATCGTCTTCTTGATCCCTTCGTCGAATTGAACTTTTGGTTCCCACCCAAGGACTTTTTTGGCGCGGGAAATGTCCGGCTGCCGCACTTTCGGATCGTCCACCGGGAGTGATTTATGTTCGATTGTCGATCTTGCGCCGGTGATGCGAATGATTTCCTCGGCGAATTGTTTGATCGTCATCTCCCGCGGATTACCGAGGTTGACCGGCTCGTGAAAGTCTGACTGCGAAAGTTTGAAAATTCCGTCGATCAGATCCGACACGTAACAAAACGAGCGCGTTTGCGAGCCGTCGCCGAAAACGGTCAGCGGTTTGCCATTTAACGCCTGGCCGATGAATGCGGGCACCACGCGACCGTCGCGCAAACGCATTCGCGGGCCGTAAGTGTTAAAGATGCGCACGATCCTGGTGTCCACTTTGTGATAGCGGTGGTACGCCATCGTCATCGCTTCGGCGAAACGCTTGGCTTCATCGTAAACGCCGCGCGGCCCGATCGGGTTTACGTTGCCCCAGTAATCTTCCTTCTGCGGATGCACCAGCGGATCGCCGTAGCACTCCGACGTCGATGCCAGAATGAATGTCGCCTTTTTATCCTTGGCCAGACCGAGTGTGTTGTGCGTGCCGAGAGCCCCCACTTTCAAAGTCGGGATCGGCAATTCGAGATAATCGATCGGACTGGCCGGCGACGCGAAATGGAAAACGTAGTCGATCTTGTCGTCCGGCAGAAAAATGAAATTGGAAACGTTGTGCTTGATGAAATGGAAATCTTTATTGCCGGCGAGATGGCCGATGTTCGCGGTATTGCCGGTGATGAGATTATCGATCGCAATGACGCGATGACCTTCCGCCAGCAAGCGATCCGTCAAGTGCGACCCCAAAAAACCCGCGCCACCGGTCACCACCGAAACAGGTTTGGATTTTTTCTCGGCCATTCGACGTTTTATCTAATTCCGAAGCAATAAGTTGGCCAGAGCGATTTTGAGTCCGAGCCGGACTGGCATCTTTTCGTTTTGAATTCTAAGTTGCGCACAACCGAGCCGTGCCTGATCAAACATCCAACCTCAAACCGCGACAATGATGCGCATTTTATCCGGCATCCAACCCAGCGGCGTCCTCCACATTGGAAATTATTTCGGCATGATGCGGCCGGCGATCGAGCTGCAAAAAGAAGGTGAGACCTTTTATTTCATCGCCGATTACCATGCCCTGACCAGCGTGCGCGATCCGAAAACACTGCGCGAAAACTCGCGACTGGTTGCACTCGATTTTCTCGCATGTGGACTCGACCCGGACAAAGGCGCGCTGTTTCGACAATCGGACGTGCCGCAGGTTACTGAGTTGGCGTGGATCTTATCGACCGTCGCGCCGATGGGGCTCTTGGAGCGGGCGCATTCTTATAAAGACAAACTCGCGCGCGGGCTCGCGCCCACCGTTGGCCTTTTCAGTTATCCCGTCCTGATGGCGGCAGACATTTTGATTTACGACAGCGACGTCGTGCCGGTCGGCAAAGATCAAAAGCAGCATATCGAGATCACGCGCGATCTGGCGGGAAAGATCAACGAAACGTTTGGGCAGGTTTTCAAATTGCCGGAGCCGCGCATTAATCCTGATACGCAAGTTGTCCCCGGCCTCGATGGTCAAAAGATGAGCAAGAGTTACGGCAACAACATCGACATCTTCGGCGACGAGAAAGAAACCCGGAAACGCGTGATGAGCATCGTGACCGATTCCACGCCAGTGGAAGCGCCGAAAGATCCGTCAAGATCGACAATCACTCAGTTGTATTCGCTATTCGCTCCCAAAAGCGAACTCGAAGAAATGCATGCGAGATTCAAGAAGGGCGGCACCGGCTATGGCGATTTCAAAAAGCAACTTTTCGAAAAGCTCTGGGAATATTTCTTGCCGATGCGCAAGAGTCGCGAAGAGATCCTGGCCGACAAATTGTACATCGACAACGTCCTCGCCCAAGGCGCCAAACGCGCCAACGAAATCGCCGACCAGGTCATGGCGCGAGTGCGAAAAGCCGTCGGCTTACGCTAACTAAGTTTCATAAGCCGTTTGGGGGCAGTGTTGCGCCAGGCTGCGGTGAGCGCTTCGCGCACGATGTCGATCTTCGCTGCAGGCAGATAGACATTCGTGTTTCCGCGCCGGCCCCAGGCGCCTTTCACCGGCTGAAAAACACTTGGGTCGTCGCGGACGAACTCTTTTTGTTCGTCCGGGGTTAACTTCACCACCGCGGAATCATCGTCGGGATATCCGAGCGTCGCGAAAATCTTTCCGCGCACTCGAAAATCGGGATGATGCATGTGCGACGATTCAACTGCTTCCGGAAAACCGAGAGCCAGCTTGCGAAATTCATTTACTGTCATAGCTCGCCAAAATCCCAGGATCGCCCAGCTGTTCGATCAAGCTGGAGTTGTCGCAAATAAAGGAAGAGCGGCAGTCCAAGTGAAACGCCGACGAGACACACCGAGAGAATCGGCAACCAAAGAAGGCGCATGCCCAAGCGTTTTCCTTCGATCGGAATAAACGAGATCAGCACGATGGCCGAAACAATCACGTCCAAGGCGAAAAACGCGCTAATGTGATTGGCGAAAAGATCGCGAATGAAAAGCGGCATGTTCAACGCGTGATGCTCGACGATCCACGGAATGAATTGCGAGTAGGGAAGAAGCAGGCCAATCACAGCGAACGCGAGATAAAGATGTCGCAGTTTCATGGAAGCGTTGTTCCAGAAAAGCGGCGCGCGGCGGACGCGTCGAGCCGATTTAAACGCTATAGCGCCTTTAGAAACGCGACCAAGTCCCGGCGAAAACTTGTCTCGGCGGCGTTGTAGCCTTCCCGAGTGAGACGAATCTTGCCGTCCCGATCAAAAACGATTAACGCCGGAACTCCATGTAATCCCAAACCGTCGTGCGCCTTTCCTCCTTCATCGAAAGCGAGCGGCAGATTGATGTGGCGACTTTCCACGAACGAACGAAACCGATCGGGTGTGTCACGGCCGCGATCGCTCGCCACCAGAACAAATTCAATGTCCCGGTTGTCATTCAGGTCGGCGCGCGCCGCCGCCAATTGTGGGAGTTCGGCAATACATGGAGCGCACGTAGTCGAAAAGAAATCGACCACGAGGATTTTTCCGCGCTGTGGCGCAACCGGAACGAAATCGTTACTTACGGGTTGCAGGACAAACGCCGGCGCCGATTCGTCTTTGAAACGAGTAAATGAGTTCGCCAACTGTCTCGGGGCGTACCAGCCGCAATACCATGTCGATCCAAGAAGAAGCGCGGCGATCACCAACACAATAAAACCGCGCTGGTTGTGCCAGGTTCGGACGCAAACTAATCCCGCAATCACCGCGACCATCCAAAGTGCGACGTTTGGCCACAGCGCCGGAATTTTCACAAGGACCTCGTTCCGAAAGATTGCGACCAACGGAGCAATCAGAAGAATGGCGACAAACCAGGCAGCCCTGCTACGTCCCAACCACAAGGCGGCAAAGAAGAGAACGACGGCGCCGAGCGCGTAGATGAAACGCAGGTCGTTGGAGAACTGGAGTGCACTTCCGTACACGATCAACAGGACAAGAATTCCCAAAGCGAGAGCAGCCAGGCACACTTTCCAAACCGAGCGAGGTTTCGAATCCATATGTCAGTGAGATGCGTGGAGGCCGTCTTCCGGATTCAAAAATCGCGCGGCAAGAGCTTTCCCGCTGACTCATCGCTCGGATCGATGTCCTTCGACTTTTGGATGAGTTTCGGAACAGCGTCTAGCCTATTTGTTTCGCGATTCCGCTGAAGCGCGGCGTACTCGGAAATAGAATCCGATCAAAGCCGCGGCCAAGATAACTGCCAGCCAACTCAAGAAATGAAGGATCGTTGCTTTAGCGATCCAATATTGGGACCGAAGCTCAGGGCCGGGAACAGCGGGATATTTCATGGACAGCATGGCAACCGCGGGAACGAAAAGATAGAACGCCAGCACGAGAAGCTCCCACGGATTGCGATTAGCGTTCTCTGACGACTTTGGCTCGCCTCCTGACATGCTCGTAGACTCTTCGCTCAACTCGATTTCATCAGCTTTTCCAAATTCGCCACTCAAAATGTGGATCGCCCGCTCGGCGTCGGCTTCGGCGACCACCAATCGAATTGGCACAGCGAATTGTCCGCCGCGGTTATAAAGGCTCGCGTTTTCGTCGAGAAGCGCGGCCGGAATCTCGTAGTTATCCAGAACAGACTTTGCCAGTGCTGCCTGCGCCGGGCTCCAATAGGTGCGCACGGTCATCATGTCAGAAGATTAATCGAGTCTCGGAGAAAGAAGCGCTTATTGTCCGAAAACGAACTGCGAGCACGATTACTGTAAGTCCGGCTCGTGCCGGGCGGTGACGAGCAAGACAAATTGGACCATTGCCAAGCACAGCCAGGTTGCGATCGCGGCGAAGAACGGCCAGAAAGCTTGCAAACGGATCACGTTGTAGAGTTGCAGGAGCGTTGCGGCAATACCGAACAAACCGCTGGAAACGAAAATCCATCGCCTGCTTCCGGAAGCTGCAAGCTCACCGCGCGAAAAAGTTCGATAAGTGTGCGACAAAATCTGGCCGGTTCCGGCCGTCAGGATAAACGCGACCAGGCTGCACCACCGCCAGATCATTTGCTCTGCGAGACCCGTCGTTGCCAGAAGCATGGCGAGGATCGACATCATGAACGGCAGGACCGAATTGCTGAGTAGGATTTGTAAACGAAACTTGTCGACCTTGGACCATTCGTGGACCGAGCCGCTGCGAAACGCAACTACCACACCAGCGAACCCAGCCAGCGTCACCGCGATTTGCGCAGTTGCACCTAAGGCTTCACTTGGTTGCATCTAAACAAAGTCCGGTTTCACCCATTCCTGAACTAAATTCGGATTCACGTAAAGACCGTCCACCATCGAGGCGCGACCGTTCAGGACTTGCGGCGCGGAGGCGTTGGCGAGGAAGAAACCGAACTCACGCGTCAGAATTTCGTGGACCTCCCCCAACCACGAGCCGCCGTCGTATTGCGACATGAAGTTCAGCTCGATGAGCAGGAATTTTGTTTTCGCGAGCGTTTGTCTCGCGCCTGCCAGCACTGATTTTTCGTAACCTTGGACGTCGATCTTCAGAAGCGAAACTTCGGCAAGATCGACAAGTAACCGGTCGAGCGTGGTCATTGGCACTTCCACTTCGGACGTGATCGTCCAATTACTCCCGATGACCGCGCGCATTTCTTCCCGCGGTTGAAGAAGAGAAGCTCCCGTGGTGTCGCGCGTAATTTTCAGCGTCTCAAGACTCTCGCGCTCGCCGATCGCCACATTGTGCAACTGAACGCGTCGGTTGTTTGCGAATTTTTTCTGCAAAACGGCAAACGCATCCGGCAGCGGCTCGATGATGATCAATTTCTCCGGCGTGACGCAACTGAGCAACATGCTCGACCATTGACCGGTGTTGGCGCCGACATCGACGACGTTCCGGAGTTTCCCGGCATGGCCCGGCGCAAAAAGCGCGAGACCGCTTTGCTCGGCATCAAGCGCGAGCCGATCGCTCTTGAATAATTCCATCGGCGAAAGCCGACGGCCGATGTCGCGCAGCTTTCGCCGGTTCTTCGCGAGATCGACAATTCCGCAGGGTAAAATGAATTTCAGAAAGCGCTTCAAACCGGTTCGCGCGAAAGCGACGCTTGCGCGGCGCCGTTCTTGAGTTCGGCGAAGATAAGGCGACCGGCTGCGGTTTGGAGCGCGCTGCCTACTACGACGGTCCGGGTCTTGCCGACATACGCGCGCGCATGATTGACCACGATCATCGTTCCATCCGGCAAATAACCAACGGCTTGATGCGGCTCGCGACCTTCTTTGACCAAATGCAGATCGATTTCGTCGCCCGCGACAACTGTCGGTCGAAGTGCGCGCGACAGATCGGACAAATTGAGCACTGCCACGCGTTCCAGCCGCGCGATCTGCGAGAGTGCATGATCGTTCGTGAGCAAACGCGCTTTCAATACTTTGGCGATCCGCACCAGACGCGCATCCGTTCCAACATCGACATCTTCGCCGGTACTGTCGTGAATCGTCAGCTCCACTTCGCGCGAACGCTGGAGTTGATTCAAAATTTCCAGGCCGCGCCGGCCCCGTTCGCGTTTTGTCGGGTCGTGCGAATCCGCCAGCAATTGCAATTCATCCAAAATAAATCGCGGCACGATCAGGGAGCGGCTGAGAAATCCAGTCGCGCAGAGATCGGCGATGCGACCGTCGATGATAACGTTGGTATCGACCACGAGCGGTTCGTGCTGAGTTGTTTCGCGGGCAAAGCGCACGTAGGGAATGATGAGCGAAAATTCGTCACGGCTGCTCCGCATCGCCAACATCATCCCGAGATAACCGAAGACCGCGTAAACGATGAGTCGTATCGACCACTGCATCGCCTCGGGTTGATAACGCAAAACCTCGGAGGCCATCAGCAGGTTCGCGAAGATCAATCCGAGCAAGAGTCCGAACGTGGCTGAGGAAAAAAGGCGCAGGGAAACACCTTTGAGCAGGCGGTCGACCAGCACCACAACCAAACCGAGGATCAATCCGAGGATTAAGCCGGGCCAAAGATTTCCGACCAGTGCGGAGGAAATGTTTGCGCCAATCACCGCGCAAAACGTGACGAACAGAACACGGAGCAAATTAATCGTCAGCAGCGGCGTCATCAGCGTCCTCCCGTTTGTGGGCGCGGTTTAGGCGGCGGTGTTGCGTTGCTGTCGATCTTCGCGGCGCTGTCACGATAAAACAGGACGCCGTGCGCGCGCAAGTTGCTCACAAGCGCGCGCAAATTATTGGCCAGTTCCTGATTGGTGAGCAGCGCGGCGAGCAGTCCTTTTCCTTGGGTGGCGGAACTCATCACTTTCTGCAAATCCTCGGCGGCTTTCTTGGTTGAGTCCATCGCCGAATCGGCTTTGTCGACCACGGGGCCAAGTTTCTTCGCCGTTTCGGCGAAGGCAGTCGTCGCTTCGTTCAAGTGCGCCACGCTCGACTTCAAATTCTCGGCCGTTTCTTTAGAAAGCATATCATCGTTCAAGCGCGTCACGGTCGTGTCGATCTTTTGCACTACACCGCGGAGATCGCCAACGAGCGCGCCTCCTTCTCGAGTGAGATCGTCGATCCCGGTCTCGCGAGTACCATTAATGTAAGAGTTTGGCTGCACAAATTTTGTCGGCACGCCCGGCGGCATCGTGACGCTGACAAAACGGTCACCAAGCAAACCAGAACTCCCAACCGTGAATTTACTGCTGTCAGGAATTTTCACGTAATCATAAATCTTCAGCGGAACGGCAACGCCGTTCCCCTCGCGGACCAGGCGCGGACCACCGGAAACTTTGCCGATGCGGGCACCCGCCAGCAGAACATCAGAGCCTTTCAACAAGCCGCTGGCGTCGCTGAATTGGATGGTGAGCGTGTAATAGGTTTTGAAACCTTCCCCCAGCCTGCCGAACTGCACTACCAGCGCGCCCAACATCGCCAGACCGGCAAAAACAAAAACGCCGACCTTAAATTCCAAACCTCGCTCGTGCCGGTTCATTTCGCTTCAACTCTCAACCCCGAACGCTTTCGGGGTCAACTGTTCGTCCGAGCGGCCAAGCAAGAAATCCTGGAGAAGTTGATCTGGTGATTGCCGCAATTCTTCCGGTGTCCCCTGGAATTGAATCTTTCCCTCGTGCAGGTAGGCGATCCGGTCGGCAACATGAAACGCGTTTTTCATGTCGTGGGTGACGACGATGCTGGTGACGCCGAGACGCTCTTGCAATCGGCGGATCAATCGGTTGATAGAATCGGAGACGACGGGATCGAGCCCGGAAGTCGGTTCGTCATAGAGAATGCACGACGGTTGGCGAATGATCGACCTCGCGAGACCGACGCGCTTCTTCATTCCGCCGCTCAAATTAACCGGCATTTTTTCTTCCTGCCCCTGCAGCTCCATCACTTCGAGCATCTCCGTGACCCGCTTGCGCAAAACTTTTGCGTCGCGTTCGCCCGCTTCGCGCAACGGAAACGCAATGTTCTCCGCCACCGTCATCGAATCGAAAAGGGCGCTGCCTTGAAAAAGAATGCCGACCTTTTGCCGAATGGACGCGAGATTACGTTCGCTCATTTCGATAATGTTTTGGCCTTCAATCCAGATTTCGCCTGCGTTGGGTCGCATCAAACCGATCAGATGTTTGAGCAGAACGCTTTTTCCGCCACCGCTGCGCCCGATGATCGCGAGCGTCTCACCGTGCGCGACGGCGAGATCAACGCCGCGCAAAATTTCCTGATCGCCAATAGTTTTTACTAACCCAGTCACGGCGATCATCGACCCGTTATGTCGATCTTGCGCGCTCATTGGTAGCCGGCCGCCGACGTTGTAGCTGCCGCCGTCCCTGGCGGCAGAAGTCTTTCGTTTAAATTTCTATGTGGATCGTTCATTCGTTGTCGATAGGTACAATCTCTCCTTGGAACGGCCATTTATCAGCGGACGAGACCAACCCAGCTCGGACGGGATTTTCCAGAACATAGTCCCATTTCTCCGAATAACTCTCGCTGTTCCGGATGAGATGATCGAAGAATCCGCGCTGCCAAAGTCCACCCCTGCCGCCAGAGACGGCGGCAGCTACAACACGCTTCAACCCGCGCACCCAAACACCCAGATCAAAGTCATCGGCACCGGCTACAAACAAATGAATGTGGTCAGGCATGATCACGTAACGCCCGAGAGCGCTTCCACCCGGGAGTCCGCCGCGGCCATAATCGATCAAGACGGAATGGACGGTACCATTTGCCAGTGCACGCCGGCGATCTTTCGTGCACAGCGTTACAAAATAGACCGGTGGATCATATTTCCGAAACACTTCTTCTAATCGTGGCGGTTTGCCAAGGCTCATTGGTAGCCCGCGGGGTAAATGATGTTCAGCGTCATGGTCAGGAAAAAATTGCTAATTAGAACCGCGAGCGACGCGTTGACGACCGCTTCGGTGGTTGCGCGTCCGACGCCGACTGCGCCCTCGCGCGCAGTCAATCCTTTGTGGCAACTGATGAAGACGATGAGGATGCCGAAACAAAATGCTTTCGACAAACCCATGATGATGTCGCGACTGCGGGTCCAGCGAACCATGTTTGCCATGTAATAAGTGCCGTTCACTTCGAGCATAAAAATCGCGACGAAATAGCCGACCGCGATGCCGACGGCTATGCACTCGGCCACGAGCAGCGGCATCGAGACCATCATGGCGAGTGCGCGTGGCACGACCAGATAATCGGTCGGATAAACCGCGAGCGCGCGTAACGCATCGATTTGCTCGGTCACTTTCATGGTCCCGATCTCGGCCGACATTGCTGCGCCGACGCGACCAGTCACCATTAACGCGGTCAAGACGGGACCCAACTCACGGAGGATCGCGACCGACACGACCGCGCCGACGGCCGAGCCCATTCCGATCTTGTGAAATTGGAAGTAGGTCTGAGCGGTAAAAACCGCTCCGGTGAACCCGCCCGTGATTACGACCACTAATTGCGAAAGCAATCCGATCTCGACAATTTGGTTGAGAAATAATTTCCAGCGCAGCCGATGCGTAAAGAGCGAGTGGAATGTGTCCGCGGCGAGGAAAACTACTTCGCCCAAATACTGAACGAAGCGGATGAGTGGTCTTCCCAGTGCGTTAAAAAATCGAGCGAACATTTGCTGTCGTGTTTAGAGCTCGAGATAAACCAAATTGCGGTTCCGATCGACTTTGTAACGCAGGCCGGGAATGGCCGCGAACTGATGGTCGAGCTCCAGGATCTTGTCCAGGTCGCCCAGACCAGCGGTGTAAGCTTCCAATTCGAGCATCTGGCCTCAAATTACGAGCGCCACACTTTGATGCAAAAAGAAACGCGGGATTGCGCGGGCCACAGAGCTGAGTAGATGTCGATTCTGGAAGATGTCTATCTTGCGATCAAAACCGATTTTCGTTGTGACCGTGCTTCTGGTTTTCGCCGGATGCCAGGAGATGCCAACAGGCATTCAAAACGCGAAAGTCGCCATGGCTCAACGGATCGCGGCCGAGCCGGCAGGCGATTATTATGTCGCACGGCGTTATTTTAAACCGGACTTCAAGTTTTGGGGATACGTCCGGCGACCGAACCAGCCCTGGAGTACGGCGCAGCTGGTGATGTTGAATGAAAAACAAAAACTCGCGCCCGACCGTGCCGCGCTGAAGTTCGGCTCGGACAACAATTACGAATACAAGCTCTACGGTAACTTTAGCGGCGACAAGGTTTACGAGCCGGCCAGCAATCGAGTTTATCCGGAATTTATCCTGAAGGACTACGAAGTGATCTCAACCAACCCACCGCCGATTTTCAAAACCCAGATGAGCGGCCGGGCTGACGCGGCCCAGACGCGTTACATGATCGAAAAACCGGAACCGCAATTTTAACCGGTGTCATTCCGAGCGAAGTCGAGGAATCTGTCGATATCTCAGAAATATCTAGAGATGTCTCCACTTCGGTCGACATGACAAAAGGCCAAACCACTGCGGGAAAAAAAGACAATCTCGCGGAGGAGTTTTTGCGTTATCTGACAGTTGAACGAAACGCGTCGCCCCGAACACTGAAAGCCTATCGGCACGCACTCGGCGCGTTCCGCAGACAAAACCAGAAGCCGTGGAAGAAATGCACGGCGGACGATTTTCGCAATTATCTCTTCGCGATCATGAAGCGCGCCCAGGCGCGTTCCTATGTGCGTTTGCAGTTCTCGGCGCTGCGCGCGTTTTACAAATTTCTGGCCGACCGGAAGAAGCTTCGGAGCGATCCGGTGCGGCAACTGCAACTCCCGAAGGTCGAAAAGAAATTACCGCTGGTGTTGACGCGCCAGCAAATTGAAGAGCTGCTCAGCGCGCCGTTGCAGGTGGCCAAGCAACGCGCGGCGCCGGAATGGATGCCGCTGCGCGACGTCGCCGTCATGGAACTTTTTTACAGCAGCGGATTGCGATTGAGCGAACTGGCCGCGCTCGACGTGGAAGATGTCGATCTTTACACCGAGTCGGTCCGCGTTTTTGGGAAAGGCCGGAAAGAACGCGTTTGCCCAATCGGCGCCCCCGCGCTGGAAGCGATCTCGAAATATCGGTCCGCCGCGAACGTCCATTCCGGAGCGCTCTTCATTAGTAAATCGCGGAAACGGATTTCGCCGCGCTCGATCTGGTTGATCTTGAAACGTTACTTGCCCCACACTTCGATTCCGATTTCGATCAGCCCGCACAAACTTCGCCACAGTTTTGCGACCCACATGCTCGATCGTGGTGCGGACCTGCGTAGCGTCCAGGCACTTCTCGGACACGCCAGCCTCTCGACCACGCAAATTTACACCCACGTAACAGTCGAGCGCTTGAAGAAAGCGTACGCCGAAGCGCATCCGCGCGCCTGACTCACGCATCTTTTACGGCTGCGTTTTTCGCGCGAGAAGATCGCGAAGGAGTGGTTCGGCATCTGGATATGCCGGGTCAATCCGCAGAGCGATGCGGAGCTGAGCGATCGCCGGTTCCAGTTCGCCCTTGCGCACCAGACCGACGGCCAGGTTGTAATGCGCACGGGGATTGTCCGGTTGAAGGGCCAACGCCTTTCCGTAATGCGCCAGAGCCGCGTCCGTGTCGCCTTTTTCAAGCAGCAGATTGGCGAGATTGGTGTGGGCATCGGGAAAATCAGGCTGAAGTTGAAGCGCGCGTTTGTAAGAAGCGGCGGCTTCGTCAACTTCTCCTTTTTTCGAAAGAGCGTTGCCGAGAGTGTAATACGCTTTCGGGTGGTTGGGATTCATCTTCAGAACGGTCCGCAAGTGCGGGATCGCTTCGTCCGGCTCGCCTTTTTCCATTAACGCGGCGGCGAGGTTGTAGTGGCCAAATTGGTAATCTGGATCAATTTCGATTGAGCGCTTCGATTGAGCGATTGCTTCGTCGACAAAACCTTTGTTGAGAAGGGCGCTCCCGAGATTACTGCGGGCAGTTGCCGAATTCGGGTTTTTCGCTATCACCGCGCGAAAACAAGTTTCGGCATCGCGATAAATCGTGCTCTGCCCCCATGTCAGGCTGGCAAGCAAAAGAAGCAACGCTGCCGAAGCCGCATAACCGGCCGGGCGCAAACTTGCTTTCATCTGCGCAGCCAACCACGCCGCGCCGGTGGAAACGGGAGCGAAGATTGCAATCGTGGCCAGATATTGAAAATGATCGGCGCGAAATATGGCATCGTGACGGGCCGGCCCAAGGCCAGACATAAAGAAGGAGAGATTAAAGAAACCGAGGACCGGGAAAAGCATGAGAAGAAAGCAGATTGCCGCGGCAAGTGGGCCACGCGACTTCTTGCGAATGATCCACAACCAAAGAAATAAAATCAGGGTGGCAGCGGGAAAAAGATATTGCCACAAGACGGTCTGACTGATGTTCCAAGTCGGATAAATCATTATCAGATTGCGCGGCCATAATAGTTCGCCCAGATAAAACCAGAACAGGCGCCCCGCGATCAGAAATCGCTCGAGCAACGAAAAATCGAATGTCTCACCACTCTCGGCACAGAACTTTTGTTCTACCCAGACCGTGACCAGGCCGGCTACAAGTCCAATCACGAAAAAAGGAATGAGTGGTGCAAGGTCTCGCTTCCAACTCAATGTTCCGCGTTTCCACCAGAAAATGACCAACAGCACAGCCGGCAAGGTGACGATCACGGTTTTTGTCATCACGCCGGCGAGAAACAGCGCAAAGGCAATGAAATAAGCGCTTCGCTTTCGCTCCTGATCGTATTTCAGATAGAGCAGGGCCGAACCTGCACATAACGCTCCCGACAAAGTATTCTTGAGTTCCGAGATCCAGGCGACGGATTCAACCAAAACTGGGTGCAGTGCAAAAATCCCGGCCGCGAGCCAGGCCCCGGGAATTTGCAACCGCTCAAGGATTCGCCACAGCAGCAGGGCTGTGAGCGCATGCAGCGCAATGTTGAGAAGGTGGTAGGGAAGCGGCCACGCGCCCCACAGTTTATGTTCGATCCAAAAAACCGTGTGAAGGAGCGGATAGTATTGCGGAGCCGCTGCCGGATCTGTCCAAATCCGTCCGAGGCCGTGCAATGAACGCAGCTGGGCCGACGTGATATGAATGTCATCATCCCAGATCGGTTTTCCGTTCCAAGCCGGCTGATAGGCGACCGTCGTCGCGACGATCAGGATTAATCCAAACAACCAGTTCCGGGGCGACATCAATCAGACGACGGACCGGTCGCTCGCGACGTCCTAGTCCGCGATCGGTTCCGCCAGTTTCTTCTTCGGCACGTCGGATTGGAAAACGAGCTTTCCATCTTTCGCGCTGACTTGAACTTTGGTACCGGCTTTGACGTTGCCGCGCAGAATTTCTTCCGCCAGCGGATCTTCCAGGAAGCGCTCAACTGCGCGCCGCATCGGTCGCGCGCCGTAATTTGGATCGTAGCCTTTTTCGATCACGAACTCGTGCGCCAAATTGTCGAGAACGATCTCCACTTCCTTGGCTTTGAGACGGACTTTCACCTTTTCCACCTCAAGATCGACAATCCGCAGGAGGTGCGACTTCTCAAGCGAGTGGAAGACAGTGATCTCGTCGAGGCGATTCAGAAACTCCGGTTTAAACACGCGCTTGGTTTCTTCCAGGATTTTTTCCCGCATCGAATCGTAGTCGTGACCTTCGCGCGGCGCGCCAAAGCCCATAGTTGTCTGCTTTTTCAGCAGCTCAGCCCCGACATTCGAAGTCATAATGATGATCGTGTTGCGGAAATCGATCTTTCGGCCTAACGAGTCGGTGATTTTGCCTTCTTCGAGAATTTGAAGGAGCAGATGCATCACGTCCGGATGCGCTTTCTCGATTTCGTCGAAGAGCACGACCGAATACGGCCGGCGCCGGACTGCTTCGGAAAGTTGACCGCCTTCCTCGTAGCCCACGTAACCCGGAGGCGATCCGATCAGACGCGAGGCCGTGAATTTTTCCATGTACTCCGACATGTCGATCTGGATCAGCGCGTCCCGATCGCCAAACATGAATTCGGCGAGCTTCTGGGCGAGGAACGTTTTACCAACGCCGGTCGGTCCGAGGAAAATAAACGAGCCAATTGGACGCCGCGGATCTTTGAGATCGGCCCGGCTCCGGCGCAACGCTTTCGAGACAGCGATGACTGCTTCATCCTGTCCAATTACTTTGCCTTTCAACTCCTCTTCCATTTTGAGGAGCTTTTCGGTCTCAGCCTGCTCCATCCGTTGGAGTGGAACGCCGGTCACTTTCGAAATGATGTGCATCATGTCGTCGGCGGTAACGAGCACTTCCTTTTCTTCGCGCTCCTGACGCCATTTCTGCAAAATGGAATCGAGTTTTTCCTTGGTCTGCTTTTCCTTGTCGCGAAGCGCGGCGGCTTTTTCGAAATCCTGCGCCTTGATTGCGGCTTCTTTTTGCAAGCGAATTTGCTCGATGTCCTTCTCGATTTCTTTCACGTCCGGCGGCCGCGTCATCGAGTTGATCCGCGCGCGCGCCCCGGCCTCATCCATCACGTCGATCGCTTTGTCCGGCAGAAAACGGCCGGTAATATACCGCTCGGAAAATTTCACCGCGGTCTCGAGCGCTTCGTCCGTCAACTTGGCTTTGTGGTGCGCTTCGTATTTCGGGCGCAGTCCTTTCAAAATCTCGATCGCTTCCTCAATCGTGGGCGCGTCAACTTTTACGGTTTGGAACCGGCGTTCGAGCGCTGCGTCCTTCTCGATGTATTTGCGATACTCGTTCATCGTCGTCGCACCGACGCATTGCAATTCGCCTCGACTCAGCGCGGGTTTGATGATGTTCGAGGCGTCCATCGCGCCCTCGGCCGAACCGGCGCCGACGATCGTGTGCAGTTCGTCGATGAAAAGAATGACGTTCTTGGAACGGCGAATTTCGTCCATCACCGCTTTGATGCGCTCTTCGAATTGGCCGCGGTACTTTGTGCCCGCGACCATCAAGGCGAGATCGAGCGTAACGACTCGCTTATCGCGCAACAACTCGGGCACATTGCCGATCGCAATTTCCTGGGCCAGACCTTCCGCGATCGCGGTTTTGCCGACGCCAGCCTCACCGATTAGGACCGGATTATTTTTTGTGCGCCGGCAAAGCACTTGAATCACGCGCTCGATTTCGTTGTGACGTCCAATTACCGGATCGAGCTCGGCTTTCTTCGCCAACTCGGTCAGGTCTCGGCCAAACGCGCGGAGCGCGGGAGTTTTGACATCCTTCTTAGAAGTTGGCTCGCCCTCTTCGGCTTCTGACGGCGTAAAGTTCGGATCCAGCTCCTTCAAAATCTCGTTGCGAGTTCGCTCGATGTCGATCTCCAGACTCTTGAGCACGCGCGCGGCGACACCTTCGCCTTCGCGGAGCAAGCCGAGCAAAATGTGTTCGGTGCCGACGTAGGAGTGATTGAGCGCTTTTGCTTCCTTGCCGGCGAGCGCTAAGACTTTTTTCACCCGCGGCGTATACGGAATGTTGCCGACAATTTTCGTTTCCGGACCGGAGCCGACTTGCTTCTCGACCTCCATCCGCACGGTCTCGAGATCGAGTCCCATTTTCTGGAGAACGTTGACCGCGACACCCTGGCCGAGCTTGATCAATCCGAGCAGCAGATGCTCGGTGCCGACATAATTGTGATTGAAGCGGTCGGCTTCTTTGCGAGCGAGCTGCAGGACCTGTTGGGCGCGAGGAGTAAAATTGTTCATTGTTCTGATGACGCCGGGCTCGAGCCGTTGCCGGAGTCCAACGCCAGCTTACTGATATCAGGTTTGGGCAGCACTTTCAAACGCGCCCGGATAATTTGGGCGCGAAGATGGTCGCGCTCTTCGGCGTTAAGTTTTTGCTGCGACGTCTTTTGAAGATGCGCCGGTTGCGTGTCGATGAACAATTCATCGATTGGGAGCCGCTTTTCTTCCGGGAAGACGTTGAGGTCGATCCCGAGTTTGATGATGGACAACAAATTGAGCGCCTCTTTCGAGCTCATGGCGTGCGCATAAGTCAAAACGCCATACGCGCGACCGATCTGGTCCCAAAGCGTGTTCGATTTCTTTTGAATCAAAACCTGCCGCGCGTCGTGTTCCTTTTCGATGATCGTCTCGATGACTTTGCTGAGCCGGGCGATAATCTCGTCTTCTTTTTCGCCCAGCGTGGTCTGGTTGGAAATCTGGAAAAGATTTCCCATCGCCTCAGTGCCTTCGCCATAAAGACCGCGCACCGCCAGACCGATCTTGCTCACCGCTTGAACCACTTGATTGATCAGCTCGCTCAGGACCAAACCGGGCAAATGAAGCATCGCGGACGCGCGCATGCCGGTGCCGACATTTGTCGGGCAGGCGGTCAGATAACCAAGGCGCTGGTCGTAGGCAAATTCGAGCTCATTCTCGAGCGCGGTGTCGATTTTATCGAGAAGTTTGAAGGCTTGTTTCAATTGCAAACCCGAGCGCATCGATTGCATCCGGAGATGATCTTCCTCGTTGATCATGATGCTGAGCGTTTGCCGCCGATTCATGATCACTGCGCTGCCGGCGCTTTTGGCCGCGTGCTCGCGGCTGATCAGATGGCGCTCGACTAACACTTGCTTTTCCAACGCGGAAAGGTCCTGCAGCAATTCTGAAAACGAATCCTGCATTTCCGGAAGTTTTTCTAGGTGCGGTTTAATCAGCTCGAGAATCGAAGTGCGCTCGGCTTTCTTCGCCCAACCGGGAAATGCGCGGTTGCGCAAGTTGCGCGCGAGCCGCACCCGGCTGCTGACTACGATTTGGTGATGCGGTCCCTCGCCACGGAGCCATTCTCCGGCGTTCGACATGACATTCGAAAATTTCACGGCGCTAACTCGCTAATTCACTTTCCAGCTGTTTGATTTGGTCGCGCAACGACGCGGCCGTTTCGTAATTTTCTTCCGCCACTGCTTTTTGCAGGCTCTCATTCAAATTGCGCATCCGATCGCTCAACTCTCCCGCGCGATGGGCCCGTTGCGGAACTTTGCCGACGTGCGCTGTCCCTTTGTGCATTGCTTTTAATAGTGCGGTTAACGCTTCGGTAAAGGTCACGTAACACGTGCTGCAACCGAGCCGGCCGGCCTTTTTGAAATCGGCCTGGGTAAAACCGCAAACGGGGCAGCGTTGGGTCGAGCTCCCTTTTTCGATTTCCTCCGCCGCGCCGATGCCAAGGAGCAAATCCGCCAGGGCAAACCCAGTCGGGTCCTGGACGCCCTTTTCTTTCGAGCACGCGTCGCAGAGATTCACCTTCTGCATCTTCCCCTCAATGATTTGAGTCAGAAAGACGGTCGCGTCATTGCATTTACAAACGTCGCACAACATTTCTACAATATTAGACCTGTTCCACGCTAAAACATTCAAGCCGCGAGTTTGTCGAGCACCTTTCGCGCCGATCTCGATAGTTTGGATTGCTTTGTCACGCCGTAGCCTTGGCGAAGGCGGATCGATCTTACGAATAAATCGGCGTTCCTGTTTCTCTCGTCATTTCCCGGAAACGCGCAATCATCCGCGCTGTAATCGGGCCCGGTTTGCCTGTGCCAATGGGACGGCCGTCGGCTTTGACCACCGGAATAATTTCCGCAGCCGTGCCGGTAAGAAAAGCCTCGTCCGCAATGAAAACGTCATGACGCGTAATGTCAGCTTCCGTCACTTTAATTCCCGTCTCGGCAGCGATTTCAAACACGACCGAACGGGTAATTCCGCGCAGGGCGCCGGCCGTGATCGGCGGCGTGAAAATGTGGCCGCGTTTAACGATGAAGACGTTGTCCGCCGTGCACTCCGCCACATTTCCCTCATCGTTTAACATCAGGGCTTCGTCGGCATTGGCGAGGTTCGCCTCGATCCGCGCCATCACGTTGTTCAAATAATTGAGCGACTTGACCGCGGGATTGAGCGCGCTCGGGTTGGTGCGACGCGTCGCGCAGGTGACCACGCTGAGTCCATTTCGGTAAACGTTTTCGGGATAAAGCGCGATTTGAGCGGTGATGATGATCACGCTCGGTTTTTTGCACTGCTCCGGATTCAAACCAAGGTTGCCAACTCCGCGCGTGACCAGCAAACGAATGTAACCTTCGCGCAAATTATTTTGCCGAATCGTCTCCAACAGCGCTTCGGTCATAGCTCGCTGCGACATCGGTATTTCCAACAAAATGGAGCGGGCCGAATCCCAAAGCCGCTCGAGATGCTCTTCCAATCGAAAAACGCGGCCGTTGTAAAAACGGATCCCCTCAAAAATTCCATCGCCATAAAGCAGGCCGTG
Organism: Chthoniobacterales bacterium; assembly: GCA_035568175.1. Taxonomy (GTDB): domain Bacteria; phylum Verrucomicrobiota; class Verrucomicrobiia; order Chthoniobacterales; family UBA10450; genus AV40. Next base: position 72,693 of record DATMON010000006.1, read on the forward strand.
ATCGAACACGGAAACTTTCGCATCGGCCTCGGCATAAAATTTTCCGTCGACGTAAATCTGAGAAAGCTTCGCCGCGGGCTTCGACCCGGTCCGTTTATCGACCGCCGGTTTTACCGCTTCGCGTAATTTAGGTTCGTCGATCACCGTCCCGCCTGCATTAGTGGTTTTCATAATTTCACGAAAAATCTCCGTCTTTCGTCACGCAATTCAAGGAACAAATGCAATGGCTTATTGGATGCGGCCGTCTTTAATGTGCAGCTCACGGTCGCCGCGGGTCGCAAGGCCGGTGTCATGAGTGACTATCAGGACACTTTTCTTGCGTTCGCGAGCGAGGTTCAACAAAAGATCGACAATCGCCTCGCCGGTCGCGGAGTCGAGATTACCGGTAGGCTCGTCCGCAAAAATAATATCGGGATCGTTCGTCAACGCGCGCGCAATCGCGACTCGTTGCTGTTCGCCGCCCGAAAGTTCCGCCGGCAAGTGTTGCATCCGATCGGCCAAACCGACCGCGGCCAGACTTTCTTCGGCCGCCTTCTCTGTCGATGTCCGGCCGATCATTCCCGGAAGCGAAACATTTTCCAGCGCGGTCAGTTCCGGCAACAAAAAATAGCCTTGGAACACGAAACCCATCTTTTTGTTGCGAAAGCGCGCCTGCGACGCCGAGCTGCCGTTGTAAAGATTGCGTCCTTCAAATTCCACAGTCCCGGACTCAGGTCGCTCCAAACCGGCCAGCGTGTAAAGCAGGGTCGTTTTTCCAGCGCCCGAGGCGCCGCAAATAAAAATGATTTCGCCGGGCGCGACATCGACCGAGATGCCGCGCAACACTTCAATCCGGCGCGAGCCCATTCGGAATGATTGAAACAAATCGCGAGCGATCAGTTGTGGCGACACGAAACAATTACTCCGCCAAGATCGACATCGTGCAAGCAATGTCATTCCGAACGCGAGCCAGGAGAACAAGGGCCAGTCCGGCTCGGACAAAAAAATCGCCGCGGAACGCTCCGCGGCGATTTCTCAGAATCCAAATTTTGCTTACACCATTCCGAGCGTTTCCAAGGTTGGCTCGTCCACCGCGCCCGTTGGTTCGAGTCCCTGCGCGGATTGATACTCTGCCAGAGCGGCGCGGGTTTGCGGTCCGAGAATGCCGTCGACTTCGCCCTGATAGTAACCCTGTTGCTGAAGTGCGGACTGCACGTTGGCTACTGTCTGGCCCGGATCCATCTCCGGATTCGAGGCGTAGATCGGTCCATCATAATAATAGTTGGCGCCGGGATTGTAACCCCAGGCCGGGTACCAGTAGCCGGAGTCCCAGTAATATGGCGATCCGAATACGAACACGATGTTGTTGTGGTGCGATCTCCACCATCCCTGATCGTGCCATTGCGGATGGTAATTCACAAAAACCTGATACTTCGCGCCCTTCCAATTGTGAGCGCCAGCAATCTGATAGTTTCCGTTGAACTTCACCGCCTGATATTTCCCGTTCGGCTGGTTCCCGAGATTGAAATGCTGAACCTTGAAGTTCTTATTGACCGTGACGCTCTTGTTCACGGACTTATTGAACGTGGTGTTCTTGGCCGACACATTGGTTTGGCTGGAGAGATTTGTTGAATTCCCGCCAGTTACCGGCCCCTGCCACTTGTTCTTGCCCGCACCTTTGTAATGGACCGTGCCCTGTTGCTGGAAGTTCGCGGTGTGAGGACCACTGCTCGAACCGGCTTTGTAAGTTTTGCCGGTCTGTTGGGTTGTCACTTGCCGCGACGGAGCATTGCCGCCGCCTTTCTTCTTCCCTTGATTGTTACCTTGATCGTCCTGCTGAGCTGCGCCTGCAAAGGACGCGAGCCCGAAACAGCACGTTAAAACTAAAAGTATTCTCATATAAGTTCTATTGCCTCCTGGGTTGTTAGACCTTCCTAGTCTGACAGTTATTCAACCCTGTTATACATACAACGGTTGCGCTGGGCGCGCTCGATTTATCTTTGCTGCCGAACCGCCTCAAAAACCACAATTCCCACGGCAGTGGCCAGGTTCAAACTCCGCGTGCCAGCCATTGGAATGGTGATGCACCGGGACTCGTTCTCCGTCAGCAGGCTCTCGGGCAATCCCTTCGTTTCCCGCCCGAAAATCAAAAAATCGCCGGGCCGGAATTGAACGTCCCAGTAAGCGCGCTTGGTCTTTGTCGTTACGAAGAAATAACGGTCGCCCGATTGCTTCGCCTTGATCAGCGCAGCCAACGAATCCCAGGTCTTTACATCGACATCTTCCCAGTAATCGAGGCCGGCGCGTTTGAGTTGTCGATCTTCGAGCGAGAAACCGAGCGGTTTCACGAGGTGGAGCGTCGACTTTGTTGCCAGGCAAAGTCGCCCGACGTTACCGGTGTTGGGCGGAATCTCCGGCTCAACCAGAACAACGTTGAACACAAATTCTGACCACGGATATCACAGATTTCCGAATCGGACTTTTCTATCCGGTTTGATCCGTTCGATCCGTGTAATCCGCGGTTATTTGATTTTGCTGGCGACGAATTTCTCCAGCTTCACGATGTCGGCCGCAAACTTGCGAATGCCTTCGGACAATTTCTCCGTCGCCATCGCGTTCTCGTTCAAGAGCCACCGGAAGTTTTTCTCATCCATTTCCAACTTGTCGATCTTCGCCGCCTTCGCTTTTTCCGGATCGAGCTTCCGTGTCACCAGATCGTACGACTCCGACAATTTATCGAGCAGCTCAGGGCTGATCGTGAGCAGGTCGCAGCCGGCCAGCTCCAGAATCTCTCCGGTATTGCGGAAGCTCGCGCCCATCACTTCGGTCTTGTAGCCGAACTTCTTGTAATAGGTGTAAATCTCGTCGACCGATTGCACGCCCGGATCTTCCGCGCCGACGTAATCGCGCTTGTTCGCCGCTTTGTACCAATCGTAAATGCGACCCACGAACGGCGAGATTAGCTCAATCCCACCTTCCGCGCAGCGCACCGCCTGCGGCAGCGAAAACATCAGCGTCAGATTGCAGTTGATCCCCTCCTTCTCCAGCACCTCGCCCGCTGCGATGCCTTCCCACGTCGACGCAATCTTGATCAGCACGCGCTCGCGCGGAATCTTGCGCGCCTCGTAAAGCTTGATCAACTGACGCGCCTTGTCGATCGAGCCTTGCGTATCGAACGACAATCGCGCATCCGTTTCCGTCGAAACGCGACCGGGCACGATTTTCAAAATCTCGGTGCCGAACTGAACCAGAAGATGATCGATGATGTCTTCGATCTGGGCCGCGCCCTTCAATCCCGAATTCTTCCGATCGGCCAATACCTCGTCGAGCAGATGAAAATACTTTTCCTTTTGCGTCGCGGCGTAGATCAGACTCGGGTTGGTTGTCGCGTCGCGCGGTTTGAATTCCTTGATCGATTCGAAATCGCCCGTGTCTGCGACCACCACGGTAAATTTCTTCAGTTGCTCGAGTTGGCTCAGCTTAACTTTTTCTTCGTCGGCGACAGCAGTGCTCATAGGGAATCCTCCATTCCGTTAATTGGGTGCAGCGTCACGCTGCTTGGCTTGGGCTCAAAACGTACGCCCGCCGGTGAAGATCGACAACGACAAAGTCTAGTTGTAGCGACCGCTGTCCTGAGCGGCAGATTCGCCCGCCAGCGCAACTGATCACTCGCGAGAAATAACCAATAACGATTTAACCGAGTCATCGACTCGTCCGCGGAGTTGGCTGGACCGTCTGGTTAGGCCCGATTCGAATCTGTTCCAAGCTTGAACCTCTCCTATCGCGCAGATCGCGTGAGAGCGCCCACGAGCCCCCCCATAGCGCTACGACAATGAACACGTCCGACCACTTGTCCGGGTCTTGAGTTGCGCCGGGGATGCGGAAAAAGTTGAGAACAGGCGGTAGGTGAATTGTTACGGTCCAGAGCGCGAACATCAATCCTACACCTAACGCCGCCCACCGCTGCAGAAATCCAGTGGCGAAGCTTACGCCTGCGGAGATGAAGGCTACGCCAAAGAAAGCAGTCCAGAACCGGTGCCAGGGAATCCAGCCAGGCACCATGCCGGCAATGAAAGTGAGAACCTGAAAATGGGCGATGCCAAAGACAATGAGCGCAAATGCAAGAAGATAGCGGCTCGCCCTGTGAAGCCATCTCGGAATGCCGACCAATCCAGGAGCGAGCCACGCCAGGCTGCCAATGGCGATTGGTTCGAGCGCATTCGTACGCCACTCGGCGCTCATGAGGTTGGGACGTCGCGGCACGTCAAATGCGAGTCCGCAGAATAACATCAGAGCACCGAGTGTGATGGAAGACACCACCAGGGTGCGTTGAAAAAGAAAGCCTGCCCCGCAGAGGACTAAGATTGCTCCGACGAGGTAGGCCAAACTCGGAATACCCGGCACCCACGGAATTACCGGCACAACCTGAGAGTGTGGGCCAAGCGAATGACCAGAAATGTACGAGCAGATCAATGTCTCTATGCCCATCCCAATTATCGCCAACGAAAAGAGCAGGCGACCAAATCGTCCCAGCATAATCAACCACGTTATCGTGCCTTTTAGCTGATCTAGTCTCTTCTCACGCGGAATATTCACGGCCTAACGAGAATCTACCGAAATGGGATGTCGGGAGATAGACGGGCAAGCCCGACAGGGCGAACACCGTGGGCAGGAACCCACGGGGTAGACGGAAAGGCCGTGAGGTAGCGGTAACTGAACGGGAGTAAATGCATCAATGAGCTGGGAAGATCATGAGTCAAAGAGATAAGCCACCCAGCACTTTGAAAGAGATGCCGCGCATTGCACAAGAAGTTACCACAAAGGGCTGGGTTGGGTTCATCATTTGGTTAGACCGTAAGTGTCGCTTCATCACCGATACAGACAGTGTTTACTCGAGATACGCATCTTTGTTCCTCCGATGAGTGTCGCCTTCTGATTTAATCTGACTTGGGGATGCTTCGTCTCTATGCGCCAATGTCCGTCTACATTCTGATCACTGGTTCCCGCGCGCCAGCCGGGTCAACTCAGCGGCCGGAATCAGACTGGATCCTCCGTTGAAAGCGAGGACCGTATAGGTGTAATTGGGCCAAGGGTTTTCCTGGAGCCAGATCTCCGGACGCAGTCCAGCAAGCTGCGGTTGAGGTGAGGTGATCGGTGGAAGAAGCACGAGAACAGGCGTTCCGTCTTCGAGCAAGGCGCTCAGTTCCTTGAGGTCCCGTACCTGGTTCGCAAGTGGCATGTGGGCCTGGTAATACAGATCCTCAAAGTTGCAGGTCTCCAAGTGGAAGTCGAACAGCACGTAACGACAATGTCGCTGCGCCAGTTCTGGGGCGAGCCGCTCGTAGATACCAAAAGGGGGATGAGTCCAGGCGGGACGGCCGAGGATACGCAGGGCCCTTAGGCAATCGGCACTGATCAGGACCGCAGCAACCGCCACACCGACCAATACCGCAGTGCGGGCGAGCTTGGGCACAACCCAGGCGAGGAGGAATGGACCGGATTCCAGGAACAGGCCGGCCAGCAACACGGCCAAGAGCGGGAAGGGATAATAGATGTACTGGAACGGCTTGCCAGCCGCTGTTAGCGCGAGAAGGTAGCCGCCTGCGAGAAACAAAAGCAGGCCCCATTCCTGTCGCCGGTGCCTAGCGACCCAAGAACCGACGGCACATGCGAACGCCGCCTCGACGAGTTTGAAAGCGCTTGACGAATGCCAGATGGCGCGGTGGCAGCAGAACGGATCGCGCACAGTCCGGTCGAGGGCTCGTTCCAACGAGTTGTATATGAAAAGGCTGTACAAACAACCGTTGCCCAGCCGCCGCCATAGCAGGAAGTACCAGGGTGCGGCAAGCAACGTGGCGATCGCGGCTGCTAGAACCGGTCCGGCTGTGCGGACCGCCAACGACTCGCCTCGCCGGTGTATAAGCCAATGGAGGGTGATGAGTGCGAAAAAGAAAACTCCGAAAACCGGGGGCTTCGTTAGGCAAGCTAGCCCAATGCACACCCCGAGCAGGCCCCACGCGGAATAGGCGCGCCCGGGCTTAATATACAACCACGCATAACACAACGTCGCGGCGGTGACGAAGAATGTCAGCATCGCATCCATCCCGCCAAAGCGAATACCATGGTCGAAAAGAAAGCCGCGATTAAAAACCAGTAACAGGCCCGCCAGCAACCCCGCCTCCGGTCGGAATAGGAATGTCCCGAGGGCAAATGCCAGCAGCACGCAGCCTATTCCGGATACCGCAGACCAGAACCGATACCAAAGTGGCGACTCATCGAACCACGGCGCGGCCGCCACGGTGAGCCAATTGTAAAGCGGGGTGGCATTCAAATGGGGGTTATCGCCAATGAATGGTACGACCCAATCACCCGTCGCGCGCATGTGATCGGTCGTGCAGGCGAAGGCTGCTTCGTCGCCGAAGAGAGTACCGGCATGCAAGCGAAAGAAGCAAAACTCACTAGCCAAGATTGTTAGGGCGAGAGCATAGACGATGATTCGTCCGTATCGACACGCCAGCAGGGAAGCCCAGCGCGAGCAGAAGTATGCCGAGACCACATCCCTGGTAAGTTTGGGGCTGGTCATCTAGCGAGAACAATCTCAGCCACCGCTTGCGGGGGCGAGCTTTCTTAAACTCTCAACAACCATCTCTCAATCCTGCCGCCATGCGGCAATCTACAGTCGGGCACATTTTCGATGAACTAGCGGGAGCGTAACTCTCAACTTTCTTAGGGCAACGGCCAACGCGCTTGCTCGCGAAAGCTTTCGGAGCAGGCTTCATCGACTGGTTAGGGCGGCGATGGAAGAGCTGTTCCCGATTTAGACTGCACAAGCGCAATGTCTGAACTATTAATCACGCCGTTGACGGTCACGTCTTCACGGAAATTCAAATTCGTCACCGGCTGACCGGACTGCGATTGGGTTTGGGCAATATCGCTCGAATTGACAACACCGTTACCGGTCGTGTCGCCGATAAGGACGCCCATAGAAGCTGAAACTGCGCTGCTGAAGTTGCCGGCCGCGTCGGTCAGTTTAGTTAAGCTAACCGTGATAACTTGAGCATTGGTTACTCCAGTGAGATTCACGATGTAAGTGTGTGCGTCAGTAGGACCGACGTAACTACTAGCTACTGAGCCTGTGCCAGTGGTAACGCTCGCTCTGCCCACAGTTGTGAGCGGGTTTATAAAAGTGAACACCAGCGTATAATCCCCGTTCGTCCCGCCGCTGCGACACTCAATTCCGCTGCCACCGGTCAGATCAATATCGAATGGACCGGCCGAGCCATGAACTCTTCGCGAAACAATCCGATTGATCGGCACTCCAGTTGTGGTGTTGCGCAAAACCGAGGCGGTTTGCTCAAAAATGTGCGTGGCAACAATATCTGGTTTGCCTTTGCCGGTCAGATCGCCCGCCGCGATGAAAGCCGGATATCCCCAGCTAACCCAGCCAAATGGACGCGGCGTATCGTCCGTTTCTTGTACAGCCGGCACAAAAGTGCCATCACCCTTTCCGATCAATAGCGTGATCGTGTAATCGTTCAGATTGTTAACGGCGACATCGACTTTGCCGTCACCATTGAAATCGGCGGCAACGATGCCTTCCGTGCCGGCACCCGTCACATAAGTACCAGCCGGTGTGAATGTGCCGTCGCCGTGACCCTTTAAAATCATGACTTCGCCTTTCGAAAAATTCGCTACTGCGAGGTCCTGCTCACCGTTTCCGAAATCGGCGGAAACGATTCCGTCGCCTCCGCTGCCGTAGAAACCGCCCCATAAGACCTGGGTGGTCGCCGATCCGAAAGTTCCATCGCCGTTACCCATCAAAATAGACACGGTGGTCGCACCAGTTGGGCTGGTGTAATCGCCCCCATTCACGACAGCCAGGTCCATTTTGCCGTCATGATTGAAATCACGGGCAACAACGCCACTGGGATTGATGCCGACCGGATAGACTCCTGCGACTTGGAAACTCAAGTTGCCCGGCGTACTTTGATTGAGCAAGACCGAGACGGTGCCGTCGGTGACATTCGTTACCGCGACGTCGAGTTTGCCGTCGCCGTTGAAATCAGCCAAGGCGAGCGAAGTTGGGCCCTGGCCGACCGCGACAGTGATTGCCGGCTGGAAAGTGTGATCGCCATTTCCTTTTAGAAGTGAAACCGTGTTCTCAACGGCATTGACAACGACGAGATCCTTTTTGCCGTTTCCAGTTAAATCAGCGGCCTGAACCGCGATCGCTCGCGCGCCGACTTCATACTGCTGCTCAGTTCCGAAAGTACCGTCCCCGTTGCCAGGGAAGACGGAAATGGTTCCGTGAGGATTCACTGTTCCCGCTGTCGGATTGATCGTGGGAGGAACCGGGACCTGACCATTGGTCAAATTTTCGATTGGATAACCCCAGTTTGTGGTAACCAGATCCAGTTTGCCGTTGCCCGTTAGATCAGACAGCGTCAGGCCGATGGGATTGGTAGGATTCGCGGCGTTGTTGTTAACCGCGACATCCGAAAATTCCGCCGGTGCCGGTCCAAAATCTCCGTTCCCACGATTGAGCAAAATGGTCATATAATTCGCGGTGTGGCCGAGGACGCCCTCCGCAGTGCCGAGCACAATGTCAGGTAGACCGTCGCCATTTACGTCGGCCAAGATCAGACCTTCGTCGTCATATTGCGGTAAAGGATAGACCACCGGAGTGGTTCGAAACGTGCCATCGCCGTTCCCGAAAAAGATGCCGAGGGTTGTGCCATAGCCGCTCGTGACCACCAGGTCGAGATGGCCGCTGTTTGTCAGCTTTGCCGTCGCGACGTGACCGCCGCCGAATCCGGTTTGATGCTGAGTGTTCAGATAGGTGACCGGTGCGAGAAATGATCCGGTGCCAGTGCCGAGTAGGACGTCAACCCGTTCGCCATCTTCGGCCGCGGCGATATCAAGATTCCCGTCACCGTTGAAATCGCCGATGACAAAATCGACGAGTCCGTTGGCGATCGGCCCCGGTGGCGTCACCGAGATGATCGTCGAAGGCTCTTCCAGAACGATGTAAGGTGGCAAGAACGTGCCGTTCCCATTGTTAATTGAAACGGCGATTTCGTCGGTGGTCCTCAGGATCAGATCGGGTTTGCCGTCATTGTTTACGTCGGCAACACGCACGCCTTGAAGGAACGGCAGGCCGGGATAATACAGCGGCGCATCAAAGGTCCCATCGCCATGGCCGATCAATACCGCGATATTGTTTAGGGCGTCGGCGGTTTGGCCATCGGTGGCGCCAACGACGATTAGATCTCCTTTACCGTCGCCGTTCACATCCGCAATTGCTACACCGGTTGGCGCATTCGGTAAGGGAATGACGATTGGAGCTTGGAAAGTGCCATCGCCGTTGCCGAGCAGCACGGCGACTCCGGTTGCATTGGAGCCAGCATTTACTACTACCAGGTCTTCCGGCCTGTTTTTTCCGCGCAACCGTCCACTCGCAATATTAGCGACGCATTGACCGGCCGGATATGTCACCGGCGGCTGAAAACCACCGTGCCCATCGCCGAGATAGACGGCGATCGCGTCTCCGCTGGGATTGGCACAATAAAATCCGGCGGTCGCGAAATCCGGGATGCCGTCACCGTTGAAATCGCCAGTAACCACGGAAAGCATTCCCGCACCGCCGACCTGCGGGCCGGCGACGGAGTAAACACGCGGCGCCGCGAAATTTAGTTGCGGCGAAATTAAAGAAGCAGTCGAAGCAGAAACGGTTTGGCTTACGGTGGCGACAGGAAACCGTTGAGCGCTCGTAGTTTTATGCTTCGGAGCCGCGGGTGATGCACCAACTCCCAGGGCCAGTACGAACAAGCCCGCCAAAACCAAGAATCTTCCAAACGCCCTCACTTTTCTTTTCGCAGCAAATTCGAATTTTTCCTTTGAATTCGAAAATGGGCGCAAAAGTGGCCGTGCCCTGAAAACAAAATTTAAAACGGATTCAGTTGCGTCGTTTCCTACCCACGGAAGTAGCGAGACCTAACGAGAATGAGATGAGCGACCTAGCGCTTTGAAAATCCGGAGGCGCATCACCGAGAGCTTACAACAAAGTGCTGGGTTCGCTCCATCGACTGGTTACACGGCTTCCGTGGCCGCTAATGTGGCGCTGAAGCATAAGTTAGCGGGAACTCAGTAGGCTTCCAAGTAGGATACGAGAACGAGGCAATAGCATCGATGACTGCTTTGCGAACCGGCCGCTTCTGCGCTCGTAGGACGCGAGAGAATGGTCGGTCGCCCCAGCGCTGCAACAAACCGAGCAGGATGACACAGTGACCTTCCGCTGCAGCGCCATCGAACCAACCAGTGTCGGTGAAGCGAAAAAGCGTGGCCAAACCTGCGGGATCCTCGGCGATAGCGCGATCGAGTGAATGTGCGTAGTCGATTCCGGCGTGCTTTCCGGCAGTAACACAAGGACCAGTGGCCCATTCCCGCAGCTGCGCGGCGGTGGGCGGCGGATCGAGCGCAAGCGCGTCCTGGCTAACCGCACAAAGCAAAACGACTGTCGCTACACGCAACATGCACATGACGTCTAACGAGACCAAGCTGAGCGACGGCTGACGATCGCGGGCTTTGCAAAACTCTCAACTATCATCTCTCAATCCTGCCGCCATGCGGCAATCTACAGTCGGGCACATTCTCGATGAACTAGCGGGAGCGTAACCCTCAACTGTTCTTCACGCCGGTCCGCGGTTCGCTCCAGCGCTTGGTTAGGCTTCGTTTCCATTAGCCAATCTTGAAAGCGCCCAAGGGCCTGGCTTCGGGATGTGGCTTCCTAGTCAAAATGACTTTCTCCACGTAGTCGCGGTATTCGTTCCCGAAAACGTATCCGCGTTCCTTCCAAAACTCTTTGCCCCCGGGAGCAGCAAGCAAATTCATGGTGAGCAACTCCCAGCCGGCCCAAAGCGGAGGAGACAATGCCTTTTCCTGCCACTGATAAAAGGCATTCTGGGAAAAGGATATAAATGCCATGAAAGTCTCTATGAATTGCGCCTTCTCCGTTTCATCCAGTGACGAATAGTCCTTCAGCCCCTTGATCGCGATGCGGTTGAGCTCGGCATCCCCCATCAGATTCATATACCAATCCGCATAGTTATCGTGGACTGCTTGCGCGGTGGCGGAGCGAACGGCGCTCGTGTTCCCCTTGATCTGAAATCCAACGTAGAATAGCGAAATGACGACGGCGATCGCGCCAATCACTTGCGCGAGATTACTCCAGTCTTGAAGCGTCATAGGGCTAATGAGAAAAAGATAGGCCACCCAGCACTTTGGAAATCAGTGTGCGCATTGATCGAGATCTTAACACAAAGTGCTGGGTCGGCTTCATCGATTGGTTAGACCGTTGGCCTAATCGCAGCTGGCGTTGACGTAATGCCGAAAAGCTCTTTCACCGGATCTCGTGACAACACAATGATCGTGAATACGCCCAGAATGATCCCAAACGGGAAGAAAAGACATTGCATGCAGGCGGTAACAAAGACGAACCAGTATCGGCGCCGCTGCGCGATGAAGCGCCCAGCCAGCACGATGCACAGCGCAAAAGTTTCGCCAAGGAGAAAGCCGAAGACGCCTAAGCCGATGAAGATGTATCCGATGATCGCTGGCGGCGGCCCGTTCTGCGGCTGCGGGTGCGATGATGCGTAGAGCATGACGAGCCCAAAGCCGGCGTAAAGCAGCGGGAAAAACGAAAAGAGCGCTGCGAGGCCGCCGACAATGTAGTGGAAGGTCGAGAGCAACCGGAGATGGTCTTCGTCTTGCGACATGGACTTGTGGTCTAACGAGACAGAGATAAGCCACGGCACGCGTTAGCACAAAACTTCATCTCAACAACTCAACTTCTAAACATCTCAACCGGCGCTTCGCGCCCTCGGCATCGGCTTCATAGATTGGTTAGGGCGCATGGATATCATGGCGCAGCTTCTGTAATCTGCGAAATCGCTCATCGTAAAATCGGTCGAGCGACAGGGATGGACCGGCCAAGCCCAGTTTTTCCTTAACACTCAACTTAGGATCGGGCAGCACAGTGACAGCGCGGTCCTACTACTTATAAGAGATGATCATCTGCTGAAAGTTACTCACCAGGGGGCGAAGCTCGCTACGCACGAATCCTGCGTTGCTGAGCATTCGCTTGAATTCATCATAGGTATATGCGTCGCCGTTCGGCGTGGTACCGAGCATCGTCATACAGAAAGCCGCTGGTCCGGGAGGGGAAACGCGGCCCGGATCGGGCACGAAGTCAACCGTGACCGCTCTGCCGTGCGGGGCAAGGGCCGCATGGACTTTTTCGAGCAACCTTTCGCAAGTACTCATATCAAAGTGATGAAGGAAGTTTGTCAGAAGTATCAAGTCGTAACCCCTGCCGTAATCGACCTCAAAAGCGCTGCCAGGGATTGTGTTATAGCGATTATCTAATCCCGCTTTCAGAGCATTCTCCTTTGCTACGGCGAGAACGCACTCCCAATCAATTGCAACCACTTCAGCTCGTTTGTTGCGTCGAGCAATCTCAATCCCATACATTCCATGACTGGCAGCAACATCCAACACCTTCAGCTTCTGTTCCGGCCCCTTATCGACAAGTCTGGCCATCTTTTTCGCCGGGACCGCGGCCATCGGAGCCATTGCCCGGGCAAATTTGACCCACACTTGATGGTCGGGCGTGTTTGTTCCAGCTTCTGGAAGCAAAGTCCCACCCTTGCGAACGACGGCCGTGACGTCTCTAAATCCGTCGGTCAACATCGGCGAGAGGAAGAACTCAATTGCATCCGCCAGATACCCGGGAGAGCGACGATCCAGCAGCATAGCGGAATCAACGGTTAGACCGTATCTACCCCTTTTCTTCCTCAAAAATCCCATGACCACTAAATAATCGGAAAGAATACGCATGCCGCGTTCGGAGGCGCCGCAACTCAGAGCAAGCGCCTGAGATGTTTCGCGCCCTTGACCGATGGCTGTGAAAAGATCGAGTTCGATGGCAGCTTTGATTGCCGCGGTGCGCTGATACGAGTTGACCGCATCAAGGAACAGGCCAGGGGAGAGCCGGTTCATCATTAGCGATTGAATACTCGAGCGTTGACCAACGCGGCTGGAGGCTAGCTTCAGAAGGCATCTGAGAAAATGTTTTCTCATTAAAGGGTCTAAGCCTCTTTAAATAGAGTTTGAAATGTGATCCCCGGATCGGGCCGACGCCTTCCTTTCTCGTGTGCTACCGCGTTTTGTATCTAATTATTCCCGAAATCCATCGGAATAACGGTGCGTGTCAGACGGTATATCGGTCACGCGCGCTTCGCGCCTTGGCCGTTGGCTTCATCGATTGGTTAGGGCGCACAGCAGCTCCAATCATCGTCGTGGCCGACCCCGGCGGATTCGATAAATCACCAGGCAAACGAGTCCTAGAGTGAGAATCGCAATTTTACAGATGACGTAAACCGTTTGGTCAATGCCGAGGGACTGAACGACAGAATTCTCCACTGCGAGCCACCTCTGACGGTACCACAACCGGAAGAAGAGCGAGCCGGTCAGCACAAAAATGGCGACTATCACGACAACCTCAATCCATGCCAGACCCGACTGTCGATCTCTTCTGCTCATGTGCGGTCTAACGAGAACAAGCTGAGCGACCGCTAGAGGGAGCGAAGTTTTTCACGAATAACAGATAACGGTTAACTATTAACGCGCGGCTTTGCCGCGTCCAGCGGTTCGCTTCAGCGTTTGGTTAGGCGGCTGTTCTCTCTAGAACACAAAACCGCGGAGGAGATGCGAGGGCGCGTTGCCATTAACCTTCTTCGCGGTTTTTGTTTTCGCGACTTCGAGCAATCCCATCCATCTTGTTTTTCGCCCGGGGAGGTGGAAAGTTTGCGTTGTGAAATCACTGTTCGCTGTGTCGGTGCTGGCGTCTGCGGGTTTGACGGCGATGTGCAATAAAGGGACATGAAAAAGACGTTTCTTCTCTTTTTCCTGGCCTTGGTCGCGAGGGCTTATGCCGCCCAAAGCGATCTCCCTCCTCTTTACACAGTCACTGTCGATTCTCACCGCTGCCTGGTTTTGGAACCGGACCATTTGCCCGAGAATGCGCCTCTCGTCGTTTTGCTCCAAGGAGCTCACGGCTCAGCCACGAGCCTTATTTACCTTTGGTCCGAACTGCATCTACCGCCCGGCCGGGTCGTATGCCCGGACGGCCGTCTTTTCCTCGAGGGGAAGGGGTTTGGCTGGTATCACAAGGAGAATCAAAGCGATATCGTCCAAAGCCGCGACTATCTCTTGAAACTGGTCCAGCGGTTAGGCCCGAAAAGGCCGGTGATCTTTGCTGGATTTTCTCAAGGCGCGGTCATGTCCATCGTAACGGGGCTTCATTGCTCGAACAAGGTCCTCGCCATCGTTTCCATGAGCGGCTATGTCCCGAATCCGGCGGAAAATTTGAGAGACCTTAAAGCGCCAAGATCGGTTCCGATCTTGATGGTACATGGGCAAATGGACCAAACAATCCCCATAGCCGACGCCCGTTTTGGAGAGACAAGTTTGAATGCCCAAGGCTATCACCCGGTCTTCAAGACCCTTTCCATGGGACATAGGATCTCCAAAGAGTCTTTAAATAGTGTTCGTGATTTTTTAGGCCAGG